>CAZUDB010000029.1:0-41424 GCA_964619055.1 uncultured Rhodospirillaceae bacterium
GTCGGCGATAGTCTCCCACTCCCCCGGCGCAATCCGGAAGACGGGAAACACGCGTCATCGTCATGGCCTGGTGTGTGCGGGCAAGCGATGCTTTGCCACTTACCCGCAATCACATGGGATTATCCTCTCGTCTCCGCGCCGCTGCCTCGGCTCCAACGCGCCGGCTCATCACCACTGGCCCTGGTTGACCTCGATCCGAAGTGGGCTTGCCATCCGCAACCTGCGCATCTCTGGCGAGGAGTGATTCGGTTAGAAGGGAGGCTACGAGAAGAAAGCAACGCGCATGGCGGATACCTTGAGCCCTTCCGAGCGCAGCGAGCGCATGAGCCGCGTACGCGGCAAAAACACCAAGCCGGAGTTGGTTGTGCGCCGAATGGTGCATCGCATGGGCTACCGCTACCGTCTGCATCGTCGCGACCTACCTGGAATACCAGATTTAGTATTTCCGAAGCTTCGGAAGGTGATATTTGTGCATGGCTGCTTTTGGCACCGGCACCCCGATTCAGCCTGTAGGATGGCGCGCCTTCCAAAGTCCCGCCTCGATTTTTGGCTCCCAAAGCTCGAAGGTAACCGCCAGCGTGATGAGAAAAAGCAAGCTGAACTTCGGGAGCTCGGATGGAATTTCTTAGTTGTTTGGGAGTGCGAAACCGGGCATAAGGAACAATTGGGGAACAAAATTCAGAGCTTCCTACAGGAGGCAACATGCGATCAGTTGAACTCTTCGCCGGTGCTGGCGGTCTCGGTATCGGGGTAAGCCGTGCGGGCTTTACGCCTGCAGCTGTTATTGAGTGGGACAAATACTGCTGTGACACGATCCGAGAAAACCAAGACCGTGGCTTAGAGCCCGTTGTTCATTGGCCCCTCACTGAGAGAGATATCACTGGGTTCAAGTTCTCAGACCTCGGTTCCGAGATAGACCTTGTTTCAGGCGGCCCACCCTGCCAGCCGTTCTCGATTTGCGGCAAGCATCGTGGCCATCTTGACAAGCGAGATATGTTTCCCGAGGCAATTCGCGCGGTTCGAGAACTTGCCCCGCAGGCCTTTCTGATCGAAAATGTCAAGGGCCTGACAAGAGCAGCGTTTTCCAACTATCTTGAGTACGTGAAGCTGCAACTAGCATATCCTGAAATAACCTTGTCAAGGGGAGAAACCTGGCAAGACCATCACGCTCGTCTGGAACGCCACCAAACATACGGGAAAATCAAAGGTCTTCACTATCGGCTTGTGCAGCGTGTCTTGAATGCTGCGGACTACGGCGTTCCGCAGAAACGTGAACGTGTGTTCATCGTTGGGTTTCGCGCTGACCTTGGAATTGAATGGTCGTACCCGAGACCAACTCATTCTCGCGAGGCGATGTTGTGGTCTCAGTTGGAATCTGGCGAATATTGGGAAGGTCACGAGATTTCGAGACGCCAACGCCCTGGCGATAGACGAGTTAAAGCTGCAGCCGCCCGCTCGGTGGAGCCAGATCTGTTGCCATGGAGAACGGTTCGAGACGCGTTAAGGAGTCTTCCCGATCCTGAAGAGTACCCAACGTCGGCCGCGAGTTATCCGAATCATGTCTTTCAGCCCGGAGCGCGGAGCTATCCCGGACATACAGGAAGCCCACTCGACGAGCCTGCGAAAACTCTGAAGGCCGGCGATCATGGCGTTCCGGGCGGTGAGAACATGCTTCGCCGTCCTGATGGTTCGATCCGGTATTTTTCCGTTCGCGAGAGCGCCCGACTTCAAACGTTTCCAGATGAATTTCTGTTCCATGGCTCATGGAGCGAGACCATGCGTCAGCTTGGAAACGCGGTTCCCGTTGCTTTGGCCGAGGTCGTCGCTCGTAGCGTGCGCGAGCACCTGGTGAGGAGGAGCGCTTGACGGCCCCGCCTTTCAACCCCCTTGACAAGATAAGCCTTGGTCAAAGCGTTGCGGAAGCACTTCTGCGAACACCCGTCGCGCCCTTGATCGAGACAGAGAACCTTATCGGCGCCGGCGTGTACGCGATTTATTATACTGGGTCGTTCGAGGCATACGCACCTCTGGCACGGAAGAATCGAGACGGCAAATTCGAGCAGCCAATCTATGTCGGCAAGGCTGTACCAAAGGGGGCGCGAAAGGGTGGGTTAGGATTAGAGGCGGCCACTGGCCGCGCACTTCGAGACCGGTTGGGTCAGCATGCGACATCTATTGACCAAGTTCAAAATATTGAGCTCACTGATTTCTATTATAGATCCCTTGTCGTCGACGATATTTGGATACCCCTCGGTGAAAACATGCTTATCGAGAAATTTGCGCCCATCTGGAATATTTTAATCGACGGATTTGGCAACAAAGACCCTGGCCAGCGTCGCGCGACTCAGCATCGTTCGTTATGGGACGTGCTGCATCCAGGCCGAGCTTTCGCGGAGAAGCTCGGCCTTGGCGATACTACCGCTGCTGATGTGTCCCAGCACGTGAGGAAGTTTTTCTCGGGTGAGCAAGTGTCGCTCGTTCCAATCGAGCAGGCCAGTGACCCTGACGAGGGATTCAGCTCATATTAGCCGCTACCACCGCCCGGCCATGACGACGTCTATGGAGCCTCACACAACAATGAGCGCTGGAACATTAAAGGAACACATCAAACACCGCCCCTACCAACGGCGTTTCTTATTCAATATCAGTCGTTTAGGCTTGTTTGAGAATGCGACTTAAACGCATTTCAAAGTGTTTCACGTGAAACACCCTGGAGTCGTTCTAATGTTCTCTTTAACACCCTGAAGTTGCGGCGCGAATTTCGGCGAGTCGCCAATCAAGGGTCGCAGAAACGTGCAAAAAACCGCCCCCGGGCAGCGCCGGGGGCGGTTTCGCACTCACGCAATCCAACAACTTGCCAATCTAACCCTGCGGTTGGATCTGCGGCGGGCCGATGATCGGCGGCCGGCGGCGGGACGATCCACCACCGCTGCTGGGCACGGTGCTGCGCCCGGCCGGGCGATCGTCGTCCGACGGGTCCGGGCGAACCACCGCCCCCCCGGCCAGGATCGCGCGCACCTCATCACCGCTCAGGGTCTCATAGTCCAGCAGCGCCTTCGCCACGGCGTGCAACGCCGCCATGTTGCCGGTGAGGACTTGCCGGGCCTGCTCCTCCGCCGCCTCGATCACCCGGCGCACCTCGGCATCGATCGCCTGGGCCGTGCCGTCCGAAACGGTCTGGGCCTGGGAGAAGGAGCGGCCCAGAAACACCTGCTCCTCATTGTCGGTGTAGCGGAGCGGGCCGAGGGCGTCGCTCATCCCCCACTCCGTCACCATGCGCCGCGCCAGGTTGGTGGCCTGCTGAATGTCGTTGCCGGCGCCCGTGGTCACGTTGTCGGCGCCGAAGATCAGCTCCTCGGCGATGCGACCGCCGAACATCATGGCAAGGCGGGCTTCGATCTCGCTCTTGCGCATGGCGTAGCGGTCGCGTTCCGGCAGATTCATGGTCACGCCCAGCGCGCGACCACGCGGGATGATCGTGACCTTGTGGAGCGGGTCGTTACCCGGCACCAGCAAGCCCACCAGGGCGTGGCCGGCCTCGTGATACGCGGTGAGGCGCTTATCGTCCTCCGTCATGACCATGGAGCGGCGCTCGCTGCCCATCATCACCTTGTCCTTGGCCGCTTCGAAGTCGGCCATGCTGACGGCACGGCGGCCGGCCCGGGCCGCGATCAAGGCCGCCTCGTTGACCAAATTGGCGAGATCGGCCCCGGAGAAGCCCGGCGTGCCCCGGGCGACCACGCGAGCATCGACATCCTGGGCCAGCGGCACTTTCCGCATGTGGACCTTCAGGACCTGCTCGCGGCCCAGCACGTCCGGGTTGGGCACCACCACCTGGCGGTCGAACCGTCCCGGACGCAACAATGCGGGGTCCAGAACATCGGGGCGGTTGGTGGCGGCAATCAGGATCACGCCCTCCGTCGTCTCGAAGCCGTCCATTTCAACAAGCAGTTGGTTGAGGGTTTGCTCCCGCTCATCGTGACCGCCACCAAGGCCGGCACCGCGACTCCTTCCAACCGCATCGATTTCATCGATGAACACGATGCAGGGCGCGTTCTTCTTGGCCTGCTCGAACATGTCGCGCACCCGGCTGGCGCCGACGCCGACGAACATCTCGACGAAGTCCGAGCCGGAGATGGTGAAGAACGGCACCTCCGCCTCGCCGGCGATGGCCCGAGCCAGGAGGGTCTTGCCGGTCCCCGGCGGGCCGACGAGCAGCACGCCCTTGGGAATTCGCCCACCCAGCCGCATGAACTTTTGCGGATCCTTCAGGAAGTCGACAATCTCCTCCAGCTCCTGCTTGGCCTCATCGATACCGGCCACGTCCTCAAAGGTGACGCGGCGGTGGTCCGGGTTCAGCATCCGCGCCTTGCTCTTGCCAAATCCCATAACGCCGCCGGCCCCGCCGCCGCCCTGCATGCGCCGCATGAAGTAGATCCAGACCGCAATCAGCAGGAGGATGGGAAAGGCGGACATCAGCAGCGTACCGAGCAGGCTCGGGCCCGGCTCCGGGCGCGCCGTGATTTCGACGCCGCGTTCGGTGAGCGGCGTCACCAGGTCGGCGCCGTCCGGCGCAAACGTCTTGAACGTCCCGCCGTCGGTGTACGTGCCCGTCACCTCCTGACCTTGGATCGTGACCTCAGCAATGCGGCCATTTTGGACGGATGACAGGAAGTCGGAAAAGGGCAACTGGCTCGACCCGCCGCTCGACGGCGCCTGGAGGCCGCTGATCAAGACCAGCAAGACCAAGCCCGCGGCGAGCCATAAGAACACGTTAACTTTTGGTTTCATCGATACAAGCGTCCCTTCAGTTGGCAACGCGGGTGCGCCCGCCGGTGCAGCACGCACCGCTGATTAGAGCTTGATGAGATTACGCAGAGACGCCGCGACCGGACTTTAGATGTCGCTGATTTAATGTGGGAATCGGGCCCGCCAGGCTCCGGCCAAGCGGACTGTTCCAGGCGGGCTAGTCGTAGTGAAGCCCCGTCGCCTTGCCGCGAAAGATCCGGTATGAAAAGGCCGAGTAGCAGAGGATCACCGGCACCACGATGAGTGTGCCGACAAGTATGATCATCAAACTTTCCGGTGCGCTCGCAGCCGCGTAAATGGTGAGCTGGTCTGGCACCATGTAGGGGTAGAAGGAGTAAGCCAACCCTGCGAATGCCAGCACATACAGAATGATTGCGCCCGTAAACGGCAGCCACGACCATCGATCCTCACGATCGGGAAGGTGCTTAAGCGCAATCCACAGCAGAACGATCACGGCTGCCGAGCCGATAGGAAGCGGCGCCAGCAACACAATCTCGGGCACAGAAAACCACTTGTCGTAGATCCGAGCGCTGACGAGGGGTGATACGATCGAAACAGCCGCAAGCCCCAACGCCATGAACACGAGCGCACGGCGCGCCCAACGGACGGCGTGATATTGCAGATCACCGTCCGTTTTGATGATCAACCAACTGGCGCCGAGAAAGGCATATCCGGCGGCAAGGCACACCGCGGTCAGGGCTGAAAAAGCAACCGATACGACCGTGAACTCCAAGCCCATGATGTAGGTCCCAAGCATGAAACCTTGGGACAAGGCCGTGGCCAGCGAGCCGATAACGAATACCCGGTTCCAGGTCCGCTTGGCCTCCGGTCGCACCTTGGCGCGGAACTCGAAGGCCACGCCACGCATGATCAAGCCCACGAGCATGATCGCCACGGGCAGGTACAACGCCGGCAAAATAATCCCCTGAGCGAAGGGAAAGGCCACGAGCAGCAGACCGACGGACAACACCAGCCACGTCTCGTTGGCATCCCAGAAAGGACCGATCGACGCGATCATTCGGTCCTTCTCTTCGTCGGTGCCCCGACCCAGCAGCAGGCCAACGCCCAGGTCGTAGCCATCCAACACAACGTAAACGAGGATCGCAAAGCCCATCAGGCCGGCGAAAACCACCGGCAACCAGATGTTGGGATCTCCAAACAAGGTCATCATGGCCCTTATTCCGCCGGCAGCACGGGTGACAACGGGACGCTACGCGGCTCGGAGACGCTTCGCGCCGGGCCGTCCCCAGCCTTCCGAGCCAAGTAGAAGACCGCCCCGATATAGGCAATTAACAGGGTGACGTATACGGCGAGGTACATGGCCAGTGTCAGCCCGATCATTGGCGCCGGCACGGCGGATGCGGCGTCGGCCGTATGGAGGACGCCGCTGACCAGCCAGGGCTGACGGCCGATTTCGGTCACATACCAGCCGGCAAGCGTGGCCCCCCAGCCGGCAAAGGTCATGCCCACGAACGCGCGCGCCGTCCAGCGGTTGATGTCGCCCCGCCGCCAGAGCATCCACGCTCCGACCCACGAGACCGCAAGCATCGCAAGGCCAATGCCGACCATGATTCGGAAGGCGAAAAACACGGGGATAACGGGAGGATGGTCCCCCTCGAACTCGTTCAAGCCGGGGACCACGCCATCAAAGCTGTGAGTCAGGATCAGACTTGCGCCATGGGGAATGGCAATCTCATACAGGTTCTTTTTGAGTTCCTCATCGGGGATCGCAAACAGCACCATGGGTGCCCCCGGTTGCGTCTCCCAGTTGGCCTCGATGGCCGCGATCTTCTGCGGCTGATACTCCAGCGTGTTGAGACCGTGCTGATCACCAACGAACATCTGCACGGGGATCAACGCGGCTGCCAAGAAGATCGCGGTCCTCAATGCGGCGCGGACGCCGGGACTGCGATCGTGACGAAGCCAGCGATAAGCGGAAATGCCGGCGATTAGGAAGGATGCGGTAAGGCCCGAAGCCAACAACATGTGCGTCAGCCGGTAGGGCAAAGATGGATTGAAGATGATCGCGAGCCAATCGGTGGCGTGGGCAACGCCGTCCCGCATCTCGAACCCGGCGGGCGTGTGCATCCAGGAGTTCAGGACCAGGATCCAAAAGGCCGATAACGTTGTGCCGACGGCGACCAGCACCGTTGCGAGCGTATGGATACGGTTTGAAACACGTCGAAAGCCAAACAACATGATGCCGAGAAAAACCGCCTCCAAGAAAAATGCTGTCAGGACTTCATACGCCAGGAGTGGCCCGGCGATGTTTCCGACCCGTTCCATAAATCCGGGCCAGTTTGTCCCGAACTGAAAACTCATCGTGACGCCCGACACAACGCCCAGACCAAAGGTTAAAGCGAATATCTTGACCCAGAAATGATAGGCATCCATCCACTTCATGTCGTCGGTGCGGTTATAGGCCAGCTTAAAGAACAGAAGCACCCACCCGAGCGCGATGGTTATGGATGGAAAGAGAATATGGAAGGAAATGTTGGCCGCGAACTGAATCCGCGCCAGGAGGACGGGGTCTAGATCGAGCGCCATGAGATGCCTTTCAGCGTTGCGATGGGACCGAGTAACGATGTTTCACGATCCCTACGTGTGATCCGGCTTGGGGCGCTGCCAAGTGTAAAGTGCATGCCACCCGTGCGATCCTTGCATGCCGAGACCCGACAATGCCAATCCAAATCAACGCGCAGGGTCGTACCGTATGGTCGCAAGATAAACGCCACGCGCTCCGCCCGAAATCAAGCACTTGTAAAGAGACCAATTTTGTCGACCGCCATGACAACCGTCAATGAACAGGAAATCGCCATCGTCGGGGCGGGGATGGCCGGCCTGGCTTGTGCGCGCCAATTGGCTTGGAATGGTGTGAACGTCCAGGTGTTCGACAAAGGCCGGAGTCCCGGTGGCCGGGTCGCCACCCGCCGCGTCGGCACCCTGGCGTTCGACCACGGTGCCCAATACGCCACCTTTGCGACAGACGACACCAAACCTTTGATCGACGGCGCCCTCGCCGCCCAAGCCGTGGCGCCTTGGTCCGCACGGATCGTTTCCCTAGCGAACGGCGAGTACCAGCCCGTGCCGCCCGATCGCGACCGCTGGGTTGGCGTGCCAAGCATGAGCGCCCTGGCCCAAAGCTGCGCGGCCGGATTGAGCGTGCACCAGGAAATCGAGATCGCCGGCGTCCGGCGCACGGGCCAGCGATGGCGCCTGATTACGCGGGCGAACAACGTTGCGGCGGAGGCGGATACTGTCATTGTCGCCGTGCCGGCACCCCAGGCGGTTGCCCTGTTGAGCGAGTGGCCGCACTTGGCTGAAACCATCGCCACGGCCAAATACCGGCCTTGTTGGGCAGTGATGCTGGCCCACGAACGCCGCGTGCCGGCCTTGTGGGACGGAGCCTTCGTTTCAGACGGCCCCCTCTCCTGGATTGCCCGCAACGGGTCAAAACCGGGTCGAAGCGATGTGGATGCGTGGGTGCTGCATGCGTCGGCGGCCTGGTCCGAGGCGCACCTGGAGGCGGAACCGAACGCGGTCGTATCGGCCCTGCGGTCCGCTTTTCGGGAGAGTGTTGGATCGACGCCCCCTCGGTCCGAGTACGCCACCGCTCACCGCTGGCGCTATGCGCTGTGTGACCGCCCGTTGGGGCAGGCCTGCCTCTATGATGAGACGCTGAGCATCGGCGCCTGCGGTGACTGGTGCCTCGGCGGCAAAATCGAAGCGGCGCTACAATCCGGCCTGGCCATGGCCAATCGCGTTTTCGAGGCTTGTTCGGTCTCTAAGCCAGCAAGAAGTTGTCGATGAAGTCGGTCTGGTCCACTTGACCGGCGGAATTGGAGATCACCGCCAGGAGCTCGGAACTGGTCATATCGGTGATGGTTGCGTTGCCGCCGTTGATCGCGCTTAGGGGTAAGCGCCAGCGAGAGCTTCTTAGATGCATCGTTTGGACCACGCCGATCCTTGGTCGAAGCAACACCAAAGAAGGCGCCGCACTCCGATGGATCAGTGCGGCACGTAGAGGTGTCCGAGCGACGACTCGAGCTTGCGCAGGCGCTCAATGCCGGGGCGCATTTCGGTGACGATGAAATCGAGCCGCCGCTTCGGGCCGCCGGCCTCCTGGTTTGGGAACTCCGCGGCCCAGCCGTCGATCTTCACGGTCAGCGCGCACAGCAGGCCCCCCATCTTGGTGTGGGAGTTGATGACGAGCCGGCGGATCTCGCGAAAATGCTCGGCAGAGATATCGGCCCACAGGTTTTCAGAGGCTTGACCGAAGCTGGTGAACTGCTCGGAGACGCCGGCAATGGCGCTGCTGAGCACGGCCTCAACGGTCTGACAGGTGCGCAGGAGCGCCGGATTCTGCCGCAGTTCCCAGATCGCGGTTAGCTCCGACAGGCTGCGGCGGAAGTCGGCAACGGCGCCGAGGCGGCGATCCAAGCTGGAGCGGAAGTAGGACATGGACAAGAACACGTCGCCGAACTCCTCCAGAAACCGCGGCAGTTGCGTCAATCGGATCCCGAGCTTATCGGCCAGCATCATCAGCCGACGACGCGCACGATCCACGTCCGGATCCCGGAACAGGGCCAGCAAGTCCTCCAAGCGTTCGAACTGCCCGCTTTCCGTTCCATAGACCTGAGCAATCAGGGGTCGGGTGAACGCTTGCATGTAGTCGACCAGTTCGGCCTGCTTGGCCTCCGACAACCGAAGTGCATGGACGTCATTGACGGGAATGCCGTTCTGCCGCAGGAGGATGCGTAGGCTGTAGACGTCGAAGCTCGGCAAGATGGCAAGACGTTGCAACGTGACCACATCGGGATGCGGCGGATTGCGCTCCCATCCGAACTCCCCGGCGACGGCGTCGATGTCGATCTGACCACTGCCGGCGCGGTCATCGGTGAACAGCTCGATGGCGCTGTTGAGATGGAGGTTCTTGACCATCCGCGCACGCAACAGGGCCGGCGTCTTCAAGGGAATGATCGCCAGCGGCAGGACGTGCATCGCGTCCCGATCGTGATCGGTGATGGTGACAGTCTGCTGTTGCAACATGATCGGCACGAATAAGTTTTTTTGGGCCATGAGCGGTCGCTCCAGCCGACCCCCATTCTAGTACCCTAAATTACGTTTAGAAAACGATAGAAACTTGGGGAACCAATCGCTGGTGCGTTTTAAACTGACAATTGAATATGATGGCGGCCCGTTCGTAGGCTGGCAACGCCAAGATAATGGCCCCTCCGTCCAAGCAGCCCTCGAGGCGGCGGCCAAGGCGCTGACCGGACACGAGGTTACGGTTGAAGGGGCGGGCCGGACCGATGCCGGCGTCCACGCGCTCGGGCAAGTCGCCCACCTGGACGTGCCTCAGGACCACGCCCCCGACACCGTTCGGAACGCGCTCAATTTCCATCTGAAACCGGCGCCAGTGGTGGTGCTGGCAGCCGTGCCCGTGGATTCATCGTTTCACGCCCGGTTTTCCGCCCAATCCCGCACTTATTGCTTTCGCATCCTCAATCGTCGGGTGCCGCCGGCTTTGGACCGCGGCCGGGCGTGGTGGGTTCCGGCTGCGCTTGATGTGGACGCGATAGCCGACGCCGCGCGAGTTCTCCTCGGGCGTCACGATTTCACGACCTTTCGGGCCAGTCTGTGCCAGGCGCGCTCGCCCGTGAAAACGCTGAACCGCTTGGACGTCACGGCCACGGGCGATGAGATCCGCATTCTGGCCCACGCGCGGTCCTTCCTGCATCACCAAGTCCGCAACATTGTGGGAACGTTGAAGCTGGTGGGCGAGGGCAAGTGGACCTCAGCGGACGTCGCGGCCGCCCTTGCTGCGCACGATCGAACGAGGGGAGGGCCAACCGCACCCGCACATGGTCTGTACTTAATGGCTGTCGGCTATGAGCCCAGTGGCAGCGATGGGCCCAACGCAAAACAGAGTTTAGTAAAGGCGCTGGGCCAAAACGAACACGAGATAGGTAATGGCCAAGTCCAAGGCGACCAAGCCGGCCGCGGCGAGCCCCGGGATCGCGAGCACGGTGCGGGCGACGAACCACAGGCAAAGACACACAACACAAAACAAAATTAGGGACAGGAAGCCCGTGACCTCCAGCGGAAGCACGCCAGCCAGGCTCCCGAATTGAAGAGCGATAAGCGGCATGTTCACAAAGCCCGACACCCAGTTGTAGACGGTCAGGTAAACCGGGAACCGGTCCATCAAGCCAAGGCGCTCAATGACCACGGCCGCTGCCACCGGAAAGGCGAGCCACGACACCACGTAAGTGAGGGATTCCACCAGCCAATAGGCAACGGCAGTGGTGGATGGGTCGAGTTTGGCCAGACGCATGCCAAGGACAGCGACGTGGAATGGCAGCAGCAGTAGGGCAACGGTGAACGATCGCCAGGCGCCCGCGACGGACCCGTCAAAATAGGCTAGCCCACCGGAGTCCAGGCGCAGGAACCGCCATGAGCCGTAAAGCGCCCGTATGATCTCGCCAAGACTTGCCATCAGGCCGTCATTCCGCGACAGCGGTTCCCCGAAACCATCGATGCAGCACGCCGGCATAGATCGCGGTCAGGCGATCGATGTCCTGGAGCGCCACGGCTTCGTCGACCTTGTGGGCGGTGTCCCCGACCATACCGAACTCCGCCACAGGGCACAGGTCCTTCAGAAACCGCGCATCGGACGTCCCGCCGGTGGTCCCAAAAGCGGGGATTATCCCCGTGACGTCACGAACGCTGTCGGCGATGATTTCGCCCAGCGCGCCCGGCGGACATAAGAACGCCTCCCCGGAACAACGAACGGCCAAGTGCCAGTGCGCCTCAGGCATGGCGGCCCGAAATCGCGCCTTCAGAAGCTCGTGCACGCCCGCTCCAGTGTGGTTGGTGTTGAAGCGGACGTTGAATCGAGCAATCGCCTTGGCCGGGATCACGTTGGTTGCGCGATTGTCCACGTCGATGCTGGTGATCTCCACCCGGGATGGCTGAAAATACTCGGTGCCGCCGTCCAAAGAGCAGCCGTCAACGGATTGCAGAAGCCGCATCAGCGTGGGGATCGGGTTGTCGGCGTGCTGCGGGTAGGCCACGTGGCCTTGGGTGCCGGAGACCGTGAGCACGCCATTCAAACTGCCGCGCCGGCCGACCTTGATCATACTGCCCAAAGTGCCGGCGCACGTAGGCTCACCGACCAGGCAGGCATCGGGACGTTCGTCCCGCGCGGCAAGCCAGCGGAGCACCTTGACCGTGCCGTTAATGGCCGGGCCTTCCTCGTCGCCAGTCAACAGCAGACTGATGGAGCCAGGAACCGGCCCGGTCGTGGCAGCGAGAAACCGTCCGACCGCCGCGACAAAACAGGCAACCGCCGACTTCATGTCAACAGCCCCCCGCCCCCAAAGCTGTCCGTCACGCACCTCGGCGGCGAACGGGTCCGTGCTCCAGTCGCCCTGATCCCCGACGGGCACCACGTCGGTATGGCCTGCAAAGCACAGGTGGGGCGGAGCGTTTCCAAGCCGGGCATAGAGGTTCTCGACGGCCTCCGTTCCGTCCTCCTCGAAGGAAAGACGATGACAGTTAAAGCCAAGGCTCGTGAGCACATCCGCGACGACGCCGAGCGCGCCGGCATCGGTGGGCGTGACGCTTGGGCAGCGGATCAGCGCTCGTGCCAGCTCAAGCGCCTCCACGGCGCGCACCGACCCGGCATGGGGCGGCCTGGCGGACTCACCAGGGACTCTCGCCCCCGTTTCGTGACGAACCGACGTCACGTCACCAACCCGCGTCAATCGCGCAGCAGATCATTGATGGAGGTGCGGCTGCGGGTTTTTTCGTCGACCCGCTTGACGATGACGACGCAGCCCAGGTTCGGGCCAGGGCTACCGTCGATGAGCGGCGCGCCAGCCATGGACCCCGGCACGACGACGGAATAGGGAGGAACCTCGCCATAAAGCACCTCACCGCTGGCGCGGTCGATGATGCGTGTGGATGCCCCCAGGAACACACCCATGGCGAGGACCGAGCCTTCGCCGACGCGCACGCCCTCGGCGACCTCCGCTCGGGCGCCGATGAAGCAATTGTCCTCGATGATGACCGGCTCGGCCTGCAAGGGTTCGAGCACACCGCCGATACCGGTTCCACCCGAGATATGGCAGTTGGCGCCGATCTGAGCGCAGGAGCCGACGGTCGCCCAGGTGTCGATCATGGTCCCGGTGGCCACGTGGGCGCCCAGGTTGACGAAGCACGGCATCAGGACCACGCCGGGCGCAATGTAGGCGGAACGACGCACGACGCAGTGGGGGACCGCGCGAAACCCGGCCGCGCGGAACCGGTCCTCATCCCAGCCGGCAAACTTGGACGGAACCTTGTCGAACCACACGGCACCGCCCGGCCCGCCGGCAAGGACCGACATGTCATTGAGGCGAAAGGACAGCAGTACAGCTTTCTTGAGCCACTGATTGACGGTCCAGTTGCCATCACGCTTCTCGGCCACCCGCAGTTGTCCGGAGTCAAGAAGGTCAAGAGCCGCCTCGACGGCCTCGGCAATGGGCCCGGTTGTGCCGAACGTCAGCGTATCGCGGGTTTCCCAAGCATCTTCGATCGTTTTTTGCAGGTCGGTGTGCGTCATTGTGGGCCGTTTTTTTCAGAGATGAGGATTGGTTCAGGACAGCGGACCATGACGGCGATAGCGGCGCCCTGTCAACCGCGGCACCCCTACCACCACCGATACACGGCGCGGCAGCAGAAGCGAAAACTAAAGCCCTCCCGTCGCCACCGCTGTGAGCCACGGGACCAACCGCTCCACTTCGTGATCGACGTCAATGCCATCGGAGTCAAACCGGCCATGATCACTGCCGGTCCTAATCCAAACGGTTGTCATGCCGAGGGCCGCCGCCGGCGCCAGGTTGCGAAGCGTGTCCTCGACCATCACCGTGCGGTGGGGTCGCAGGCCAAACCGGTCGACCAGGGTGTTGTACGGCAACGGATCCGGCTTTGGCGCGTAGTCGGCCTCAGCAATGCCGAAAATACCGTCGAAATGGTGCGAAATCTCGAGCCGGGCAGCCACTCGCTCGGCATGGCCGGCGGACGCGTTGGTGTAAATCACCTTGCGGCCTGGCAGTGCCGCAAGTGCCGCGTCGAGTTCAGGATCGGCTGGCAGGCAGGCGAGATCGATGTCATGGACGTGATCCAGAAACGGTCCCGGCGCCATGCCGTGGACCTGCATTAGGCCGCAAAGGCTAGTGCCGAATTCACGAAAATACTGCTTTTGGATGCGAAACGCGTCGTCGCCCGATAGGCCTAAAAACGCCGCGATGTAGTCGCGCATCCGGATATCGATCTCTGCGAACAGATTGATTTCCGAGGCATAGAGGGTGTTGTCCAGGTCAAACACCCAGGCGTCGGCTTCCCGGAGGATGCCCAACGTCGATGACGTGGTCGATTGTTGATCCATGAAAACCGAGTGTTTACGCATCCGCACGCTAATTGATGGGTCTTCGAGCGCGACTTGGCAACCCTGCCTGCTCTGTTCCACAACCGCATTGGGGCACCCTGCCCATGGCACCCGAAACGATTACCAATCAGTATCCCGCCTCACATGCGGCCCTGCGTGCCGATCGCAACCGGTTTGTTGCGTGGTCGTTTTGCTGGGGGGAGCTCTTGTTTGAACTGCGACGCGACTACAGCATCGTGCGTGCCGCCGGCCCAACGGCGACATTGCTCGGCCGGGAGTCCGCGGATCTTTCGGGCTCATATCTGCTCGACCTAGTCCCTGCGACCGACCGCGCATTCGCGAAGCGGCTGATGGATTTAAGCCTCCGCCTCAAACGCATTCACGCGGTGCCGATGGCCTTCACCAGTGCAAGTGGCGGCCCCGTGCCGTTCATTATCAGCGGATATCAGCTCGATGATCTGCAAGGCCACATCTTCCTCGCGTTGCGGCGCGGCGGAGCCCAGGCCGCCGAGAGCAAATCGCCACCGCGACGAGCAACGGACTCCGGTCTTTTGGACGGGGACACCCTAGCAAGTGCCGTGAGCCGGCGCGGTGACGACGGACGGTTGGAACCGGGCCAACAAATGACGGTGCTACAGGCCGGTGATTATGGCGACCTGCAAAGCCGGCTCGATAACGAAGCCGAACATGCGCTGCAGCGTCGGATTGGGGCCTTGCTGAGGGCATCGTCGGTGGACGGCGAACTGGCCGCGCGCCTGACCCCGGACCGCTATGGGGTCATCCATGATGCAACGGTGGACATGTCCGAACTACGAGACGCGCTCAGTGACGTTTGCCGAAATGCCGATCCGCTTGGTCAGGGCGTCAATATCGCGAGTCACAGCGTGGAAATCCCCCACGACGGCACACAATCTGCCGACATTGCCAAAGGCCTTGTGTACGCGATCAATCGGTTCCGCACGTCCTCCGGAAACGATTTCTGCTTGCAAGGATTGACATCGAACTTGAGCTCGCTGGCCGGGGAGGCGATGTCGGCGGTCTCCACATTTCGGCAATGGCTGGTGAACGAAGAATTCTCGGTCGTTTTTCATCCGATTGTGAGCGTTCGGACCGGTGCCATCCATCATTACGAGGCCCTGGCGCGATTTCCGGCCGGCGGCGACAAAAGCCCTTTTGATACCATCCTATTCGCAGAAGAAACCGGCCTCATCGTCGATTTCGATTTGGCGATGGCGCGGCGTGTGATCGCTTGGCTCAACGGTTTTCCCCGCAACGGCAGTATCAGCGTCGCGGTGAACGTGTCGGGCGCTTCCGTGGGTGTTCCGGCCTATGTCCAGCAACTAACCACTCTTCTCAATCAAAACACCTGGTCACGCGGACGACTGCTGTTCGAGATCACGGAGTCGGCGCGTGTTTCTCAAGTCACCGACGCCGTCAAGACGATCCAAGCGCTGAGGGCACTCGGACACCCCGTTTGCCTGGACGATTTCGGGGCAGGCAGCGCCAGCTTCCAATACCTGTCGCAACTGGAGGTCGACATCGTGAAGTTCGATGGTACGGCCTTGCGCAATGCCCGCTCAAGCCCGAAGGGCCGCGCGTTCTTGAAGGCCCTTGTCGGCCTTTGCCATGAAATCGGCGTCGAGACAGTGGCCGAGGTGATCGAAACCAACGCCGACCTGCAATTCGTGCGCGACTGCGGAGTCGATTTCGGCCAGGGGTATCTGTTCGGTGAACCGGCGTGCGATATCGAAACCTTCCGGACCACGATCCCCCGGCACGTTTTTGCCGCGGCTTAGGCGTGCAACGCCCAATCAGGGGATCGAGCGCGGCACGCCGGACCGAACGGCGCCGGCCGCGACCTCGTCAAAAAGCAGGTGACCGGCATAGACCTGCTTGGTGGCTTCCACCAGAATTATGCCGGCGAAGGTCTTGAACCACCGCAGGCCGATGGTTTCGCAAAACGGCGCCGTCCTCAAAATCAGGTTGGATTGCATCGGCGGCACGCACAGCGCTGTTGACGACCGCTCGGGCTGGAACAGGGCCTCGTTGAGAACGCTTTTTAGCCCGCTGGTGGAGTAAGGCGTGCCCATGCCAAAGGGGGTACGATCGAAATGGGCCCAAATCCCGCGCCGATTGGGCACGACAACAAGCAAACGGCCACCATCGGCCAACACCCGCCAAATCTCCCTCAACAGAGGGCGCACTGACTCGGTACATTCCAAGGCGTGAACCACCAGCACACCGTCAAACATCCGGTCCGGAAATGGCAGGCTGGTCTCGTCGATCAGGACGGCCTGACCGGCCCCGTCGGCTGGCCACGGCACCACACCCTGCGGGCCCGGCATGCCAGCAGCGACGCGCTCAGCTTCGCCTCTAAACCGTCCCAAATAAGGCACGGGATAACCGAGGCCGAGGAGGCGCATGTTCTCGACATTGGGCCACGTCGACCGAATCGCCCGCCCGACCATGCGCCTTGCGACACGGCCCAGCGGCGACGCGTAAAACGTGTGCAAAGCGGCAACATCACACCACATAACGGCCCGAACTCTAGCGCAGGCCCAGGTCATAGGATAGTGTCGCTGCCGTTCTGCGCAAACGACCACAGGAGATTGGGGACATGCCTGCGCACGCGGACCAGAGCAATCTCAGCGCGAAAACGTCCATGCCCGATCCGTTGCAGGTGGAACAGATCCCGGTCCTGACCGATAACTATGTCTATCTGATCCGGGACCCGGCTACGGGATGCTGCGCCGCCGTTGATCCGTCCGTGTCCGATCCGGTGCTGGCCGCGCTCGAACGCCTCGGCTGGCACCTGACGCATATTCTCAACACGCACCATCACAGCGACCACGTGGGCGGAAATCTGGCCATCAAAGCGGCGACCGGATGCACGATTGTCGGCAACGCCGCCGATGCCGCACGCATTCCCGGCATCGATGTTCGTGTCTCGGCTGGGGATAAGGTCTCCCTTGGCGCTCAGGTCGCGCTTGTCTTTGACGTCTCCGGCCACACCATGGGCCATATCGCCTACTGGTTCGAGAGCTCGGACGCGCTGTTCTGTGGCGACACGCTGTTCTCCATTGGGTGCGGAAGGCTGTTCGAAGGGACGCCAGAGCGGATGTGGGCGAGCCTCAGCCAGCTTCGGTCCCTGCCGGATCAGACCCGGGTTTACTGCGCCCATGAATACACCCAAGCCAACGCGGCCTTTGCGCTAACGCTGGAGCCGGATAATCCGCGCCTGCAGGCCCGCGTCGAGGAGGTGGCGGCTCTCCGACGTGGCGGACAGTCGACCGTACCGTCGACCATGGAATTGGAAAAGGCGACCAATCCGTTTCTGCGGGTTGACGTGGATGCCTTCCGGCGCTCGGCAGGCGTTGCGGACCTGGACCCGGTGGCGGCCTTCGCCACCATTCGCCGTCAGAAGGATGTGTTCTAACGCCATGGCTCCCTCGACGTCGCTCAAACTTCGCTACGGTCGCCGCTCGCCCTACGTTCGCAAAGTTCTGGTCACGGCCATCGAGGCCGGTATCGAGGACCGGATCGAGTGCGTGGAGACCGACATTCAGGACCCGGCCAGCGACATCGGCCGCGACAATCCGCTCGCCAAGATCCCGACCCTTCTGTTGGCGGATGGAACGGCGCTCTACGACTCGCCAGTCATCTGCGAGTATCTGGACTTCATCGCCGCCGAACAACCACGCCACCGGCCACTCTTCCCACCGCCGGGCCCGGAACGCTGGTCCGCCCTTCGCCGCCAAGCCCTGGCCGACGGCATCATGGATGCCAGCGTAACCACCTTCCTCGAACGACAGCGCGACGCGGTCCAGCGCTCGGACGCCTGGGAAATGCGCCAGATCGCCAAGATCCAACGCGCCCTTAACGTGCTGGAGGAAGAGGCCCGGGACATGGCCGATGGGCCGTTGACGATCGGCACCATCGCCATCGGCTGTGCGCTCGGCTATCTGGACTTGCGCCTAACCGAGATCGGCTGGCGTGGCGACCACCCTACCCTCGCCGGTTGGTTCGAACCCTTCTCCGGGCGCCCGTCCATGCGGACAACGATGCCGCCGCCGGCCTGAGCCGGCGAACGGCCGCTCAAAAGCGCAGCGGGTGAGCGCGCAACACCTGAGGTATGGCGTGAACGGCGTTTAACGTTGGGTGCGCCGGCGGCTCATCCACCTCGATCAGCGCGATGGCGTTCCCGCCGGCCCGATCTCGGCCCAAGTGAAACGAGGCGATGTTGATGCCCGCATCGCCCAACACGGTGCCAAGGCGGCCGATGAAGCCGGGCTTGTCGTCGTTGGCCACGAACAGCATGTTGGCGCCGAGGCTGGCATCCATGGCGATGCCTTCGACCTCCACGATCCGCGCCTGATCCCCGTTGAACAACGTGCCGGCCACGCTTCGGGTCCGCTGTTCGGTGGTGACCACGACCCGGATCAGGGTTTGGTGGGCACCGGGACGCTCATTGCGGGACTCACTCACATCGATATCGCGTTCACGGGCGATAACAGGCGCATTAACCATGTTGACCGAGGCCAGCAGCGGCGCCAGCAACCCTTCCAATACCAGCGCCGTCAGCGGACGCACGTTCAAGGTGGCGGCATGACCATGATACTCGACGGTGACGCCGCGGATTGCCGATTCCGTGATCTGGCCGGCAAAGCCGCCCAGCTTGGTTGCAAGCTGCATGTAGGGCCGGAGCTTCGGCATCTCGTCGCCGCTGACCGACGGCATATTCAGCGCGTTGACCACCGTTCCATCGACGAGGTAGTCGGCAATCTGCTCGGCGACTTGGAGGGCGACCTTTTCCTGCGCCTCCGTCGTCGATGCGCCCAAATGCGGGGTTGCGACCACTTGCTCCATTCCGAACAGGGCATTGGAGGTGGCCGGCTCATCGGCAAAGACGTCGAGCGCCGCACCGGCGACCTGGCCGCTTTCCAGAGCGGCCCTGAGATCCGCCTCCACGATCAAAGCACCGCGCGCGCAGTTGATGATCCGCACCCCCGGTTTCATCTTCGCCAGCGCGGCCGAATTGATGATACCGCGGGTCTGATCCGTCGCCGGCGCGTGCAGGCTGATCATATCGGCCCGGGCGAACAGGGTATCCAGGTCGACGCGTTCCACCCCCAGATCCTCCGCGCGGTCCGCCGACAGGAACGGGTCAAAAGCGATCACCCGCATTTTGAGCCCACGAGCACGGTCGGCCACAATCCCGCCGATGTTGCCGCAACCGATGATGCCGAGCGTTTTGCCGAACAGCTCAATCCCCATGAAGCGGGATTTCTCCCACTTGCCGGCATGGGTCGAAGCGTTGGCTGTATGGATCTGGCGGGCCAGGGCCATCATCATCGCGATGGCATGCTCGGCGGTGGTGATCGAGTTGCCGAAGGGCGTGTTCATAACGATAACGCCACGGGCCGTGGCGGCCCGGCAGTCCACATTGTCGACACCGATGCCGGCGCGACCGATGACCTTCAGCCGGCCTGGTGCCTCCAGGATGTCGGCCGTGACCTTGGTGGACGAGCGGATGGCGAGACCGTCGTAGTCGCCGATACAGGCCTTCAGCTCATCGGGCTTGAGACCGGGGCGCACATCGACCTCGACACCGCGTGCCCGCAGGACGTCGGCGGCCTGCTCGGCCATTTTGTCGGAAATCAGTACCTTAGGCATGGTCAGAGATTCCTTGATCAGGCCACCGGGGCGGCGTCGGCCTTGACGGCGGCAAACGCCCAATCGAGCCAGGGTAGCAACGCCTCGACGTCGCAGCATTCGACCGTGGCCCCGCACCAGATCCGCAGACCCGGCGGCGCATCGCGGTACGCGCCAATGTCGTAAGCGACGCCTTCGACGTCCAGCAATTGCTGAATGCGCTTGGCGGCCGCCGCTTGGCCGGCCTGGTCCAAGCTCAGGAACCAGGGATCGACGATCTTGAGACAGACCGACGTACAGGATCGGGTGGCCGGCACCTCAGCGAGAAACTCGACCCAGGGCGTGTTTGCAACCCAGGCGGCAACAGCGGCCAAGTTGTCGCCAGCACGCATCTGCAGGGCTTCTAAACCACCCTCGGTCTCGGCCCAGCTCAAGGCGTCCAGAACATCCTCGACGCACAGCATGGAGGGGGTGTTGATGGTCTCTCCCTTGAAGATGCCATCAATCAATTTGCCGCTCTTTGTCAACTGGAACAGCTTCGGCAGGGGCCAGGACGGTGTGTATGCCTCCAGCCGGGCGACAGCTTGGGGTGAAAGGACCAGCATGCCGTGCTGCGCTTCACCGCCTAGGACCTTTTGCCAGGAGTATGTCGTGGCATCCAGCTTCTCCCACGGTACGTCCATGGCGAATACGGCCGACGTAGCATCGCAAATCGTCAGCCCCTCCCGGTCGTCGGCGATCCAATCCCCATCGGGGACGCAGACACCGGACGTAGTGCCATTCCATGTAAACACGACATCGCGGGCCGGATCGACTTGGCTCAAGTCGGGCAACTGCCCGTAGTCAGCCTGAAAAACACGCACATCCGGCAACTTGAGCTGTTTGGTGATGTCCGTGACCCAGGTCTTGCCAAAGCTCTCCCACGCCAACACGTCGACACCACGGGCGCCGAGCAACGTCCACATGGCCATTTCGATGGCGCCCGTGTCGGAGGCGGGCACGATGCCGACCCGATAGCTGTCCGGGATACCAAGCAGCGCCCGGCTGCGATCGATCACCTCCGCCAAGCGCGCCTTGCCTGGCTTGGAGCGGTGAGAACGGCCAAGGCAGGCGCTATCGAGCAGGCCTGTCGACCAGCCGGGGCGCTTTGCGCAGGGACCTGAAGAAAAGTGAGGTTTTTCCGGACGGCGGCCCGGCTTAGGCGATTCAATCATGTGTGTTGCTCCCATCCTTACAGATGGGTCGCGGCCCGTTGGGAGGCCGTGGCCCGCGCGCGTTGTACGGTGCGTCGATCCCCGCGGTCAACCCGTCAGCCGCCGGTGCGTCGAAAGCCTCTGGAGGCTGTGACCGCCGAACGCTTGACCTGACCCTCGTCGCACCGCCAGTCTCGCACCACCCTCGCTTGGGAGAAGACTTGTGTCCGAAGCCCGATTGTCACAGCCTAAGGATCTGATCCGGATCGTATTGCTGGAAGGGGTCCATAACTCGGCGGTCGCGACGCTGGCCCGTCACGGCTACGGTGCGATCGAGTGTTTTGACGATGCGCCCGAAGCCGACAACCTGAAATCGATCATTGCAGGCGCCCACGTCGTCGGCATTCGCTCCCGCACACACCTGACCGCCGACGTGCTGGAGGCCGCCGAGCGACTATTCTGTATTGCTTGTTTTTGCATTGGTACCAATCAGGTAGACAAGGCTGAAGCGAAGCGCCGGGGCATCCCGGTCTTCAACGCCCCCTATTCCAACACCCGTTCCGTTGCGGAATTGGTCATCGGCGAGGCGATCCTGTTGATGCGCCGCATCCCGGAGAAGTCGGCGCTGGCCCACCGCGGGATCTGGCAAAAATCCGCCGCGGGTGCTCACGAAGTTCGCGGCAAGACACTTGGCATCGTTGGCTACGGCCACATCGGCAGCCAAGTCTCGATCCTAGCCGAAAGCCTCGGGATGCGGGTCCGCTTCTATGACATCGAGGACAAGCTTGCCCTCGGTAACGCGGAGCCAACGGCGACGCTCGCGGACCTGCTGACGAGTGTCGATATCGTAACGCTGCACGTACCGGAAACACTGGCCACCCGTAACATGATCGGTGCTCCCGAACTCTCGGCCATGCACCCTGGCAGCCACCTCATCAATGCCTCTCGCGGCAGCGTAGTGGACCTGGACGCCCTGGCCGCCGCACTTGCCTCAGGACACATCGCCGGGGCCGCCGTGGATGTTTATCCCACCGAGCCGGTTGGACCCGCGGAGACCCTGGAAACGCCGCTTAAGGGGCTCGCCAACGTGATTTTGTCCCCCCACGTGGGCGGCTCAACACAGGAGGCGCAGGCCAGCATCGGCCAAGAGGTAGCGGAAAAGATCGCCCGGTATTCCGACAATGGCTCCACGGTCGGCGCGGTGAACTTCCCGGAGGTGTCGCTGCCGCCCCACCCGGGCGCCACCCGCTTCCTCCACATCCACCACAATGTGCCCGGCGTCATGTCGCGACTGTCCCAGGTTTTTTCGGAGCGCGCGTTGAACCTGGCAGGCCAGTACCTCCGGACGGACGCTGATGTGGGCTACGTGGTGACGGACGTGGACGGCATGCTGGAGGCGGGGCACGGCATTCGCCGGGACTTGGCGGCGATACCGGGAACCATCCGCACGCGCTTTCTATATTAACGCTCGCCCGAACGAGGGTAGATTTTCATTAAGGCTTGTGCATGCGCTGACGCGATGAGCCGGTCGGGTCCGTCAAGGGAGCGCGTTCGCCGGGCGGTAACGCCAGTTGCTCACGCAGGAAGGAGGCCCGTTTCTCGACTGTAGCGGGCTTTGGGTCGTGCAGGATCTTGTGGAAGATGTCCGGCCCGGAGACGGACTCAGCATCGATCGTGAGCGCTTTGTCGTAATCTTCGAGGGCTGCCACGTGCTGCCCCGCTTCATCACGGAGAATGCCACGGTTGGCGTAGGCCGCTGCAAGCGTGCCACGACCGGTGGGGTCGTCGGGCGCCAGGCTCGCCTCCAGGAAGGCAATGAGCGCACCGTACTCGGCCTCCGCCTGTTCGCGCTCGCCGAGCTGATGCAGTGCGATGGCGCGGCCCATCATGGCCCCACGATGCTTGGACTCGGCCTCCAGCGCCTTGTCACACCAAGCGATGGCCGCTGCGAAATCGCGCTCCGACAGCCGGTTGTCGCAATGGCGGAGCTCGTAATCGCCGGGCGGGGACGCCACGAACATCGGGTCAACGACGGTGACGTAGAGCCCCACCGTCACCAGCGCTATGGCCAGGAACGTGACGAATCGGCGCAGCACGCGCTCACTAAAAGGCCCGACCGTGCTCATTTGATCGTCACTCGGCTTTGATTACCCGGGATTTCCGTAAAGAGATCCGAACAGCACCTGAACGTAAATCACGGCAAAAACGAACGACAGCAAACCCGCTGTTACGCTGGCGCGCATTTTCAACGCGCGACGCCGGGCCTCATCGGGCGTGTCGCCCGTACGCGCCTGCTCCCGCCGCACGGACAGAACCCAGATCAGATTGCGGATGGGCCAGAACAAGGCCAGCCCCAACACGATGGTCCACAACCATTGATAATCGGGAGAAAACAGGTTTGCCATGGCCGCTGCGGGGACCGGCTTAGAACGTTGCAGGCCGGCACGGATGATGAATTCGAACGGTACGGGGGCGGGCCGAGCCCGCCCCCAAACGAAACCAACGATAAGAGGTTAAGCGGCTTGGGTGATCAGACGCCGGGCTTCTCCAACGAGGTGTCGCCGATATCGTCCACCAGGACCTCCACTTCTTGCTCAGGCACCGTGGACATCTCCATCTTGTAGGCAAGGAACCACATCATGAAGACGCCGATCAGCCAGAACAGGATTTGCCACAACCAGATCGACGGCATCCCGAACAGCCAGTTCTCCCGACCGGCGTCTGGCGCGCCGAAGATGTCATTGCCGATAACCGCACCGGGCCCGATGCCGAAGATGAGCCACAACAGCGTCAAGCCCCAGGCCCACGGGATCAGCCCGCGTTTCGAGGGTGAGAGGGACGCGTGCTCACGCAGGAAGTTGTGATACTTCATGCGATGGCTCCGCTCGGCACCCCGCTGCGTCTGCGAGGAGACGATTAGGCAGACCGCAATATTGCACAGGATACCCCAACCGGCCGAGTGCATGGTCAGTGGCCACCGCCCCCAGGGCAAAGCCTCGCCGAAGATGCGAACGCCGATGCTGTCTGTTAGTGCGACCGCGACAAGGCCGGCAACCAAGCCGAAGGTCGCTCCTTCACGCGTGATCCACGGGAACCAGCACACCCCGGCAAGCGGCACCCACATCTGAAAGCCGAAGGCAACGGCCAAGCCGCCAAGCAGGACCAACATGTCCGACGAAAACGCCGCGACCAGGAGCGCGCAGAGCACGATAAAGGCCACGCCCAACCGGCCGAACAGCTTTTGCGTCGTGTGCGTCGCCGTCGGGTTAAGGTAGCGCTTGTACAGATCGCGGGTCAGCATCCCTCCCGCCGTGGACATGTACGCAGCACCGGTGGACTGCATGGCCGCTAGGGCGCAGACAGCGAGCAAGCCGATGAGCCATGGCGCCGAATCCGCGAGCAAGTTGAAATAGTGCGGCACAAGCGAATCTGGGGCTTCAGCTATGCTGGCCGGCAAGACGCTCGACACCGCCAAGCCGGCCTCGGTGACAAGCGGATTGGCACCCAGGAAGTGGGCGCTCATTCCTTGGAACGCTGTGAAGAAGAACAGGATGAAGCCGATGCCGAAGGAGGATGCCCATACCTGCTGCGGCGCGAACGGCGACGGGTTGGTGTTGGCGAAGGCCCACATCGTGAATGCCGGCGCCGATTGGATTCCCATGAGCGCAAACATGTACGTGAGGATCATCACGCCGGTCCAAAGGCCGCCGACGGGCGTTTCCTTGCCCAAGCCGGCGGTGAACTGGATTACACCCGGAACGGCGAAGTAGGAGTTGTAGTTGCCGCCGGCTCCAACGTCCGTCGTCGGCCCCCATTTCGCCACGTCGGGATACTTGCCCAACTCGGCCATGGCATTGTTGAGCGCATTCCAGCCGCCAATGGCATCAAGCGCGATGATACCAGTGATGATGATGCCGAGCCCAAGGAGGATACACTGAACGGTATCCACGTAGGCCACGGCGCGGAGACCGCCGGAGGCCACATAGATCAGCACAACAAGCGACAAGATCACCATGCCGACGTTCTTGGAGACCTCACCGTCGGTCAGCACGTTGAACAGATATCCCGAAGCCCCGAGTTGAAGACCCAAGTAGGGGATCGAGAAGACCAAAGCGACCAGGACGGTCAGCACCCGGATGGCATCGCCTTGAAAATAGTCGGACAGCATTTCCCCCGGCGTTACATAGCCGTAGCGCTTGCCCAGCATCCACTGACGCTTCAGGAACAAGACACCCGTGAAGGGAATGGCGACCACGTAGAACGAGGCGTAGGCATATTGGAAGCCGTCGCGATAGACGAGGCCCGGATGGCCCATGAAGGTCCAGCCAGAAAAGGACGTTGCGGTCGCCGCCAGCACAAACACCCACAATCCCAGTTTCCGACCAGCGATGAAGTAGTCACTGGCCGTCTTGGCCATTCGAGCACCACGAATTCCCCAATAGATGCAATAGCACCAATAGAGAATCACGAAGCCGAAGAGCCAGTAAACCTTGTCTGGCAAGGCAATTCTCCCCTCGTTTTTTCAGCCGGCGTTGACACCTGACCTTGGCAAGGCCTTAGATCTACGCCCTTAAATCAATCGGAACAAACACCGGCAAAGTCAAAGCCGGGACTTGTACCACCCATTTTAGCGAAACAACAACAATTCGGGGTGCGAATTGAATGCACTATTGGCGCGGCGAAACTCAATGCCGCGGCCCCCAGACGTTTTTGCTCCCACGACGGCGGATCAGAGACAGCCCTGTTGCCAACCGCCATTTAAGAATTGTTATCATTTCAACCTGGCGCCGTACGACAATTTAGCTTACCAGCAATTGCCAGCATCACGCCAGTTGTAATCAATACCATGAATGGCCCGTTGTCACAATACGAGAAAGACTTCGACCTATCGTGGAGGCCGCGAGTACGACCGGCTACACCGTGCGGGGACCGCGAGGTAACCTTGCAGTAGAGCCCTTGTGCACGCCGCGACTTCTGTGATGCCTTGCACCGAATGCGCGACAGTGCTTTCATCACAGTTCGTTGTCATCGGCCTGCACGGCGCGGCCGGCTCATGCGCAACCACCGGCGTGTCATTGTCGGAGCGCACAACCGCTGCGGGTTGCACGCGGTCGGGACCACGACCAGTGTCGGGATCAGACCAAACCGACCAGCGACCATTGGGCTCGAGACCCGGATGCTAGACACGATTAAGCGCCAGGATAACCCGACCAAATCCGCCATCTTCGGCATGCGGGTCGACGATTTCATGCGCCCGCGTGCCGATGCCTTGGCGATCCGCGCAGACACCCCGTGCGGCGACATGATCGCTCATATGGCAGCCGCCAAAGCCTCATGCGCCGTCGCCGTGGACCCCGCCGGGCGGCCGGTCGGCATCATCACCGAGCAAGATATTGCACGGCGTCTCACCTTCCGGCTGCCGCCGGAAACGCCGGTCGAAGCCATTATGACCGCGCCAGTCATGACGATCGAAAGCCGCGATTATCTCTATCACGCCATCGCATGGATGCGTCGATCGGGCTTGCGCCATATGCCAGTGGTGGACCGCCAAGGCCGCCTGAACGGCATGCTGTATCTCCACGACGCGCTTGCCGTTGCCACCGAACGGCTGGTGCGACAAATCGATCTCATCACGCATGAGGGAACGATCGACGGCTTGCGCCAAGTTCGCGCGGCCCAGATTGAGCTGGCGGAGGAACTGTTCGAGGAAAACCTGCCGTCGCCGGAAATCCAGCAAGTCATTACACAAATCAATAACGACATGTATCGCCGAATCGGTGAAGCCACGATCGCAAAAATGCGCGAGGAAGGCTGGGGAGAGCCGCCCGCGCAGCACTGCACGATCGTTATGGGTTCGGGCGGGCGCGGCGAAAACTACCTGTTTCCCGATCAGGACAACGGCTTCATCATCGAGCCCTATCCCGATGCGGAACACGCCCGCGTCGACGCCTGGTTTCTGGAGATGGCCGAGCGGTTGTGCCGGGACCTCAACGAAATCGGCATACCCTACTGCAACGGCTACTGCATGGCGGTCAATCCGCTGTGGCGAAAGACGCTGCCGCAGTGGATCGAGCAAATAACGCTGTGGAGTCGCAAGAGCAACTTTGTGGCCGTGCGATTGGCGGACATCTTTTTCGATTTCCAGCCCGCCTCCGGCCACCGCGACCTGGCAACGGAACTGCGGAGCGCGGTCACCGGGGTCGTCCGACACAACCACATGTTTTTGCGACAAATGTTCCAGGATCAGGCCGATCACAACGTCGGCCTCGGCTTCTTCGGCGGGTTCGTGACCGAGACCGAGAAAAAGGAATACCGAGGTCAGATGAACCTCAAGTATACCGGCACGCTGCCGCTGGTGGAGGGCATCCGACTGCTGGCCCTGCGTGAAGGAATTGAGGAAACGTCAACGCTGGACCGAATTCGAGCGTTGCATGAGAGTGGCGTCCTGGATGTGGCCGAGCACGAGGACTTGACCAGCGCCTTCCATCTGATCACCGATATTCTATTGCGTAAACAAATTGCCGATTACAAGGCCGACCGGCGCATCACATACTATGTTTCGCCGAAATCACTGAACCGCCGCGACCGACTGATGCTGCTGGACTCGCTGAAGGCCATCGACTCCTTCCGCAAGCGCGTTCACCTGGAGTTCACTGCACAGATTTTCTAGCGCTTGGAGCGGACCGCAGGCACGCTCAGACCTCGCGGCCGGTGACCGTGAAGCCGGCGTCCTCAATGGCACGGACGAGTGGACCGTCATCGTCGCCGGCACCGGTGACGCGGACCGTGCCTGCCGGCAAGTCCACGGCGACGTCCGCTGCGGGCTCAACCGCGCGGATCGCCGCCGTGATGGACCGGCTGCAGCCACCACATTCCATCCCGTCAACGCGAAATGTGAGCATTTAGGAGGACCTTTCCATTGCTGCACCCTCCGGCATGCGCCACCGGCGGAGCCGAAGTGCGTTGGTGACCACGGAGATACTGCTGAGCGCCATGGCCGCGGCGGCCACGATCGGGCTTAACTGGCCGAACGCCGCCAACGGCAACGCCACCACATTGTAAATGAACGCCCAAAACAGGTTCTCCTGAATCTTGCGGCGGGTGGCGCGCGCCAAATCCAATGCGGCCGGCACCAGGCGTGGATCGGGACGCATCAGCGTCACGCCCGCCGCCGCCATGGCTGCATCGGTCCCTGAGCCGAGAGCGATGCCAACATCGGCCGCGGCCAAAGCCGGAGCATCGTTGATGCCATCGCCAACCATGGCAACCACCTTGCCATCCGCCGAAAACGTGGCTACGGCGTCCGCCTTATCCTCCGGCAACACCTCCGCCGTCACTTGGTCGATGCCGACCGAGGCGGCCACGGCCGCGGCACTGGCGCGCCGATCACCGGTAAGCATGGCTGTTGCGACATCCGCTCGGTCGAGCATCGCCACCGCCTCGGCGGAGTTGGGGCGCACCCGGTCGCTGGCCGCCAACATGCCGAGCAACCTGGGCCCACCGTCGGCATCCGGCTCCGCCACCCACATGACCGTCGCCCCGCGAGCTTCTTCCGTCGCTGCCGTATCCGAAAGCGGGGCCACATCGACGGACATTTCCGCCATTAAACGGGCATTGCCGACTGCCACCGACCGCCCGGCGACGGTCGCGATCAGCCCGCGACCCGCAACAACGCGCATATCCGAAACGGCTGCCAAGGGTGCATCGCCCGCGGCCGTAACCACGGCA
Source organism: uncultured Rhodospirillaceae bacterium (assembly GCA_964619055.1). GTDB lineage: Bacteria > Pseudomonadota > Alphaproteobacteria > Rhodospirillales > Defluviicoccaceae > CAYVUM01. The sequence continues at coordinate 28,816 of CAZUDB010000029.1, forward strand.
TGGGCGAGCGGGTGGCTGCTGCCGCTCTGCGCTGACGCGGCCAAGCGGATCAACGCATCAGTATCCCCGTCGGCGGCGATGGCACACGTCAGCTCCGGTCGGCCCTCTGTCAGGGTGCCGGTCTTGTCGAACACGACCAGCGCGGTGCGGCTGGCCCGTTCCAGGGTGATCGCATCCTTGATCAAAATGCCTTGGCGCGCGGCGACGCCAGTACCGACGATGATTGCCGCCGGCGTGGCAAGGCCAAGGGCGCAGGGGCATGCAATCACCAATACCGTCACCGCGTAAATGACCGCGACCCCCACGTCCGCGCCAGCGAGCAACCAGCCGACGAGCGTGGCCACGGCAATAGCGACGACGATAGGTACAAAGACGGCAGCAACCCGGTCCACCAGTCGTTGGATCGGCGCCTTACTGGCCTGGGCCGTTTGCACCAGACGGATAATGCGGGCGAGGGTTCCCTCCGCCGCCGTGGCCGTAGCCGAGATCCGGAGCAGCCCCTCGCCGTTGACACTGCCGCCAGTGACGGCATCACCCGGGCCGCGGGCCACGGGCTGGCTTTCGCCCGTGATCAGGGACTCGTCAACCTGGCTCTCGCCCGACAGAATGCGACCATCCACAGGCACCCGGTCGCCTGGGCGGATCGAGATCGTATCGCCGACACCGACGCGGGCTACATCGACCTCCGTCTCTCGCCCGTCGGGTCCGACGACGCGGGCCGTCTCCGGACGCAAGGTGGATAGAGCCGCAATGGCATCAGTCGTTCGGTTGCGGGCCCGCTGCTCCAACCACCGACCCAGCAGCACCAACGTGATCACGGCCGCTGACGCTTCGAAGTACAGGTGCTGGGCCGAGCCGATGAGCAACAGCGCGATGCTGAGCCCGTATGCCGCGTTGGTGCCCAGGGACACCAGCACATCCATCGTGCCGGAACCGGCGCGAAGCGCCCGCCAAGCGGCCCGGTGGATCGGTGCCGCCGCCCAGAGCTGAACCGGGGTTGCCAGTACCAGCTGCAACCAAGGCGGCAAGGTCAGGTCGAGCCCGGCCACATGGCCCACCATCGGCAGCACCAGAGGGACAGTCAAAATCGCCGCCACGAACAAGGTGGTGCGGCCGGATGTATGCAGTTCTTCTCGACTGTCGTTGTCGGCCTTAAGTGTGTCCTCCGCCCGGACGACCTCACTCTCGAAACCGGCGCGGCGAACGGCAGCAGCCAGATCCGCCATCACGCCCTCGACCGTCACAGTCCGCTCCGGTGTCAGATGCACCCGGGCCTGGCCGAGGGCCAGGCTGACCTCGGAACCGACAACGCCTGGAACGCGGCCCAACGCCCGTTCAACACGGGAAACGCAAGAGGCGCAGGTCATGCCGTGGATCGGCACCATCACGGTCATCGTTGGTCGAACGGGCGCGTCCAAAGTCACTCCACGCGTCGTAAAGCGTTTCGCCGATAGGTGGGTTTACTGACAGCAGATCGCTAAGCAAGACGCTGTGTCAAGTGATGCCGCTGACAAATCGGAAGAGCAGCGACCACCTTGGACAATTGCCATTCTGCCGTAATGTCGACATCTTGCGCACTGAAGACGCAGAGAATGATCGCCGTCAACAGCTTCCAAGGCTACGGGCCGTGACAAAAACACGCCCCCCGCAAGACAGCACCATTGATCTGGCGGCTTTGTTGCACGCGACCGCCGAGCGTGACGCTACAGCCTTCAAGCAGCTGTATGACGCAACCAGTTCGCACCTTTTCGCTGTCATCGTCCGTATTGTTGGAGGACGGGACACCGCAGCCGACGTGTTGCAGGAGGTGTATCTGCGAATTTGGACCAGTGCGGCCGGATATCGTGCCGAACGCGGGACACCGATGGCTTGGATGACAACCATCGCGCGCAACCGCGCCCTCGATTGGCGGCGCCATCTCGGCAATACTGTTTCAGCAGGAGATCCCGCCGAGTTGGAGCTTGCCGACGTTTCGCAGTCCGGTCCAATGCTAGAGCCCGGCGGCTCCGTTGGTCGAAACGAGCTGAAGCGGTGCTTGGCGCAACTGCCCGTGCCGCAGCGGCACTGTGTCATCCTCGCCTATATGGCCGGATACAGCCACGAAGAACTGGCGGACCGTTTCGGCCGCCCACTCGGAACCGTTAAGTCTTGGATTCGACGCGGCTTGGCAGCGTTGAAAAAGTGCTTAGAGCCATGAACGAAACGCTGGACGAGTTAGAGACGCTTGCGGCCGAATACGTCCTTGGGACACTCGATCGCGCCGAGCGTCGCGCCGTTGAGGCCCGCCTCGTCCGGGAACCGGAACTGGCATCCCTGATTGAAGCATGGGCCAATCGACTCGATCCTCTGAATGAAACGCTCACTCCGATTGAGCCTCCACAAGAGGTTTGGGACGCCATCGTGGCCAGCCTTCCTACGGCGGGCACACATCGGTCAGTGGATCGCCCGGGCCCTGCGAGGTCCACGGGCGATGGCGAGATTGTGACAACGTTGAAACGAAAGCTCCGGGTCTGGCGCGCAATGGGGTTTGCCACGGCGGCGGCGGCGGCGGCGTTGGCAGCCCTGATCTGGTGGTCACCACAAACGATTGAGCCGCTGGTCGCGCGGGTCTTTGACTGGACGCCCCCGCCGGAAACACCCGCGCCTACGCGCTTCGTAGCGGTCCTGCAGTCGGAACCAGCCGGCCCGGCCTGGCTCGCCGAAGTCGACACCGCAGCACAGTCCCTTAGCGTTCGACCGCTCGGATCACCGCCGCCGGAAGGTGGCGTGTTCGAGCTGTGGCTGGTGCCAGAGGGCGGCGACGCGCCCCAGTCGCTTGGCCTCCTGGATGCTGATGCCGATATCACACTTGCGGCAGATCCGCGAGTCACTGCCGGCGGCGACGGTGCCATCCTGGCGGTCAGCCTGGAGCCTGCGGGCGGCTCGCCCACCGGCCTCCCGACCGGACCGGTGCAATTCGCCGGCCCACTCCTGCCGATCCTCCCCTAAAGCTACTGCCTCCCCCCAGCGCTCAGTTTTTTGCGTGCCCTCCGCATCGGACACCGCGCGCAAGCGGTAGAGCTGAATAAGGCGCCCTGCGCTCAACGGCGTTGCATGGGTCCAGGACGCCCGGTGCCGCCCGCCGGAAACACGCTTGCGGCTCGACGACGAACGTGAACAGCAGCCCTACTTAGGAGATTACCGGGACCATGAAACTTCCTCGCACAGCCGTCATAGCCTTGGCCGCCGTGGCGGTCGCCATGCCGCTCCGCCAAGCCATTCCATCAAGCCATATGGATGCGCCCCTGATCACCCTCAGCCCTGCCGCCAACACCACGGACGTGTATGCGTTTCGCAGTGTGGCCGGAGGTGTTCAATACCTGACCACGGCCTTGGCAGTGTATCCATTCGAAGAGCCAGGGATCGGCCCCAACAACTACAGTTTCGATGACCGCCTTGACTATGAGATCCACGTGGCCACCACACCTGAAGACCTCCAAGCCGGGCGCGCGACGATCACCTACCGCTTCGAGTTCAACACCGTGTTTCAAAACGAAGACACCATTCGTCAGGCCTACCTCGGCATCGTCGAGCCCGTGGTTGACGGCGACGGCTTCTTCGAGAACCAAAATTTGCGCCAGTCCTACACGGTGACCAAAGTCGACAACCGAACGGGCTCCGAAATCGTGCTCGGTGCAGGGATCGTGCCGCCCAACAACCAGGGCTTGGTCACACCATTCTACAATCAAGGCAACGACGGCGACGCCCTTGCCAAGGAAGGGGTGGCCGACCGGGCCGACCTGGACCCCTACACCCAACAGGGCATCACGCCACTCGGCCAGGATTACGAGGCCTTCGCAGGCCAGCGCGATGACGGCTTCTACGCGGACATTCAATCCATCTTCGACCTGGACTTCTCGTTCGGCCGGGCCACGAGCACACCGAGCAAACCGTTCGACAGTCAGAGCGGCTTCAACGTCCATACCATCGTCCTGAACATCCCTATCGTGGAGCTCGAGGGAGCGGTCGTCGTTGGTGTTTATGCCACCACCGGCTTCAACACATCGCGTATCCGCGGTCGCCAAGGCAACCCGCTGTTTGTGGAGGCCTTGGTGGCGCTGCAGGATAAGGATCGCTACAACCGCCTGGATCCGATCCGCGACGAGCGGCTGTTCGCTCAATACGCACGGGACCCGGAGCTGAACCGTCTGCTCGGATTGCCCCCCGTGGACCTCAGCGGCCTGTTCATTCCCGATCTGATCAAGGTGGACGTCACCACCGGACCGGCCCGGACTCCCAACGATCCCAACTTTAACCGCCTTGGCATCTTTGGCGGCGATACACTGACCAACGCCGCCGGTGACGGCATTCCAGGCGGCTGGCCCAACGGTCGGCGGTTTGGGGACGACGTTTTGGACATCGCCCTGATCGCACTGGGCGTGCCCGCCCCCAACGACGGCGAGCCGGATTACGACCGGATCACCTCCAACGACATTACTTACAATGATGTCTTCCCCTATGCGGCAACGCCGCTCAACGGCCGCAACCACGACCACCACTGAGCGCGCGGATCCTGGGCGACGGCTCGCGGGCATCGCCCGCAGGTTGCTCGCCCAACCGCCTTGGTTCCTTCGCGTTCCGTGACCAAAGGAGGAGACACCGGTGCAAATCTTTACCCTTGCCACCCGGATCGGCACGCTCTGCGGGCTTGCGGCGCTCATTCCGGCAACGGGTGCCGTGGCCGAAGCCGTCCGGCCCAGCCCGAACACAGTGATTGCAACGGTCCGACCCGCGATGGCGTCGGGCCTTATGGCGAAGAGCGCTCAACTCGCCGAAACACCACACGAGCCGACACTCGCCGCCGCCGTAATCGGCGGACACTTGACGCAGTACCGCGCAACCGGGGAAGCACGCCACCTTAGCTACGCGGTAAAGGCGCTCGAGCCTTGGGCCGACGCCACCAATCCGCCCACTGAAATTTTGCTGATGCGTGCCATCGTCCGCCAGACCGGCCATGCATTCGAATCCGCACTTGCGGATTTGGGTCAGGTCATCGAGCACGAACCGGACAACGTCCAAGCCCTACTCAGCCGCTCCTTCATCTATCAAGCGCTGGGTCGACTCGCGGACGCAGCCGAGGATTGCCGGCGAGCACCGCTGCATCGAGCTCCGCTGGCAATCACCACCTGCCGGGCGCGCATCAACAGCTTAAGCGGCCACGCGGAGCGTGCCGACCGCGAACTCACTTGGTGGCTGAATACCGATCCCGGCAGCGCCGCGGCCATCCGGCGATGGGCGCTCACCAATCACGCCGAGATAGCACTGCGCCGGGGCGATCCCGCCGCCGCCGAGCAGCGTTTCCGCGAAGCCTTAGATCTGGACGGCCGCGACACGTACCTTCGCCTCGCCTATGCGGACCTCCTGATCGATCAGGGTCGGGCGACCGAAGTGATCCGCCTACTCGATGGCCTCGCCGACACCACCGGCCGCCTGCTCCGCTTGGCGCTCGCGAAAAACGCCCTGGGCGCACCGGACGCCGGCACCGTCACCGACCGCGTGGAGGCGGCAATTGCGATGGAGGAACGTGATGGCACCGGCGCCCATGACCGCGAAGCGGCCCGGTTCTGGCTGACCCTGGGCGGCCAGCCGGGTCGGGCCCTGGAACTGGCCCTCGTCAATTGGAAAACACAACGGGAGCCGGAGGACGCGCGCCTGGTCCTCGGCGCTGCACTTGCGGCAGGCTCGCCAGGGGCAGCAAGCGCGGTCTTGGAGTGGCTATCCGCAACCGGACTTCAGGACGCTCGCCTTGCGCCGATGGTCACGGCACTTGCGGAGGAAAGATCATGACTAATGTAATGTCCGCGTCCGTTAGAACACGTTCAAACATTCTTCTCCTCGCTGCAGCTGGGGTCGTCATCGGTGGTCTGGTCGGAACACCGTCACCGGTCCAGGCGCATGCCTCGGGAACCAGCCACCTGAACCTGACGATCGCCCCTAACCACATAGCCGGACGCCTCGACATCTCCGTTGCGGACCTTGATCACGCAATTGGTCTGGATCGGGACAAGAACGCGAAAATCACCTGGGGCGAGATCGAAGCAGTCGAGGACGACATCACCCTCTTCGCCATCGCACACATTGGACTAAGCGGCCCGAACGGTCCTTGCGGCCTGACCTCGGCCCCCCTGTTGCTCGACCATAAGGATGGGGAGACGTACATCGCCGCACCGTTTCGGGCGGATTGTGGTCAGAATTCCGGAAGTTTAACCATCCAGTCGACGCTGTTGTTCGACGATGATCCGTTGCATCGCACAATCGTCGAAATCGTTAGCGGCGACGATGCCCGAACGAGCGTACTGACGTCCGAACACCGGATGGTCATGATCCCGGCATTGGTGCCTAAGCCTACGTCGCCGCTTTCGAGTGGGCTTGGTGAGTCGTGGGCGTGGTGGTTTAGCCTGGCTGTCCTGGCGATCGCCGCAATGTCCGCTCCGTGGAAAATCCGCGCGGACGCATCAAAGCAGTGCTGACCGCGCCAGCGGTTGCGACGGCCGAGCTTGTTGCCTACACTTTATGCATGCGGCGACGATGAGAGGCAGCCGATGTCCACGGATCTTTTTGAGGAGCGCGAACGGAGCCACGAGGCCAAGTTCAAGCTGGATCAGGAGCTTGAATTCAAAGCCCAGTGTCGTGGCACCAAGCTGCTTGGAAAATGGGCCGCAGAGCGATTGGGATTGCCCCAAGATGCTGCAGAAGCTTATGGCAAACGGCTTCTTGGCCTTGCGCTTGGGCCCGGCGGCCAAGCCTCAGTCACAACCCAAGTGCGTTCCGATTTCGCAGAGGCCGGGCTTGCCATCGGTGAGTCCGCCATCCTTGCGGCCGCCTCCGACGCGCTGTCTTCCGCTTTCGCCAGCTTGAGCAAAGAGTTTCCGCACGCCCTCGGCCCCGACCACGTCCAAATCGGCGGCTAGTCCCACTCGCAACCGTGACGTTGTCCATGCCCGAACCCTGCTTCGGCGCTTGCCAATCATGCCCACCTGGTGTGGGATGACGGCAATCCAGGCAGCCGCCGCACATAAGAGCCTACAACGCCAACCCTTGGGACAGAGGAGCCGGCAACATGGCAAGCGAAGGCCTCCATGAGGATCGCGAACAGCTGAAGGTGGACACGGTCGACCGTCACCGGGCGATCGTCTCCCTGATGGAAGAGTTGGAGGCGGTCGACTGGTACGATCAGCGGGTTGACGCCGCGACCGATCAGGAACTCCGAGAAATCCTTGCTCACAACCGGGACGAGGAAAAGGAGCATGCCGCCATGGTTCTCGAATGGCTGCGCCGACGCGATCCCGGATTTGACCGCGAGCTTCGGGAATACTTGTTTAGCGACGGCTCTATCACCGGACACGAGGAAGAAGCCACCAGCGACGACACCGCAAATGGCGGGTCGGACGCCGCCTCGGCCGGTGACGACTCACTTGGGATCGGCAGCCTGAAAGGGATGGGACTCTAATGAACGACCTGAAACGGGAACTGGCCCCGATCACCACGGAGGCCTGGAGCGAAATCGACGAAGAGGCCCGGCGCACCCTGGCCTTGACGCTCGCGGGTCGGAAGATCGTCGACTTCACTGGCCCGCTTGGATGGGATGCAGCCGCCATCGGGACCGGACGCGTAGACTTGCTGACCGATAGCCCCGGTAAGGGTGTGGCCGCCGCGGCCCGACGCTCTCTCCCCCTGATCGAGCTGAAAATTCCCTTTGAGCTGCCGCGCACCGAACTTGATGCGATCGCACGTGGTGCTCAGAATGCCGACTTGGATGCAGTCGTGGATGCAGCGCGCAAGATTGCGCTGGCCGAAGACAAGGCGATTTTCCACGGCTTTGCCGCCGGCGCGATCACGGGCATCTGTCAGGCAGCGGAGGCGTCCGCTCTCACCCTTTCGTCCGACTATTTGGCCTATCCGGCAGTCGTTGCCGAGGCGGTTTCGACCCTGCAGACCAAAGGTGTCGGTGGACCATTTGCGATCGCGCTCGGGCCTAGATGCTGGATGGGACTGACCAAAACCACCGGTGCCGGAGGCCATCCCGTACTGGAGCACGTTCGCCGGCTCATCAATGGACCTGTGGTGTGGGCTCCTGGCGTCGACGGTGCCGTGATCGCGAGCCTGCGCGGCGGTGATTTTGAGCTGATCGTGGGCCGAGATCTTTCCATCGGCTATCTGGACCACACGGCGGACAGCGTCCGGCTCTACCTGGAAGAAAGCTTGACGTTCCGCGTCCACACCGCCGAGGCAGCGATTCCGCTGACCTACCGCTAGGGGCAGCGCGAGGCAGCACGGACAGGTGCTGCCGGCCCCACAGCCATGCCAATTGAACTGATTGTCAATGCGTTTGTTCCCGTGCTCGGCCTTCTGGGCCTTGGGTACGGGAGCAGGCGTGCGCACCTGCTCGAAGAGGGGTTCTGGGGCCAGGCCGAAAAGCTCACCTACTTCGTTTTGATGCCGGCTTTGATCCTCGCCAACCTGGCCAAGCCCGACGCCGGCAACCCGCCCACCTTGGACGTCGCCATCGCCGTGTGGACCGGCCTCGGCAGTGGCGTCGCGGCGCTGATCGTGCTTCGACGCGCGATTCACATGTCGCCTGACGCCTTTACCTCCGTGGTTCAGGGCGGGGTCCGCTTTAACACCTATATCGGACTCGCCTTGGTGTGGTCTTTGTTCGGGGCCGAAGGCATGACCGTGGCCGCCGTCGCCATCGGCGTGATGATCCTGACCATCAACGTCATCTGCGTGACGGCCTTCGCGATTTGCGTTCCAAATGGTCGGCTGAGCGTTTGGACATTTGTGCGCGAGCTAGCGCGCAATCCACTGCTGTTGGCCTGCGTCGCCGGCTGGAGCCTAAAGGCCGCTGGACTGAGCCTGCCAGCAAGCTTGTTCGGTTTTGCCGAAGCGCTGGGAAAGGCGGCCCTGCCGCTGGGCGTGATGGCGGTCGGCGCGGCGCTGGCCCGGGTGGAGGCGCGGTTGCCGACATTTCAACAGTTTGCCGCTGCTGGTATCGTCAAGTTTATCGTGGTCCCTGGTGCGGTCCTTTTGGCGTCCTTCGCGCTGGGTTTGCCAGCCCTTGCCCAGGCCGTGGTCGTGCTACTGAACGCGATGCCGACGGCGCCTTCAGCATACATCCTGGCCCGTCAGCTGGGCGGGGACCATAGCCTCATGGCATCGCTGATCACGACCCAAACGCTGTTCGCATGCGTGATTTTGCCGTTGGCGGTGGCGGCGGGACTACTCGCACCGCCGGTGGCCCTAACGGCCGAGGATGACGTCCCAGCGGCCGCGATCAGGGCTCAATACTGATGGTAATAGTAGCCCTTGTAGTAATAGTAGCCGAACGTCGCTGACCCAAACCGCGGCTTGGACTGGTTTAGCACAAAGCCGATGTTGGGGTTGTCGCCGATGATCTCCATGGCGGCGCGAACGGCCGCGCCGCTGGTGTGCTCGGCGCGGACGACAAACATGATCTGACCCACGTGTTGGGCCAGCGCCGAAGGCTCACTGGTGGCCAGAACAGGCGGCGTGTCGAAGATGACGATGCGGTCGGCGTAGCGCTGTGCGACGTTCTCCGCAAACGCGGCCATGCTTTGACTGGCCAACAGCTCGGTGCTGAGGTGATGCTGGCGGCCCGAGGGCAGGATGGTCAGGCCGTCAATATCCGTTTTGAGCAGAACATCAGAAAAGTCGACGCTGTCGTCCGTGAGGACATCGACCAGCCCACGGTCCACGTCCAGCCCCAGGATTCCGGGGATCGACGGCCGGGAGAGATCGGCATCGATCAACAGGACACGCAAGTCGCGCTCACACGCAATGCTGATGGCAAGATTGATGCTCACAAAGGTCTTGCCTTCGGAGGGCAACGCGCTTGTGACCATAATCAGGTTGGCATTGGGCATGTCGCTCTGCCAACGCTTCGACAGAACGGTCCGCTTGAGCAGCCGAAACTCTTCGGTGGTTTTCGTCCGGAGCGAGTCCGGCGTGATGACACCCTTTGAGGCCAATCGCTCAAAGTCGATCGTCGCATGTCGGCTCTTCGCCCGGGGCACGGGCGGCGTTTGACCGCTGCCCGTCGCCGACGTTTGAGGACCGTTGGCCGGGGTTCTCGGGTCTTGGGCTGTCCGCGCGGGCTCAGCCACGAATGCTTGTCCGGTAGCATCCGGCTGCGGTCCAGGACGAGCACCGGCGGATCCCGGTGGTGGCGCGTCGGCCGATGGCGCGCCGCCGCCAGGTGACGCGCTCGTCTCGCGCGCAGCATCGGGTTGGCTTGTGGAGGTAATCGACGCGTCCACCAAAGACCCCAGCTTTTCCGCCGCTTTCTCGACAATTGAGTGCCTGTCTTTGCGCGCCGCCGCCCGCTCTAGGAGCGTCGGACGCCCGGAGGCCTCTGCTGTGCTATCCATGGTTCGTTCGTCCGTCACAGGAGGTTACGCTAACTCAAGGAGAGGTCGGCGCGAAGGTCTGGCTGAGGGTGTCGATGATCACGGATGCCAGCTGATTAATGGACTGGGCGTTCGATGCGGCCTCAACGACCTTGCCGAGACCAACCTGACCCTCCACGAGCATGAGGATCATGTAGATCGCCACCAACAACCCCACGATGCCCAGAAAGGCGACGAGATCGAGAACGCGAAGCCGCTGCGCGCCGCGCTGTTCGACCTTGGAGATGCTGCCCAAGACCGGAAACCCGAAATCGTCGCTCAACCGTCGCGGGTTTGAGAACGTGTCCGTCAGGAACGCCAGAGCGAAGGCGAATGCAGCCCCCAATCCGAGACCAAGCGGCAGAACCGCGCTCAGCAGAATCGGCCGGTTGGGTCCGCTTGGAAACGATGGCGCCTGAGGCGGTTCGACAATACGGAACTGCACCTTGTTGCCGCGAACGTCGCTTTCGCGCGATATTTTCGCCGACTCCCGGCGGGACAGGAGCGCCTCATACTGCTTTTTGATCACATCGTAGTCGCGGTTGAGACGTTTGTTTTCCGCCTCAATCACGGGGACCTCCATGGCCATGCTTTCCAGCTCGGTCAATTTTTCGAGGGATCGTGCCGCCTGCTCTTCGAGCCGAGCGATCTGGGCCTCTTTCTCGGCCATCAAGAGGCGGAGCTGGGAGTGGGCCGGGTTCGGAATACCGATGGCGGGCGCCGCCGGCTCCTCGGTTTCGCCCTCCTCCTCCGTGGCCAATGCGGCCTGTTGGGCCTGTGCCATAATGGCCTGGAGCTCGGCCGCCTCCTCGCGTTTCAGGTCGGCGATACGCCGGCGCAGGTTGATAACGTCCGGATGCCTTGACGTGTAGGAGGTCAGCAGTTGGTCGAGCGAGCTTTCCAATTCGACGATGCGGAGCGCGTAGTCCGACGGCGGGCCACTGCCGACGCCGCCCCCCGTGTCGATGACTTCGGGGATCGCGGCCATCTGCTCGCCGAGCACCGTGTGCTCGGTCTTGGCATCGTTAAGGGCCGCTTCGATAGCAAAGTATTTTTCCCGCAACGATTCAAGCCGGCGATCGTAGCCCTCCGGCCCTGGCAGTAATCTCAGATTACGCTGTTTGAATTCGGCGAGGCGTTTCTCCGCCTCGTCCAACAGCTTTTGATACTCTTCGATCTGCTCATCGATGAATTGCTGGGCGGTGTCCATCTCGTCGCGGGACTCGCCCAAATGGCTCTCCATGAAGATACTGATGAGGCTCTGCACCGCCTCCTTGGCACGCATGGGGCTGCGGTCCGTAAAACCAATCGTGAACAAGCTTTGGCCATCTGCCAGAATTGTCGTCCGGTCGCGCATGCCGTCGATCAGCAGCTCCATTTCGGCCGGGGAGTCCAGCGTGAGGTCAAGATCGGTGGCGCGTGCAACTTTCGCGAGATTGGGTCTGGTCAACAGCGTTTGCTGCATGACCTTGACCTGAGAGTCGATGTCGTCTTCGACGGCAAGACCACGCAACAGTGGTCGCAGCACGGTATCCGTATCGACATAAATGCGCGCTGTTGCTGAATAGGTGTTGGGGATCGTCGCCACCGCCACCCAACCGACGACGCACGTGACAACAGCCACGGCAAGAGCGAGCCACCGGCGCCGCCACATGGCGTCGACATACGTAAGCAATTCTGCCAACTGATTATTCATCGCATCCTAACCCGCAAACCTGGTCGCACCCCTCGCGTGCCGCATCCCACCGGCGCCGACTTGAGGGTCGCTCATCGACCGCATTCCCAAGTCAATTGGACAGCATCCCTCGTGAACGATCCCAAGGGTGATCGTTACGGCTCTGCCCTTAAGAACTCCTTACCCTTCGCTTAGAGAACAACTGCAGAGAGATCCACGCCAACGCGTTCAGAACCCGCTCAATCTCCCGGCACGGACCACGCCGCCTGTCGGGCCGGTAGGGCTGTCCTGAGTTACCTCGCCTGAACAGCGCCACCGCCGCTCCGGTATACGGCATGATCCAGCAACAGTATGCAGGCAGAAGTATATCAGGGTGTTAGGCCGGTGCCCATCCCGAAATCGCCGCCTTAACCGGACAGTCATAAAAGGACTGCAATCCTATGATTTGCTACCGAACGGTGCGTCATCGGGTCGCACCGGGCCGACCGG
>CAZUDB010000030.1:0-40767 GCA_964619055.1 uncultured Rhodospirillaceae bacterium
ATCGTCCCAATATTACAGTGCGGCTTCGTCCGCTCGAACTTCGCCTTCGCCATTGTCAGATTTTTCCCGCCTCATTGAAGACACGGATGTTGGAAAAGAACACCGTGTCTTCCAAAATCATTATCGTGACGAGCCCATCGGACCCGCCCAATTACAACCGCTTCCGCCGATATGGAGCGGGTGAAGGGAATCGAACCCTCGCACAGAGCTTGGAAGGCTCCTGCTCTACCACTGAGCTACACCCGCACCGAAACTCCGCTGCGCCCCGGCGGCGCCGGTCCGGGCGCGCCTGGTGGAGGGGGTTGGATTCGAACCAACGTAGGCGTGCGCCAACGGATTTACAGTCCGTCCCCTTTAGCCACTCGGGCACCCCTCCAAACGTCGCCGGTTCCAGTGCATCGGCGGACCGGGTACGAGCGCTCGAACTAGGGCCTTTTGGCACCGCTTGTCAATGCCGGACGCAGCGAAGCTGCGGACATCTCGCGCTGTCGCAACTCGGCATCTCGCGATATGGTTGCTGGAGTTTTCTGCGGTGGAGCCTTCAATATGCGGCACATGCCACGAAGCCGATCATCTAGGCGGGACAAGCCGAGCGGCAAATCACCGGCGCTGCCGAAGACGAAGGTGCGCGTAACCAACAAGAGCCCTCCCGACGATGCCCCCACCGTCCACAAGCCCCCGACCGAGAACCGAACGCCCGTAAAACGCCCCACTCGCACTCTGGATCGGGTTTGGTTTTACGGCCTCCATCCCGTTTTGGCCGCCATCGCCAACCCGCGTCGCCGCTGCTTTCGGGTACTATCTGTCCCTGCCGCGTCCGCCCAAGTGAGCGATGCGGTAACACGGGCCGCAGGAAGCCGGCCTGCCATCGAAACCGTCGATCGAGTAATCCTAGAGTCCTGGCTGCCTCCGGAGGCCGTCCACCAGGGCGTAGCGGCACAGGTGGCTCCGCTACCGTCGCCTGATCTCACCGAGATCACGGAAGAAATGGCCGAAACCAACGCGATCCGCAGCCTCGTAGTCCTGGACCAAGTCACAGACCCGCGTAACGTCGGCGCAATACTAAGAGCCGCGGCAGCTTTCGGCGCGTCCGCTGTGGTCGTGCAAACCCGCCATGCACCCGAAGCAACGGGCACGTTAGCGAAGGCGGCCGCCGGCGCCCTTGAAGTCGTGCCAATGGCTCGGGTCACCAACATCGCGCGCACGCTATCCAAGCTCAAGGACGCGGGCTGGATGTGTATCGGTTTGGAAGCCCACGGTGTCGACGCCTTGGCCACCTTGACTGAGCCACGAACGAGCGGCTGGCCACCGTCCGGCGGCATTGCTCTCGTTCTGGGCTCGGAAGGGAGCGGACTGCGGCGTCTTGTGCGCGAGAGCTGCGATCGCCTGGTCAGAATTCCGACCTCCACCAACGTGAACAGCTTGAACGTGGCCACAGCCGCGGCAATTGCTCTTTATGAGATCCGCCGAACCGACAACAGCATCCCATCATCGCTCCCGTGATCGCGCCTTGGCCATGCTGCGCCGAGCCGTCGCAGTCATAAAGATCCCCAAGGCTACCAATGTCGCACCGACGCCGTGATACGGTTCCAACCTTTCGCCCAACAGTAAGATGGCAAGGCCTGCCGAGAATACGGGCATCAGGTGGCTAAACAACCCAGCCACATTCGGCCCGACCGCCGCAACGCCCTTGTTCCAACACACATAGGCGACAACAGAGGCAAAAACAGCGACATACCCAATGGCCAAAACGTTCGTCGTGGTGAATGAGATGGTCGCGGCGTGAGTGACGTCGACGACATAGACGCAAGCGTTGATGACGAGCCCCATGAGCATGATTGCCATCAAGGAAGCTAATGGTGGCAAGTCACTTGGCAAGCGGCGCACTAGGACCGTGTAGAGCGCCCATACGGGCACCGCGACGAAGAGCATCCACAAATCGCCAGGTGTCACGGCCATTGAGAGAATTGTCGCCGGCGCACCTTTCAACAGGACCATGACCACCCCAAACAAGGAAATGGCAATGCCCAATGCCTGACGCCACATCAGAGTGTCGCGATTGATAATCCAAGAAAACACCGGCATTACAACCGGCACAGTGGCAGCCATCAGGGCTGCGTTAGTGGCGGTCGTCGTTTTCAGTGCCGTATAGACTGCCAGATGAAAAAGGCAGATGCCGGTCACAGCCATGACCAGGAGTTGGCGCCGGATGGCCAGAAGCCCGACGCGGTGTCGAAGCATGACCGGAACCGCGAACGGCGCGAGCAGAACGGCAGCCACTGCCCAACGCCAAAAGGTCAGGGCCATGGGCGAAATGTCGGGGTGAATCGCTCGCCCGAGAACAAAGTTTCCGGCCCACGACAGGGCCGCCACGGATAGCGCCGCGTAGGCGAAAAGCCGTTCTGTGGTCATTTCGACGATGACGCGGATCGTCGAGGAGTCGCTGCCGTGCGCAAGGGCCCGCTAGGACGAGTGCCGCCGTCCAGACGTGCCGCGCCGTCGGGCGCGCTGCTCTGGGCGCCGCCCTCAAGCTGTCGCGCCAGCGCGCAAAACTCGTCAACGCTTAGCTCTTCTGCCCGCCTTGTGGGGTCGATACCAATACGCTCTGGACGCAAACCGAGCCGACGCAAGCTGCTCCGAAGCATCTTCCGGCGTTGGCCGAACGCGGCAGCCGTGACCGCTTCCAACGCGCCAAAGGACGCTGGCGCGATTGGTAATGGACGCGGCACCAATGTCATCACGGTCGATGTGACCTTGGGGGGCGGCAGAAACGCCAGTCGATCAATGTTAAACTCGCGAGTCGTCACACAGAGCCATTGTGCGACGACAGAGAGGCGGCCGTATGCCTGTTCGCCCGGGGCCGCGACAAGGCGGTCGGCCACCTCTTTTTGAAACATCAGCGTCAGGCGGCTCACACCGGCGATTTGGCGCAGCCACAGAATTAGCAATGGCGTGGCCACATTGTAGGGCAGATTGGCGACGATCTGACGCGGAGGCGCAGCCACATCGGCCACATCCACGGTCAGCGCATCGGCCTCCACCACTGTTAGGCGGTCCGGCCAAAAGGGCTTGAGATCGTTCACGGCTGCCACGGCCCGCTTGTCTTTCTCGATGGCAATGACGGACTTGGCCCCGCCGCGCAGCAGCGAGCGGGTGAGACCGCCCGGTCCCGGTCCGACCTCAATGATCGTGGCGGCCGTCACATCACCCGCAACGCGGACGATACGATCGGTAAGATTGCCATCTAGCAAAAAATGCTGGCCGAAAGACTTGCGCGCATCCAAGCCGTGCTTGGCGATCACCTCGCGTAGTGGCGGTAGATCCCTGCCGTTCATGAAACGTTGGCGGCACGGCGGTTTGTAGCGAGATGTTCCGCCAGAGTCAGCGCAGCGACGAGGCTGTCTGGAACCGAGCGGCCGAGGCCTGCAATATCCAAGGCCGTACCATGGTCCGGGGAGGTTCGCACGAAAGGCAGGCCCAGCGTGACGTTAACGCCTTGATCGAAATCCAGCGCCTTGATCGGGATCAGCCCCTGATCGTGATAGAGGCAGACGGCAACATCGTAGCCGGCGCGGGCCCGCGGCGTGAAAAGTGCATCAGCGGGAACGGGCCCGAAGGCTGACCACCCCTCCGACCGCAGAGCTTGCACGGCCGGCGTGACAATCTCTCGGTCCTCGTCACCAAGAGCACCGTCTTCGCCGGCGTGGGGGTTGAGGCCAGCGACGGCAATCCTTGGGGTGTGGATGCCAAAATCACGAACAAGCGCTTCACCCGCCACCTGCGCAACCCGAATGATGGCGTCGGTCGTTATCGCCTCGATGGCGCGACGCAGTCCAAGGTGAATGGTGACAAGGGCCACTTTCAAGCTCGGCCCCGCCAACATCATCACAGGCTCCCGCGCATCACCCGTCAGAACCGCAAGAAACTCGGTGTGTCCCGGAAACGGAAAGCCGGCGTCGTAAAGGGCTTTCTTGTGGATCGGGTTCGTCACAATGGCGCCAACCTGGCGGCTATTCGCAAGCGCTACTGCCGTTTTGATTGACGCGATGACCGCTGCTGCATTGGCGGGATCGGTCTCGCCGGGACGCACCGGAGTACGAAGCGGTTGATGCAGAACCGGTAATGCTGAAACAAAAACGTCCGCAGCCATCTCCGCCGACGAGATCACCTGGATCGGGACGTCCCAATCCAGCAGCCGAGCAAGCGCCTGGAGCCTATCGACATCGTCGATAACCACAAACGGCGGCACGCCCCGATCCCGCAATCGCCATGCCGCAAGCGACAGCTCGCCACCGATACCGGCAGGCTCCCCCATAGTCAGCGCCAACACCGGATCAGCGGAGCGTTTTGGCCGTGCAGGTGTCGATGCCGCCATGGTCCTAAAGAATCTGGCTAGATGCGCACGTCGACGTAGGCATCCCGCTGTAAATCGCGCAGCAGGCGGCGCGCTGCCAACTCCAACTTCTCGCGGACCAAGCTCGCCCGCACGCGCTCAAGCAATTCCGGGTCCACGTTGTCCTCGCTCCGGTCGCAAACCATCAGAACGATGATGTCTGATTCTGACCGAAACGGAGGGGTGATTTCGCCGGGTCGCAACGGTCGGATCAGCCGTTGGAGATCTGCGTCCAACGTATCGAGGGCCTTGGTGCCGAGGGAGCCGGACAATGGAGAGCCAACGGTTCGCCCAATCTCATCTAACGCTTCGCAGGATTGAGCGCCCGCGGCGAGGCTGCGAGCGCGGTTCATTTGCTCCTCAAGAATCTCAGCCGTGGGCTGGCTGGGCAGCCCTAACACAAGCTGCTGCAATGACACCACGATCTCGCCACGATCGATCGGCGGTATCTGGCGGGCGTCGATCATCAATATAATCGAAAACCCATCGCCAGTCCGCACCGGCCCAAAGGCCTCACCGGGTTGCAGACCCGCAATTACCTCGCGAAGTTCCGATGCCAACTGCTCCGGTCGGATCCAGCCAAGATCCCCCCCCAACGATGCCGAGCCGCTCTCGGAGAAGCTGCGGGCCAAATTTGGGAACGGAACGCCGGCTCGAAGCTGGGACATGAGGCGATTGGCGAGAGCTTCGACTTCTGTGGTCCGCCGGGGGTCATCGATGCCGAGATAAATCTCGGCGACGCGATACTCAGGCTTTCCTGCATCGGCCGCCAGCTGATCAATCCGAACCCGGACGTCCTCTTCCGTGACATCCGTTCGGCCTTCGGCGCGGGCAGCCACAGTTTTGGCCCAGGCGATCTCCGATCGCACCTGCGAGATCAATGACTGAACACGAACACCGCGACTGGCCAAAGCCGGCGCCAACTGATCGGGGGACAAACCGAGCTGGCTCGATATATCAATCAGAGCCCGATCGATTTCGCTCTCGCCTACGTCGATGCCGGCGCGACGCGCCTCCTGTAGCTTCAACGTCTCCTCGATGAGTTGGCGTAAGACGTGGCCGGCAACCCGTTGGCGGCTCTCGGGTGTGTCCGCGATGCCGCTGGTGGCCAGCAGTAACGCGATGCGGCTGACAAGATCGTCGACGGAGATCACCTCGTCATTGACTACGGCCGCAATGCGCATGGCCGACTGGCCCTGTGCCGCGGGTAGGCCGGATGCGATCAGGAAGGTCGTCGCGATCACGACCATTATCATCGCGCGTTTTATGGCTCGGAGTTTACTCACGATACACCCGTCACAACGCGACATCGGTAGGCCAAAAACACAGCCCTGGGGTCGCTCTATCGCGGCTGGCCATTACAAACCAAACTCAAGATCACCCA
Organism: uncultured Rhodospirillaceae bacterium; assembly: GCA_964619055.1. Lineage (GTDB taxonomy): Bacteria > Pseudomonadota > Alphaproteobacteria > Rhodospirillales > Defluviicoccaceae > CAYVUM01. Next base: position 5,778 of record CAZUDB010000030.1, read on the forward strand.
GTGTTTTCAAGGACAGGCGAATGAAGACGGCATCACGGGGCTGCAAGTCACGATCCTCAAATTCTTCGCGCTGATAGCTCACGTCGAGCCTGAGGCACTCATCCTCATATGCCACGCCAGCACCGATCGCCAGTGTTTGGTCGATGGTCAGGTCGTGAACGCCAAATGCCCGAAATTGCCAGTATCGGCTAAACTGACTCACAGCAGTTAACCGCAACTCCTCGCGCTCTTCAATGACCGGATCGGAGCGCGCCCCCAGCAACAGGTAACTTCCAAGCACCCGGAACAAGCTCGGCCCTGCGCCAAACGTCACTTCATTCCGGTTGAAACTGAGAGCCTTGTTGTCGAGGCTCATACGGTAGTCGAGCGACAACCAGGGCGGAAACTGGAATCGGATGTCGCCGACGATGTCACCGAGATGGCCCTCAATGCCCGAGTCAGACCTCAAATCGGAATCGACGGCAAAACGGTATGTGTTGCCGACCACGGCGCGGATGCTGCCGCCGGCATGCCGGAACATCTGCCATTCCAACCCGTAGCTCGCGCGGCTCCCCGCCTCCACTCGGTCCAAGCCGGGCAAGCGGTCGATGCCGAACAGATTGTTGGCCGAGAGCTCGAAATCGCGGCTGTCTTCATTGGGGATTTCTTGTGGATTTCCGCCGTTGGGTGCAGCGATGACTTCGACGATCGGTGCTAGGATATGATCATAGGCCTCACCGGACCGCGCAATGGGGAAGCGCCATTCCAGCGCCGCCTGGGGAAACACCCGGCCCGTCACGCCACTGAACGAACCCGGCTGACCGACAATAGTGTTATCGCCCACATGATATCCATCGGCCCACAAGGCGGCCGATGCCGTGTAGATCCCGCCAACGCCATCGCGCATGGCAAGGCTGTAATCCGAGCGGATGGAGGCACGTTGATACTCGGTTCCACTTTGGCGATTCACAGCCGAAAAATCCACGTCAACCGCAAGGCGGCCACCGATCCGATCCGCCTCCCCTACGTAATTGTAATTGATGAGCGGCAGAACCACAGGGTTATCTTCTTGGCCTGGAAAAGACTCTTGAAGTCTTTGAAAAGCATAACCATTGGCGACAAGATAGTTTCGACCCCTGAAACCTTCTACAAACGCGCGTGAAGTCAAGCTCTGCTCGCTACTAAAGCCATAACGCCGAAGATATGTTTCGTCCGTACTTCGCTCGAAGTCTATTCCTCCACGCCATGTATCATCAAAATCGTAGCGTAGTTCACTCAATATAGCTCCTCGAAAATCGTCATTACCATCATTAGTGGCACTCGTTTCGATATTAAGAACACCATTTTCCATCGCTTGCCGATAATCGACGGCTAAAACAACACCTTCTCTAGTCGTGATAATTGGTGTAATTGTTGCGTCTCTATGCTCACTTATTGCCCAATAAAAAGGTATCGAAAAAACAAAGCCAAAATCAGAAGAATTGCCGAATCCGGGTACCAGCAGTCCGCTTTTTCTTTTGACGGTAGGGTCTGGGTGGGACAAAAATGGTGAATAAAAAACTGGTATGCCGGCCACCTCAAGCCAGGCATCGGAGTATTCTATCCGTTTTTTTTCCTGGTCATGAAAGATACGTACGGCTTTAAGTTGCCAAAGTGGCGGTGACTCAGGGTCATCTTCACATAAGTCACAGGGGGAATAGACCCCCTTACTCATCTCTGTGAAGTTGCCGCCGGTCCGCCGACCACCATTGGCTGCAATACGCGAGCCGTCGGAAAGCAGAACCCTGAAATCTTCGATGATGCCGCTTTTGAGGTCACCGGCGAGTTCTATTCGATTGGCGAACACGACCTCTCCGGTCGGCTCAACCAGCGCGATATCACCCTCGGCAAGGACGACATCACGTCGCTCATCGTACGTCACCTGGCTGGCCAGCAAAATGCGATCACCGTAAGTCGCTTCCACATTGCCGATGGCGCGTACCAAGCCGCTTGCCTGGTCATAGCTCACCTCATCGGCTGTGAACACGATAGCCGGTTCCTCGCTCTCCGCCGCTTGCGACGCCTCATTTTCGGGATCACCAACGCCAACGCCGGCAAACGGATCGAAGCCCGAAGCAACCTCAGCCTCCGCCACGGACACACTGCCGGGCGCGAACAGAGTTGCGGCCAGCAGCAGTGCAGAGACGCGGCAGCGATGGAGGCTCAACAAATGCTCTCCTTAACCGTCCTCAAAAAACAACAGGCTCGTGACACCCAGCAGCACGGCCACCGACGCTGGCGTCCATGCCGACAACGCGACTGGCACGCGATCCGCCAAAGCAAGAGCGTACACGAGGTCTGAAATGATGTGGTACGAAAACCCGGTGATGAGACCGCCCGCCACGATGTACAACGTGCCGCCACGTCGGCCGTGGTGATGCAACGTGAATGCCGCGGCGATTAGCACCATGGCACACATTAGAAGCGGTGCCGTTAGCAGGACGTGCAACTGCAAGCGATGCCCAATCGCCGCGAATCCGGCCCGTTCCAACGTGGATATGAAATCTGGCAACGCCCAGAATGAGATGGTTCGCGGCGTCGCAAAGCTGTCGTGAATCCGCGCCAACGTCAAAGTTGTCGGCAGTCGCAGCGTTTCCGAATAAACGGCTTTACCGTCAGGCTCACGGGACCATGCCTCATCAAGCACCCACGCTCCATCATCGAGGTAACCGCTGACTGCGTCAATGCGTCCGACGAAGCGATCAACATCCTCATACTGAAAAACAGTAATATACCGTAATTCCACTTGATCCCGATCTTGAAGAACAGAGCTCGCATGGATAACAGATTGATGGTTTTCGTGGGCTTCTCGCAGCCACAAACCGCTTTCGCTCACAGCAAGTGTTGTGACTTGTCTCTTTATAAATAGAGATTCGATTTTTTCAAAACGTGCTAGGAATGCCGAGGCAATCGGATTCACAACTGTGACTTGAACGGTGCCGAGCAAGGCGGCCGAGGCCAATACCGGCAACAAAAATTGCCACGTGCTGACGCCCGCAGCACGGATGACGACAACTTCCTGACTTCGAGACATCCTCCAAAAAACCAAAAGCGCAGTAAAAAGCACGGTAAACGGGAAAGTTTGCTGACCCATGAATGGCAATTTCAAAAGTGCCATCTCGATGACCATACTGAAACTGACATCTGGTTTTCCTGCCACCCGCCGCAACAGCTCAATCGTATCAGCAAGAAAGATCACGAACAAAATGGAGGCTAAGACGGCGATGAACGCCACCAGGAACTGACGTCCGATATAGAAGCTGAGAGTCGGCGAAATTCCCATTTGTGTTTTGCACTTTACACTGCGAAAGCAGTGGCGGCAGGAGCCGGACGGCGCCAGGATCGTCGAGTCAAGACAAATAGCCCGCCCAGAATGGGAGCGGCGGCCAAAGCATAAATCAGCGGCACGAGAAACGCGTTGCGGCTTGCCAAATTCTCAATGCCTAATGTCGCTAAAGCCAAGCAAATCACGATACCGATTGCCATCAGCAGCCGCTTCAGCTGCCCTTGCCGCCGAAAGGAGCCTGTAAGCAGGCTTGCGACGCCGACCAGAGCGTAACCGGTAGCCGTTAATGGTGATGTTAGCCTACGATGAGCTTCAATCATAAACTGACCGTAATCATCTGGATTGACGTCGGGATCGTCCTCGGCGGACAAGAGTTCCTCGAGCGTGCGTTCGCGCGGCTCGCGATACCGTGGGCCGCTTTCTTGTCGCGTTTGCTCCAAATCAAACGCATAGCGTTCGAAATACAAAACCGACAGATTGTTTGTGTCCGGATCAACACTCTGACGACTGCCCTGGAACAACACAACCCGGGCCGCACCATCTGACTGGGCGAGCGCTCCCCGTTCGGCCATCAGGGTGTACGGCTCCTCCGCCGATCGCTGATCATGGACGAAGATCCCGCGCAGTTCTCCCGTTGGAGCGCGGGCCCGCACGTAAACCGTTATGCCCTTGGCAACGTCAGTAAACGCCCCCTCTTCCAACAACACATGGGTGAAATTGTACCGAAGATCCCACTGGAACTCGTGGAATTGACGATAGGATGTCGGAAGAATGGTTAGGTAAAGGGCGTAGCCAATGATCGTTACCAGAGCGGCCAACAGCAATGCCGGAAACGCAAGTCTGAGCGGACTGACACCAGCTGCCGCCATAACCATCAGCTCTCTATCGCCAACCAGCCGATTATATGTAAAAAGCACAGCGGAAAATGCTGCAATCGGCAAAATAACAACCAAGTAGTTGGGTAGTAGCAATAAAACTAAATGAAAAAAAGTCGATGCATCAAGGCCACGATTGACGATCAAGTCAACAAATCGTAATGACTGACTGAGCCACAAAATAGCCGTCAACCCTAATGTGACAAGCAGCAGGCCGATCATTAATTGCTTAAACACGTACCGCGAGAATGCTGTCATCGTGGTCTTCGGCTGCCCTTCTCGGCGCAAATTCACGGACCTGACTCTCGCCCGGTTGGCAGATTTAGCTGCCCAGGCGACCTGTCAGTCCTGTCGCACGGGATGAAGAACCGCAGCTCAGTCCGCGACGAACGGCAATCTGCTCGGACCCCTGGGTGGCGCTGCTCTTACGCAACGCTGGCCTGTGCAACCGTCCGGTTACCGCGCGTCCGCCCTGATCTATCGTCCTCTATCTGAGCCGGTCCTAGGGGCTCAAATGAAGGGCCGGCGCGCTAAAGGTGGCGAGAGGGGTCAATCCGCGAGATCGCCGCCCCTCCCCGAACCACAGCAGTCCCAAGTGCTTCCGCACGACTTAGCATCGTGTCTGCATAGTAGCGGGCCGTCAATCGCTTGCTTTCCAGAAACGCCGCGTTGCCAGTTCCCGCTTCCAGGCGCTCGGCCGCAATGACCGCTCCCTTGGCGAGCAGCCACCCCCCCGCAACGGTCCCGAGCAGCTGCAGGTACGGATAGGCGGCAGCGCCAACGGCCCTGACGTTCGTAGGATTTTCCCTGAGTAGCCAGTCTGTTGCCGAGGCCAGCGCATCAACACCGGCAGCTAGGCTGGCCTGGATCACGGCAGCATCCTCATCACCTGGATTGAGACCGTTGTCGAGATCGGCCCGCATGGTGGCGATCAGCCCAGAAACGGTGGCCCCCTGCTCGCGCACGATCTTGCGTCCGACCAGGTCCAACGCCTGAATGCCGTTGGTGCCTTCATATATGGCGGCGATTCGCGCATCGCGCAGATGCTGGGGCGCGCCGCTTTCTTCAATGTAACCCATACCGCCGTGAACCTGAACGCCAGTATCGGCGACATAAATGCCGATGTCCGTCGACCAGGCTTTCACAACCGGTGTCATCAGCGCGACCATGGCGTAATACCGTTCGCGCACGGCTTGATCCGGGTGGCGGAGGGCCTTGTCCAAGTTGGCGGCTGTGAAGTAGGCCAACGCGCGGGCTGCCTCCGTTTGGGACTTCATGGAGAAGAGCATTCGCTGGACATCCGGGTGGTGATCGATCGTCACCCCATCTGATTTGGGCTCTATCGGATTTCGTCCCTGGACCCGGACTGCAGCATAAGCGCGCGCCGCCTGATAGGCGCGCTCGGCGATACCAACGCCTTCGAGGCCAACAGCGAGGCGGGCGTTGTTCATCATCAGGAACATATGCTCTAGGCCACGGTTCGCCTCACCGAGCATCCAGCCAATCGCCCCGCCATCGTCCCCGAAAGACAACACTGCCGTCGGGCTTCCGTTGATGCCCAACTTATGCTCGATGGAAACACAGCGGATATCGTTGCGGGTCCCCGGCTGGCCCTCGTCGTCTGGGACAAATTTCGGCACAACAAACAGGGAAATGCCCTTGACCCCTTCCGGTGCGCCCGGCAAGCGCGCAAGCACCAGGTGGACGATGTTGTCCGCCATGTCATGCTCGCCATAAGTTATGTAGATCTTTTGCCCCGTGATCCGGTAGTGCTCACCCTCGGGCTCTGCCCGTGTTCGAACACGTGACAGGTCGGATCCGGCCTGAGGCTCGGTCAAGTTCATTGTGCCGCACCACTCGCCGGAGATCAGCTTCTCCAGGTACACAGTCTTTAGCTCGTCCGAGCCGAATTTCTCAACAACCTCAGCCGCCGCTTGTGTCAACATGGGACACAGGCCGAACGCCATGTTGGCCGCGTGCCAGATCTCCGAAACGGCAGTCGAGATCAACCAGGGCATTCCCTGGCCACCGTGCTCCGGGCTGAACTGGAGTGTGTTCCAGCCGCCATCAACGAATTGACGATACGCCGAAGCGAACCCGTCAACGGTGCGCACAATCCCGTTCTCGAAGGTGCAACCGCGATCCCCGGCCCTATTTAGCGGCGCCAAGACCTCCTGCCCGAAACGCCCTGCTTCCTCAAGGATCGCGTCGACCAAGTCGGGGGTCGCCTCCTCATAACCGGGTAGCTGGCCGATGGACCCCAGATCAATCAGGTCATGGATCAGAAAACGAATATCTTCGAGAGGGGCGGTGTACGCGGTCATGGTGATGTCCTGCTTGCGGATGCGGTATTTGGTGATGACACGTTGCTTGGAGTTAGTTCCTTAGCCGTCACCCTAACAAGAGGGTATCCGCAGTTTACGTAAACGTCAACTAACCCCTCCAAGGCGTCCGCCTTTTCGGCAAGGAACATTGTCGACAAACCATGCCGTTGGTCGGCGCGGCGCCATCGACGACATCAATCCGTAACATAACCGTCAAATGATTTTCACACCCGAGTCCCATATAGCGGCTGACGTGTGTTTCGTCTTTTCTCTTGCCCGCTAGGCGTTTGCTGGCCCGGGCGGAGGTGAAGCGCTGATTAGGAAGGATGACGAATGACGAACGGTCGCCCCCGGCTTCCAGAGGAAGCGTTCTTGGATGATGACGATGTTCCAGCTAACCGATCAACGTCGCCCACGATTGGCGACGTGATCGCGGCTCGGTTCCACCGTCGCGACGTGCTGCGCGGCGCCCTTGGCGTGACGGCGATTGCCGCGACGATGGGTCCGTTGGCACTGACAGGCTCGGCGCGCGCCGCAACCCCGAGCTTCTCCTTTCATGAAATCGACCATGGGGTCGATGGCACACATCGCGTTGCCGGCGGCTACACCGCCGACGTCCTGTTGCGCTGGGGCGATCCTATTACCTCGGGCGCACCAGAGTTCGATCCGATGAACCAAAGTGCTGACGCTCAATCTCAGCAATTCGGGTACAACAACGACTTCGTGGGGTTTGTCAGCCTCCCCATGGGCGCCGATACGGCTGACCATGGGCTATTGTGCGTCAACCACGAATACACCAACACCAATCTGATGTTTCCGGAAACGAGCGGCGAGGACGGCAAGGTCGATCGCAGTAAGCTGACAAAAGAGCATGCGGACATTGAAATGGCTGCTCATGGCGGATCCGTCGTTGAGATCAAGCGCGTCGACGGCAAATGGACCGTCGTTAAGGACAGCGACCTCAATCGCCGGATCACCGCGCTCGGCACCGAAACGACTGTGACGGGACCAGCGGCGGGCCACGATAGGCTCAAAACGAATGCCGATCCATCAGGCACAAAAGTGATCGGAACCATCAACAATTGCGCTGGCGGTATTTCCCCATGGGGCACGTACCTCCTCGCCGAAGAGAACTTCCACCAGTATTTTTCAGGTGACACGGCGGAGCTCGAGGAGAAAGAAAACTACGAGCGTTATGGAGTAGCGGGCAAAAACACTCGCTACGTCTGGGGTCAATTCCACGATCGCTTCGATGTGCAAAAAGAACCCAATGAACCGAACCGGTTCGGCTGGATCGTAGAGGTCGATCCATTTGAGCCCACATCCGCCCCCAAGAAACGGACGGCTCTCGGGCGCTTCAAGCATGAAGGCGCCGAGTCGATCGTCAACAAGGACGGCAGGGTCGTTGTCTACACGGGCGACGATCAACGCTTTGATTATCTTTACAAATTCGTCACAGAGGGCACCTTCGACCCTGATGACCGCGCGGCCAACATGGACCTGCTCGATGCAGGCACGCTTTTCGTTGCCAAGTTCGCCGACGACGGCACCGTACAGTGGCTGCCGCTGGTCCACGACCAAGGCCCGCTGACCGCCGAAAACGGCTTCAACAGCCAAGCGGATGTGGTGGTCGAAACTCGTCGAGCGGCAGATCTGCTTGGCGCCACCCCGATGGACCGTCCGGAGGATGTGGAGCCCAACAAAGTGACGCAGAAGGTCTACGTCATGTTGACCAACAACAGTAAGCGCAAAGACGATCAGGTCGATGCCGTCAACCCCCGTGCCAGCAACACCTTTGGTCACATAGTCGAGCTGACTCCGCCGGATGGCGACCACGCAGCGGAGAGCTTTGCTTGGGATATCCTGGTCAAGTGCGGTGATCCAGCAAACGCGGAGGTCGGCGCCATGTGGAACCCGGCCACAACGCCCAACGGCTGGTTTGCCTCACCGGACAACTGCGCCATCGACGCCGCGGGCCGGCTGTGGATCTCCACGGACCAAGGCTCGAACTGGTCAAAGACCGGAACAGCTGACGGGATCTGGGCCCTCGAAACTGAGGGCGAACTCCGCGGCACCGGCAAGATGTTCTACCGCGTGCCCATTGGCGCCGAGATGTGCGGCCCTTGCTTCAATCCTGATTCGACGACGCTATTCGTCGCCGTTCAGCACGTGGGCAGCGATGGAACCTCCGCCTATCCCGGCTTCGAACGCAACTCCACGTTCGAAGATCCGGCGACACGTTGGCCCGATTTCGCCGATGGCATGCCGCCGCGCCCGTCTGTGGTTGCGATTATGAAAAACGGTGGCGGAACGATCGGCGGTTGACCTGTCGGACGCTGCCTGAGGGCGGAGTACGGACCGGGCGGAGCTACAGCTCCGCCCGTTGTCGTTAACCGGGACACATCCTGGTCCCTTTAGCTTTTCACCTCAGGATCTTGCCCGGATTCATGATGCCTTGCGGATCAATCGCGGTTTTTAGCGCACGCATCAGATCCAATTCCACTTCACTCTTATAGTGTTCCATATCGCCGCATTTGAGACGGCCAATGCCGTGCTCGGCAGAAAAGCTGCCGCCGAGAGCCACGGCCTCATCGGCAACGATCCGAGTGAAGTACTCCCACTGTCCGAGGTATGCTTGCTGGTCCATGCCGACGGGCTGGCTTAGGTTGAAGTGGATGTTGCCATCGCCGAGATGCCCGAACGCCACCACGCGAATGCCGGGCAAGACCTTTTCGACCGCAGCCGTCGCTCGGCGCATGAAATCCGGGACACGGCTCACCGGAACCGAGACATCGTTCTTGATGCTGCCGCCTTCCGCCTTTTGAGCCTCCGGAATACCCTCCCGAATTCGCCAGATGTCCTGCGCCTGCTGCACGCTCGATGCGACCACAGCGTCGAGGACGACACCGTCATCAAACGCGGCCTCCAAAACCGCTTCCAACGCGGTCTGCAGGGGGTCATTGGCCCTGGGACTCGTGAGTGAGACTAACACATAGGCCGGATGAGATGCGTCAAACGGATCATGAATGCCCGAGACGTTTCGGCGACATAAATCGAACGCAACCTGCGAGAAGTACTCGAACGCCGACAACGCATCACCGCAAACGTTTTGCAGGCGATTGAGAAGGTCGATGGCGGCTGTAGGGTCCTCGACCGCGATAAGGGACGTGACGGTCGAGCAAGGGATCGGGAACAGCTTCAGAACAGCGGCAGTGATAATGCCGAGCGTCCCTTCGGAACCGAGGAACAACGAACGCAGGTCATAGCCCGTGTTGTCTTTGCGAAGTTGCTTCAAACCGTCCCAGATTCGCCCATCAGGCAGCACAACCTCAAGCCCAAGCACGAGGTCGCGGGCATTGCCGTAGCGAACGACGTTGATGCCGCCCGCGTTTGTGGCCAAGTTACCGCCGATCCGGCATGATCCCTCGGCACCGAGGCTTAAAGGGAACAACAGTCCGGCATCGGCGGCCGACCGTTGAACGTCGGCCAGGATGGCCCCAGCCTCCACCGTCATCGTTCGATCCGCAGCATCCACTGCACGAATCTTGGTCATGCGCGTGGTCGACAACACGATGCCGCCATCAGGAACGCCACCGCCGCATAATCCGGTGTTGCCACCCTGTGGCACGATCGGGACACCGGCCTCGGCGCAGATCCGCACCACAGCAGCCGCCTCGGTCGTGTTGCCGGGCCGGACCACGGCGTGACATGTTCCGCGAAACAAGCCCCGCTCCTCAAGAATATAGGGCTCCAAATCGGCTATTTCGTCGAGCCAACCCTTCTGGCCGACAATCTGGCGTATCGCAGTAAGCGCGGATGACACTTCAGGCAATACGTCCGCGCGACCCGCAGCCTGGCTTGCGACCGACGGGATTGCTGCAAGCGTTTTCATGTTTTGAAGGTAAGGTGTCACGTGCTCTGGAACCAGTGTCGGACGGTCTGCGACCCGGCTATGAGCCCTCCCCATCGCCTTCATCGGGCAGGACGCACGGCGCGGAGGGGCCGCGATCGTCCCAATCGTCTGCGCGCGACGCAGCCGCGGCACGACGCAGCCTGTCATTAATGGCACGCCCCAGCCCGGCCTCCGGCACCGGTGCCACTGCAATGCCCGTAAAAGGAGCACAATCCAGTCGACGGATCATGGAAAACAGGTTTGCAGCCGCCTCATTGACGTTTCCGCTCAGGCTCAAATTAAGGTCCGCATCCGGCGTGTCGGGACCAAAGCCCAGATAGGCCTCTCCGCTCTCGGGACGGTGGGCATAGCTGCGAAGTGGTCGGCACGGCGCGTAGTGGCGGGTCAGCAGACCGGGCGAGCGCGTACCGACACTGGCATCGGCATTGCCCCTCAATCTCATCAAGGGGCCGACGAAGCGCTCAACGGTCTCCGAGGCAAGGCCTCCGGGACGCAGCAAAGTCGGCTGGTCCGAACACAGATCGATGACCGTGGATTCAATGCCAATAGGACAAGGCCCGCCATCCAAGATCAATGCGACAGCATTGCCGAGGCCGTCCGCGACATGCTGTGCCGTGGTTGGGCTAAGACGCCCTGCCGGATTGGCGCTCGGTGCCGCGATCGGGCAATTCGCCGCCTTGAGCAGTGCCGATGCCGTTGGATGATTAGGCACGCGCAGTGCCACGGTATCTAACCCCGCCGAAACCAGAAGCGACAGAGCGCAATCCGACCGCCTTCGCATCACGAGGGTAAGCGGACCGGGCCAGAACCGCCAGGCAACGGCACGAGCCCGCTCATCAAACTCCGCCAGGCGCTCGGCCGCTGCCTGATCAGCCACATGAACGATCAGCGGATTGAATCGCGGCCGGCCCTTGGCCGCGAACACTGCCGCAACCGCTTGGTCATTTTCCGCGTTGGCGCCGAGGCCATAGACGGTTTCGGTCGGGAACGCCACCAGCGAGCCGGTGCCCACAAGTGTCGCAGCGCTAAAAATCGCCGTTGGCGACGTGGGCAGGATCTCTGCCATTACGACGTCGAGGGCGCGCCCTTGACAACGAAATGGGGGTTTTCGAACCCTGGCTTTCCGTAAACCAATTCACTCCCTTCCGCCATGGTCACGACCCGGCCGCCTGCGGCCAAAACAACGGCGTGGCCGGCCGCCGTATCCCATTCCATAGTCCGACCGGCGCGTGGATAGAGATCGGCCTCACCCGAGGCTACCTGGCAAAATTTGATCGAGCTACCCGCGGATGTGACACCGGCGATGTCGAACTGCGACAAGTACGCATCGGTTTCCGGGGTTCGATGCGACCTGCTTGCAACGGCGATCAAACCAGTCTTTGGCATCGGACGGCATCGAATCGGCTGAATGGTGCCCCCTTCGCGAACGGCGAAAGCGCCAAGGGGACTCCCCCAATAACCGGACCCGATGGCCGGAGCCAGAACAACCCCAAGGATCGGCCGGCCATCGACGATCAGGGCGATATTGACGGTGAACTCGCCCTGCTTGCTGACGAATTGCTTGGTTCCGTCTAACGGGTCCACCAACCAGAACGATCTGTCTCCAACGGTCGGCGTACGCCCCGCCGCCACCTCCTCCTCGGCCACGATCGGCCATTCCGAGCCAACCTGGCTCCGTAATCCCGAGATGATGACCTGCTCTGCCTGCCGGTCGGCCTCGGTAACGGGCGATTGATCGTTCTTGCGGTCGACGGAGAAATCGCTCTCGTAGATCCGCATGATTTCGACGGCGGCGCGTTCGGCCACCTGACGGACGGTCTCCACCAGGTCCTCGGTAATGGTCACGGTCACGGCTGAATTCCTCGGAGTGGTTCCTAGGGTTCGGTGCGAGCTGACTGAAGGGCTCGCCAAATGGCTTCCGGCGTTGCCGGCATATCCACGTGATGAACCCCGAGTGGCGCCAGGGCGTCAACAACTGCGTTGATGACGGCCGGACAGGCGGCCACCGCACCGGCTTCACCGGCGCCCTTCACCCCGAGCGGATTGGTCGCGCACGGCACTGGATGAAACGAGATATCGAGGCTCGGCAAATCGACCGCCTGCGGTGCAGCATATGCCGCAAAGGACGTTGCGATGGGCAAGGCGGTTTCGGACTCATAAGCCGCCTGCTCCATCAGCGCCTGCCCGATCCCCTGCGCGACGCCGCCGGCGATTTGGCCGACGAGGAGAAGCGGATTGATCACCGTTCCAAAATCATCGACCACCGTGTAGCGCAGGATCTCGACGTCACCAGTCTCCGGGTCCACCTCCACTTCGCAGGCGTGGCAACCGTTGGGAAACGTCGAGGCGGAGAGGGCATAGGTGCCGACGCCTTCAAGTGTCTTGCCAGACGCAGAGAAGCAATCATCGGAAGAGTAATCCTGCGGATCCCGAGCTATCGCGGCGAGATCGAGAGCGCCCAGTGACTGCCCAGTCTGTCCGATTCGAAATCGCCCGTCAGCGAACACGACGTCATCGGGGTCAGCCTGAAACGCGCGCGCTGCCAAGGTGCGGCCTTTGTCGATAACGGCGTCCACAGCCGCCAAAATGGCACCACCAGCGACAGTCAGGGTGCGGGACCCCGCTGATCCTCGGCCGGTTAGCACCAGGTCGGTATCGCCTTGGCGGACAACGATGCTGCTGAAGGGAATTCCGAGACCGTCCGCAACGACTTGAGCAAATGCCGTTTCATGGCCCTGCCCCGTCGATTGGGTCCCAACCAGAAGCTCAACAGTACCGTTGTTGAGAAAGCGCAGCGTCACGGTCTCATCACCGTAACCGCAGACCTCTACGTAGTAGGACAGCCCGAACCCACGGCACCGGCCGCGGGCTTCGGATTGCGCCCGACGCATCCCGAACCCGGCGCGATCGGCGCGAACCATTGTTTCTTCAAGGATGGTAGGGAAATCCCCGGAGTCGAACAGTTTGCCCGTTGCGGTCCGATACGGCATCTGGTTCGGTTGCACTAGGTTACGATGGCGAATTTCTTCTGGAGTCATGCTGAACCGGCGCGCAGCCGTGTCCATGATCCGCTCGATCGCGTATGTGGCCTCCGGCCGACCCGCACCACGATAGGCATCCACCGGCGTTGTATTCGTATAGATTCCTTGGCACTCGGCATAGAGTAATGGAATGTCATAGGCACCAGGCAACATACCACCGGTAGACATGGCGGCGTTGGCCGGCGCATAGGCGCTCAAGTACGCTCCCATATCGGCCCTGGACCGACAACGAAGCGCCAGAATCCGTCCATCGCGGCTGAATGCGGCATCAATGGCATTTTCCTGGGCCCGTCCGTGGGTGTCGGCCACGAACGCTTCGGCGCGGCTGCCAACCCACTTCACGGGTCGCCCAAGCCGACGCGCAGCCCACAGAACCAGCGCTTCCTCCGGATAATGAAACAGCTTCGAGCCGAAGCCGCCGCCCACATCACCGACAACGACACGAACGCTGTCTGCCGGCACACCGAGTGTCGATTTTGCGAGCTGTGATTTGATGTGATGCGCGCCTTGGGTGCCGGTGTACAGCGTATAGCGATTCGTCTCCGGATCGAACGTGCCAAGGACACTCCGGGGTTCCAGCGCGCACGGCACAACCCGGTTGTTGACCAGATCCAAGGATACAACGTAGGCGGCGCCGGCAAACACGTTATCCACGGCGCCAAGATCGCCAATCTGCCAGTGAAACGCTACGTTGCCCGGCGCGTCGGGCCAAAGCTCGGGCGCTTCTGAGGCTATAGCCTCAATCATCGTGCCCACGGCCGGAAGCGGACGGTAGTCTACAACAACGAGGTCGGCGGCATCCTGCGCGAGACGGCACGTATCCGCAACGACAACGGCGACGGGCTCACCGACAAACCGAACGCGATCGCGTGCTAGAACCCGGCGACCGGGACTGGGCAGACGCCTCCCTGATCGGTCGTAAACCGGGACCCCACAGGGTATATCACCGATGCCAGACGCGAGCAGGTCCGCAGCAGTGATCACGGCCAGGACGCCTGGCAGCGCCAATGCCGCCGATGGGTCGATCGCGCCGATCGCCGCATGGGCGAGTGGCGGGCGCAGAACCATTGCGTGGACTTCGTCCGCCAACACGCGATCGGCCACAAACACGCCGGTTCCGGTAAGCAGCCGCATATCTTCTGCGCGGGTCACGGGCTGTCCGACGCCAAATGCTCCCATCCTTGCGCTTCCTTCTGCCGACGGGTTACGCTCGACCGCAATCCGCCAATGTTCACGTCCAAAGTGCGTTCGGATGTTGCAAAGCTTCGGATTTAACGGAAAGTGCTACGAACCGCCAAGCTCGCGTATCTTCACTCCAGTGCGCCTCCGGCAGGCCCGCCTTTCTCATCAGCAACGAAAGAAAATCCGTGGGTTTCGGAACCTGATCCCACACCTGCGGCAAGAACAGGCTACGCACGCCCGCGCTTTCGATAGCAATGCCGTCAACTCCGACTCGCAGTTGAGCGATCAGATCGTTCCGGCTCCGAAATCGGATCTTCTCCCGGGGGCTCAACACCGAAACCGACACGTTGAGCCCATCTCGTTCCGCCCACGTTAATGGTGGAAAGCGGCGGTCCTT
Organism: uncultured Rhodospirillaceae bacterium; assembly: GCA_964619055.1. Classification (GTDB taxonomy): domain Bacteria; phylum Pseudomonadota; class Alphaproteobacteria; order Rhodospirillales; family Defluviicoccaceae; genus CAYVUM01. Next base: position 20,814 of record CAZUDB010000030.1, read on the forward strand.
CACGGCGGCGGCGGCGGCATTGACGATGACGTCCACCGCAAGCGGACGATGGGCCTCCGGAGATCCGATGCAGCCACGCAAGTGCCCATGACGACGCAAAGTTACAAAGCTGGCCCCCAGGCGTCGCAACTCGTCGGGGTACTTGCTCGGATCATAAGCTATCGGAGGGCCGCCTCGAACGCGTTGCTTTATCGACGCGGCAGCCAACTGAATTAGGGTGGTCCCAAACTTGTCGAGCAGCGCGCGTGTTTGCGCAACGAAGGGGCTCTCTCCGGCCGCGTCGGTGGACGACACGAGAGTCGCAGCTGACTGGTGGGGTTCGACAACCATCCAAGCGCCGTATCCGACAACGCGGCGCTTGTCGCCTGCGGTATCACCAGAGTTTCGCAAGTCCAGCGTCTTCACCACCATTTGGCGCTGTTTAGCGAGGGTGAGGAGCCCCGCTAATGGGTACCGTCCGCACGCGTGCTGAATGCTGATGCGCACTGGATCGAGCGCCTCGATCGCCTTGCAGGTGGCTTCGTCGACCCGACGCGCGGCTTCATAGTCCAGGTAATGGCTCAAGTCCGATGAGAGGACGATCCGCGTTTCGTCGCCTCCCCACAATCGATCAAGGACCTCGGCAACAGCGTCCGCTTTGGCGCGGCCGACGACAAGAGGCACGATCGCCGCCTGAGGGAACAGGTGCTGCAAAAAGGGCAAATGGACCTCCAGACTGTGCTCCTCGGCATGGGCCACATCGGAGGTGCAGACGTGTTCGAGTTCCGACGCACAGTCGCGGCCATCGGCGTCAACGGGGACCCGTCCCAGCGGCGTCTCAAAGCTGTCCGCGCTCGATAACGCCAGCCCATCAACCGGCACTCGGTGACAGGGCCCCAGTAAGATAACGCGACGGACTTGCCCGGCGACGGGTTGCCAACGGGCATAGGCGGTGGCGGCGACCTCGCCCGAATAGACGAAACCGGCATGCGGCGCGATAATCGCTTTGGGCGTTGGATTGGTAGGAACACTGCCCGCCTGGTCGAGCAAGGTCCGAACCAAATCGTCTAACTGTCGCGGGCTGCCAGGGTAGAACCGGCCCGCCACCGCGGCCGGACGCACGGAGATCGTCATGGCCATTGCTCCCGGCGGGAGCCTCCTCATACCGTCTCAATCAGACCAGATCATAATTATATTGGCATGGTAACGTCGTAAAACCGCCTGCTCGAAATCCAGCCAACGGTGTTAGCACCATGATCGTCGACCTCAGCATGACAGATCCCGAACCGTTACCTGAGACGGCACACATGGCCACCAAGCACCCGGGACGCCATTGGCACCGATTGGCTGACGGTCGCATCCAGTGTGACGTCTGCCCACGCTTTTGCAAACTTGGAGAAGGTCAACGCGGTCTCTGCTTTGTCCGCGCCAGGCACAATGATCGTATATCTCTGACAACATACGGCCGGTCCAGTGGCTTCTGCATCGATCCGGTGGAGAAAAAGCCGCTCAATCACTTTCTGCCTGGCTCGCCCGTGCTCTCGTTCGGGACAGCCGGCTGTAATTTGACGTGCAAGTTCTGCCAAAACTGGGACATCTCCAAATCCCGCGAGATGGATCGGCTGATGGCGGAAGCGAGCCCGGAGGCCATCGCCGATGCCGCGGCCCGGTCTGGATGCCGGTCCGTCGCCTTTACGTACAACGACCCTGTGATCTTCCTGGAATACGCCGTGGATACGGCGAAGGCCTGCCGCGATCGCGGGTTGAAAACCGTGGCCGTAACCGCCGGATACGTCACCCGCGTAGCAGCCGAAGATTTCTTCGGTCACATGGATGCGGCCAACGTCGATCTGAAGGGCTTTACGGAAGGCTTCTACGGGCGGCTGTGCACCGGTCAGTTATCAACGGTGCTCAACACCCTGGAATACTTGGTTCACGAAACGGGCGTGTGGGTCGAGATCACGACGCTTCTGATCCCGGGCGAAAACGACAGCGACGCCGAGGTTGCCGCGCTGTGCCGATGGATTGTGCAGCACCTCGGCCGCCATGTTCCGCTCCACTTCACCGCTTTTCACCCCGATTGGAAAATGACCAATAAGCCACGAACGCCGGCATCGACGCTGTCAAGGGCTCGTCAGATCGGCCTCGAGGCAGGGCTTTGGCACGTCTACACGGGCAACGTTCATGATCGGGATGGCGGAGCGACGAGATGCACTGGATGCAGACGCACCGTCATTACACGCGACTGGTACGAACTCCACGACTACGCCGTCACCGATGAGGGGCATTGCGAGTATTGCGGAACCAAGATTGCGGGCGTGTTTGATGGTCCCGCCGGTCACTGGGGCCGCAAACGCCGGCCGATTTCGCTCGGATCGGCAACGATGGGGGCGAAGCGTCGCTGAGCGTGTCGGCAACGCCCCCGTCATTCCATGACCGCTCCATTGGATGGCCGGCGAGACCGGATCTGTATCCACTTGCAAGGTCTTGACCCGGCGTTCGCGAAGCGACGTCAAAGCCTTATTTGCCAAGCGGCTCGGACGCTTGCCTTTTCCGCCACGACTTCGCATAAACGGGAACAAGCACTCATATAAAACAGACGATCCTGGGGAGGAACGTCCGTCATGCTTGACGTCGATATAGCTATAACGCGGGCGAGCGTGCCGTCGCGTCCCGACCCGTGCGGCCCGGTGCCAAGTGCTATCGCCGAGCCACGAAATCGTTCCGCCGAAATCAGTTGCAGCTTAAGGGGAAGAGGGTAAATCGTTATGACCACGTTCCGCACCATTGATGACCTGGACGTCGACGGCAAGCGCGTGCTTGTTCGGGCCGACCTGAACGTCCCGATGAAGGACGGCGCGGTAACCAACACCACGCGGATTGACCGAACTGTCCCGACGCTGCTTGAACTGGCCGATAAGGGCGCCAAAGTGATCGTCCTCAGCCACCTCGGTCGCCCGAAAGGCCAGAAAAATCTGGAGTTCACGTTGCGGCCCGTTGCGGAAGCCCTTGCCAAGAGTGCAGGACGGCCGGTGGCGTTCGGAACCGACTGCATCGGCCCGGATGCCAAAGCCGTTGTAGACGCCATGAAGGACGGCGACATCGCCATGCTCGAGAACGTGCGCTTCTATGCCGAGGAAGAGAAAAATGATAACGGCTTCGCGCGTCAGCTGGCGGAAAACGGAGATATCCTCATCAGCGATGCCTTCTCCTGCTCCCATCGCGCCCATGCCTCCGTTGAGGCTCTGGCGCATATTCTACCTTCCGCGGCAGGCCGGCTGATGCAGGAAGAACTGGAAGCCCTCGAAGGCGCCCTCGAAAGCCCGAAACATCCGGTCGCTGCCGTCGTCGGCGGTGCGAAAATTTCCACCAAGCTAGATGTCCTCGGCAACCTGACCAGCAAGGTTGACCAGATCATTATCGGCGGGGCCATGGCCAACACCTTCCTCGCCGCAAAGGGCGTGAATGTGGGCAAGTCGCTCTGTGAGCATGACATGGCAGAGAGCGCCCGAGAGATTATGTCCAAGGCGGAAGCCGCCGGATGCGAAATCGTTCTGCCGACCGATGCCGTTGTCGCCGCCGAGTTCGCGGAAGGTGCTGCGTCGACGACCGTGCCCATCGATGCGGTACCGTCGGATCAGATGATCCTGGACGTAGGTCCTCAGTCCACGGCCGGGCTCAAATCGCGCTTGTCCGGTCTGAAAACGATTTTGTGGAATGGCCCGCTGGGCGCGTTTGAGGTGAAGCCGTTCGACGCAGCAACCAATGCGGTCGCCCAGGAGGCCGCAAGCCTTACCAAGAGCGGCAGTCTTCTCAGCGTCGCCGGCGGTGGAGACACTGTGTCCGCGCTGAAGAATGCGGGGGTCGGGAGCGATTTCTCCTATGTGTCCACGGCAGGCGGAGCGTTCTTGGAATGGCTCGAGGGCAAAACGCTTCCAGGCGTGGCCGTCCTTCGCAAGTAGTCGACGCCAGCTGTCCGCCGTGAGGATCTCGCTGGGCCGCTATTGGGGTCGGCCCGGCGCTCTTCCTGTTCGGGGTTGTCCTTAGCGATCCGCGCGGGCACATTGCCTTTATGAGCACGGATAAGCGGGTCGTAGGTCCAACTGTTCGCAAAATCCCCGACGGAGACAACCGAGCAAGGCTTGTCTGTCCGGACTGTGGATATATCGAATACTCCAACCCCAAGATTGTCATCGGCGCCGTCTGCACGTGGCAGGATCGTGTGCTGCTATGCCGGCGCGCGATCGAACCGCGCCTCGGCCGCTGGACGATCCCCGCCGGGTTCATGGAATTGAACGAAACCATGGCGGCCGGCGCGGCCCGCGAGGTCGCTGAGGAGGCCTGCGCCCAAGTCCGGATCGACGAGTTGCTCGGTATCTACGAGATCCCTTGGATTGGCCAGGTGCACGTTGTGTACCGGGCGGCGATGCTAAGCCCGGAGCATGCGGCCGGCGAAGAGAGCCTCGATTCGGCCCTCGTTAGCTGGTCTGACATTCCCTGGGATGAGATGGCGTTTCCGAGCGTTGTCTGGGCGCTGGAGCAGGCGCAGCGGAGCGGTGGTCCGTGGCTTCACACGGCAACCCGCGCGGCATAGTGCGACCAGACCGAGCACCAGCTCCTTTCTTGTTTACGCTACCGTAACTGATCCTGGGACAGGATGCGGCCATGACCGATATCACGGCCAACATCGACGACGGACGTAGGTCCGCAACGGCAAACGAACTCCGGCCGGCGGAGCCACCGCAACCAGTTGAACGAGCACGGCGCGATCCGCCCGGATACGACCGCGCCCGCGAAGTTGAGCGTCGAGCGCAATTTAGCCGGTTCGATGATCCCACCCTGGAACGCGCCAAAAAACGTCTTGCAGAGTTCTTGTCCGAAGAGCGTGAGGTGCGTGACGGCCTTCCCGGCCAAATCTTCGACGCACGCGTCTAATCACAACGTTAATCGCGCCGAGACAACGCGATCGTCGTCGGATGCTCGGTGTGTTCATTTAACGCAACAAGTGCGCTGACGCCCACCCAATACTCTCTCCGATTCGCCCCCCGCTCTCCTCGCGTTCCGGCGCGCAGCCGCGCCGGAAGTCCGCCAAATCCGTTTTGCGGCTTGGGATCAGCACACTTTCCGTGCATAAGCGACTATGAAAAACACGTTAACGTGACCGAAATAGGAGACTGTCACTACGATCTGTTGTATAAGTTCCCAAGAGCGCTGGAGGACGTACAGTGACTGGGACTTCTTTTGGGAGCCTCAAGACCGGACAGATAGGTAGAACTATGCGAAGATCTGTCGCTGAGGAAGGGCCGGACCCCATTGATCGCTTCGTAGGCGGACGGATTCGGACGCGACGTCTCGGTATGCGGATAAGCCAAACGAAGCTCGGTCATTCCATCGGCGTAACGTTCCAACAGATCCAGAAGTACGAGAGCGGTACTAACCGAGTTGGCGCCAGCAATCTTTACCGTATTGCCGAGGCGCTCGGTGTCGAAGTTGCCTATTTCTTCGAAGGTTTGGCTGGCAACGGCGAGCAGCATCGCTCCTACCTCATCCCCGGCTTGGCGGAACCCGATATGCCGAGCTTCGATGCGGACCCGTTGTCGACTAAAGAATCGTGCGAGCTGATGCACAACTACTATCGGATACCCGATCCTCGGGTCCGAAAGACGTTATTTCAGCTCGTGCGTACCTTATCGAACAACCAAGCTGCCGAATGATCAGCGCCGATCGGCGGCGGCACAGGATGGCCGGCGGCGAATAAGTCCCCAGCCGTATGTGTCATCGCGACCCGGCCGCCCCAGATCAACCACATCCTGCTTCAGTTCGTCACGTAAGGCGTGCGATGCGCGCGTTTGACCGGCGGACACGCTGAACGAGACCAGCGTGGTCACATACGGTGCGGCAAACGACGTCCCACTTTGGAATTTTCCGCCGTCCGGCACCGCCGTCCACAACCGCACCCCGGGTGCCGAAAAGTCGACGTAGTCGCCGCGATTAGCGTGCCGATAAACTTGGCCATCGGCGGCAACCGCCGTCACGGCGATCACGTCGTCATAAGCTGCCGGATAGGCGGGGCGGGTCGTGCTGCCCCAATTCCCGGCGGCAGCGATCAGCACCAGACCGGACTTTTGCGCCCGCAAGGTCGCATTGCGGACAATGCGATTGTCAGGCCCGGCGATGCTGAGATTGACCGCATCGACCTGCTCACCCGAGACCCAATCCATGGCTTGAATCAACCCGCGGGCAGTAGCAACGGTTCTTCCTGACCGGCTGACCTCGAAAATATTGGCGGCGAGCAATTCAGCTTCGGGCACCAAACCACCCCATCCGCCCTTGGCAGCGCCCTGCCCAACTAGGATGGCGGCGATCGCCGTTCCGTGATCCGCCTGACCGGGCTGTCGCCGCGGAGCAGAGAAATCCCGATAGGTGATGCGGGCACCGGCAAGCGCTGGATGACGAATGTCAACGGCGGCATCGATCATGGCCAGACGTAGGTCCCGCCCGCAGCCTTGCGGCAAACCGTCCCAGCCGATCACAGATCTGGCGTAGCTTTCCGGAAGGCTTAGGCCGGCAGCCGGCTTGTAACGGTGGTTCGCGTCGATTGTGGCACTGGGAAAGCGGGAGTGGAGGCGGGCGATGGCGACATCAACGCTGGTTCGCTGCGGCAAGCGGAGGCGATAAAGCGACAGGTCCAGATGGGGCAGGCTCAGCGTTTCGATGATGCGATAGCCGAGCGTTTGAGAGCGGGTTCGGAAGTCATCTGGTGCTGCCGTGACAAGAACCTCCCCCGGTTCTCTTTCGGCGTCCCGGCCCCAGAGGGTGTTTGCGCCTCGTCCATCCCGAGCATCGTCATGCGCGCGACCGAAGGCGGCACCGCTATGTGATGGTCGGATCGCGTGAATGCCATCCGGGCCTGAATGGAGAACCGGCAGAACACGGAGCGCACCTAGGACCGCGACGACGGCCGCGGCGATGATAATGGCGAGGTATCGAATCCACACGGCCATGCCCTGCGCCCACTTCCATTGGCTCAGGCATCAACGCCTACCCCCGAACCACCTAAGAAACTCTTGATGCAGCCACGCCACGGTCATCACGACAGGCGATCATTACGGATAATAGAGTGATTTTAACGAGTTATCTAAGCTTGGCGCACCTTGGCTGACCCGGCGTCGCCATGGCCTGCAGGCGCGCTCCAGTTGCGCGGGTAAAGCCGGATGGTAGTCTCTCCGTGCAACCTGCTCCCAACCTCGTCCGGACGAGAATACCGAGTGAACGTCGTTTTCCTGGCCCTTGTCGGCATCGCTTACGCGGTCGCCATGCTGCACCACATCGGCTGGATGCCGGACAACGGTGCCGGCGCATCACCGATGGAGGTGCTTGGCGCCGCCATGATCGACGCCGCCGGCAGTGCAGTGACGCTTGCCATCGGATTGATCGGAGTGATGGCACTGTTCCTCGGCGCCATGAAGGTTGCGGAAGCCGGGGGACTCCTGACGATCGTAGCGCGCGTGGTTCAGCCGCTCATGATCCGTCTGTTCCCGTCCGTGCCGCGCGATCATCCGGCCATGGGAGCCATTATCCTCAACATCTCAGCCAACGCCCTCGGTCTCGGCAACGCGGCAACCCCATTTGGGATCAAAGCCATGGAGGCGCTGGACCGCCTCAATCCGCGAAAGGGCACGGCGACGGACGATATGGCACTCTTCCTCGCCATCAACACCTCGTCCGTGACCTTGTTGCCGACGGGTGTTATCGCCCTTCGCGCCGCGGCCGGTTCCGCCGACCCGGCTGCCATCATGCCGACGACCTTGTTCGCCACCGTGTGCTCGACGACCGTTGCCATCCTCGCCGCGAAATCGTTTGCACGGCTATGGCCTATGCGTCCGATGGACAACAATACGGTCTCGCCCGAACCCTTCGCCGAACACGAACCCGAGACCACAGGTACGAACTCGCCGTACCACCTCGACGCGTCAACGACACCACCGAAGGGCTATCCGCTATGGGTCTCGGTCTTCGTCTTAGCCGCGATAATGTCGCTGGTCCCGGCGACCCTGATGTACGGCCGTGAGATCGCGCCTTGGATCATCCCGTCCCTGCTGCTGTTTTTGCTAGGCTTTGGCGCAGCCAAAGGCGTGCGGATTTATGAGACCTTCGTGGAGGGCGCCAAAGACGGCTTTCAGGTCGCCGTTCGCATCATTCCCTATCTGGTTGCAATCCTGGTCGCCGTTGCGATGCTGCGCGCCAGCGGAGCGGTTGACTTGTTAATCACGCCCCTTGGTTTGATCACCGAACCGCTCGGCCTGCCTGCGGAGGCGCTACCCATGGCCTTGCTACGGCCGTTCTCCGGCTCCGGCGCCTACGGGGTTCTGGCCTCAATCATCAACGATCCGGCCATTGGTCCGGACAGCTATGCGGGCATCCTGGTCAGCACATTCCAGGGCTCAACCGAGACAACCTTCTATGTTCTAGCCGTGTACTTTGGCGCCGTGGGCATTCGTCGGATGCGCCATGCGGTCCCGGCTGCGCTGTGCGCCGACGTGGCGGGCATCGCCGCCGCGGTGTTGATCTGCTCGATCCTGTACGGAGGCTGAGGCAACAAGCGGCGGTCCCTCGCAGGAACCGCCGCCCGTGCCCGTGAGCAAAGCTGACTTAAGACCGGCGGCGGGCCGCGAAACCAAGCGCCGCGAGGCCGAACAAACCGAAGGCCATCGCGGTCGGGATCGGCACTGAGTAAAGCGTGAGGGATCCACTGACCTCATTGGCGACAAGCAGGATTGGACGACTGGTTGGACTATCCTCAGGCAAGATATAATAAAAGCCTTCGGGACCCAAGTGAACCGAACGACCTGCTTCTAGATCAGCGTCGCTAAGACTGAAGTCTCGATTGTTGATGTACTGGAGGAACTCGGGATCCAGCGGGTCGGTGATGTCATACACCATGAACCCGCCGATCCGCTCAAGACCAACGAACACCAGGACCTGGTCCTTGTAGACCCCAATCACCAGCGCTTCTGGCTCAGGGCCCTTTGCGTCACTGCGTGAGTCGAACGAGTCGTTTTCGTCATTAGTCGAGTTGAAGTCGTTGGGAAACTGTGCGGCAGTGATTTCCTCAAACTGGTCGCCGCTGTCAAAAACCTGATTCCCGGAAGAGTCATAGATGGAGAACGACCGAGCGCCGTAGGAGAAGAGCTGATCAAAGTCGCCGTCCCCGTCGGAATCGCCGTCAATGGTTGAGACTTCCAAGCGGCCGAGGTTCTGCTGCTGTTGGAGGTCAGCCGCATTGGGGAACGCTGTCGGGTCCAGGGTCAAGTCCTCGACACGGTCGTCCTCGTCCCGAGCATCACCCTCGTTGGCGGTTACAAAATAGGTGATGCCGTTCACGGTGTAGGCACCGATCGAATCCGGCATGTACATGCCCGAGACGGGCCAGTTGTTAATCTCGATCCCGCCGTCCCGGTCACTCGGATCGAGTGCGTTTCCGGCGACGATGTGATCCTTCACGCCCAAAGGCAGGATCTCGGTCACCGTTGACGTCTCGACGTCGACAACGGCAACACTGTTGGCTTCCTGCAGCGACACAAACGCCGTTGCACCATCCTCGGAAACAGCGATGTACTCCGGCTCCAAGTCCTGGGCGACCGTGATATCGCCGTTGATTACATCAGGGAACAGGCGGACGCCAGCAGCCAATAGGTCATTGACTTGAGAGTTGAAGGCCGTGAAGCCCGCCGTGGTGACGGTCGGCGATGCCACGCCGTTCGAAATGTCAACGATGCTGATGGAGCCCTCGGGATTAGTGCCGTTTGGCTCGCCCTCGTTCGCCACCAGCACCTTTGTGCCGTTCGGCGTAAACGTCACCATGTCCGGAAGCGCACCAACCTGCACGGTGTTTAGGAAATTGCCGGCCGTGTCGAAGAACACCACACTGCCGGGATCCTGGGCGACAGGCGCCTCAACGGCAACAGCGACCACGCCGTTCTTAACGGAGACGCTGTTCGGACCCGCGCCAAAGGGGGTAATGTCGATGCTGCCGAACAGGCTTGGCATCCGCGGATCGCTGATATCCACAATAGACACGGACGGTGTGATGGTGTTGCCACCGGAATTTGTCACGAACGCTCGAAACGTCTCCGGATCGTAGGCCACGATTTCGCTCGCACCGTCGTCGAAAACACCGGTTTCGAACTGACCGATAAGCTCGAGAACTTGCGCATTCGCGGCACCTGCCGCAGCCATTAATGTGGCGGCCGATACGAGCCCAGCCGCAACAAGACCTCCTACCCCATTCATCGTTCACTTCCCTTGTATGATGTTGTGATTGCTGATGATACGGGCAGGGAGCAGCGCGTCGGGGCATCCGAACAGGTCATGGACTCACGGTAACCGACGTGCGCACCCCGGCCGAACACCATCTGATGCAATCCTTACGCCACAAAAAGTTTTCTTATGATTCAATTTATTATGAACTAGGGCTACAGGTCCGCAACCAGCGACTGTAAGAAATCGTGACACGCCGTCGTTGGCGAACGGGCCGCCAACTCACCCCAAACGGGGCAGTAATCCTTCGACATCAACGAGTTGTGACGATTGTCGGCGACGCCGCAGGTGTCAAGATTTCCGACACCGTGCCCCATGCTGGTCGACGCGCCTGAGCGAACGGGCGCCAGGACACCGAAGTACCAGAGACAAAACCAATCCCGCCAGCGGAATGGCGATTGATCCGATCACCGGGATCGACGTGGCAGGGACCTGCGACGCAGGCAAGTCTGTCCCCTCAAGCGGCCCGTCCGGGTCGGTGGTGCTCGGAAGACTGCCGAACGGATCATCAGCGCCAGGCCGTTTACCGCTCTCTTGAAGGGCGGACGGACGGCTGCCACCGCCCGCGGATGGCGCGGGCGCGGTCGGCGCGCCCGACCTGCCGTCGGGAGCACCACCCATTTCTGAGCCCCCCGGGTGTCTTGGAGAACCCGAGGGAATGAGGGCTCTGCCGACGTCCGCTATCAGCGTTTCGTCCAACGCCTTCGGCCCAGCACCGCCCCTGCCCATATTAGCAACCGAGGTGGAGTGACCAACGGATCGGTCCAAAACCGGATCCGTACCCGGCCGTATCGGGCCCAAGGGATCGACGAATGCCGTAGCAGTTTCGCTGGTCGTGGGGGAACTGCCGTCACCCATCCTGCCGCTCTCAACAGTCACCAATGGATGGCTGCGTTCCGGATCTTGGGGCGATGGCTTGTCCAACGCCAATCGCCTTAGCCGCCGGTCTCGCGCCACAACCGTTTCGTCTGCGGTGTCCGGGTTAGCGGCATCGACGAGAACCGGATCGAACCATGCGTGCTCTTCGCCCGTTAATGACAGCGGCAACCCGACAACCCAAAGTCCGATGACCGCCATCACCGCCGACAATACGCCGAACGCTATCGGCCGCCGGTGCGAGCGACGCACCCAACGGCGGCGGGGGCGAATAACCGGATGGCGGCCGCCGAGCGAGATGATGGCAAGCGCGCCGGACAGGCATCGTGACCACAACGGCACGGGGCTGAACTCCCAAGCAACACTGTCGTGGCCACTAGAAAAACGTACTCAGTTTAACAAAGGCTTAGCCAATCCGCTCGCTCAAACCAGTGGTTCGCGATTCGCAAGGCAACCTGCGAGATCCGAGCAGGTCCGATCTCACCATCGCAAGCACGATTGGCGAGTCCATGACAAAATACGCGCGTCCTTCAACTCTGCCGAGAGGTCCACCAATGCTGATCAACATTGCGATCCTATTAGCCTGCCAACTCATAGGCGAGATTATTGTCTCGACCACGCAAATCCCCATTCCCGGACCCGTCGTTGGGATGGCGATCCTATTTGTCGGGCTTATCGTCCGAGGCGAGTTGCCCGATGGTCTCAGCGGCACAGCAGATGCCCTGCTACGCCACCTCTCGCTCCTGTTCGTACCGGCTGGCGTGGGCATCACGCTCCACATCGACCTCGTTTCAGCAGAGTTCATTCCAATCGTCGCAGCGGTCGTGATCAGCACGGTGTTGACGATTGGCGTCACTGCGGCTGTCATGCGGCTCTTGAGCGGCGGAGACGCAAATCAATGACGGGCGGATTGCAAGCGATCTGGGTCTACCTGGCGTCCAGTCCGCTCCTCGCCCTCACGATGACCATCTTCGCCTATCTAGGCGGCGACTGGCTGTATCGACGGTGCAATCACAATCCCCTCATGAACCCCGTGTTGGTGTCCGTTGCAGTCGTCGTTGGAGTTCTCCTTCTGACGAGGACGAGTTACGAGGCCTACTTCCAAGGTGCTCAATTCATTCATTTTTTGTTGGGGCCGGCAACAGTTGCCCTGGCCGTTCCGCTGTATCGCAGACTGAAGCAAGTCAGGAAATCGGTCGTGGCGATCCTGCTGGCCGTTTGCTGTGGAGCCATCACCGCGGCGGGAAGCACAGTCGGCATCGCGTGGATGCTCGGCGCATCCGAGCAAACCCTCATGTCGCTGGCGCCCAAATCGGTGACCGCGCCCGTCGCTATGGGCATTGCCGAACAACTGGGCGGCATCCCCACCCTCACCGCGGTGGTCGTGATCGTAACCGGAATCCTCGGTGCCATGATCGCGACCGGCATGCTCAATCTGCTCGGGATTCGAGACGCACGTGCAGTGGGGCTGGCCATTGGCGTCGCCTCCCATGGCATCGGCACCGCAAGGGCGTTTCAAGTCAGCGACGTCGTAGGTGCTTTTTCAGGAATGGCGATGGGGCTCAATGCGCTCGTTACCGCTTTGCTCTTGCCGCCCCTCATCGGCCTCTTGTTCTAGCCAGGTCACCAGCATGCGGGCTGTTGCGCGGTGGGCTACGCTACCGGGTGACGGAGTGTGTGCAGGTCTGTGCCCATGCGAAGTAGAGCTCCCGGGCCTGACGGTATGCCGGCCCTGGCTGCAAGCTACGATCCTCAAAGCGGGTACAGGGCAACACTTTGCCGTAGTTACCGGTGGCAAAAATCTCGTCAGCCGTCTGCAACTCGCTTGGAGCAATACTGCGCTCCGCGACCGGCGTGCCGTTGTGCCGCAGCAGCTCAATGACGCGCTGACGGGTAATCCCATTGAGAAAGGTGCCGTTGGTGGCGGGGGTTTGAACAACACCATCGGCGACCATGAACAGGTTCTGATAGGCGAACTCGGCAACGTTGCCGATGGGGTCGTTAAGCACGGCCGTATCGAACCCCCGCGCCAAGGCTTCGCCCTGGGCGCGGGCCACGTTCGGATAGAGGCACGCGGCTTTCGCGTCTGTAGGCGCTGCATCCCGTGACGGCCGGCGAAAACTGGACAGGCAGGCCGAAAACCCACTGTCCGCCGGCAATGGCGAGACGGCGACCGTAAGGGCAAACCGGGTGGTTGCTGGATCAGGAATGATAAAACCCTCCAATGGATACAGCATTGGGCACACATACAGGGCCGCATCGGCTGGGAACCGCTCAATCCCCTCCCAGGCGACGGCTTCGATCTCCTTGGCTGTTAACGGAGAGCGGAGACCAAGGACAGCACCGGATTTGATGACCCGGGCACAATGGCGGTGCAGGTCGGGCGCCGCACCGCCAAACGCGCGGGCGCCGTCAAAGACCGTTGACCCGAGCCACATAGCGTGGGCGTCCACCGGAACCGTTGCAGGGCTGCCCTCGACCCATGCTCCGTCCATGAACGTCCACCGGTGCCGTCCTATTGCTTTGCCCATGCCCTTCGTCCTTGTCCACACACCACCGGATCGCTCGGTCACGATTCGCTTGCAAGCGATCCACTCCTGCAGTCCAAAACCATGCTCCGGTGCCTGAAAGTGCTGTTCCGGTCGACGCCGCTGCGCAAGCCTACGCCAGGTTCCGGCGCCGCAGAAACCGTGTCGATGCCCCACATGTCTCATTACCCTGACGCGTCCCAGGGTGCCGCAGCAGGAACCGCGGAACAAGGATCACCTGACGGCGGCTTGTCCAAACGGAAGTCACATCCCTATAACACCAGACACTAACGTGAACGGGAGGCCCCTTGGCACTGTCCTCAATGACCGGCTTCGCACGGTCGAGCGCGCAATCGGACAATTGGACCTGGACCTGGGAAGTCCGCAGCGTCAACGCTCGCGGGCTCGACATTCGCTGTCGCTTGGCCAACGGGTTCGAGCACCTTGAAGTGGCTGCGCGTGATCGGATTAACAAGGCGCTGCGGCGAGGCTCCGTTTCCCTAAACCTTACAGTTGCTCGAGCGCATGGCCAGGGGCAGGTCAAGATCAATCGAGGACTTTTGGAGCAGCTGATGGCAATGGTGCCAGAGGTTCGCGCCTCCCTTGGCAACGACTGTCGTCCGCCTTCAGTGGACGGTCTCTTGGCGATCCGTGGTGTCGTTGAGCCCGCGGAAGACGAAATGTCCGAGGACGACCGCCAGGCTTTGGACGCCACGATCCTGGCCGGCCTTGGTCGGGCGCTGGACGACCTAATGGCCATGCGCAACGGCGAGGGCGAGCGGCTCGGCGCCATTCTCCGCGATCACCTGGATCGGATTGCAACGTTAACCGGCAGTGCCCGTGCGCTTGCCGTTGCCCAACCGGATGCGATCAAGGCGAAGTTGCGGGAGCAGGTTCGGCAGTTATTGGAGGCCGGTGCTGAACTGCCGGAAGACCGTTTGATCCAGGAAGCCGCAGTGCTCGCCACCCGGTTCGACCCCAGAGAGGAAATCGACCGCCTCGCCGCTCATGTAGAGGCTGCGGTGGCTCTGCTCGCCACGCGCGACCCGGTGGGGCGAAAGCTCGATTTTCTCTGCCAAGAATTCAATCGTGAGGCGAACACACTGTGCTCAAAGTCCGTCGATACCGAACTGACCCGGATCGGATTGGACCTCAAGGCCAGCATCGATCAACTACGCGAACAGGTTCAGAATCTTGAGTGAGTCTAAGTTACAGACGCCCGTGCACGGCGGCGGAAGCATTGCCAGGCGCGGCCTGATGATGGTCTTATCCTCGCCCTCAGGAGCGGGGAAGACGACAATTGCCCGTCATCTACTCGAGCGGCAGCCGGATCTGATCATGTCCGTCTCGGCAACAACGCGCGCTCCACGCGCCACCGAAGTGGATGGTCGCGATTACATCTTTATTGATCACGAAACCTTTGAATACATGGCGCGCAACGACGCGTTTTTGGAGCACGCAACCGTGTTCGGCAACCGTTACGGCACGCCTCGTTCGACGGTCGAAGCCGCCTTGTCATCAGGCCAGGATGTGCTGTTCGACGTCGATTGGCAAGGGACGCAACAGCTTCGTGAAAACGCGGAGAAGGACCTGGTTGGGGTGTTCGTACTGCCACCGTCCCATGCGGAGCTGGAGCGACGCTTGACCAACCGGGCCCAAGATTCGGCGGACGTCGTGGCCGCGCGGATGGCGCAGGCCGCCAACGAAATGAGCCACTGGCCCGAGTATGACTACGTGGTGGTCAATCACTCCATCGACGACACGGTGGCAAAGGTGGAAGCTATCCTCGCAGCGGAGCGCCACCGCCGCCACCGCTTGGTCGGCTTGCATGCTTTTGTGGCGGAGCTCATAGGCCGCTAGGCTGCTCTCACGGCCCCAGTCCTCTGATTTCCTCGGTTTGCCTCACGCACCGACGGCAGTAGTTCGGTGGACTGCTGCCATCGGCCAGAAACAACGCCAAGGTTTTGGCACCGATCACCGATCCAACGAGTTAAACTCCCGTTGAACACGATACGTTTCGGACGTGACATAAGCTTCCAGGGATTGCAGGCGATGATCCAGTTCCCGAAACCGGTAGCGAAGGTGGGAAAATGAGCGGGACGGATCGAGCCTGACGTCTCGCCAGAAGATCTCCTCCGCCTCGTCACGGTACAACGTCTCAGGCGCCCGCGGCAGGAAGATTGCCAGCACGATGTAGGACAACAAGGTCGGCAGGGCAAAAACGAAGAGGCCCATCACGATGCCGAGCCGAATAATCCAGGCCTGGATGCCGAAGTAAGCGGCGATCCCCGCGGCAACTCCGCACAGGTAACCCTGTTTCGGCATGCGGTAGAGCCGGCCTACGGCGGATGCCGCTTCGTCGGGTTGAGCGGGGTGGTGGCCGCGGCGGTGCTCGACGCGACGCGGGTCGCCGCGTCCGTCCGACCGTCCGGCGTGCGCATGGTGGCGGTGCGAGCCGGTCATAGGTGCTTTCTCCAATCGGGCGCCTCGGCATCGAGAATTCGCTCAAGCGCATTGATGCGGCTCTCCAGTCGAGGCGCCAATTCCCACAGTTCGGCCAACATCTTCTCGTCCTCGGCGGACAGCACCTTCGCGGTCCGCCAACGAGTGACGTAGTGCGCAACGATCCAAATGGGCGCTACCACAAAGCAAAATGCGATGAGCGGCATTTGGATGAGTTCAAGAATGGTCTCCATCTCGCCTCATCCACCCAATCACGAACCGCTCTTCAGCCCAGAACCCGCCTGGGTGCCGTCCGTGCTGGCGCCCTTCACCCGAGCGCGCAACGCCTCCAGCTCCGCCTCAATCGTGGCGTCCGCCTCCAACTCGGCGATTTCGTCAGCCAGGGAGCGGCCCCGGAATACGTCATAGGCCTCAACCTCACCCTCCAAACGATCAATCCGCCGCTCTACCTGCTCAAACCGCGAAAAGGCGTCGTCAATCCGCGAATCATGGAGGTGATGGCGGGTCCGTAAGCGGTTGGTCGCCGTCTGCTCGCGGGCGATCATGGTCTGGTGACGCGCCTTCGCCTCGGTCAACTTGGCATCAAGCCGGGTCATATCGGCCTCACTCTGACGCAGCGCGTGCTCCAATGCGGCCAAGTCCTGCTCCAGCAGTTGCGCGGTGTCGGCAAGTTTGGCTTTCTCGATCAGGGCTGCACGGGTCAAATCCTCGCGCCCCTTACGCAACGCCAACTCGGCCTTGCGCTCCCATTCGGTCTGCGCTTCCTTGACGCGGTCGAGACGCCGGGTGATCTCCTTCTGCTCAGCGATGGTTTTGGCCGCGGTGGCGCGCACCTCGACCAACGTTTCCTGCATCTCCTGGATGATCATCCGAATTGTCTTTTCCGGATCCTCTGCTCGGTCGAGCATCGCGTTGACGTTGGCATTGAGGATGTCGGCAAGTCGGGAAAACACGCCCATAAAACACTCTCCTTCGCTAATCATGTGTCCGAAGTGCCGACGGTGTGCCGACACGGTTGATCGATGAAGTGCAACGAACGTGCCAACCCACTCATATTCTCTTAACTCATTGTTTTTGAGAAATAAATTTCACTAAAGGGCGGCCTCCCGAGATCCAGCGCCTTGTAAAATTTCTCAATAGTTGACATACCTTCTTAAATTTCAGTCGTCTTGACTAATTCGAGTTGCCATGAGCCCCCCCGACCTGCCACCCTTGATCGGCGAGTCCCGATCCTTTCTGGAGGCTATGGAGGCGACCCATCGTGTGGCGCCGCTCCACCGGCCGGTCCTCGTCGTTGGTGAACGCGGGACCGGAAAGGAACTTGTCGCCGCACGCCTGCATTACCTGTCAATGCGGTGGAATGCGCCGATGGTGACGCTTAACTGTGCGACGCTTCCGGATACCCTTCTCGAAGCAGAACTATTCGGCCACGAAGCCGGCGCGTTCACGGGTGCTGTTCGGCGCCGGGTCGGCCGGTTCGAACGTGCGGACGGCGGTACGTTGTTCTTGGACGAAATCGCCAATGCTCCCATGACCGTTCAAGAGAAAATCCTGAGGGCGGTCGAATACGGCGCTTTTGAACGCGTGGGCGCGTCGGAAACAGTTCGGGTCGATGTTCGTCTTGTCGCCGCCGCCAATGTCGACCTGCCGGCCGAGGTCGCCGCCGGCCGGTTCCGCGCCGACCTACTAGATCGTCTCGCCTTCGACGTCCTGACGTTGCCGCCGCTGCGTGCACGCACTGAGGACATTGCCTTGCTAGCGAACCATTTCGCATCAGCCATG
Organism: uncultured Rhodospirillaceae bacterium; assembly: GCA_964619055.1. Taxonomy (GTDB): domain Bacteria; phylum Pseudomonadota; class Alphaproteobacteria; order Rhodospirillales; family Defluviicoccaceae; genus CAYVUM01. The sequence continues at coordinate 38,762 of CAZUDB010000030.1, forward strand.
GCGGCCGAGTTGGGCTGGAACGAGCCGCCGCGGTTTTCGCAGTCGGCCCGCGATGCTCTCCTAGACTGGCCATGGCCCGGGAACGTTCGTGAATTGAAGAATGTGGTTGAACGGTCCGTATACCGTTGGCCCGACTCAAGTCACCCTATTGCGACGATCTCGTTTGATCCGTTCGATTCGCCATGGCGGCCGCAAGCCAAGCCAACGGAAGACCTGCCCGAACGGACGGAGCCAACGCCGGACGTGCTCCCGGCTGGGACGCTGGATCAGGCGCTTGATGCGTATGAGCAACGGCTGATCATGGAGGCGCTGACGGCAGCGCGCTTCAATCAGCGCGTCGCGGCCGAGCGTCTTGGGCTCAGTTATCACCAGCTCCGCGGCCGGCTCAAGAAGCACGGCCTCAATCCGCGTGGACGGAACGCCGGTGACGGCGAACTGGCCGGCCAAGAACCAACAGGGGCTTGATCAACGAGCACCACACAGGAAAGCTGTCTGCGCCCGAAGAACAGGAGAACCTCAATGGCTACCGATCGATCAAACGCCGATGCACGCAACGCCCTGCCCGGCGTACCACCCATGATCGGTCTCATAGGCGGTAGCGGGCTGTACGAGATTGACGGCTTGGAGGAGATGCGCTGGACCCGCGTCCACACACCCTGGGGCGAGCCGTCGGACGAACTCCTGATCGGGCGCCTGGACGGCGTGCCATGCGCGTTTCTGCCGCGCCACGGCCGCGGCCACCGGATTCCGCCATCCCACGTAAACTTCCGTGCCAACATCGACGCCCTGAAACGGGTGGGATGCACGGAGGTCATCTCGTTATCGGCCTGCGGCTCGCTACGAGACGATCTGACGCCCGGGACGTTCGTGATCGTCGATCAGTTCATTGATCGCACCTTCGCGCGGGTGAAGAGCTTTTTCGGCCCTGGCTGCGTCGCACACGTCAGCCTGGCGCAACCGGTGTGTGGGAGGCTCGGTGGCGTAATACTGAGCGCGTGCCATGCCTTGGACATCCCAGCCGTTAAAGGCGGAACGTATTTGGCCATGGAAGGCCCGCAATTCTCGACACTGGCCGAAAGCGAGATGTATCGAACCTGGGGTTGCCACGTCATCGGCATGACCAATATGCCCGAAGCCAAGCTCGCGCGCGAGGCGGAGCTCTGCTACGCAACCGTTGCCATGGTCACAGACTACGACTGCTGGCATCCGGACCATGACAATGTAACCGTGGAGGCGATTATCCGGGTGTTGACGGCCAACGCAGACCAAGCGCGGTCCCTGGTGCGGGAAGTGGCATCACCGCTGGGCCAACGCTCATCCTCCTGTGAACGCGGCTGCCACACCAGCTTAGACACCGCTCTGATCACGGCCTTGGACGCGCGTGACCCAGATTTACTCGCCAAGCTCGATGTCGTGGCGGGTCGAGTCTTGCTCTAAGCGCCATGCCCCTATTGTGGCCCTGTCAAAGATGAGCCCGCGTCCGTGCCAAGCCTGCGGTATTCAACTGGCCATGAGCTGAACGCGAAGACGTACATGGCGATAATATTAACCAGCGGCAACAACAGCAGCAAAGACCACGCCCCATTGTAACCGGCACGCCGCACGGCCGACCAGCACCACGAAATAAATAAATAGACATAAGCTATAAGAATCAGCGCGATGAGAATTCCGACAACGCTCTCCATTACAATGCCCTCCCTATCCTTCCAGCTTTGGCCACTTCCCTTTGCCGATGAGCCACGCAACTGTCAGTGGACCGACAATGGGAATCAGAATTAAAATAGTATAGATAGGGTTCTGTCCGATTTTTTAAAGAACCTTATAGACCGGTATAGCAAATATGATGATCGAAATGAGCGATATCAGTACGTTGCCCGTGTCGTCCATGATTGTTGCTCCCCGAGTCACTTAATCAGTGATTAGATAATACTCCGTTTGGTCATCTTCGTCTAGCTGGACACCCGCATTAACCTGTCAGGCTTCGTCGAGTTGTGATTCACTCGGCC
>CAZUDB010000031.1:0-40229 GCA_964619055.1 uncultured Rhodospirillaceae bacterium
GATCGAGCGTCAGCCCGCCGTGGGCTCTGGTTAGCGCTTTAAGCGCTTCCTTCAGGCGCGGCGCCTTGCTGTCGGCGAAGGTCACGCCGCGGATTGCATCATGGATTTCAACGACTGGCGCATCCCGCACAGCTTCCCAACAGCCAAACCGCGTAGACAGCGCCTCGAAGGCTGCCTTCGAAACCTCGCCGTGGGTCCTTGCGCCAATCAGGCCCATGATGAGCTGGCTTACGGGGGTGAGCTGCAGAAAAGGGCCTAGCGGGCTGAAGCGTCGCTGCAGTCGCCGATGGATCTCCTCCAGCGTCTGAGTTCGATCATCGAATTTGAGCAACATCTGCATGGGTGCCGCAGATTAAGATAAAAAGAAGAATAGAAAAAGATTTGGCCGAATGATTGAAAATTCTGGTGAGCTTGTCATAGAAAGCAAAGGCGATGAGTTATTTTTGATTTTTTCATGTTTCATATATAATTCTGAAAGCTTAATTCTACTGCGGAAAATGGACGAGCAGCCTATTAGAATGACGAAAAAATGGTGTGTCATTACATTTTGGGGCCGAGCATCTAGTGAAAATCGCGGCTCTTAGGAATAACCCGAACATCACGCGGATGTCGGAGACCGTGCGCGGGCAGCGGATTGTTGACGTGGTCAGCGCGCGCCATGTCGGAGCGGAAGAGATCTTCGGATAGGTGGGTCAGCGCGTAGCTTTCGTCCGTTATTGTGCGTGCCACAACATGGATGACGGCTTCGTCCATCTGCACATGGCCGCTGACGGCCATGAGCCTCGCACTCATGACGACCTTGCGGTTGCGCTTCAGGGTATCGGGCCAGATGACCAGGTTTACGACCCCAGTTTCGTCCTCCAGCGTCACAAAGACTACGCCCTTGGCGCTGCCCGGCCGCTGGCGGATCAGCACGATGCCGGCAACGGAGACACGCTGGTTGAGGCGGCGAGAGCGCAAATCGCACGCCCGGGTGTATCCACGCCTCATGTAGCCTTGGCGCAAGAAGAACATGGGGTGTGCCTTCAAGGACAGCCGCGTCGTTTGATAGTCCGCCACCACGTGTTCCGACAGTGGCATGGCGGGCAGGAGCGCGGGCGTGTCGTCCCCCTCGTCCCGGATGTTGGCATGGCTGAAGAGCGGCAGATCAGGCGCGTCCTTCACAGCGCGCGCATCCCAGAGCGCGGCGCGCCGATCCTTGCCCATGGACCGGAAGGCATCGGCGGCGGCGAGAATTTGCACGCCGCGGGCCGAAACGCCAGCCTGGCGCAGCGCTTCGACATCGGCATAAGGCTCCCCCCGGCCGTGTAGAAGCTGTGCGGCGTCGGCTTTCCCGAACCCATCAATCTGGCGCAAGCCGAGGCGCAAGGCGTCGCCACCCGCCATCGGCTCCAGGGTGTTGTCCCAGTCGCTCATGTTCACATCGGCCGCGAGCACCGTAACGCCATGTTCGCGGGCATCCCGCACGATTTGCGCTGGAGCGTAGAAGCCCATGGGCTGTGAATTGAGCAGGCCGCAAGCGAAGGCGGCAGGATAATGGCATTTGATCCAGCTCGAGATGTAGACGAGATGGGCGAAGCTCGCCGCATGGCTTTCGGGGAAACCGTATTCGCCGAACCCTTCAATCTGGCTGAAGCAGCGCGCCGCAAACTCCGGATTGTAGCCGCGCTCGATCATGCGCCCGACCATTTTTTCCTTATGATCCGACACCATGCCCTTGGAGCGGAAGGTCGCCATAGCTTTCCGAAGCTGATTGGCCTCGATGGGCGAGAATCGCGCGGCGACCATGGCGATCTTCATTGCTTGCTCTTGGAAAATCGGCACGCCAAGGGTTCGTTTCAGGATTTTCTTCAACTCGTCTGGGTCGTGTTCCGGTCCCGGCGTTGGATAGACCTCGGGTTCCTTGCCCTGGCGTCGGCGCAGATAGGGATGCACCATATCGCCCTGGATCGGGCCCGGACGGACGATGGCCACCTGGATGACGAGATCGTAGAACTCGCGGGGCTTGAGCCGGGGCAACATATTCATCTGTGCGCGGCTCTCCACTTGGAACACGCCCAAACTGTCGCCCTTGCAGAGCATATCGTAGACCGTCTGGTCTTCCCGCGGCACGGTTGCGAGCGTCAGGGAGCGTCCGTACTGCGCCTCGATCAAGGCGAAGCACTTGCGGATGCAGGTCAGCATTCCCAGCGCCAGCACATCGACCTTCAGAATGCGGAGCGCGTCGATGTCATCCTTATCCCATTCGATGAAGCTGCGCTTGGTCATGGCGCCGTTGCCGATGGGAACAGTTTCAGTGAGCGGATGTTGGGTGAGGATGAAACCGCCAACATGCTGTGACAGGTGGCGCGGCATCCCGATGAGCTGATCGGCCAGCGCGATAGTGCGTTTTAGATGCGGATCGTTGAGGTCGAGCCCGGCTTCTGCTGTTTTCATCTCCTCGGCGGAACGTCCCCAGGAGCCCCAGACGGTTTTGGCTAACGCACTGGTGACGTCCTCGGACAGGCCCATGACCTTGCCCACTTCGCGGATGGCCATGCGCGGGCGGTAGTGGATCACCGTGGCGCAGAGCCCGGCGTGGCCGCGGCCGTAGCGTTCGTAGATATACTGGATCACTTCCTCGCGCCGCTCGTGCTCGAAATCAACGTCGATATCGGGCGGTTCTTTGCGTTCTTCGGAGACAAAGCGCTCGAACAGCAGATCGTGCTGCGCTGGATCGACGGAGGTGATCTTGAGGCAGTAGCAGACCGCACTGTTAGCGGCCGAGCCGCGTCCCTGACAGAGGATGCCCTTCCCGCGGGCAAACTCCACAATATCGTGAATGGTGAGGAAGTATCGGGAAATTCCCATCTTAGCCATCAGCGCCAGCTCTTTTTCAAGCGTGGCGCGTACGCCATCCGAGACACCGTTCGGGTACCGATCGGCAGCGCCAGCCCAAGTGAGATGTGCGAGCTGTTCGTCCGGTGTGCGGCCCTCGGGCACCGTCTCCTCAGGATATTCGTAGCGCAGCTCATCAAGGGAGAAGGTGCAGGTATCGGCGATGCGGCGGCTTTCGGCGATGGCCTCGGGCCAGTCGGCGAAGAGGCGCATCATCTCCTCGGGGCTTTTGAGGTGGCGTTCGCCGTTTTGAGCTAGGAGGCTGCCAGCCTTGTGGATCGTCACCTTCTCGCGAATGCAGGTCATCACATCCTGAAGGGGCCGCCGCTTACGAACATGATAGTGAACGTCATTGGTGGCGAGCAGCTTCAGGTCGTGTTTCCGGGCCAGTCCTTGGAGCCGATTGATCCGGGCGCGGTCGTCCCCGCCATAACGATGGGCAGCGGCAATGTGATTGAGACGGGGCAGTTGCGCCGCGAGGTTCGGCACGGTTCTCGCAAAGAGGTCAAGGTCTTCACCTGGCAGTGCGATCAGGATCACATGCTCGCGCAGTTCTTCGGCCACCATGCTGAGCGTCAGGTCGCATATACCCTTTTGCTGCCATGCCCCCGCCTGGTCGTGCATCTTGCCTTCTGACAGAAGGCGGCACAGGTGACCATACCCTGGTCGTGCCGTCGGATAGGCGAGGAACGAGGGTGCGTCGAGAAGGTCGAGCCGGCAGCCGATGATGGGCCGAATCTTTGCCGTTTTCGCCTCGGTGTGCAGTCTTACGACGCCCGCCATGGTGTTACGATCGGCAATCCCGAGGGCGTCATAGCCAAGGGCATGGGCCCTCAGTACGAGGTCGATGGGATCGGATGCTCCGTGGAGGAACGAAAAGCATGTGGTCAAGCCAAGCTCGACAAAGGGCGCGCACGGGTTCGGCTCGAAATCCTGCCCGGGACTGAGCGTTCGCTTGTCGGGGGTCAGGGGGGCGTCGGGCATCAGGCATCGATCCCGTGCACGAACCAACGAGGCGCGCCACCTCTGCCGTCATCCGGCAACCCTTCGCGAAAGACCCAGTAACGTCGGCCGTTCGTATCCTCGATGCGGTAGTAATCGCGAAAACGCGCGGAGCCTTTCTCGCACCACCATTCCGGTGCAATCCGCTCCGGCCCCTCGCTCTTGACAATGCGGTGGGTCAGCCGCCGCCAGACCATCTGTGCCGGTGGGCCCTCAGGCACGGCATGGGTGACGTGCGCTTCCTCCGGCTGACGCAGCAGGCGCAGTGGTCTGTGGCCAGGGCGGTTGGCGGGGTGAAGCGCCGGGGTCACATTTTGGGTTGCAGGGTAGAAGACATTGTTTCGCTCAGGGATGTGGCTGCTCTGCAAGACCGGCACCATGACTGCGTTGGAGCCGAGCCGTGCTGTTAGACAATCAACGAGCTGCTGGAAGGCGAGGTCGTTCCGTGCTTCGCCACCTAGCCGGTCCTGAACGCCACTCATGGCTTCGTGGCCCAATGCATCCAAAGTCGCTGCCTCGATTCCGAAACCGGCATCCAGCGCCTCCAACCGATTATCGAACAACCGGGTCAAATGGGCAGGATCGCGGCTCGGAAGGCTGGTCGCGGCATCGACGGACACGGGCAGACCGTCCACCCTGTAGCCAGTGAAACGCAGATGACGGATCCCCTTCTGTAGGGCATTCATCAGGGCACAGAGATCATCGGCTAAGACCTCAAGCACGTGTTTGAGGCCCTCGAGCGTGAGGACCGGCTCCATCATGCGGCGATAGGCGCGCAAGGGCTGGTGTTCTGCCACTGGCAGCAATGGTTCGGGCAGGCACCCCATAGCCTGGTCGAGGCGCCGGACAGGATTGGCTTCGGTTACTTCGATCTGGCGAAAACGGCGGACCAGAGCTTCCCGCGGCACGGCGGCTAGGGCGCCAATGGTCTTAAGACCCAGGCGGTCGAGCAGGCTGACCGTCTCGGGCTTGAGACGCAGGGCCACGACGGGTAGTGGGGCGAGATCATTCGTCAGGCTTTCGGGCGTGGAGATCCTCATACCCGTTCCCCCCTGCCTGGCCAGGGCCCAGGCCGCCCCCACGGTCGACGCACAGGCCGAGCGCGTGGTCAGGCCGGCCCGCGCGAAAGCCTCTGTCATATCGGCGAGCATAGTTGCTTCCCCGCCATGCAAGTGATCTGAACCCGTCGTGTCGAGCAGCAAACCTTCTGCACCATCCCCTCGTGTCCAGGGGCACCAGCGCCGGGCCCAGTGGGCAAGCGCCGTGAGATCGGCCTCGTCCTTTTCGAGGGCGGCGTCCTCGACGCGCAAATGAGGCACCAAGGTGCGCATATCCGTCACCCGCGCTTCGCGCCGGAGGCCCAGCTTGGCGGCTGCTCGATTCATGTCATGAATAACCGGCCCATGCGCCGCCTCGCGCGCGAGGACGATAGGCCGGTCGTCGTCCGCCTTCGCCTTTTCGGGATGGCGCCGCCGCCACCTCTGGATCGCGAAATGGGGGAACCAAATCGAGACGATGCGCCGCGGGGTCATAGCTTGCCTCCCAAAGGTCGGGACGCCCGATGCGGGTACGGAAAAGCTCTGCCCGCCAACGTGGCGCGCCGGGAGCCTTGGAGTCGTAAGGATGGGGCGCGGAGGGCAGGGAGGCGATGCGCCAACGCTGCTGCGCTGCGGAGAGTGAGGGGAAAGCGGCGAAACGGATGAGGAAGGTCGACACGCCCTGTCGTTCGGCCCTGATCGCCAGCCGCTTGGTTGCCGTGAAGTCGAGGGCGCGCGGATCGCCCCATATCTCCCCGATAACCCCGGCCAGCGAGATGCATCGAAGCCCTTCCTCCATCGTCCACAGGACGTCCCGCGCATGGCCCCCGCGGACCAGCACCAGCCGCTCGGCGGCACCGCCGAACTTAGTGAAAGCTTGAGCGGACGGCAGGCCTCCCTCCAACGAGACCATCCGATCCTGTACCCACAGCAGCCGCCCTTTTCGCTTCACCTGAGCTAGAGCGAACGCGACAGCACCCGCGTCACGCGCTCCGACGAACAGCTCGACAAGCGTCCGTTGCGCAAGGAGGTCCGAGTCGGAGTTCTCTCGTCCACGCGAAAGTGGAGAATTCGTTTTTGCCGCCAGCGACACGGGCTTTCCTCGCGCTCCGATCTCCATGCCCATCTCGTCAAATGTTCATGATATGTTCTATAAAAGCAGGGGAGAGTCCGTGAGTCAATCGGAGCGGATACGACTTTGTGACGGTCGTGTCCGGCCACGACGACGTCGTCTCTCAACCCCGCGATTTGGTCGTCCAGCGAGAACCGGCCTTTTAGGAAACGCTAATGTACTGCGGTCGCCAATTCTGTCCCCCTTTACCTCCCCCGCACACCGCGATTCCAATGGCCGGAGCCGTCGCATCGAGCATGACACGAAAGCACGACAGCTTGGCAGTGATCGTGCTCAAGATGATGCGGCTGACAGAAAACCAAATGGCGCTAACGCGTAAACCGGAAAAGGATGCCAGCGGGGACGGTTACGGGAGTCTCTTCTCGGTCACAAGTCGCCAAATCGAGAGGAGGTTACGGTCCTGATGAGCCTAAGAGCAGCAGCGATCGACGTTAGCGGGTAATCTGGACGGGAATGCCGGCGCGTTCGTCCAGGGCGGCATTGACCAAACGCCAGTCGATCCGATCGGACATGTCGCCAGCGGCAACGAGAATGGGGTCGGGATTGCTCTTCCAGGAATCCCCCTCCACGTCAGCTCGGCCGGAAACTTCGATCTGGTCCACCTGCTTGGGCGAGGGATGCGATTCCAGGTACAAATGACCATTGCGCCAGCCCAGCTTCTTGCGCTGGAAGACAACCGTAACCTGGGTTCCCACCGGCACCTGTTCGAAAAGCCATTCCACGTCCCAAGGATACATGCGGATGCAGCCGCTGCTGACCCGCCGCCCGACACCGTCGGGCTTGCTGGTGCCGTGGATGAGGTAAGCGCGCCAGCCCAGATACAAGGCTCGCGTGCCGAGCGGATTATCAGGCCCAGGCGGCATAAAGGCGGGCAAATCCGGGTCAAGCCGGCGCATGTTGGCCGTGGGAGTCCAGGACGGGTTCTTCTTCTTCCGCACAACGGTCGTGCGGCCCAGTGGCGTCTTTCGGCCTTCGCGGCCGACGCCGAGGGGGAAGGTGTGAACTTGGCCGCCTGAGCCGAAGAAATAAAGCCGAAGATCGGCCAGATTAACGAGAACACCGGACCGCGGACCGTCGGGAAGAATATGCATGGACGGTAGCAGGATGCGCCTGTTCTCTCCGGGCAGAAAGGGATCGACGCCAGGGTTGGCGGCCCGCAACTCGACGAAACCTAAGTCGTAGCGGCGCGCAATGTCGAGCAGCGTATCTTCATAAACCGCGGTGTAGTACCGAAGCGAGCCGACAAGATCGCTGCTGGCGTAATCGCCGGTCGAGGCCCGGCTCAGCCCAGATAAGGTTCCTGTCGCCGCTAGCGTTGCTGCTCCCGCCGTATACCGCAACAGACGCCGCCGGCGTTCGTCCACGGTTCCAGCCGTATAATTTGTACCCATGGTCCCGTATCCATCCATTCGAAGCGCTATCGCGGCGCAGCACCCACTCAATTTGTTATCGTATCACAAGTAGGTCGGTGTGCGCGACGTGCGCAAGCGCAAACAATGCGTGTTCACAATGAGTTCAAGTTCTCAGCGTGCCGCCGGTTGCTTTACTGACGCTTTTTATAACTTTTTGAGACAAGGTTTCCAGATCGGCGTCCGTCATGGTCCGTTCTGTTGGTTGCAGAACCACGGAGACGGCCAATGACTTTCGACCCTGGCCAACGGCATCGCCCGTAAAGACATCGAAGACCCGAACGGCCTGAATCAGAATGTCGTCCGCGGCTCGAACCGCGCGCATGACGGCATCCCCCGCCACCGTGTCGTCGACAACGAAGGCAAAGTCCCGCTCAACCGGCTGGAACGGCGACAGCGTCAAGCTCGGCCGCGCGCTTTCCCTGTTCTTCCGCGCTGGGATTGCGTCCAGATAGACCTCGAAGGCGGCTGTCGAGCCGGAGAGGCCAACGCGCGTGAGGACGCGCGGGTGCAACTCGCCAAAGGCCGCCAACACCGTCTTGGGTCCGAGCCGGATCACCCCCGAGCGACCCGGGTGGTACCAAGCCGGTGCATCCATGGTGACCTGAGCCCGGTCTGCCGGTGCGCCGAGTGTGTGGAGCACGGCCAAGGCATCGGCCTTGGCATCGTATGCGTCCAAGTCGCGAGGCGTTTGGGACCAGTGGCGCGGACCCGTTCGACCCATGCGCACGCCCGCCGCAACCCAACGTTGGTCTTCGGGACGGTCTCCGAGGTACTGGGGCCCGATTTCGAACAAAGCCACGTCCGGATAACCGCGGTCGGCGTTGCGGCGCGCGGCCGTGATCAGATTGGGCAGCACCGATGGCCGCATGACGCTCAACTCTGCGCTGATCGGGTTGAGCAAGCGAACGCTGTCAACGGTGCCGCCAAAGGGTTCTGCCTCGGACTGTGACAGGAACGAATAGGTGACGGCCTCCGACAGCCCTCGACAGGCCAGCACGCGTCGCGCCAGTCCCCGTTGCCGTTGCGCGGACGTAAGGGCGGTACGGGGTAGGGCACTCGTCTCATCACGTGCCATGGGCACCACGGGGATGTGGTCATACCCGTGAATCCGGATAACCTCCTCGACCACACAGGCCTCGCTGTCCACGTCGCTTCGCCAGTGGGGCGGGCTGACGCTCAGAGTGTCGCCGTCACCGGCAACCTGGAAGCCCAGGTCGTTCAAGATCTTAACACTGGTCGTCGCCGGCACATTAACGCCAATCAGACTCGCAACCCGCTTCGGTCGGAACGAGATCGGCGGAGGCGGTGACGGCTCTGCACCGGCAATAACCAGGTGAGAGGGCTCACCCCCGCATAAGTCCAGGATCAGCCGCGTGGCGATCTCGGTGCCGGTAACCACAAAGCTCGGGTCGACGCCGCGCTCGAAGCGGTACCGGGCGTCCGATTGGAGGTCCAACTTGCGGCCAGTAGCCGCCGTTCGCAGCGGATCGAACAACGCGGCCTCGACAAACACGTCAACAGTGGCCTCGGTGCAGCCGGTGCGCTCCCCGCCCATAACGCCGCCCAAAGCCTCAGGTCCGTGGTCGTCGGTAACCACCGTCATTTCAGGATCGAGCGTGTAGGTCTTGCCGTTCAGGGCCTGCAGCTCCTCGCCGACCCGCGCCAGGCGCACATGCAGATTGCCGCGGACGTGGGCCGCATCAAACACGTGCAGCGGCCGATTCAGATCTAGCGCTATCAGGTTGGTGATGTCGACCAGGGCCGAGATCGGTCGGAGGCCCACGGCGAGCAGGCGGCGTTGCAGCCACGCCGGGCTCGGGCCGTTCGTGACCCCCCGGATCAGCCGGCCCACGAAGTACGGACAGGCGTCGGACGCCTCCGCCGAAAAGTCTAAGGTAACCTTAATCGGGCTGTCGAATCCGCCCGGGACCGGGCCCGCATCCAGGGGCTTCAACACGCCATGACCGGCGGCGGCCAAGTCACGGGCGATGCCACGAACGCCCAAGCAGTCGCCTCTGTTCGGCGTGATCGCCACGTCGATGACCGGATCGGCCAAGCCTAGGGCATCGATGGCACGGGACCCGACTGGCGTATCAGCAGGCAGATCGACAATACCGTCGTGGTCGTCGGACAGCCCCATTTCCCGCTCCGACAGCAGCATGCCGTGGCTCTCGACCCCGCGAATGGCCGCGGCCTTCAGGGTCAGGTCGGCGCCGGGAATGTAAGAGCCCGTGGGCGCGAAAACGCCCCGCATACCAGCTCGGGCGTTCGGTGCGCCACACACCACTTGGTGCACCTGACCATCGCCCGTCTCCACTTTGCAGACTCGGAGTTTGTCGGCGTTCGGATGGGGGCTGGCGTTCTGGACATGGGCCACGACAAACCCCTCGAGCCCCGTACCGCGATCGATGATTTCCTCCAACTCGAGCCCGAGCATGGTCAGCGCAGCACCGATTTCCGCGGCGTCAGCATCCGTTTCCAGGTGCTGTTTCAGCCAGGACAGCGTGAACTTCACGGGTCGAGTCCAACAACCATGGACGGGACCTGGAGGGCTGAAAAGCCATAATGGCGAAGCCAGCGCAGGTCGGACTCGAAAAACGTCCGCAAGTCCGGGATTCCGTACTTGAGCATGCCAACGCGCTCGATGCCCATGCCGAAGGCGAAGCCCTGGTAGCGCTCCGGATCAATGCCGCAGTGCCTCAAGACCCGCGGATTGACCATGCCGCAGCCGAGGATTTCCAGCCAGTCTTCGCCATGGCCGATGCGGAACTGGCCGCCTTTGCGCGTGCAGCCAATGTCGACCTCGGCCGAGGGCTCCGTGAAGGGAAAGAAGCTGGGGCGAAAGCGCACCGGCAGATCGTCGATGGCGAAAAAAGTCCGGCAGAACTCGATGAGGCAGCCCTTCAGGTGGCCCATGGTCGTGCCGTCGTCGATGACCAAGCCTTCCACCTGGTGGAACATCGGCGCATGGGTGGCATCGTAATCGCATCGGTAGGTTCGGCCGGGTGCGATGATCCGGATCGGCGGCGCTTGCGACACCATGGTCCGGATCTGGACCGGGGAGGTGTGGGTGCGAAGCACCATGCGCAGACCGTCGCGCTCGCCAGGCAGATAGAAGGTGTCGTGCTCCTGACGGGCGGGATGCTCGGGTGGAATGTTGAGCGCGCCGAAATTGTGCCAGTCATCCTCGATGTCGGGTCCTTCGGCGACCACGAAGCCCATCTCGCCGAAAATGGCAACGATCTCGTCGATGGTCCGGCTGATCGGGTGGATCGAGCCGGCGGGCTCCGGACGAACGGGCAACGTCACGTCGACGGTCTCGCCAGCCAGGCGCGCCTCAATCGCCGCTTCGGCAAGTGCGGCCTTGCGGGCCTCCAGCGCGCCGGCGATCTCGTCCTTCAGGGTGTTGAGCGCCGCTCCGTTCGCCCGACGCTCCTCTGGCGCGAGGCCGCTTAACCCCTTCATCAGCGCGGTGATCCGCCCCTTCTTGCCGAGTTCGGCAATGCGGATGCGCTCCAAGGTGTCCAGGTCCGATGCCGCCTGGACAGCGTCGAGCAACTCCGTGCGCAGCGTTTCCGGTGTCTCCATGGTCACGCTCTTCAGGGGTACGGCGGAATGGTGCTGCACCCGATTTAAATTCGTGTGAGATCAGGCTAAGATTTACGCCGCCTCGGAACCCGCCAGTGCATCGCGGGCATTATCGACGAGCACGGCAAAGGCCTCGGGTTCGCGGACGGCGAGATCGCTCAGAACCTTGCGGTCGATCTCGATACCGGCGCGGGCGAGGCCGCAGATAAACTGCGAGTAGGTCATACCGTGCTCACGCGCCCCGGCATTGATCCGCTGGATCCAAAGCCGCCGGAATTCGCGCTTTTTCGTGCGGCGGTCGCGATACTGATATTGTAGGGCCTTCTCAACCCGCTCGCGGGCCATGCGGTAGGTGTTCTTGGCACGACCGCGATAGCCCTTTGCCTTGTCGAGAACTTTCTTGTGGCGGGCGTGCGTCGTTACGCCCCGTTTGACGCGGGCCATGGGAACGGCTCCTCAGCTATAGGGCAGGCAGGCTTTGGCGAGGCGGGCATCGCCCTTCGTCAGGACAAACGTGCCGCGCGCTTGGCGTTTCATCTTCTGCGAACGTTTGCGCAAGTTGTGTCGCTTGTAGGCGACACTGGCGCGAACTTTGCCGGAACCGGTCAGCCGGAAGCGCTTTTTCGCCGCCGACTTGGTCTTCATTTTGGGCATTTTGCGCTCCTGTAACTGCTGTCGCACCTGATGGGTCGCCAAACCGACCAAGGCGCCGATGAGCGGCTGGGCATGCCCGCGCCGGACCGCTCGGTACCGTGAGGTGGAAGCGAGGCTTATACGGTCAACGCGCGTCCGTTGCAAGGGCCGCTCGGTTCGAGGCGGTCTCATCCGGCTGCCGCGACGTCGGGGCGTTTACCGCGTTTTCGGTATTGCGCGCTAGCGTCCACACACGCATTCATGCGCTGCGGAGACCGAAGCCAACGCCTATGCCCACCGCACCTACGCCTGATCACCGCTCGGCCGTCTCGTTGCGGGCATCTGACGTTCCCAACAGCCTGGCTGAAATCCACGAACTGCTGGTCGATGCCGACGGGGCACTCGGCATGATCGTGGCGAGCACAGAGGCCGCCAGCTTTCGCCTGCAGGCCATGACCGAGGCGGCGGATGCGCTGTCCGACGTGGTCACCGTGCTGTCGCTGATCGCTGAGCAGACGTTGATTTCGGCGACGGATGCTGGCAAAGCGAGTGGTCCAAAAAATACTCGATCACCGGACCGGGCAACCGTGACATCGATCCTAAGCGGTCTCGTGGTTGCCATCGACGATGCTCGGGTGGAAATCGCCGCTGATGTCGCGGCTGTGGGTGAGCAGAACCGCGTAGCCTACCGGATGTTGGGCACCATCGCCGCCGTTGCCGACGCGATGACGGCGTTTGCGCAGGTCGTGGCAACGGCTACGGACGTTACCATGGCGGAGCGAGATAGCTCCCCGCATGACACCAAACCGGCGTTCGGTTCCGTTCGGCGAACCTGACAACAAGGAGCAACGGCCGTGCACTCAAGGAATGCACGGCCGTCACCGAAACACGCCTGTTTGTCGAAGCCATTCTAGGGACGTGTCGACATGGCTCGGCGCCTTAGCGTGGGGCGATCACCATTACCATTTGCCGGCCCTCAACCTTGGGCACCTGTTCGACCTTTGCCAAATCGTCCAGCTGCTCGCGGACACGATCGAGCACCTTCAGCCCCAAGTCCTGGTGAGCCAGTTCGCGGCCGCGAAACCGGATCGTCACCTTGACTTTGTCGCCATCATCAAGGAAGCGGCGCATGTGGCCAACTTTGACGTTGTAGTCATGGTCATCAATCGAGGGGCGCATCTTGATCTCTTTAACTTCGATCACACGCTGTTTTTTGCGCGCCTCGTTTTTCTTTTTTTGAGCTTCGTATTTGTATTTACCGAAGTCGAGGATCTTGCAGACGGGTGGGTCTGCATTGCCAGCCACCTCGACCAGGTCCAGCCCGATATCGGCGGCAGCGCGAACGGCATCGCGGACGCTCAAGATGCCCAGCTGCTGGCCATCGGCGCCAATGACGCGCACGTTTTGGACGTCAATCTCCTCGTTAACCCGCGGACCCTCGCGGGCTGGCGGCTGATTATTGGGTGGACGCGCGATTTTCGTGTCTCCTGTAGTTGTTGATCAGCTTGGTGTTGAACGCCGCAGCATTCGAGGCCCGAACGGCATGCACCGTGCCGCTGGGCCGTTCGGATGTACCGGCGTCTGAAAGGTTAAAAAGCGCAAGATCGGCGAGATGTCGCGGTCTTTGGTTATGGTCCAAAGGGTGGGGCGCAGATGCGGGCGGAGGCGTTGGTGATAGACCGCAATAGGCGGCCTAAGCATTGTGAAGGTCAACACCGTCCCGATCGACCACTTTTAGATCCTGCTTCCACGTCCGCACCAAATCGGCGCAAATGCCTATCGTGCCGCCCTGTTGAGGGCTGAGCAGACACCATCGCCATTATGCCATGTGAGGCGGGTATGCTTCACTCAAAAGTGTCACAACAGCTTGATCAAGGGCAAGAACTTCCTGCGCCTGACTGCCGAGCCGACGAAGAGCGATTGTCCGGTCTTCGCGCTCGCGCGCGCCGACCACGAGGATAAGGGGCACTTTGGCCATGCTGTGCTCGCGAATTTTGAAGTTAATCTTCTCATTGCGGAGATCCAGCTCGGTCCGAAGGCCCGCGCTCGACAGCGCAGCGCGGACCTCGTGGGCATACTCATCGACATCGTTGGTGATGGCGGCGACAACCGCTTGCGTCGGCGAGAGCCACAGGGGCAGGCGCCCGGCGAAATGCTCAATGAGAATGCCAATGAAGCGTTCGAACGAGCCGAGGATCGCTCGGTGCAGCATCACCGGCCGGTGCTTCTCGCCATCCTCACCGATGTAGGAGGCATCGAGCCGTTCCGGCAGCACGAAGTCCACCTGCAGCGTTCCGAGCTGCCAGTCACGGCCGATGGCGTCGCGCAACACGAATTCGAGCTTGGGCCCGTAGAAAGCACCTTCACCGGGGTTGATAATGGTTTCCAACCCCGAGGCGGCGGTGGCGTCACGTAGGGCCTGCTCCGCCCGATCCCAAACCGCGTCGCTGCCGGCCCGGCGCTCGGGCCGGTCCGAGAACTTCACGATTACGGAGTTGAACCCGAAGTCCGCGTAGACACGGCGCAGCAGGTCACAAAACCGCTGAGATTCCGAGATGATCTGATCCTCGGTGCAGAAAATGTGGGCATCGTCCTGGACGAACGCGCGGACCCGCATCAGACCGTGCAGGGCGCCGGAGGCCTCGTTGCGGTGACAGGAGCCAAACTCCGCCATCCGCAGCGGCAGATCCCGGTAACTCTTCAGGCCCTGCTTGAAGATCTGGACATGGCAAGGGCAGTTCATGGGCTTGAGCGCCAGAACCTTGTCCTCCGCCTCCGCCGTAAACATATCCTCGCGAAACTTCTCCCAATGGCCGGAGCGTTCCCAAAGGGAGCGGTCGACCAGCGACGGTGTATTGACCTCCACGTAGCCGTCCGCTTCCAAGCGGGCGCGCATGTACCCCTGCAGCAGGCGATATAGGGTCCAACCCTTGGGGTGCCAGAACACCGAGCCGTGGGCCTCCTCCTGCAGGTGGAACAGGTCCAGCTCACGACCCAAGCGGCGGTGATCTCGCTTCTCTGCCTCCTCCAGCATGTGAAGATGGGCGGCCAACTGCTTTTCGTCGGCCCAGGCGGTGCCGTAAATGCGTTGCAGCATGGCGTTGCGGGAGTCACCGCGCCAGTAGGCGCCGGCCAGCTTCATCAGCTTGAACGCCTTACCGAGCTTTCCCGTTGACGGCAGGTGCGGGCCCACGCACAGGTCGAGCCAATCACCCTGGCGGTAAATGCTGATCGGCTCGTCCACCGGCAGGTCTTCAATGATCTCCGCCTTATAATGTTCACCGATCGACCGGAAGTAATCGATCGCGTGCTGGCGGTCCCAGATCTCGCGAACGAGCGGCAGGTCGCGATCGACGATCTCGCGCATGCGCGCTTCGATCGCCGGGAAATCGTCGGGCGTGAAGGGCTCGTTCCGGGCGAAGTCGTAGTAAAAGCCGTTTTCGATGGCCGGGCCAATGGTGACCTGAGTGCCGGGGAACAATTCCTGCACCGCCTGCGCCATGACATGGGCCGCATCGTGGCGGAGCAATTCCAGCGCGTCGGCGTCCTTGCGGGTTACAATGGCAACGGCCGCATCGCAATCGACCACTGTGGCGAGGTCGCGCATGACCCCGTCCACCTGGATAGCAAGTGCGGCCTTGGCCAAGCCCGTGCCGATATCGGCGGCAATCTCGGCACCGCTGATGGGGCGATCATAAATGCGAACGCTACCGTCCGGTAACGTTATGCGAACAACATGCTCTAGGGCCAGGTCCTGGTCCACGGATGGCGCCTTTCCTTAAGGCCAGTGGGTTGAAAAACGGCGGCGGAACTGTACGTGCGTGGTGCTTGAAGTCAAGCCGTGGTGGCCGCGTCGCCACCGCGGAAGTGTTGCTTGGAGAGCGTTTCAAAGGCGTCAACAACCGCATCGACGCTCAAGTCGGCCAAGGCCGGTGCCCTAAGAATGCTGACCACTGGGCCACGTTGGGCACACAGTGCCGGGTCGGACTCATGGGAATACAACACCAAGGAAGGACAGCCGGCGGCTGCCAAGAGGTGCATGGGCCCGGTATCGTTGCCAATGGCACCAGCCGCAACGCGCGCCAACCGGATCAGATCGAGCAGATCGGTCCTGCCAGCGAGGCTGGTAAGGCCGGTATCACAGCGCGCCAGATCGCGGATGCGTTGGTGCAACGCCGCCTCCGCACCACCACCGATCAGCACTGGCCGCAGGCCGCTCCCACTCAACTTGTCGGCGAGGGCGGCATACCGGGCATCCGGCCAGCGTTTGGCTGGCCGATGGGCGGCTCCGCCAGGCACCAGGAGCACGGTTCTGGCGTCGGAGCCCGCCGGTAACGGAGCATCGGGGCACCAGGAGAACGTGGGTGCGGGCACGTCCTCGATCCCAGCCATGGCCAGTTGCTCGGCTTGGCGATCCAGCGTGTGCATGTGGTCCCGACCCGGGTTGGCGTGGAGATGGGAGCAACCCCGGGCAATCCCGGACCATTCCGGCATGGGGCCCGGACGGAACAGTTGGAGATAGGACGAGCTACGGGTGGAGGTCTGCAGGTCGTAAACGCGACTGAAGCACCCACGTCGCAACATGCCTCGCAGTCGCAACCAACGCGCCACCTGCCAGGGTGCCGCGCGCTCATCGGCCCAAACCGAGCTAAAGTACGGTGTCGCGCGAGCGACTGGAACGAACGGCGCGGTGGTAAGCAGCGTGATGGGAGCGCCGTCATGGTGGCGCCGAATGGCGGCAAAGGGGCCGAGCGCTTGCACGAAATCGCCTAGCGCGCCGAGCTTGATCACCAGGACCGCGCCGCTCGCCGCGGTCATAGGGTCCGCCGTAGGCCCAACAGTTCCGCGTAAACGGCGAGTGTTTCCTGGCACATCCGATCCTTGCTGAAGGTGGCCAGGACATGGGCGCGCGCTGCGTTTCCCATAGTCGCTCGCATCGCCGTTGGCATTTTCAAGGCGCGGTCCAAGGCGGCCGTCAGCGCGGGGGCGTCACCCGGTGGCACCAGCCAGCCGGTCGCGTCCGGCAAAACGGTTTCGCGCGCGCCGCCATGGTCGGTCGCGATCACTAGACGTTCCATGGCTTGGGCCTCCACCGCGATCCGGCCGAACGCTTCGGGGTCGACGGATGCTGAAACCACGACATCAGCGACGCGGTACGCCGCCGCCATGTCATCACAGTGCTCAACCAGCCGGACGACGTGTCCGAGCCCATAATGGCTGACCAGATCCTCCAGCTCCGCGCGGTAAGCCTCACGTCCCTGGGCGCTCCCCAAAAGCACCGCCTGGAGGTTGCGTTGACCGAGCCGGGCGAGGGCCTCCAGAAACACGACCTGACCTTTCCAGCGGGTCAACCGCCCTGGCAGCAGGACCACGGGCAGACCGTCAGTGAGCCGCCAGTCTCGGGCGAGGCTGTTGATCCTGAGACCCGAAACCGTGGCTGGGTTGAATTGTATCGGATCGACGCCGCGATGGATGATGCGAACGCGTTCCGGTTCAACGCCGTAGACGCTCTCCATGTGGTGGGCGATGAACGCCGAGATGGCGATCACCCGATCGCCCCGGGTCATTACCGCATTATAGGCCCGCTTCAGCGCGCTGCCGTGGCCATAGGTCCCGTGAAACGTGGTCACTACGGGCACGCCGGTGCGTCGAGACGCGGACAACGTGCTCCAGGCCGGTGCGCGGGAGCGAACGTGGACCAAATCCACGGCTTCGCGCTCGATCAGTCTCGCAAGCCGTCCCACGTTGCGGGCGATCCGCAGTGGATTCTTGCTATCCATGGGCAGAGTCACATGATCAGCACCGACTCGCTCCAGGGATCGGACCTGAACACCGCCAGCGGACGCGACCACCGCGCGCGCACCTGCCCGGGCGATGGCGTCCGCAACCTCGATCGTGCCCCGTTCGATGCCGCCCTGCGCGCCGAGAGCCGGCAACACCTGAAGAATCGTTCGCCCGCTTACATCTGCCGCAGGCGGTGGTACCACCGTGCCGGTGGCCGCTGGACGATCGGGCATGGTAGACACTGATGCTACGGATGTTAGCTGGGCGGCGGCGTTGGGCAATCGAGGCGGCATAGAATTGGGGAAACAGCGCATGACCGACGCAGCATCGCCGGCTCCGGACAGGATTGAACGGGAAGACGGCGAAATCATCGCCTACCATCGAACTCCTGGCAAGCCGGCGCGTGATGGTGAGCCGGGCATCGTGTTCCTGACCGGGTACATGTCCGATATGACCGGCGGGAAAGCACTCATGCTCGAACAGGTGTGCCGGGAATGGGGCCTCGCCTATGTCCGGTTCGACTATTTCGGCCATGGCGCGTCTTCGGGCGCGTTTACGGATGGCACCATCGGACGTTGGGCTGACGATGCTGTGTTCGTCCTCGATCATTTGACCACAGGGCCGCAGATCCTGGTGGGCTCCAGCCTGGGCGGCTGGATCATGGCGCTTGCCGCCATGCGTCGACCCCAGCGTGTGGCCGGCCTGCTCGGCATCGCGGCAGCGCCTGACTTTACAGAAGACCTCATTGTTCCTGTTCTGACGGACGTACAGAAGACGCAACTGGAACGCGACGGCATGGTGCCGATGGCCTGCGATTATGATCCCGAGCCGACGCCAGTGACCAAGCGCATTCTGGACGAGGGCCGGGAGCACCTGGTACTGCGCACGTCCATTCCGTTCGATGGTCCCGTCCGCCTGATCCATGGCCTCGAGGACCCGGACGTGCCGTGGCAGACATCCCTGCGACTTGCCGAACGGCTCACGTCGGAGGATGTGGAGATTACCGTCATCAAAGGTGCCGGCCACCGGCTGTCGGAGGACCATGATCTGGACCGCCTGTCCCGGACTCTGAAGGCGCTCGTTGCGCGGGTTGGCAACGGCTAAGTTTGCGCGGCACGGGGAGTCGGCGTTCAGGTCTCGGTTTTTGCGGCCGCCACATCGCCCTTGTCGAACGCCCGCAACAGCTCCATGGGCAGCGGGAACACGATCGTCGACGTTTTGTCTGAGGCGATGCCATTGAGGGCCGTCAGGTAGCGGAGCTGCAATGCCTGCGGTGCCTGGGCGAGGATCTTGGCGGCATCCAGGAATCGCTGGGAGGCCTGCAACTCACCCTCCGCATCGATGATTTTGGCCCGGCGCAGCCGTTCGGCCTCGGCCTGCTTGGCGATGGCCCGGATCATGCTTTCATCGAGGTCCACGTGCTTAAGCTCAACGTTGGAGACCTTAATGCCCCAAGGCTCCGTGGCTTCGTCCAGGATGTTCTGGATGTGGACATTCAGCTTCTCACGTTCCGCCAACATCTCATCCAGGTCGTGCTGGCCGAGCACGGAGCGAAGTGTGGTCTGAGCCAACTGGCTGGTTGCGGCGGTGAAATCCTCCACCTGAATGATCGCCCGTTCCGGGTCCATCACCCGATAATAGACCACCGCGTTGACTCGCACGGACACGTTGTCCCGCGAGATTACGTCCTGCCGCGGCACATCCAGGACTCGCGTCCGTAAATCCACGCGCACCATTTGTTGGACGATCGGGATCACGATGATCAGCCCGGGTCCCTTCACGCTCCAAAACCGGCCGAGGAAAAACACCACACCTCGCTCGTACTCGCGCAGGATGTAGAGCGCGGTTACGAGCAGAATCAGAACGATCAAGGCGCCGGCCAGGAAAAAAATGTTGTTCAGCAGCAGGTCCAGGGTCATGGCTTTGCCTCGGTGGCTTCGGGGTGATCTGCCGGGGCGGCCTCGACGATGAGAGTCAGGCCGTTCAGGGCAACGATCCGTACCGCGTCACCGGCGTTGAGAACCGAGCCAGAGCGGGCTCGCCAAATCTCCCCATGGGCGTGGACCTGGCCCGCATCATCTCGCCAAGACAGCACGCGGCCCGGGCTGCCGATCATCTCTTCCGCGCCGGAGACCACGGGTTTCTTGCGGCCCCGAACGGCCATGGACAGCACCAGGAGCAGGAATGCGCCGGCCACGGCGGCGACACTGCCAACCAGTTCCCAGGCGATCGTGTAGCCGGGAACGTCCGTGTCCAGCAGCATGACAGAGCCGATGGCGAATGCGGCAATACCGCCGATCCCGAGCACGCCGATACCGGGAGTCAGCGCTTCGGCGACGATCAGGGCAAGACCAAGCAGGGTCAGGGCGAGGCCGCCGGCGTTGACGGGCAGGAGCTGGAATGCATACAGACCCAAAATCAGGCAAATCGCACCGATGACACCGGGGCCGATCAGCCCCGGACTGTAGAACTCGAACACGATGCCGTAGATGCCGATCAACATCAGGATGTAGGCCACGTTCGGATTGGTGATGAAGGCGAGAAACGCCGTTCGCCAGTCGATTTCCTGATTAACGACGGTCGCGTCCGCTGTGTTCAGCGTTCGCTCTACGCCCGCGATGGTCACCACGCGCCCGTCTGCCGCCGACAACAGGTCGGGCACATCCTTGGCGATCAGATCGATGACATTGTTAGCCATCGCCTCTTCGGCCGACAGGCTTGCCGCCTTCGTCACGGCCGCCTCACCCCAATCGGCGTTGCGACCACGCAATTGGGCAAGGCTGCGGATGTAGGCGGCGGCATCGTTCATGGCCTTCTCTGGCAAGTCGGGCTTGGCGGTGCTTGGCTCGGCGGTATCGTCACCGGCTCGATCGTCATCGCTTGCAGTATTCGAGTCGCCGTCGCTACGGTCCGCTCTATCGCGTTTTTGCGGTTTGTCTCCATCCGGAGCATCCCCGCCGGGCAGGCCGGGGGCACCGATGGCAACCGGGGTGGCCGCGCCCAGGTTGGTTCCCGGTGCCATGGCAGCTACATGGGCGGCATAGCTGATGAACGTTCCAGCGCTGGCCGCGCGTGCGCCGCTGGGTCCGACCCAGCTAATCACGGGCACGGGCGATGACAAGATATCCTGAACGATTGTGCGCATGGCCGTATCAAGACCGCCCGGCGTGTCCTGGCGGAGCACGACGGCAACGGCGCCCTCACGGGCGGCGTGGTCCAACGCGCGGCCAATATGGTCGGCCGTGGCTGGTCCGATCGGGCCCTCGATGTCGACAGTTAGAACGGTCGGTGCCGGCGTGCCACTCTCGCGACTACCAAGCGGTGTTCCCAGCGCCAAGATCACGGCGGCAAGGACCAAGGAGATTAGGCCGATCCGCACATAAGTGCTCCACATCGCCCCCGG
Organism: uncultured Rhodospirillaceae bacterium; assembly: GCA_964619055.1. Classification (GTDB taxonomy): domain Bacteria; phylum Pseudomonadota; class Alphaproteobacteria; order Rhodospirillales; family Defluviicoccaceae; genus CAYVUM01. The sequence goes on from CAZUDB010000031.1 coordinate 20,869, forward strand.
CGACCCATCGACTACCGGCGTCGATGGACAACCACGTCGCCCGCCTAGGAATCCTGGTCCATTTTTGGTCGTGTGTCCACGTCCGCATCGGCGCGTCTGGCGTGTTCCAGGATTGCTGCTAGGCCCTCGCGGTAACTCGGATACGCAAGGACGATTCCGAGATCCTGCTTAATCAGCGCGTTGGAGACGCGGCGGTTATCGCGCCAGAAGCTAAGCGCCATCGGCGACATGGTCGGCGCCGCGTCATCAAAACGCTGCAGCGGGGGCGGGTCGATGCCGAGCAATGCACAGGCATAGGCGGTCACGGTTGCGGGCTCCGCCGGCTCGTCGTCGCAAACGTTGAACACCTGTCCCGCTTCAGGCTGGGCGATGGAGGCACGGAGCACGGTCGCAATGTCATCCACGTGAATGCGCGAAAACAGGTGTCCCGGGCGATCAATCCGGCGTGCCTTGCCGGAGCGGATGGTTTCGAACACGTTGCGGCGGGGGCCATAGATCCCCGCCAGGCGAAACACGTGGATTGAGGCCGCCGACGCCAGCGGCAACGATAGCCAGCGTGCTTCGGCCGCGACCCGACGCCGGCCGCGCTCACTGCTCGGTTGCAAAGGCGCGGATTCTTTAACTTCGATACCGCCGGTGTCGCCGTAAACACCCGTTGTCGATAGATATCCGACCCAACGAAGCCCCCCCATCGTCGTCAGATCATCACCGTGGTGGTCCAGGACCGTATCGCCGTCCGCATCCGGCGGAACGGCGCTCAGAATGTCGGTAACGGTGGCCAGGGTCCGTTTCGGATCATCCATCGGCCGACCGCGGTCGAGAATGACCGCGTGGATGCCTTCGGCGGCGGCGGCGGCGGCGGCGGCTTCGCTTCGGCAGGTGCCGGAGACCCGCCAACCCTCCCGCATGATCCGACGCGCAAGCATGAGTGCGGTGTAGCCGAGACCGAAGCAGAACAGGTGCGGAGGATTCCCGCCCGGCTGCCGGTCAGAAGTCAAGGTCGGCATAGATCGACGTTGGCGGCAGGCCCGGGATCACCTCTTGCAGCAAGGGCCGGAGGCTCGGCCGAGACTTGATTCTCGCGTACCAATCTTTGGCAGCCTCGTGCCGATCCCAGGGCACATCGCCGATGTAGTCGACGCAGCTCACATGAGCGGCGGCGGCTATGTCGGCTAGCGTCAGGCGGTCACCGGCGAGCCAGTTTCGCCGTTCTGTGAGATAGCCGACGTAGTCCAGATGGGCGTGGATGTTGGCGTGGCCGGCACGCACCGCACCCGAATCCGGCTGACCGGTGCCGAGTTGTCGCTTTACGACCTTCTCGCCTACCAGATTGTCGGTTACCTCTGCCGCAAACTTACGGTGAAACCATGCGAACAGGCGTCGAACCTCCGCCCGCGACAGCGCGTCGGTGCCATGCAGTGGCGTCTCAGGGTGGATCTCCTCCAGGTATTCGCAGATGGCGAGCGTGTCGGCGAGGCAAAGGCCATCGTCGTCCGTGAGAACGGGCACCTCACCGGCCGGGTTCAGCGCCAGAAACGATCGCCGTCGCTCCCAAACCGGTTCGGGCCGCAAGTCGAACGCGATGTCCTTTTCGGCGAGCACCATTCGGATGATACGACATCCGGGCGACAGCAAGACGTGATGAAGCGTAACCATGAGTTCTGGATACAGCCAAAGTGGCAATCGCGAAACGCCCCATATTGGGGTTCGGTCAACGCGCTTCGGCCCCCATTGCGGGTGCCGTCAACTGGTGGCGCGTTGGAAGGCATAAAGCGCGTCGTCGGAGCCATAAAGGACCAGTCGATCGCCGCCTTGCACGGTGTGGACGTCGGGAAGCAGGGGGTTCGGTGCGCCGTGGCAATCGATCACCATCAAGAGCTGAACGGCATAGTCTTCGTATAGCTTCTTGCGGTCCAGCTCGCGCCCTATCAGCGACTCTGGCGTGGCGTACTCGACGATCCGCTCACCACCGTCGATGGTCAGCGAGTCGAGGACGTGCGGGTAGACCAAGCGAAAGGCAACCTGCTTGGCCATTTCCCGCTCCGGGAACACGATTGATTGGACGCCGAGCAGGCGCAGGATGTGCTCATGTTCGGCGTTCAAGGCCTTGACCATCAACCGGGAGACGTTGAGCTCCTTTAAATAGAGCACCGTCACCAAACTGCCCTCGATGTCGCCGAGGGACACCAACACCATGTCGGCACTGCCCAAGTCCAGCTGCTCTAGGAGCTCGCGGTTGCGGATGTTGCCGATGATGGGGCGGTCGACCAGGTCGGCAATGGCGTTGATACGCTCCTCGTCCCGATCGACGGCGATCGTTTCCGCGCGCTTGCTCTCATGCAAGTAGCGCAGCACGAAATCGCTGAAGGTGCTGACGCCGAGGACGACGATGCGCTTGGTCATGGCTCTATCCCACGGGGAGCGATTCTTCGGGACTCGTAAAGGGTCGCGGTATCGGACGGCGGGCCCAGGACGCGATCACGGCGAGCGGTCCGAGTCGGCCCACGATCATCAGAACGATGATGATCGCCTTTCCGTGTGCCGACAACTCCGGTGTGATGCCGGTGCTTAATCCCACTGTGCCGAGCGCCGACATCACTTCGAAGCCGAACTCGAGCATTTCGCTGCGCGAATCCGCCAAGACCAAGGGACCGGCCTCGACAAGATAGAGAACGCAAGCACCCGCGATGCACAGCGGCACGGACGCCGTGACCAGGACAACAGCTTTACGTTGGTCGGTCCGCGTGATCCGGCGGCCCATCAAAACCGGCTCGGTGTCGTTGCGGATGTAGCTGCGCACGAGCGCAAACAGGATGGCGACCGTTCCAAGCCGAACCCCGCCACCACAGCTACCGCTGGCTGCCCCGATGAACATCAGGATCATCATCAGGATCAGCGAAACCTCGGTAAAATTGGCAAGCGCGATCGTCTCGAAGCCGGAGGATCGCGTCGTGACGGCATGGAACATCGCGGCAACTATGGCATCGACGTTGCCGAGATCACCAAGAGCTACCCCGCGTTCCAGCGCTAAGAGCAACAACGCCGCGACGACGTTGAAGCCAACGGTCAGCACAATGGCGACCTTCAACGACAAAGAGAACTTCGACCAGCGTAAGCTTCGCGTACGCAGGTGGAACAGGATTTCGGACAGATTGATGAAGCCAAACCCGCCGGCGATGATCAGGCCCATGAAGATGACTTGCACCGCGACGTCGCTACGGAACATGGCGAGGCTATCGGTCATCAAGGTAATGCCCGCGTTGCAGAACCCCGAGACGGCATGGAACACAGCCAGCCAAAGCCGTTCGTCCCAGGGAATGGCGCCGTCCGGACCTGTTGCCGGCCACGCCACGAACAACAATCCGGCGCCAATGGCCTCGATTGTGAAGGTGGCCACGATCACGGCTTGAGCGACATTCCGAAAGCTCCCGAAGCGGCTGGTTGTCACAGTCGAGGTGACGGCTTCTTCGTAATCCAGCGGCAGTCGGCGCTCCGCCGACAGAATCAAACCGCTGGCAACGGTGACGATGCCGATCCCACCGCATTGAAACAGGACCAGAATCGTAATCTGCCCCGCCAGCGTGAAATCTGTTTTCGCGCTCATCACCATAAGGCCGGTGATGCACACGGAGGAGGTCGCCGTGAACAGAGCATCGATGGGAGCGAGACCACCGGCGACGGTCATGAAGGGAAGGGACAGGACGGCGGCACCGACGACAATCAGACCCAGGAGCCAGACAATGAGGAACTTCTCTGCGGACATGGTATCGGCTGTGTAGCCGATCGCGGTGCGCCGTTCCATCACTGGCGCACGGCCTTAAGGGCAAACGTTCACACTGTTTTTATTCGACTCGGCAGACCTTAATCGCCAGTTGCGCATCTAAAGCGGCAGAGATCGCGAAGGACGGCAGCGCAGGTTGGTCGCCACAGATTGAGCAAACGCGGGGTTGATCCCGCCGGAGACAGGAATGCTGATCAAAATCCGGAAGGCTTCGGAAAGTCTCTCCTCGGAGATCACCACCCGCGCCGTGTATGCGGATCGTCGGCACTTCTTGAGGACGGCGGCCGTCGCCGGTGCAGGCTTGATGGCGGCCCCATTTTTGGCGGCGAGAGCGGAGGAGCAGCAGAGCCGTGTCAAGCTTGAGGGCGCCACTCACAACGCCACCTTCAGCACGAACGAAGACTTGACCGATTACGACTCGGCCACGGGCTACAACAACTTTTACGAGTTCGGGACCGACAAACAGGACCCGGCCCGCTATGCGCACACGCTGAGAACAAGGCCATGGGCGATAGAGGTCGACGGCGCATGCGCCAAGCCCGGCATACTGGATATCGAGTCGCTGTTGGGCGATTTCCCGCTGGAGGAGCGGATTTACCGGCTGCGTTGCGTCGAAGCGTGGTCGATGGTGATCCCCTGGATTGGCGTGCCACTCGGCGCGGTGCTGTCCCGGTTCGAGCCTTTGGGCTCGGCCAAGTATGTGGCCTTTGAAACGCTCTACGACCCGGAGCAAATGCCGGGCCAGCGGCGTCGCATCCTTCAATGGCCCTATGTTGAGGGGCTTCGCCTTGACGAAGCCAATCATCCACTGACCTTGCTGACCGTTGGCATGTATGGCGAGATCATTCCCAACCAGAATGGGGCACCCGTTCGTCTGGTCGTGCCGTGGAAGTACGGCTTCAAAAGCATCAAGTCCATCGTCCGTCTCTCATTGGTTGAGGACATGCCGCCAACGTCCTGGAACCGCTCCGCCCCGCGCGAGTATGGCTTTTACGCCAACGTGAACCCGGAGGTAGATCATCCGCGCTGGAGCCAGGCAAACGAGCGGCGGATCGGTGAGTTTTTCCGCCGCGACACCCTCATGTTCAACGGCTATGCTGAGGAGGTTGCGTCGCTGTATTCCGGCATGGATTTGGCTGCATGGTACTAGCCGTTCCCGACCAACCAAAAGGCAGCGCTGAAACGGATGGTCGTCCCAATCAACGGCGACCCCGCAAGCAGAGCTGGATTAAGTACGTGGCAAAGCCGGCTGTGTTTGTGGTCTGTCTGCTACCACTGGCTTGGTTGATTTTCGCCGCGTTTGCAGGTGGGCTGGGCGCCAATCCGATTGAAGCGATCAACCGGTTCCTTGGTGATTGGGCATTGCGGTTCCTCCTGATCGCGTTGGCCGTCAGCCCCGTTGCCGGCGTGACGGGCTGGAAAACGGTGATGCAGTTCCGGCGCATGCTCGGGCTGTTTGCGTTCTTCTACGTGACCATCCATGTCCTTGCTTACGTCGGGCTTGACCACTTCTTCGCCTGGGGGGCGATCTGGGACGACATCGTCAAACGGACGTTCATCACCGTCGGCATGCTGTCATTTCTGCTGCTGCTACCATTGGCGGTGACCTCCACAAAGGGTTGGATTAAGCGTTTGGGCGCGGTCCGTTGGCAGAGACTGCATCGCCTCGTCTATCCCGCGGCCATCCTGGCCACGTTGCATTTCGCCATGATGGTCAAGGCCGATCTTCGTGAGCCCTTGATCTATGCTACGATTCTGGCGGCCTTGCTCGGATGGCGGGTCTGGGCGCGCGCGCGCCGTGTGACTGCTCGAGACACCCGGTCGATGGCTGCTGCGGCCGGTCCTTGACTCGGGAGTTGCGTCGCGACTGTCGGTCGCTTTCGGCCTTCCATCTCTCTCCCACCAATGCCATAAGCGCCTTGACGAAAAAAACCTGACGTCGGGGAGGGTAAATTACGTGAGCGTCTTGGGCGACGGAGTTCGGCCATTGCGGGCGTTCGTTGCAGTCCTGTGCCTTCTTGTGGTGGCGTGTGAAGAGTCGGGCCAAGGTGAGCAATCGGCGGCCCCGCCGCCGCCATCGGTGATTGTAGCGCCGGCCGCCATGGAGCCTCTCACCGCCAGTGCGGAGTTCATCGGTCGCGTCGAGGCCGTGGACCGTGTGGACTTGCGGGCCCGCGTTACCGGATTTCTCGAAAAGCGGCTGTTCGAGGAAGGCGAGAATGTGGCCGAGGGCGACCTGCTGCTTGTTATCGAGAAACCACCCTTCGAAGCGGCCCTCAAGGCTGCGGAGGCGTCAAGAGCGCAAGCGGAGGCCAGCTACGCGGAAGCTAAGGCCACCCGTGTCCGCAATGAGGAGGCTGCGCGCACCGGTGCTGTCAGCCGCCAGCAAGTTGATGAAGCGGTGGCCCGTGAGGAGGTGGCGGAAGCCTCAATCCTTTCCGCCTCCGCCGAGATCGACATCAAGGCACTCGACCTGGGCTACACCGACATCAAGGCGCCCATCAGCGGTCGCATCGGCCAGGAGAATGTCTCGGTCGGCAACTTGGTCGGACCGGATACTGGGACGCTGGCCACTATCGTCAGCCAAGACCCCATTTACGTCAGCTTCCCCATCAGCCGCCTCGCGGTCCTGGAGTATCAAAAACGGGTCGCGGAATCGGGGAACACCGAGGCCGGCGCCGTCGTTCGCCTCCGGCTTGCGGATGGAACGATCTACAAGCATCCCGGCAAAATCGACTTTGCGGATATCTCCATCAACCGCACGACGGACACGTTACTCATCCGGGCGGTGTTTCCGAACCCGGATGGCTTTCTGATCGATGGCCAGTTCAGCCCCGTGTTCGTCGAGAGTGGGCAGCCGAAGATGGTGCTGTTCGTGCCGCAATCGGCCCTGCAAGCCGACCAGGCAGGGCGTTTCGTGATGGTTGTAGACGGTGACAACAAGGTTCAGATCCGCCGGGTCAAGATCGGGGCCGAGCGTGAGGGTAAAGCGGAGATCACGGACGGGCTCAGCGAAGGTGACCTCGTCATTGTCCAGGGTGTCCAGAAGGTGCGGCCGGAGCAGGTCGTGCAGACGAGCCCCATGCCGGCACCACCGTCGCAAGGCGCCAAGCCGTGATCTCGGGGCTGTTCATCGATCGCCCCCGGTTCGCGATCGTCATCTCGCTGGTCATCTCCATCGCCGGCGTAATCGCCATTCTGGTGATCCCCATCGCGCAGTTTCCGGACATCGTGCCGCCGCAGGTTCGGGTCAGCACCACCTATCCCGGGGCCAGCGCGTCCGTGGTGGAGGCGAGCGTCGCTCAGGTGATCGAATCCAAGGTCGTCGGCGTCGAGAACATGCTCTACATGAAGTCCGTCAGCGGCAATGACGGCAGCTACACGCTGACGGTCACGTTCGAAGTGGGCTCGGATCCGGACATCAACACCGTCAACGTCCAGAACCGGGTCGCCCAGGCCATGGCCCAGTTGCCAGAGGAGGTTCAACGCCAGGGGGTAACGACCCAGAAGCAGTCCTCCGCGCTGCTCCAGGTGGTCAGCATCATTTCGCCCAACGGCACCTACGACAATCTGTTCCTCAACAACTACGCCACCATCAACATTCGCGACGAGCTGGCACGACTGCCCGGTGTTGGCGATGCCCGGCTGTTCGGGCTCATGGATTACAGCATGCGGATCTGGCTGTCCTCGGACCGGCTGACCGCGCTTGAGCTCTCGCCCAACGATATCGTCGACGCCATTCGCAGTCAGAATGTTCAGGCTGCCGTGGGCCGGATCGGCGCCGAGCCCATCGGCATCGACCAGCAGTATCAGCTGACGCTGCAAACCAAGGGCCGCCTGACGGACGTGGACGAGTTCGAGAACATCATCGTCCGCTCCAATCCGGATGGCTCCACGCTTCGCATCAAGGACGTCGCCCGGGTCGAGTTGGGCGCGAAGAGTTCCGACACGATCACCACCTTGAACGGCGCGCCGTCGGCAGGGCTCGGGATTTATCAGCTTCCGGGCAGCAACGCCGTAGCGGCGGCCGAGGCCGTCGTTCAGCGCATGGATGAACTGAAGGACCGCTTCCCGGACGACATCGACTATCGCATTACCTACGACACGACCGTGTTCGTGAAATCGACGATCGAGTCCGTCGTGCACACGCTCTTGGAGGCGTTCGTGCTGGTCATCATCGTGATTTTTTTGTTTCTCGGCCAGCTTCGGGTGACCATCATCCCGCTCGTCGCCGTGCCGGTGTCCCTGGTCGGCGCCTTTGTCGTTATGCTCGCTTTCGGTTTCAGCGCCAACACTGTCTCCTTGTTCGCCCTGGTGCTGGCGATCGGGATTGTCGTGGACGATGCCATCATCGTCGTGGAAAACACCGAACGGCTGATGGAAGAGGAGGGTCTGGAGGTTCGGGATGCCGTGCGCAAGGCCATGGCACAGATCACCGGCCCGATCGTTGCGACCACGCTGGTTCTGCTGTCCGTGTTTGTGCCCGTGGGCTTTATACCCGGCATCACGGGTCAGATGTTTCAGCAGTTCGCCGTCGCCATCTCCGTCTCGGTCGTCATCTCCTCCATTAACGCGCTGACGCTGAGCCCGGCGCTCGCCTCCATCGTCATGAAACGGGGCTCACGTCCACCTGCTCTGATCCGCCCGATCCTGCGCGCGATCGACCGCGCTCGCGACGGTTATGCTTCGGTGGTTGGCTGGTTGGTGCACCGGAGCATGTTGGGGGTCGTGATACTCGTGGCTGTGATCCTTGCCGCCGGCTGGTTGTTCCGGGAAACGCCCACGGGCTTTTTGCCGTCGGAGGACCAAGGGGCCTTCTTCGTGGTCGCCCAGTTGCCCGAGGGCTCCTCCGTCAACCGGACCCGTGACGTCGTGGCGGAGATCGACTCTATTCTCGCCGATACGCCGGGTGTCGCCTATCGCTTCGCGGTGATCGGCTACAACTTCCTCGATGGGGTCAGCCAGTCAAACGCGGCGTTCTTCGTGGTCACGCTCGACCCCTTCGAGGAGCGCGTGGATGATCCCAGCCTGCATGTGGAAAGCCTGATCCAGCGCTTGACTGGTCAGCTCTTTGCGATCCCGCAGGCGGCAGCGTTTGCCTTCAATTTGCCGCCGATCGTCGGCCTCGGCACGACCGGTGGGTTCGAGTACCAGCTGGAATCGTTCACCGGCGCCTCGCCGGAGGAGATTGCGCAAGTGATGCGTGGCCTGATCGTGGAGGCCAACCAGCACCCGGAACTGTCGTCGGTGTTCAGCTCCTTCGCCGCCGACACGCCGCAATTGTTCCTCGATCTGGACCGGGAGAAGGCTCAGACCCTCGGTATCCCCGTTGGCGATGTGTTCCAGGCACTGCAGACCACGCTTGGCGGCCTTTACGTCAACGACTTTAACAAATTCGGGCGTGTATGGCAGGTTCAGATCCAGGGCGAGGCCCAGGATCGCAATGCCATCGACGACATCGACCGCATTTACGTGCGCAACAGCGATGGCGCGATGGTGCCGCTCCAATCGATCGCGACCACGCGGCTCACGTTGGGGCCGCAATCGTTGATCCGTTACAACAGCTACCGCAGCGTCACCATCAACGGCTCGGCCGCACCGGGGATCAGCACCGGTCAAGCACTGGTCGCCATGGAAGAACTGTCTCAGAAGACGCTTCCCCAGGGATTCGGCTACGAATGGACCTCTACGGCGTTGCAGGAAAAGGAAGCGGCGGGGCAGGTCGGCCTGATCCTGGGCCTTGCGGTGTTGTTCGCCTATCTCTTCCTGGTGGCCCAGTATGAAAGCTGGACCATCCCCGTGCCGGTTATGCTCTCCATCTCGGTCGGTGTTCTCGGTGCCATGGTCGCACTGTGGGTCACGGGCCTGGACAACAACCTCTATGCCAACATCGGTCTGGTCGTCCTGATCGCGCTTGCCGCCAAGAACGCGATTCTGATCGTGGAGTTCGCCAAGGAACGACGGGAGGAAGGCATGGGGATCCTTGACGCGGCCATCATGGGGGCTCGATTGCGCTTTCGCGCGATCTTGATGACCAGCTTTGCGTTCATTCTGGGCTTGGTTCCGCTGATCACGGCCGTCGGAGCCGGGGCAGCCAGCCAGCGCGGGGTCGGCACGGCCGTGTTCGGCGGCATGCTGTTCGCGACCGTATTCGGAATCTTCCTGATCCCCGTGCTGTACGTTGTATTCCAGTCGCTGCGGGAAAAGATCAAGGGACAGGGCAAACCGGCGCTCGCGGCGGAGCCGTCGTCGGCATCGGCCGAGGCCCCCTAGGGGCCAACGTGGCCCGAGCCGCGCAGGCCCCCCGGCCTTCAGGCGGCGGACCGGCCTTCCTGTTTCGCGGACACTTGGTAGTTCAGGTTGATCAGCATAGTGATGCCGTCCCCCTCTGGCACAACGGCCTTCTTGGCGGCCCGCGGGATCGGCACGCCGATACGGCCGCAATACCTAATCAGGGCCACTGCCACGTCGGCACCGCCGATCTCGACGCTCTCGTTGTTGCTCGGAGCACTGACGTCAAAGATGAGCCGAACGACGAGGTCGGCCCGCTTCTCGATGACGATATCGCGCACGATCGCTTCGGGCATTGGTTTGTTCTGATGCAGGCAATGGCTGTAGACCGCATTCTGGACCTCGGTCTTCGAGAACACGATCTTACGCAACTCCATGGGCACGGATGACGACTCCCTGAACGCCGATCTCAGTGAGCGTCGTCCCAGTTGTCACCGACCCCAGTGTCGACCACCAACGGGACGCTCAAGCTGGCGGCATTTTCCATCACCACCGTTACTATTTCCTTAGTGGCATCCGCCTCGGCCTCGGGCACCTCGAACAACAGCTCGTCGTGGACCTGCAGCAGCATCCGCGCCTTGACCCCGGCGCTGTGGAGGGCCGCCGGCAGGCGGATCATCGCCCGCTTGATGATATCGGCGGCTCCGCCCTGGATCGGCGCGTTGATGGCGGCCCGCTCGGCAAAGCTCCGCACGGACGGGTTCTTATCGGCGATGCCACGGGTCGGGCAGCGCCGACCGAACAGGGTGGTCACAAACCCCCGGTCTCGGGCCGTCGCCTTGGTCGCATCCATGTAGTCGCGGATTCCGGGAAAGCGCGCGAAGTACGCATCGATGTAGGTGCCGGCGTCGGCTCGAGGAATGCCGAGTTGGCGGGCGAGCCCGAATGCCGAGATCCCATAGATGATCCCAAAATTGATGGCCTTGGCACGCCGCCGCACCATCGGGTCCATGCCCTCTACGGGAACCCCGAACACCTGCGAGGCCGTCAGCGCGTGGATATCCAGGCCGTCGCGAAACGCGTCATTCAAGGCGCCGATTTCGGCCACATGGGCCAACAGCCGAAGCTCGATTTGGGAATAATCCGCGCTCAGCAGCACGTGGCCGGGCATCGCCACGAACGCGCGGCGAATTTTTCGGCCCTCCTCGGTCCGGATCGGAATGTTCTGCAGGTTGGGATCGTTGGAGGACAGCCGGCCCGTGGACGCCACGGTCTGGGCGTAGGAGGTGTGGATTCGTCCCGTCTCCGGATGGATCTCACCGATCAGCGCATCGGTGTAGGTGCTCTTGAGCTTGGCGAGTTGGCGCCATTGCAGAACGCGGCCGGGCAGCTCGTGCCCTTCGGCGGCGAGCGTCTCCAGTACGTCGGCGCCGGTTGCATAGGCACCGGTCTTACCCTTCTTGCCTCCAGCGAGAGCCATTTCATCGAACAGGATTTCGCCGAGCTGTTTCGGTGAGCCAACGTTGAATGGCCGGCCGGCGAGACCGTGGATCTCGGCTTCGAGGTCGCTGAGGCGCATGGCAAAATCACCGCTCAACCGGCGCAACTCGTCCGCGTTCACCGTAATCCCGGCAATTTCCATGTCCGCCAGGACCGGGATCAGCGGGCGCTCCATGGTTTCGTAAACGCTGACGACGTGATGATCGACCAGTCGCGGCTTCAGGATGTTGTGAAGCTGCAAGGTGATGTCCGCGTCTTCGGCGGCGTAGGCGAGCGCGCGGTCCAGCGCCACCTGCGCAAAGCTGACCTGATCCTTGCCCTTGCCCGTCACATCCTCGTACTTGATGGTTGTGATGCCCAGATGCAGCCGTGCCAGCTCATCCATACCGTGGCCGTGGAGGCCGCCGTCGGCGACGTAGGAAAGAACCATGGTGTCGTCGATCGGTGTGACTGAAACGTCATATCGAGCAAGCACTTCCATGTCATATTTGATGTTCTGCCCGACTTTCAGGACGGAAGTGTCAGCGAGCAGCGGACGCAGCAACTCCAGAGCGTGCCCCAGCGGGATCTGCTCCGGTCGGTCCTGGTCCCCTGCAAGATCGAGCGAACCCTCGGCCCGACTGTCACCGTGGCCGAGCGGGATGTAGCAGGCAACTCCGGGCTCGACCGCGAGGGACACGCCCACCAGCTCCGCCCGCATCGGGTTCAGCGACGTTGTCTCGGTATCGACCGCGACCACACCACAACGGGTGGCCCCGGCAATCCAGCGTTGCAGGGCGACTTCGTCCTGAATCAGCTCATAGCGACGTTCGGCCGTCGGCGCGGGATCATCGCCAACTGCACCGGCCGCAGATGCGCCCGTAGCTGGCCCTTTGGCGTCCAGCCGCGCCAGGATTGAGCGAAATCCCTGAGCTTCACAGAACTGCCGGAACGCAGAGACGTCGATAGTGCGCTTGGCGAGCGCATCCAGCGGCAATGGCACCGGAACCTCATCGCACAGCTGGACGAGCGTGCGCGACATCCGAGCCGCTTGCGCATGATCGAGCAGGCTCTGGCGCCGCTTCGGTTGCTTGATTTCGCCAGCCCGGCTCAGGAGCGTGTCCAGGTCGCCGAATTGGTCAATCAACTGTGCTGCCGTCTTGACACCGATCCCTGGCACGCCCGGCACGTTGTCTATGGAATCGCCAGCGAGCGCCTGCACCTCGATCACTTTTTCGGGGGGAACGCCGAATTTTTCGCGAACCTGCTCGGGCCCGATCCGGCGCCCGGCCATGGCGTCGAACATTTCCACGCCGTCACCGACGAGCTGCATCAGGTCCTTGTCGGACGACACGATGGTGACGAGCGCGCCGGTGGCGCGAGCTCGGCGCGCGTATGTCGCTATAATGTCGTCGGCCTCGTAGCCCGCAAGCTCGACGGCCGCCACATCCAAGGCCGCTGTCGCCTCCCGAACGAGCGCGAATTGCGGTACCAGGTCGTCCGGCGGATCGGGCCGGTTGGCCTTGTAGTCGGCGTAAACGTCGTTGCGAAAGGACCTCCGGTCGCTGTCGAAAATGACGGCCAGGTGGTCGGCGTCCGTCTCCTCGAACAGCTTCATCATCATGTTTACGAACCCCATGACCGCGTTGACGGGGGTTCCGTCCGGTCGGGTCAGGCGCGGTATGGCGTGGTAGGCGCGAAAGATGAAGCCGGAGCCGTCGACCAGGAAGACGTGCCGGGCCTGGCCGGCGGGCGAGGGCGTGTCCACCGGAACCCGTGTTTCAGTGCGCCGCTGCGCCGGTCCCGTCCTTCAGTTCGAACCGACGTGAGCAATAGGGGCAGACGATCGTCCGTTCATCTCCGAAGCGCAAATAGACCTTGGGATGGCCGAGCGGGCCGCCGCCGCCGTCACATGAGACCGTGGGCGTGTCCACCACGAACACCTCCTGTGCGGAGGCAACAGCGGGCGGATGCGTAGTGGTGGGCGTAGCTGGTTCCATAGCCGGGTGATGTCCGATCTGGGCGTTGGACCGTTGCGGGCGTTGACCCTTGCGGCGCCCTGATGATAGCGATTGCGGCGGGGCAATCAACGCTGCCGTCGGCGCAAAAGCGCCCCATATTACGGAGTGTCGATGGACGCCGTATCGCCACCTGCCGCTATAGAAGCTGAATCGGCCATTCAGGTCGCAGGTCTGTCAAAGGTTTACAACCGACGGCGGGGCGAGCAGGTTGTCCGCGCACTTAAGGATATCTCGATAACCATCAACAAGGGGTCATTCTTCGGGCTCCTTGGTCCCAACGGAGCCGGCAAGTCCACGCTGATCAATATCCTGGCCGGCCTCGTGGTTCGCACCAGTGGTCAGGTTCGCATCTGGGGCCATGACATTGATGCCGAAATGCGCGCCGCCCGTCGCTCCATCGGTATCGTCCCCCAGGAGCTCAACATCGATCCCTTCTTCACGCCGCGCGAGGTCCTGGACGTCCAGGCAGGTCTATATGGTGTTGCACCCAAGGATCGCCGCACCGACGAAATCCTTGAGCTGGTGGGCCTGACGCGCCAGGCCCGTGCCTACGCCAGAACTCTATCGGGCGGCATGCGCCGTCGCCTCCTGGTGGCCAAGGCCATGGTTCATTCGCCGCACGTTCTCGTGCTGGACGAGCCCACGGCCGGTGTCGACGTGGAGCTTCGCCGCGGGCTGTGGACGTCGATGCGCCGGCTTCAGGAGCAGGGGACGACAATCGTCCTCACCACCCACTATCTGGAGGAAGCCGAGCAGCTGTGCGATACGGTGGCCATCATCAACCAAGGCGCCCTGATTGCGTGTGAATCGACCGAGGCACTGCTCCGCCGCCTCGACTCCAAGGAGCTGGCCATTTCCGTTGCCGAACCTGTGACCGCCGTTCCGCAGCCACTGCAGCGCTTCCACGTGGTCGTGCCGCGCCCGGGAAGGCTGGTCATCTGCTATCCGCCGAGCCGCATCGAGTGTGGTGAGGTCCTGGCGGCGATTCAGAGCACCGGGCTCACCGTCACCGAATTGGACACGAGGGAGGCGGACCTGGAGGACGTGTTCGTCCGCCTGACCAGCCAGAGCGACGGCGCCGGGGCGGATAGCGGGACACCGGCGTCGGTGTGAGTCGGCGACCATGTGTTGGCTTGGTCGTCTCTGGGGTGGCGCTCTTGCTTTCGTTGGTGGTGGGCTGGTTCTGGCGGTCGCGGCCTGCGCGCCGGTCGTGAAGCCCGCCGGGCCGGCAATTGGGCCGCCACATCTCCTCGGTGTCCCGCATCTCGTTGAAATGCGCGACGGGGCCCAGCTGCCGCTCCATACCTGGCTACCACCCGACGGCGAGGAAGAGGCGGTGATCCTCGCTCTCCACGGCTTCAACGACTACGGAAACTTCTTCGCCGGACCGGGGGCCTGGTTCGCCGATCACGGCGTTGCGGCCTACGCTTATGATCAGCGCGGTTTCGGCCGAGCGCCAAACCGGCGGCTGTGGCCGGGCAGCGCGGCCCTAACCCAAGACCTGCGCGACGCCGTCCGTACGCTCCGCGCGCGCCACCCCGCACAGCCTCTGTTCGTGCTGGGTGAAAGTATGGGTGGGGCCGTAATCCTGGTCGCCGCGACCACGGGCTCGGGCCTCGATGTGGATGGCGTGATCCTGTCCGCACCCGCCGTGTGGGGCCGCTCGACCATGCCCTGGTACCAGAGGGTGGCGTTGTGGATCGCGGTTCGCACAATCCCTTCGGTGTCGCTCACCGGGCGCGGGCTTGGCGTTCAGGCTTCGGACAACATTGAGATGCTGCGCTCGCTTGGTCGTGACCCTCACGTTATCAAGGGAGCGCGGGTAGACGCGATCCATGGCCTCGTCGACTTGATGGACAAGGCCTTCGCGGCGGCGCCGGATCTGGATCAGCGCACCCTGATCCTCGTAGGCGATCGCGACCAGCTAGTGCCGCGTGCCGCCACAAATGCATTCACGGCACGCCTGCCCGTGGACGCGGCCGAGCGATATAAAATCGCCGCCTATCCGGATGGATGGCATATGCTGCTCCGTGACCTGTCGGCCGAGACCGTCTGGACGGACATCAAGGCCTGGATGGCGGATCCCGGCGCGCCGCTGCCGTCGGCGGCTGAGATCGTGCGCGCCACGCCATCCCCGAATGGACACGACGCCCTCCCCATCTCCGAATAGGCCTGTTTTGCGCTCGGTGCATTTTACGATAAGGTTAACGGCCGCATGAGGTTGCGTGTCACCTTAAGTGCGACAGCAAATTTCGAATATGCTTGTTCGAAAGACATTGCAGGAAACCGAGGAGCGACGCTCCATCGCTGGCATTGAGATCACGTGGCCGGACGGCACGGGCGCGCCTCGGTCGCGCCGTTTCACGAAGGCGTTCCAGGTTGGGCGGAATCCGGCCTGCGACGTTGCTCTTGCCAGCCGTCAAGTCAGCCGCAAGCACCTTGAGATTGCGCCTGACAAGGACGGCTGGGTCGTGCGCGACTTGCAATCCAGCAACGGCACCTTTGTGGACGGTCGACGCATCGAAAGCTTGGCGCTCGACCGCCCGACGCGACTGCAGTTGGGCACCGACGGCCTGGAGATCATCCTAACGCCGGAGCGCGCGTCCTCGCAGCCTGCCGTGGCCCAGGACGATGCCACGGTGGTGTTGAACAAAGCCCCGCCTCGCGCGGAGCCGGCGCCGGCTGCGTATCGGGAACGGCATGCCGACACCGCACCGCCGCCGCGCCAACGGCGTCGTTCCGCACACTATCAGCGTCCCGGTGAAGCACCACCGCCGCCCCGCCCTGATCCCGTGGACGATGAGGAGGACGCGGTCGGGTCCAGCCACCGATCCACGCACCCGCACCGGCCGAGCCGAGCGCGCAACACGTCTGACGATGATCTCAGCGCCGATCAGATTGCGTTCAAGTACGGCACGGACGTGGATGATGAAGACGCCGGTGACCACACCCGTGAGGTCCGCCGTTTTGTTCGCGAGACCGCCAAGAGGGAGCGCAAGCGCTGGCGGCTTGTGATTGCGGCCGTGGGTGTTGTCTTCGTGGCGGTCGTCGGCATCCTGGCTTACCAAATCACCCGGCCCGATCCCAATCGGCAGATCGCCATCGACCTGTTCTACGACATGAAGGCGATGGAGCTGAACCTGGCTCGCCTTCAAAAGGCCGTCCAGGCGACCGGCGAGGATGAGCTGATGGCGGAGCTTCAGCAAAGCCGCGCGCAGATGCGCCAGATGCGGGCGCGCTACGACACCTTTTTGCAGGAGGCCAACCTCATCGACCCCACCCTCGACGATGAGGACCTGATCATCTTGAAGATCGCCCGCATTTTCGGCGAGAGCGAATTGGAGATGCCGCCGGACTTCGTGGACGAGATCAAGAATTACATCAAGAAATGGCAAGGCTCCCAGCGGCTCGAAACCGCCATTCGCAGCCTGAATGAGCAGGGCTTTCGCAACGAGATTGTCTCCGCCTTCGTGCAAAACGGCTTGCCGCCGCATTTTCTGTATCTCGGCTTGCAGGAAAGCAACTTTAACGTTCGCGCGGTCGGGCCCCGAACCCGGTGGGGCATCGCCAAGGGGGCGTGGCAGTTCATCCCATCAACGGGTGCGGAGTACGGGCTCCGGATCGGGCCGTTGAAGGACGAGCGGGTTTATGATCCGCAGGACGAGCGTTTTGTTTTCGTGAAAGCGACGCGGGCAGCTGCCCGTTTCATTCGGGATATCTACACGACGGATGCCCAGGCCTCTGGGCTGTTGGTGATGGCGTCCTACAACTGGGGGCCCCACCGCATCAACTCCCGCCTTAAAAACTTCCCGGAGAACCCGCGGGAGCGAAACTTCTGGGCCTTCCTGCGCAAGCACAACATCCCGGACGAAACCTACAATTACGTCTTCTACATCTTCGCCGCGGCGGTGATCGGGGAGAACCCGAAGCTGTTCGGCTTCGACTTCGACAATCCGTTGCAGGGCTTTGTGGACGTGGCGTCCCAATAACCGTGGGCGGGGGAGGGCCGTGCCGCCTGCGGATGGGCAGTTGCAAAGCGGGGGGCATCGCGGACCACCGGCGTGCGGGTAGTGTCTCAGTTTGAAATCCGGAACCGTTGACACCCTGGCTGACGCCCCGCCCGTGATCCTATATGCTAGCGGTAGGCACGACGGGAGATGACCATGCCCAAAGGACCGCGTGGCGAGAAGCGACCCGGCGACGTGATCGGCACCGCTGTCATGGTCGCCAAGATTGCGACGGGTGAGGTCGACGAATCGACTGACGTCGATGACGGCAAGGACAAGGCCGCTCAGGAGACGGGCCGAAAGGGCGGTGCGGCTCGGGCGTCAAAATTAACACCACAACAGCGCACCAATATTTCAAAGAAGGCGGCAAATACTAGATGGGAAGCTCGGGCTCGGCCGGAGAAGAAAGAACGTCAAGAGCCTTAACCTCAATAAATCCAGCGTTGACTCCCTTCATTATGACATAAGGTTGCATCATTGGGTTCCGAAATCGGAACTTGAAGGAACGCTCCTTGCCTCGCCGGATTAAAATTTTTGCCCTTTCATCGCTTATAAATTCTTTCAAGTGTTTCTGAAATTGAGCAATTTTAACTTCTTTTTTAAGGATGCTACTCAGGGGGGGAACAACCGAATTGGGCGCGAACAAACCCCCGTCGTCTGTCTTTGCCAGGGCACAAGCAAGCAATACTTGTTCGAACAGTGTATCTTTTCGATTCGTGTGTGTAGCTTGCGCGTACTCCTGCTGAATTGATTCCTGGGATCGTTCAAGCGCTCTATAAACAGCAGCATCAACGTTTGATTCTGTAATAGTCATTCGCCGTGCGTTGATGGCATCGAGAGTAGCATTCAATCCTAACAAATGCACATAAGAAGGTAGGCCTCGCGCCAAAGTTATTATCTTCCATATTGCATCTGGATCTATCTTCATTCCAAGACGAGGAATTCTCTTAGTCAATATTTCCTTCATCTCATCATTAGACATGCGCTGCATCCTAACTTGTTCTATGCAGCGGGACAGGGATTCATGCTCGTTTAGCAATTGACCAATATCTTCTGCAACACCTACGATTATAAGTGTCGCATTTACAGAATCATCTGATAAATGTTTTATTAGGTTGGCAAATCCTTTTTTCGTATCGTTGTTTTGTATTTTATCAAATTCATCAATTATTATTATTGGTCGTTGGGTTTGTGTAAACGCAACCTCTAATTCCCTTCTAACGTCATCTGGTGTGATGTTCTTATCTTCGTAAAACTCAGCTAAAGAAGTTTTATATTCATCTCCATTGTTTCTCGCATGCACAACAATGTCCTTAAATATTTTTAAAGAAAGCGCAGAAAAGTCATCATCTGGGCCTGCTTGTTCTCGTATCGATCTGATTGCTTAACTCCAGGCGGAAATAATTTATGAAATACTTTAGCGAGTGAGGTTTTGCCCACCCCTCTCTCGCCAAATAGAACAGCGTGTTTACCCCGTTCGAAAACACCGTCTATCATCTTACGCAACTGAGGTACTCGACCTGCAAATAGGTCACTCTCGTCTACGGGCGCGGATGGGCTAAACACCTCGGTGGCCTCGTAGCCTAGAACCCGCCAGTCGTCTGCGGTCTTGGGAGGGCGCATAAGAACCTCACTTATCAAAGTATGCAATCTAGTTTGAAAACTAGATCACGCAGTTGGCGTTATCAAGGGTGTAGTTATAGAAAAGGCTTGGCCCTAAGCATAAAAGTTCATACAATAGGGACATGAACAAGCTGCCCCTGAAAACCCGCGTCCAAATCCTCAACATGCTCTGCGAGGGATCGTCCATGCGGTCGATCTCTCGGGTTGCTGGGGTGTCGA
>CAZUDB010000032.1:0-38817 GCA_964619055.1 uncultured Rhodospirillaceae bacterium
GCGGGGTGCCCCGCTTGTTCGTTTTTGTGGTGGGTGGGGGGTCCGCCTTTTCCTATTTGGGGCGTTCCGTAATGCCGAGCGGCGGTTCCGTGACAGGCGGCGTCATTTCCTTCCCGCCGCCACCTTGCAGCAGGTCGAGCAGGTTGTCGGGCAGGGCGGCCGGGGGCGTAACTCCCGTTGGTGGTGCCGGCTCCGGCCGTGTCCGGGGGCTTGGCGCATCGCCCGAAGGAGCCGCTGAGGGCGGCGGGGTCAGCGGTGGTAGCTCGATGTAATCGTGGCCGACATGGTCGGCATCCAGGTCAACGTTCTTGGAGCCGCTCGCCTTCGCGGCGCTCCCCGGGCCGCCGGGGAGCGCGTTGGATTGCCCCTGGCCGGGCACGCTCAACACGCCGGCAGGGCCGACGTTGGAAACTCCCGCATCGGCAAGCGGCGGCACCTTAACCTCGCCAGGACCATTCGGTTCCAACAGACGGCGCGCATCCGCCGCAACCTCGTTGTCGCCGCCAGCGATCTCTACGTCGAGACGAAAGTCGCCGATGCTAAGCCGCTGGCCGTGGCGCAAAGCCACGGTCTGGCCGTGTTCCACCGTCTGTTCATCGTCGATAAAGACGTTGTTGGTGGTGCTTGTCACGTGCACCCAGTATTGCCCGCGGTCCTCACGGAACACGCAATGGTGGCGGGAGACGTGGAGGCTCGGCAGAACCCAGTCGTTGTTCTGATGGCGCCCAACGGTCAATTCGCCGGCCGCAAGGACCTGTATGCTCCTGGCCGGTGGGGTTGCTGATGGTGCGCTTGAAACAACCAGTCGAAGCGGCATTCGGCGTCGTCTGCCCGCAGTGGGGATCCGGTCGGCGTGACCGACATCTGGTTCACGATGAGGCGGTTCGATCCTGCAAACATGCACTCCCACCAACGCGATCCACAACCCTAGCACACACAACCGAGTGTGCAAGCGATCGCATCAGTGCTCCGCCATGGTTCCTACCTCAAATGAAGTGTACCAGAACAATCATGCGCAAAAGTGTGGCCCAAATCACGGAACCTTGCACGTAAGAGCGGCAGAATGATACCAATCGTTTTGGTTGCAGCGGGTGCCTGTGGTCCATCCATCGGCGCGTGGTTCCGCCCGACGCGGCATCCAAAATCACGGTTTCGCGCTTTCCACACGCACGGCACGGGAGATGATCAGTATGACGTCGCCGGACGTTCTGGACTTTGAACAGCTGCTTGAACCGTTCCCCGGTGATTGCCCAACCGGTGTCGACCCCCGCCGCGATTCTTCGCCCTATCCTGAATTCCATGTCATCCGCGATGAGCGCAGCAAGGCCCGCCGCGCCGAGCGCGATGCCGAGGCTGCCGATGACGATATGCTGGCGGCGGACTCCGGTACCGCTTGGGCTACGGTTATCGACAAGGCAAAGGGTGTCCTGATCCGCCAGGGCAAGGATTTGGAGGTGGTCGGCTATCTGACCGAAGCGCTGCTGCGCCGCTACGGTTTCGCCGGACTGCGCGATGGTCTCCGCCTTGCCACCGGCTATGTGGACACATTTTGGGACGATCTCTATCCCGCGGCGGAGGACGAAACTGAGGACACGATCGAAACCCGCGTCAAGCCGCTGGCCGATCTCAATGGCGCCGATGCGATGGGCACGCTGATCGAGCCGCTGCGCAAGGTTGCGCTCACCGGTTCGGATGACCCAGGGCCCTTTGCCTTGTGGCAGTACGAAAACGCCACGACCGTGCGGCACGATCCCGCCTACCTGGAGCAGATCAAAAGTTGCGTCCGTGCGACGCCCGTACCGTTCTATCGGGACCTGATCGACGATCTGGATGCCTGCACGGCCGCGTGGCAGGACTTAACGGATCTGCTCGGGACCAAGTGCGGGGAGAAGGCGCCGCCCAGTTCGGCCGTGCGCAACACCCTGGAGGAGATCCGTGATGCCGTGCGGTACTTCACCGGCGATATCCCTCCGTTGCGCGCGCTCTGGGATACGCCGGAGGCGGCAACCGGGGGTGACGCCCAGCAGGGCATCATTGACGTTACCGCAAACCTGGGTCAGGCGGCCGGCGGCGCGGTAGGGGTTGCCGTTGATCCGGGCGCAATCCGCTCCCGCGAGGAGGCGCTGAACGCTCTTCTTAAGATTGCCGAATACTTTCGCCAGAGCGAGCCCCACTCGCTGATGGCATGGTCGCTGGAGGAATTGGTGCGGCGCGGTCGCCTGCCGCTGATCGAGCTCCTGAAGGAGTTGATTCCCAACGACGAGTCTCGAAATGATCTCTTGACCCGAGCCGGCATTGTGCCGCCGGAAACGACCGAGGCGTCGGATGGCAACTGACGTCGCGGCTCGACTCGGGGCTGTATTCACGCGTGCGAAGGTTCGTAAATTACCGTAGTCTTGGCGACCAAAGGGGTTGTGATGGACCCGTTTGATAGTCGTCTCGTCAGCAATCGAGAACAAGTAGCGAAGGATCGCGACGATGAGCGAAAGCGTTCATGAAAAACTTCAACGGGTGCGTAAGCCGCGCGTTCATATCAAGTATGAAGTCGAAACCGAAGGAGCGGTTGTTCAAAAAGAACTTCCGTTCGTGGTTGGGATCATGGGCGACTTTTCGGGTGATCCGACTCAGGAATTGAAGCCCATCACCGAGCGAAAGTTCATTCAAATCGACCGCGACAACTTCAACGATGTCATGCGCCGCATGGCGCCCGGCCTCAATTTCAAGGTGAAAAACACGCTAGCAGACGATGGCAGCGAGATGGCCGTGGACCTGAAGTTCGACTCCATGGACGACTTCGAGCCGGCGGCCGTGGTCAAACAGGTGGAGCCGCTGCGCAAGCTTCAGGAAACCCGCGATAAGCTGCGCGACCTGATGACCAAAGTGGACCGTTCGGAGAAGCTGGAGGCCATGCTCGAACAGGTTCTCGAAAACAAGCACGGTGAGCTGGATGACTTTTCCAGCAAGCTTGGCGCCGATAAACCCGAGGAGACGAAGTGATGAGCCCAGCCGATCCGCAGGCGGGAGCCGAGTCCGCCGGTACGGAAGTTAAAGAACTCGACCTGGACGAGGTGATTGCCGCGACGCCGATGACCGCGCCCGACCACGCCAAGGATCTGGTCAAAACCGCGGTCGAGGAGGCGCTGAAGGGCACGGTCACTTTTGATCGCAATCTGACCACAACCTTCACCAAGGCCATTCGGGCGATCGACGATCAAATCTCCAGGCAGCTGGCCGCGGTCATGCACCATGAGAAGTTCCAGAAACTGGAAGGGTCGTGGCGCGGCCTCCATCACTTGGTGATGAACTCGGAAACCGGCACTCAGCTCAAGCTGAAGGTCATCAACATGACCAAGCGCGAGCTGTTCAAAGACCTGAGCAAGGCCGTCGAGTTCGACCAGAGCGGGCTGTTTAAGAAAATCTATGAGACCGAGTTCGGCATGCCCGGCGGTGAGCCCTACGGGGCCTTGATTGGTGACTATGAGTTCACCAACCACCCCGAGGACGTTGAGCTCCTCAGCAAGGTCTCCAACGTCGCCGCCGCTGCGTTCGCGCCGTTCCTGTCCGCCGCGGACCCCAGCTTGTTGGGGCTCCAAAGCTTCAGCGATTTGTCGAAGCCGCGTGATCTGGAAAAGATCTACGAGGGCGTCGAATACGCCAAATGGAAATCGTTCCGCGAAAGTGAAGACTCTCGCTTCGTGTGCCTCACCATGCCGCGAACCCTGGCGCGGCTGCCTTACGGTGCCGCCACCAAACCGGTGGAGGAGTTCGGTTACGAAGAAGCTCCTTTGGATGACCAGGGGCGCCGGTTGGCCATGCAGCACAAGGACTACTGCTGGATGAACTCGGCTTATGTGTTGGGCACGACGCTGACCTCGGCCTTCGCGAAGTACAACTGGTGCGTCGCCATTCGCGGCGCCGAAGGTGGCGGGCGGGTCGAGAATCTGCCAAGCGATGTGTTCGTCAGTGACGATGGCGATATGGACCAAAAGTGCCCCACCGAAATCGGCATCACGGACCGGCGCGAGGCGGAGTTGAGCAAGTGCGGCTTCCTGCCCCTTTGTCACTACAAAAACACTGACTATTCCGTATTCTTTGGCGCCCAGACAACACAAAAGCCCAAGAAATACGATCGTCCCGAAGCAACGGCCAATGCCGCGATCTCAGCCCGTCTGCCCTACATGATGGCCACGTCGCGCTTTGCCCATTACTTGAAGGTGATGGCGCGGGACAAGATCGGATCGTTCATGGAGGCCAAGGATTGTGAAGCCTGGCTCAATCGTTGGATCATGAATTACGTCAACTCAAACGAGAATGCATCCCAGGAAATGAAGGCGCAAATTCCGCTGGCCGAAGCGAAGGTGGTGGTCAAGGAGGTGCCCGGCGCACCGGGCAGCTACAACGCCGTCGCTTATTTGCGTCCCTGGTTGCAGTTGGAGGAGCTGACGACCTCCATGCGCATGGTGGCGCGGATTCCACAGCTCGGCTAATCGAGCGGTGGCGATCGCGGGCACGGCCGGCAGCCCAGCTGACGGCGCGCTGAGGGCCGGGGTCGGGGGCCGGCCCGGTCGGATGTTTCCGCGGAGGGTGGCACTGTCCGGTGCCCCCGTCCGCGACCATCTGGTTACGTTCGCCCAAGCTAGGGCCAAGCGTCTGGCCAATCCACTTGATGGTTTCCTGATCGAGCCGGAGCCGGCGCTCGCATTTGCCATGTGGTTCGGGCCCGATGCGCTGTCTCGCCTCGACCACGATTCGCTGCTGCGGGCTCTCGACCGTGACATCAATGCCATCGATGACCTGCTCGCCCGACAGGTCGATGCCATTCTCCACCAACCCCGTTTTCAGAGCTTGGAAGCCTCCTGGCGCGGCGTGGCCTACTTGGTGGACCAGGCCGACCCGGATGACGGGGTCAACATCCGGATCATTACCTGGAGCTGGCGGGACCTCAGCCGTGATCTCGAGCGGGCCTTGGAGTTCGATCAAAGCCAGCTTTTCAACAAGGTCTACAGTCAGGAATTCGGCATGCCCGGCGGTGAGCCCTACGGCGTGCTCCTGGGCGATTACGCGATCCAGCATCGCCCGACGGTTGATCATCCCAGCGTCGACATTCCAACTCTGAAAGGTATATCGCAGGTGGCGGCGGCGGCCTTTGCGCCGTTCGTTGTCGGCGCGAGCCCGGCGTTGTTAGGCTTGGAGACCTTCTCCCAGCTCAGTCGCTCCCTGGACTTGCGGCCGCTGTTCCGGGGGCAGGAGTACGTGCACTGGCGGGCCTTGCAACAGACTGCCGACGCCCGATTTCTCGCGGTTGTGCTGCCGCGCGTGCTGATGCGCTTGCCCTTTGAGGACGACGGCACCCGTAGCGACGGATTTCGCTACCGTGAAGGCGTGGCCGCCGCCAACCACGACCGATATCTGTGGGGCAACGGCGTCTATCCCTTTGCCGCCGTGTTGATCCGCGAGCATCTACAGAATGGCTGGTTTTCCGACATCCGCGGGGTTCGCCAGATGCCGTCGGGAACGCCGGAGGACTACAACGGCGGCCTGATTGCCGACCTGCCGTGCCACGCCTTCGCCACTGACCGGGACGGTATTGCGATCAAACCGCCGGTGGAAGTGCGGCTGTCCGACGCTACGGAGCGGGACCTGGCCGGGCTTGGCCTGGTGCCGATCTCGGTGTGCCGCAACACACCCTGGCTGGCGTTCCGCAGTGCGCAATCTGTGCAACGGCCCGAGCGCTATGACGACGAGGCGGCCAACGCCAATGCGCGGCTGTCGGCCATGCTGCAGTACATCTTCTGCGTCAGCCGTTTCAGCCATTACATCAAGGTTATGATGCGCGACCGGCTCGGTGCCTTCACAACGGCGGCCGATTGTGAAAAGCACCTGGAAAACTGGGTGCTGAACTACGTCACCACCAACATCAATGCCAGCGTTCTGGAAAAGGCGCAGTATCCCTTGCAGGAGGCACGGGTACGAGTGCGCGAGCAACCGGGAAAGCCGGGCACCTACCGGTGTGAGATGTTGCTGCGGCCCCATTTCCAGCCCACGGACGTGGTTTCGAACTTCCGTCTGGTCACCGAGCTGGCAGCGGTCGGCGGACGGTGACGACGGCGAGCGCGAACCCGGTCGGAGCCGCGTGTCATGGCGGCGTCACCGTTTCAAGCAACCATCCGCGACAGGGAGGCAACCCATGACATTGACTGCGTCGGATCTGTTCGAAGCCGGCGACCTGGCGGGTGCCATCGCGGCCCTGACGGCCGAGATCAAGGCCAAGCCGCTGGCCGCCGACCGCCGTGGATTTCTTGCCGAACTGTTGGCCTTTTCGGGGGACCTGGAACGGGCGGACAAGCAGCTGGATGCCATGGTCCGCCAGGACCCCGACAGTGCCGTTGGGGTTTCCTTGTTTCGCCAGATCCTGCGCGGCGACCAGGCCCGTCACCAGATCCACCACGACGGGCGCCTGCCGGACTTTTTGTCGCCGCCGCCGGAGCATGTTCAGGCCCTCTTGGAAGCCCATGTGGCCACCCGAAGCGGCGACGCTGTGGAGGCGGGTCGACTGGCCATGCAGGCGGAGGAGAGCCGACCCCGTGTTGCCGGTCGTCTGGACGATCAGCCGTTCGACGATTTCCGGGATCTGGATGACCTCACCGCCGGCGTCTTCGAAGTCATGACCACCACCGGTCACACCTACTGGATCCCCATCGAACGCGTGCGCCGGATTGAGTTCCGTGCGCCGGAACGGCCCCGCGACCTGCTGTGGCGTCGGGCCGAGATGAGCGTGGAGGATGGACCGGAGGGGGAGGTGTTTCTGGCTTCGGCCTACGTGCCACCGGCCGGGGCCGCGCTGGACGACCGCCTGCGGCTGTGCCGGGCCACCGATTGGATCGCCGAGGCCGAAGCGCCCGTGCGCGGTGTCGGTCAGCGGACCTTCCTGGTGGGGGAGGAGGGCCGGGCCATCCTTGACATCGGTGTCGTCGAATTCGACGGTCAAGCCGCGTGACCGGATTGGACCGCGCCGCGCCCGTTTCGGGGCCGCACGGGACTGGCGGCAACACCGAAGCTCGGGGTTAAGGCAGCGCTATGGCCCGTCCACCGATCCCGGGCGATCTTCCGCTCGTACCCTCGCTGCTCGATCGTCTGGTCTACGACTCGCGCGTCAGCACCTCGCCGGGCCGTCGTCGCGGTCAGACGCTCAGCCAAGTCCGGGAGGCCCTGCGCCGCGACCTGGAGGACTTGCTCAATTCCTACGAGCGGTGCGTCGCGGTGTCGGCCGACTATGACGCCGTCAGCCGTTCGATCTACGACTACGGATTGCCCGATCTGACGGACGTGGACCTGTCGTCGCCGCCCCAGATCGAACGGTTTCGGAACCGGCTGGAAACGGCGATCCGCCGCTTTGATCCGCGCTTTCGTGACATCAAAGTGGTGACAGAGCGCGGCTCCAGAGAGGTGGACCACAGTCTGCGCTTTCGCATCCATGCGGTTGTCCACCTTCATCAGTCGCAGGAACCCGTTGTGTTTCAGTCAATGTTGGAGCCGGCCACCCGTCAGTTCACCATTCGTTCGCACGACAGCTAAGAGTCGCCGCCCATGTCCGATGAGTTGCTGCCGTACTACAACCAGGAGCTGAAGTTCGTCCAGGAGTTGGCCGCTGAATTCGCCGAGCTTCATCCCGACGCGGCGGCTGCCCTGCGCGTCTCTGCGGGTAATGTGGACGATCCGCACGTGGAGAGGCTGATTCAGGCCTTCGCACTGGTCTCGGCGCGCATCCGCTTCAAAATCGACGACGATTTCCCGGAGCTGACGGACAGTCTGCTCAATCACCTCTATCCCCATTACCTGGCGCCGTTGCCGTCCATGGCCATGGTTCAGATGACTCCGTCGCCGGATCTAGACGGCTGCTACACTCTCGAAACAGGCTCGGAGATCGAGACCGAGGCCGTGCGCGGCACCAAATGCCGGTATCGGACGACGACGCCCGTGGCGCTATGGCCGTTGGAGGTGCGCTCGGCGAGCCTGTCGGGTCTGCCCTTTGAGGCGCCCGCCAGCCCCGTGGCGAGGGAGCGCGGCGCCGTTGGCGTGGTCCGCATCACGCTTGGTCTTTGCAACCCCAACGTCGGCTTCGCGGAGCTGGCCAACGCCTGGGAGGCCACGGGTGCGCATGCCTTGCGGTTCTACATCAATGGTCGTGGCCAGCGTTCGTTGTCCTTTCCGCTGTACGAGCTGTTGTTCAACAACACCGTCGCCATTGCGATCGCCACCGACACCAAGGACGTCACGCCCGTGTTCTTGGAGCCCTCCAGCTTGTTGCCCGTCGGCTTCGACGACGGCGAGGGAATGCTTCCTTACGGTGCGCGATCGTTCCTCGGCTATCGCTTGTTGACTGAGTACTTTGCCTTTCCCGAGAAGTTCCTGTTCTTCGATGTGGCTGACGTGCCGGCACGCGCGCTGGCGCGCGGCAATCGCACGCTGGAGCTGTTTTTGTACCTCAAGCAATCCGATCCGGACCTGGAGCGGGCCGTCGGCGCGGAGACCTTTGCGCTGCATTGCACGCCCATCGTCAACTTGTTCCAGCACCACGCTGAGCCCGTGCCGCTCAATCACGCGCAATCCGACTATTTGGTTCAGTCCGATCGCCGGCGCGCGAACGCTTACGAGATTTACGCCGTTGAAAGCGTGTCCGCCTCCGAGAGCGGACGACAGGTTGCGCTCAAACCGTTTTTCGCCATCAATCACGGCGATCAACCGGATGTACCCGGCCCGTTCTGGCAGGCGATCCGGCGTCCCGCGCAGGGCACCAAGCCGGGGACGGAGGTGTTTCTGTCCGTCGTCGATCTGGAGTTCGATCCGGCGGCCCGTGCCGGCTGGGTACTCTCTGTCGACACCACGTGTCTCAATCGTGACCTGCCGAGGGATATTCCCTTCGGTGGTGGTCGTCCGCGCCTGAACCTGGCTGAGGGTGCCGCCGAGGTGGCGGAGCTGTCCTGCTTGACGCAGCCGACGCGGACCCGGCGGATCAGTGCGCGCAACGGGGCACGATGGCGACTGTTGTCACATCTCTCCCTCAACCATCTGTCGCTGCTGGATGGGAATGATCAGGAGGCCGGCGGCGAGGCGTTGCGGGAGTTACTTCGCCTTTACGACACTCAGGACAGCGATGCGACCCGCAAGAGTATCGATGCCATTCGCAAGATCTGGCATGAGCGCGGCTTGGCTCGGGTTCCCTTTGCGGAGCATGGCGCGTTCTGTCCGGGCGTGGATGTGCATGTGGAGTTCGATCGCAGCGGCTTTCCCGGTGGCTCGCCCTATTTGCTGGCCGCCGTTCTGGACCGGTTCTTTGGCGCGTATTGCTCGCTCAACGCATTTTCCCGGCTCACCGCTTGGGTGACGGGGCAGGAGGACAGCCTGAAGAAATGGCAGCCACGGGCCGGGGACAGGATCCTGCTCTGAAGGCGGCGCTGGCTCGTGCCCCCTTCGGTTTCGACTTTTTTCAAGCGGTTCGCGTGTTGGAATGGACCGCCCGGCACGACCGTGCCGCACTGTCGGATGACCATGGTGGCAACGGGAAGGCAGAAGCGCCCACCGTTGGTGCTCTGTCGCTCGCCAGTGAGCCCGTGCGCTTTTCCGGCACGGTCGACACGACCTTTCCCGCCAGTGCGATTGCGGGTTTCGACCAGGTGCCCGTTGGCGCCACTGGCGAAAGGCGGACCGTGTTGACCACGGCGTTCCTTGGCCTCACCGGGCCTGCCGGCGTGCTGCCCCACCATTACAGTGATCAGGTGTTGCGGCAGTGGCGGGCACGCAATCGGGCGCTCCGGGCCTTTTTCGATATGTTCAACCACCGCCTGACGGCGCTGTTTTATCGGTCCTGGGCCAAGCACCGTCTGCCCGTCCAGTTTGAGCAGAGCTTCCCCGGTACGCCCGACGCGGTCACCGCCATCTTTGCCGCCGTCGCCGGCCTCGGCACCAAGGGCGTGGAGCGCCGCTTGGAGGTGCCAGACCTGTCCATCTACTACTATGCGGGGCAGTATGGGCGGACGCCACCGTCGGCGGCGGGGTTGGAGGCGGTCCTAACCGATTACTTCGGCCTGTCTGTTCGGGTCGAGCAGTTTCGGCCCCGCTGGATCGACCTGGCGAAAACCGCGCAGTCTCGGATGCCGGCGGGGCCCGGTGAACCGGGAACCTACATGTCGCTGGGCGTCGACGCCGTGGCCGGGGAGAAGGTCTACGATGTCACGGGCGGCATTCGCGTCCGGCTTGGTCCTATGGGGGAGGCCGCTTTCAGATCGTTTCAGCCCGGCGGTCGCGGATTGAGTGAGGCCGTCGACCTGATCCGCTTGTACGTGGGGCCGGAGTTCGATTTCGACGTCCAATGCGTGATCTTCAGAACGGACGTACCGTCCTGCCGCGTGGGCGATCATGCGTTTACGCCCCGGCTCGGTTGGAACACTTGGCTGGCCAGTGATGACCGTCCGCACGACGCCGAGGATGCGGTCTTTCGCCCAGAGGATGCTTGAGCAATAATCGCGTTTCCGCAGCTCCAACCAGTCCGGCCGAGCGTCATGGCGGGGGCGGGCATTGAGAACGCCCAGTGACGGAACGTAACCCAGCAGCACTCTAGTAAGAAAGACTGGCGGGCCGGGGGGGCGGCCCGCCAAGTATGCAATCAAGCGAGCTTTGGTGTTTGCCCGCTAGGCCTATGTGGACGCTGTGCCGCCGTGTGGGCGTTCGTCGCCGGTTTGGTGCCCGCGCCACAAGCCCGGCACGGCGAACAGGCGCCCGCCACCGGCATGGGCCAAAACCAGGCCTGCCGCGACGAAGGCGATCTCACGCTTGAAGCTGTTCAGATTGGCTAGGATGGAGGCGTCCATGCTGATCTTGGTCGCCATGTACCACAGCATCACCGCAGCAGCGGCCATGCCCAGCACCCGCACCTGAATGCCAGCGGCGATCAGGACGCCGATGCCGACCAGCAGCCACGACACGGTG
The DNA here is from genome assembly GCA_964619055.1 of uncultured Rhodospirillaceae bacterium. Taxonomy (GTDB): domain Bacteria; phylum Pseudomonadota; class Alphaproteobacteria; order Rhodospirillales; family Defluviicoccaceae; genus CAYVUM01. Next base: position 10,987 of record CAZUDB010000032.1, read on the forward strand.
GCGAAGGACTGGATGTTCGGCAGGCCGGCAAAGAAGCCGCCGACGATGAACGGCGCTGCCACGGACAGGCGCAGCAGCAAGCCGAGATGGTTCCACCTAGCCGCCCCTGGTGTGTTGACTGTGTCGCCCGCGATCCAGCGATCAACACTGCGCGCTCCAGCGCCCAGGTTGAACAGGACGATCATCATTCCAGACAACCCGACATCACGGATCTGCACGAGCAGGGCGGGAGCCTGGTAGGTCTTGACCGCCACGGCGACGTCCGGCGTGGTGACGACCGGCAGCGCGATCACGAACGTCCAAAGCAGGAAGGCATAGATCAGCGCGATGGGTCGGACCAGCCAGCCCGCCACCAGCGCCAGACCGCTGAGGAATTCCCAAGTTGAAAGCAGGGTGAGGAATCGCCACGGGGTCAGGACTTCACCGAGCGCGCCGGTAAACAGGTAGTCGGCGAAGAACGTATTGATGTAACCCTTTGGGCCCATGTAGAGCTCAAGGATATAGGCCTCGCGGGCGGGATCGAGCAGCAGATTGAGCTTGCTCATGCCGCCAATGATAAACACGGCGCCGAGGCCGAGCCTCAGCACAAGGGCGTAGTAGTCCAGGCTGGGTGCACGTTCTCGCCCACCCAGGAGAGCTTGGACCCACAGGGGCATGTGGGTCATAGTCGTGGCCGTCATCGAACACTCCTGATCGCTGGCCAGGGCTGGTGCGCCGCCGTTTCCGTGGGCGGAGCCGCGCTGCGCGTCTGGCCGTTATCCACAAATGCCGGGCGGTGCGTCCCCCCGGGCGGCACGGGTGTGCGCGTCCGGGCCCGAGAAACCATGGGCCCGAACGGATCAGGCGCGCTTCGGTGGAGGCGGATCAGGAAGGAGGGAAAGGCCGGCGAGAGTGCCCGACGGTCCTGCGATGACGTGGACGACGAACGGCGGCGGCAGCGATTGGCTCGCGGTCGGACCGGCCATCATTGGCCCGCCGCAACCGGCCTTGGCCGAGCCGTCGGGCCCGGTGCAGTGGCAGGTCTCAGGACCGTCCAGCACCGCGGGCGGCGTGATTGCGAAGCCCTCGTGACCGAGATGCGGCGCAGGAGAGGGCACCGTCTCGGTCGAGGCACCAGCGCTCAAGCTGAGACTCTGAGCGGCCGGTGCTAAATCGGGACCGTCGAAACCAGCGGCCCAGCCGGAGGAGAAGGTCCCCGAGCCGATCAACGCGATGGTTATTAGCGCCAAACACGCAACAATCCGACGCACATTCGTCTCCCGCAATCTGCGTGACCGTGATGCGCGCCTTCTTTCATATTTTTAGTCCCGGATGCAACTCAACGGCGCTCACGTTCGGGCGAGGTCGCGCCGTCAACGCCCCGGGCACGGCAACGTGAAGATGAAGGTGGCACCGGAGCCGGGTACGCTTTCGACCCAAATCCTCCCGCCCAAATGCTCGACGATCCCGCGGCAGATGGCCAGGCCGAGGCCCGAGCCCATGGGATTGCCGGTCTTGTCGACCCGGACCTGGTGAAACTTTTCGAAAATGCGGCGCTGCTCATCGATCGGGATGCCGGGGCCGTTGTCAGCGACGCTAACCTTCAAGCTGGCCGCGACATCGGTGTGGACTCCGATCACCACCCGTCCCGTTTGATGCGGGCAGAATTTCTGGGCGTTGGACAACAGGTTGATGGCAAGCTGAATCAGCTGGTCGCGGTCGCCGCGTACGGCTGGCAAGTCGTCCGGCAGGAGAAACTCGATCGCCACCCCTTTCTCCTCGAACAGCCCGCGAAGAGAAGCGACGGCGTGCTCAAGCACGTCGCGCACGTTCACGTCGGTGATTTGCCAGTCCATCTTGCCGGTCTCGATCTTGCTCAGATCCAGCACCTGATTGATCAGCCGGGTCAGGCGTTCGCTCTCGCGGATGATGATCGACAGGAACTGCTGACGCTCTCCGCTGTCCAGATCGGGTGTGTCGTGCAGGATTTCGGAGAAGGATCGGATCGAGGTCAGCGGTGTTCGGAGCTCGTGGGTCACCGTTGACATCAGGTCGTCCTTGAGCCGGTCCAATTCAGTCAGGCGCTCGTTGGCGGCTTTCAGTTCCGTGGTCGCCAATTCGAGGGCGCGCGATTTATGCTCCAGTTGACGGCTGTACTCCAGGACGTGGGAGGTCTCGTCCAGGATCTGCATGATCGCGTCGGCGCTGACCCCTTCGCCCTTGACGGTGGAGGCGACCACAACCCGGGCGGAGGCGGCACCGATCGCGCCGGCCAGTCGCCGTTCCACGAACTGAACCATCTCCCCATCGGCGTCGTCCGCGGGATTCATAGGGCGCTGTCGGCGCCGGCTATAGTCGCTGAAGATTTCCTCGGAGCGGTCGGCGCCAAGGAATCGCGTCGCGACTTGGCGCAACTCGCCCGTCGTGATCCCGCCATACCAATCGGTGACGGCGCCGCCCGGATCGCCCTGGCGAAACACGTCAACAAACAGCGTCGCCTGGATGCGCTCAATGGCTTGCGGTTCGCGAGCCAGTGACAATCCCACGTAGCCGGCGACATTGGCAAGCAGGCTCCAAAATAAGGAGTGCGCGATGGGTGTCAGGGTGTCGAGCCCGAACAGGGCGTATGGTTTCAACAGCTCGATGCCAAATGGGCCGACGTCAATAAAGCTCTCCGGCAGCCATCCGGAGCGTGCGAACGCGGGCAGCAGCAGGGTGTAGGTCCACACCGCGAAGCCGGCCGAGATACCGACAATGGCGCCAAGGCGATTGCCTCCTTTCCAATAGAGGCCACCGAAGATGGCAGGGGCGAACTGGGCCGCGGCAGCGAACGAGACGAGGCCGATGGTGACCAGCGCGTAGCTTTCGCCAATGAAGAAAAAGTAGAGGTAGCCGAGCAGGAGGATGACCGCGATGGCGATCCGGCGGATCATCAGCAGCAGGCCGGACAGGTCGCTACGCGTGGAGTCGCGGAGCCAAGCCGAGCGCAACAGCACCGGCATTACCAGATCGTTGCAGATCATTGTCGATAGCGCCACGGTGGCCACGATCACCATCCCCGTTGCCGCCGACAGCCCACCCAGAAAGGCGAACAGTGCCAGGCCCGGTGCCCCTTCCGCCATCGGCAGCGCCAGCACGAATGTGTCTGCGTCAACCCCACCGTCACCGAACCGGAGCAAGCCGCCAAGCGCGATTGGCAAAACGAAAATGTTGATGAGCAGGAGATAGAGCGGCACGAACCAGATCGCCCGCTTCAGGTGGTTCTCGTCCACGTTTTCGACGACCAGCACTTGAAACTGGCGTGGCAGGCACACGATCGCCACCATGGACAGCATCATCAGCGGGAACCAGCCGTCGGCGGCGGTCTCAAAGGTCATCAGGCTGGCCAGATCCGGGTTCTGGGCCGCCCGGTCGAACAGATCTCCAAACCCTCCGAACACGCCGAACGTAACGAACACGCCAACACACAAAAAGGCGACGAGCTTGACGATCGACTCGAACGCGATAGCGGCCACCATGCCTTCATGGTGCTCCGTCGCGTCAATGTGCCGGGTTCCAAACAAGATCGCGAACATCGCCATTAGGATCGCGACCGGGAATGCCGTATCGGCGAAAAGGACATCGCTGGCCCCGCCGTGGGACGTGGCGGGGTAGTAAACCAGCACGTGAAAACTGGTCGCCACGGCTTTAAGTTGTAACGAAATATACGGCAAAATCCCGATCACGGCGATGATCGTCACAAGCCCGCCCAGCATGTGGCTCTTGCCGTATCGGGAGGAGATGAGGTCAGCGATGGAAGTGATGTGGTTGACCTTGCTAATGCGGACGATCTTTCGCAGCACGATCCAGCCCAAGGTGAACATCAAGGTCGGCCCCAAGTAGACCGGCAGGAACCCAATGCCATCGGTCGCGGCACGGCCGACGCTGCCGTAGAACGTCCAGGCGGTGCAGTAGACGCCGATGGAGAGGCCATAGACGTAGGGGCTTGTGATCAGGCTCCGACCCCGCACGGACCGTCGATCGCCGAAGTAGGCGATGGCGAACAGCAATGACAGGTAGCCGACTGCGGTGACGATGATCAGCCAGCTTGGCAGCATCACGGCTGCTCCTGTCCATTGTCGAGCCCGGGCTCGCTCGCGGCCGGCGGACCTTCGGGCAACCGTTCAGCCACCAAAGCCAGCAAGACGATGATCGCGGCCCAGGCGATGAACACGTAAAGATAAAGCAACGGCAGGCCGAAAAAGAGCCGATCGGCACCTCGATCAAATAAACCCAACATGATCGGGCTGAACAGCAGCGCGCCAACGGCGAACAGAGCGGTTAGTGTTTCCGGCTGTCTGGTTGCACGCTTCACGGTCTTTTCCTCCGCTTCTCGTTAGAACTGGGCCTGTTTTGCGCGGATCTCGACTACGCTTTGTGTTGCGGCGATCGCATCCGTCAACGTCACGACCCCACGCGCTTCCAGGATGTCCAGCATTTTTAGGAACACACCGGCCGTAACCAGCGAGTCGCCGAGCGCCGTGTGTCGCCCGCGCACCTCGATGCCGAACCGCTCGGCAACGGCGTCCAGGCTGTGCCGGGGCGTGTGATCGTGCAGAAAGACCGACAGCAACAAGGTGTCCAGGACCGGTCGCTCGAACCGCACACCGGTCTCATCTTCTTTGAGCTTCAGGAACTTCACGTCGAAGGCGGCATTGTGGGCAACGAGCACGGCATCACCGACGAAGCTGTGGAACTGGGGCAGGACGACATGGATGGGTGGCTTGTCTTTCACCATGTCGTCGGTGATGCCGTGATATTTGACCGAATCGCGCGGGATCACTCGTCCCGGGTCGACCAGACGCTCGAACGACTCGCCGGTCAGGATGCGGCCGTTGACAACCCGCACCCCTGCAATCGATAGAATTTCGTCGCCGGCCGATGGTTGCAAGCCGGTGGTCTCGGTATCGAAGACCACGTAGGTCAGGCTTTTCAGCGGGCGATCTCCGATCGCGTCCAGAATCTCAGGCTGCTTCAGTAGATCAAAATCATAAAACTCCGGCCGTGCGGACAGGGTGCGCCGGCTTTCCCGGCGGCTCGGCGGGCTCAACGCCGGCGGTAGGGGCAGACGCAGCAGGGCTTGGCCGTCGCGGTGGCGCAGACTCCACACGTCGGTCTTGTGGTGCTCCAGAACCTCGCGGAGCGTCATGTGGCCGAAGCTCTCCTCCAGCTCCTCCGTAAGCCAGCCATCCAGGTCGTGGGCCGGGATTGGTACGCCGTTCCAAATCACGTCCAGATAGACGTGCCGCTCGCCGGCGGCGGCTTCCAAATCGAAGGCGGCAACGCCGCAGTGGTCGGCCACACGGTGGATCAGGCGGTCCAGAACTTCCACGAGCGTGTAGCTGTCACCGTGGAGCCATTGCGGGATTCCGGTCATCACCGCGTCCACGGTCCGGCCGTCCCGCAGGCGGCGCAACAAATTATTGAACAAGTTGGCGGAGTAGATATCCGACGTGGGCCAGTGGCTGGTGATGACGTCCCGGTAAGCAACCGACATCCGTTCCATGCGCGCACTCAGGCGGTCCACCTCGGTCAGGATCGCGGATTTGAATCGCGCCTCCTCGTCCGCTGGCAGGTCCTTGTGGTGGACCAGGATCTCGATGGCGGCGCGGAGTGTGCCAACGGGACCGCGTAGTCCCTCAGCCGCGTCCCGGAGCAGGCGGTCGCGGATCGCAAGCGCGCTGAGCTCGGCCGTCCTGTCATCGAAGGTCAGGACGTAAGCGCCAGGCTGGCGGTCGGCGTCCAGCATCAGGCTCATGCGGCCTTCCAGGGTGAAGCGGCCGTCGGTGGTCGCGCAAATGAACGGGGCGGTCAGTCCCTCGGGGTGGCCCTCAACGTCGTCGCCGACCAGGCGGTTGGTCAAGCGGCCGAGGGCGTGAAGGATCGGCTGGCGGTTGGTGAAGCTGAAAAGGGAGCGATCTAGTCCCAATTGGCCGCCCACATGCAGCAGATCGAGGGCGCGATTGTTATACAATAAGATATTGTGATTAAGATTGCAGACCAGCACTCCCTCGTGGAGGTCCCGCAAAATAGCCTCCAGTTGCCGTTTTTGGGCCTCCACCGTGTCCGTGGCCTCGGCAATGGCCTCGCTGACTCGGGACTTGGCGACGGCCACCTGATGCACGAGGTCCGTCGCCACTTCGGAGAGCCCGCCCAGATGCTGTGTGCTGTCCACGTCGATGCGGTGGTCCGGGTTGGCGTACGCCACCGTCTGCAACCCCCGCACCAGGCCGGTCAGCGGCTGGGCGATGTACATGTCCAGGTAGGCCCACAACACGGCAACGAACGCGATCAACACGAACGCAATTCCGCCACCGTAGATCATGATGGTGGCGCTGAGCCGGCTTTCCTCGGCGGGCACGTTGCCCTCGATAAGCCACAACGCGCAGGCCACGGCGATCAGGTTGGCGGCGGCGAGGGCGACGAAGCAGGCGATCAGGAATCCACGCGGACCCATTGACGTTTCACGCTGCGTTTGGCAGGGACGGCGGAGCGGGCGCTCAGCCGGCCGCGCCCAGGATCTGCTTGACCTTCTCGGTCAAGTCGCGGGTGGAGAACGGCTTGGTTACGTAGTCGTTGGCGCCGAGCGAAATGCCCTTTTCGCGGTCCACATCCCGACCCTTTGCGGTCAACATGATGATATAGATGTCCGTCCACGCCGGATTCGCCCGGATCGTCTGGCATACGTCATAGCCGTCGCGCTTGGGGATCATCACGTCGAGCAGAATGAGGTCGGGCGCCCGATCCTCCACTTCCTTCAAGGCCGCTTCACCGTCGTTGGCAACCCGCACGTCAAAACCGGCCTGCTTCATCAAGAACTGCAGAGACAAAACAATATTGGGCTCGTCTTCCACCACCAGGATGGACTTGGACATTACACAAACCTCCCTCGCGCGCTTGTTTGGGTTTCCGACTTGGCCGGAGCCGGCGCCACGATGGCCGGACTATAGCATGACAGAAAGGACACTGTTGACCGGATTTCGTGCCACACTTGGTCGGTCATGGCCACGGTGCATGGCAAGCTTGCGCTGGCGCGCGGGATCGTGTCAGGTGCGCCCGCGCGGCGCCAGGGGCTTCGGGCCGGTGGCGCTTTCGGACATGTTGGAGTGGTGAGAGCGGCGAAGTCGGAAATGGCGGCATATCAATACATTTATGTGATGAAGGGGGTCTCCAAGACCTTCCCCGGTGGCCGGCAGGTTCTCAAAGACATCTCGCTCTCGTTTCTGCCCGGTGCCAAGATTGGCGTTCTCGGCGTCAACGGCTCGGGCAAATCGACGCTCATGAAGGTCATGGCCGGCCTGGACACCGAGTACGTGGGCGAAGCCTGGGCCGCCGACGGCGTGCAGGTTGGTTACTTGGAGCAGGAGCCGGGCCTCAACCCCGACAAGGATGTGCTCGGCAACATCATGGAGGCTGTGGCCGAAACCAAGGCCCACCTGGACCGCTTCAACGAGATTTCGGCCAAGCTGGCCGAGCCCATGGACGATGACGAGATGATGGCGCTGCTGGCCGAACAAGGTGAGCTGCAGGAGAAGATTGACGCCACCAACGCCTGGGAGTTGGACCGCACCTTGGAGATCGCCATGGATGCGCTTCGCTGTCCTCCGGGTGATGCCGATGTGACCAAGCTGTCCGGCGGCGAGCGGCGCCGGGTCGCGCTCTGCCGCCTGCTGCTGCAGCATCCCGACATGCTGCTCCTGGATGAGCCCACCAACCATCTGGACGCCGAATCGGTGGCTTGGTTGGAGCGGTTCCTGGAGGAGTACGACGGCACCGTCATGTGCGTCACCCACGACCGCTACTTCCTGGACAACGTCACCGGCTGGATTCTCGAGTTGGATCGCGGCCGTGGCATCCCCTATCAGGGCAACTATTCCTCCTGGCTCGATCAAAAGCAAAAGCGCCTGATGCAGGAGGAAAAGCAGGAAACCGCCCGCCAGCGCACGCTCGCCCATGAGCTGGACTGGATCCGTCAGTCTCCCCGGGCTCGCCAAGCCAAAAGCAAGGCCCGCATCAGCGGCTACGAAGCTTTGCTGGCCGCGGCCCAGGAGAAGGCTCCGGACTCGACCCAGATCGTGATCCCGGCGGGTCCGCGCCTCGGCGCCGTCGTCATCGAGGCCGAGGGTCTGACCAAGGGCTATGGCGACCGCCTGCTCATCGACGCTCTGGATTTTCGCCTGCCGGCCGGTGGCATCGTCGGCGTCATCGGGCCCAACGGCGCCGGCAAGACCACGTTGTTTCGCATGTTGACGGACCAGGAGCAGCCCGATGCCGGATCGCTCCGCCTGGGCGAAACCGTGACGCTCGGCTATGTGGACCAGTCCCGCGATTCGCTGGACCCCAAGAAAACCGTGTGGGAAGAGATCTCCGATGGCCTGGACGAGATCGAGCTTGGCAAGCGCAAGATGCAAAGCCGTGCCTATGTGGGGCAGTTCAACTTCCGCGGCGCGGACCAGCAAAAGCGCGTCGGCGACCTTTCGGGCGGGGAGCGCAACCGTGTGCATCTCGCAAAAATGCTCAAATCAGGTGCCAACGTCCTGCTGCTGGACGAGCCCACCAATGATCTGGACGTCGACACGCTGCGCGCCCTGGAGGATGCGCTGGTGGATTTCGCCGGCTCCGCCGTGGTCATCAGCCACGATCGCTGGTTCTTGGACCGCATCGCCACCCACATCATCGCCTTCGAGGGCATGAGCGAGGTGGTCTGGTTTGAGGGCAATTACGAGGATTATGAAGCGGACCGCAAGCGACGCTTGGGCGCGGAAGCGGAGCAGCCGCACCGGATCAAGTACAAGCCGTTAACGCGTTGATGGGCCAACCGCCTTTAAGACACACGAGCGGAGGATACGGGGCCCACATTCACTATTTTTCAAAACCTCATTAGTGCACAGGGGGCATCAATGGAGGCCACAACCACACGCAAGCCACGGAAGACTCTGCGAGAGCTGCCACATAAGCCGAAAAAATACTTTTCTGCATTTGGCGAAGATGTTTTTATTTTACATCATTTGAAAAAAATGCGCCAAGGTGTTTATGTCGACATTGGTGCGCTCCACCCCTTTTCGCGATCCAACACCGCTCTGTTACACAAAAGGGGCTGGCGCGGCATCAATGTTGATTTGAATGAGGAGAAAATCGATATTTTCAATGAATTGCGACCGGAGGACATCAACGTCGTCTCGGCCATCGGCGATCGTGAGGATGTCATCGATTATTATGATTTCGGTGATCGCCCTGCGCTGAATTCCATCAGTCATCAGTTTGCCGAAGTTTCAAGACGCAAATTCAATGCCCCCTATGTCGTAAAGAAGGTCCAGATGATGCGGATGGACACGTTGCTGGAGCAACACAAAGATAGGCTGAATGAAGGCCGGTTTAATTTTCTGAATATTGACGTTGAAGGCGCCGAAAAAGCCGTCCTCAGTGGCTTTTCAATTGGGGAATACTTGCCGGATGTAATCGCGATCGAGCTCCATACCAAGGATCTGAGGGGACTTGTCGAGCATGACGTCACCCGCCTGCTGGAGTCCCACGGTTATCGCCTGATCGCAAAATACTTCGTCACCGCCATGTTCGTCCGCTAGACAGGGGTGGACGGCGGGAACGCGCCGTACCCGGCTGAGACGACCACACTTGTGTTGAGGGAAACCACATCCCATGCCCGTGATCATCGAATTCGAAACGCCCGACGGACCCATCGCCATCGAAGCGGAGGAGGCGCCCTACGGTCGGACCGCCAACATGTTCACGCCCACCGCGCGGGCCGAAAGCGCGTCGGATCGCGTGCTGCAGGCGACGGAGACATTCGATGCCGCCTTAGGCCGGATCAAGGCCGCGGCCAACAGCTTTTCCCGCGTGCTCGGCGACCTTGATGCCAAGCCTGATTCCGCCCGGGTGGAGATGGCGCTGAAGTTCTCCGCCGAATCCGGGGTGGTGATCGCCCACGCTGGCGCGGAGGCGCAGATCAAGGTCGCGCTGATCTGGTCCTCCGACAAGGGGGATGATGACAAAGCCGACCGCGAGGGGGACAAGTAGGGCTAGCTGCCCGGTCCGTCCTCTTCAGGCTCGTTCGAGTCACTGGGCTGCTCTGATTGCTCCTCGTTTTGTGGCAATCCAAGGGCTACGGCCAGAGGGCCGACACGCCTCCTGATTTTTTGTGCCAATTCTGGATTTTTGGCGATCTGTGCTACGAGGATTCTCTCATAATCTTTGCGCTTCTTGCAAAGGAGCGCATCGGCAATATTGCCAAAAACACCGCTCGCTCTTACCGGGTAACGAGCGATGAGCGCATCCAAATTTGCTGTACTCAGGTAACGATCAAAATTATCTAGCTCCCCTTTTAAGGGATTCGGAATTTCTATGTTGATTGGCTGATCCTGTGTAAGCTTAAGATCTTTTGCTTGTGGCAACTCTCTTTGTACCTTATCTCGAACGAATCTCTCACAACGTAGAGCAGCCATATGTTCCTTGAAACCAGGAGTCCGAATTTCGGTCAATGCTCTCTCACGGGCTTCCCTAACAAGATCTTGCGCTTGCAGGCCGTGCATTTCCGCTTGTAGCTTGGCTACGCTTTCAATCGCATCCGAACAATAATAAAGACTCTCAACTGATCGCACATCGAGAGCGAATATACCTTTTTTTTTAGCTGAACAGTTGCTGCTCTCTCTCTGTCATCTCGATCTATGAGGCCAAATGCTTCAATATGATGCTGCTCATGCGTATTTCGTAAGCCTTCAACCGCACTTATAACATCAAGACATCCCCCTAAAGGTTTAACGGAAATTTTTGGAAAAGGGGCACTATATAACTTATAATCCAAGCTACTTTCATTGCCTTCCACAAATAAAATAGTCTTTTTTGCGCCAAGTATTGCGATTTTCAAGTCATCTGGTATGTCACTATTGGTGTTGAGTTGAGTTATGTCCCACGCTTTGACGTTTTGAGCTTCCCAGCGACAAGAATGTAGTACGAGAACGCGAGCATCGGGACATGTAATTGGTAAGTAAATCTCGTGAGTTGAAATGAAAAATGGGCAGTCGAGTCTCTTAGAGAATAATTCTGACAAAAATGGCTCGATAATTGATCTATGGAGATGTCTCTCTGGTTCATCGAGCAGTATTGGCGTTCCAGGATTGGCACTTAAAATTGAGGCTGCGATCAATAATATATTTCGCTCACCATCAGACATTTCTGCAATTCCATAAGGCTTCGAATCGTTTCGAATAACGATAAAATCTCCTGAGTATATCTTGATATTTATATCTAAATGCGCGATCGAAAACAGATCATTTAAGATGTTTATAGGAGATAAATCTTGTTTGGCGGTTAGGCGGGCATTTGTTAGATCGTCTTGATCAACAAAATTAGCGATGGTGTTGTTGCGATCTTGATGCAATTGAATCAGGTCATACAATGCGCGCTCTTGCCTCATCGCACTGTATGGATCTTTCCATCGTGCATCAGGTACTTTATCTTTGGTTGATATAATTTTTATGTGGTTTTCTCTTGCGGCTGGAGTTAATTCGATCTTATTATTATTGAGATAGTTTTGCCTAATTGAAGATATCCATAACGGATTTTTCATTTGAGGTTGTTTGTTTAGATAGTGCAACAGAGATGATTTTCCTGAACCGTTGGCACCTACAATAAATATGCGATCTTTATCTTCTACTCGAAGAGAGATGTAGTCATCATTTTCAATGGGTATTTTAAATTCCATAACGATATCCAAACGAAGTGAAAGGCATCGGTCAACCATGCACGACGGTGTTGCAAAAAGAGAGGGTCGCACAATTGACCGCGTAGTCCGTGTGCATCACCAAACCGAATTTTTGTCCCAAGTGTATGTGTCCTCTCGCAAACTCTTTGACGGGAAGGAGTCCGTTCTAAAGCCACACGGGTGACACCATGCTGCGCCAGCTTAACCTAAATGGGATAACCGTGTGGGTGCGCGCAGAAAGGGGGCCGGATGGAAAACGGCTATTGATGCACGGACCAAATACCGTTGACAGCCCATGGTTATTAATTTTGCCCGTGATGTGAGGTCGTTGCGGCCAACTCTTGAACCATTCCAAAGTGTTTCACGTGAAACACCTTAGACTCATTCTAAACCTCACCCCAAATCTTTGAGATGACACCGTTCGGTCACGCGCTGCGGGAGCTACGGGCCCGCCACAACGTCAAGCTCGGGGATCTGGCCCGGGATCTGGGCGTAACCGCCGCCTATTTGTCCGCGCTGGAGCATGGCCACCGCGGCCGGCCCACGTCCGGCCTGGTGTTGCAGGTCTGTGCCCGCTTCGGACTGATCTGGGATGATGCGGAGGCGCTGAAACGCCTGGCCCGGCTGTCCCATCCCCGCGTGGTCATCGACACTGCCGGACTGTCCCCACAGGCGACGGAGCTGGCCAACCGGCTGTCGCAGCGCATCGCGAGCCTGCCGCCCGAGCGGCTGGAACGCTTGTTGGCCGTGCTGAAGGACGAGGGTCGTGAGCCGGATACGGACGCGCTGGCCTCGGAGGCGTCCTCCCCCCGGGACGGCGAAGCCGCCCGAGGGTGAGGGGGGGGTCGGAACCGCGTGCGAGGTCAGGCGACGCGCCGGGCGCCGGCGAGGCCGACCAGGCCAAGCCCGAGCAGGGCGAGGGAGGCCGGAACGGGCACCTGGCCTTCCATCAGGTCCGTCAGCTTGAACTGCACGGACGGACGAGCGCCGGGGAATGACGCATCACCGCTCAGCAGCAACTCACCCGTGAGCGTCCAGTCCATGTTCCAGTCGAAATCGAACACGAGCAGGTAGTCGGCGGTGGAATCGCCGCTGAAATCGCCGAGTGCGTTGTTGTTCAGGTCCAGGTTGGTGAGCTGCGCGTCCGGCTGCCCGCTTTGCGACACGGCGCGGATGTAGAGGCTCTTGGTGGGGGCGAGGTCAACCGTGAAGTCGGCGTTCTCATCGGTCGTCGCCCCGCCGGAATCGATCGTGAACCGCAGCAGGTCCGTGGTCGCGTTGTAGCTGAGGGAGAACAATCTCGGGCTGCCGTCCCAGAAGCCGGAGGTGCCGGTGATGTTCACCGAATCCGACGGAATCACGGACGTGTTCGGCCCGTTTTGCCACTCGTTCTCGGCCGGCGTGGTGCCGTCGTCGCCGTTGCGGGCCTCGGGCACGGCTTGTTCGCAGGCGGTGCCGCCGCACAGGCCGGGGAAGACGGCGTCATAGTTCGGCAGCACCATGGTGGAAACGGCGTGGGCCTGACCCGCCCAGGCCGCCGCCAGCGTGGCGGTCAAAATCGTCGCGGTCAGTCGCATGGCTTAAAACCCTATCCAAAAAACATACGCCGGTTTGTCCCATCGGCCGGCTTGTCTGGATTTTGGATACAATTTTTACGTGTTTTTTTCAATAGAAAAAATTCCACGCCTCGGACGGTTCAGGTTGCATCTGCGGCGGCAAACCCCACCGCACCTAGCCCGAATGAAGTATACTACAGAATGAACTTCGTGAGATCTGCGTTTTTGGCCAATTCACCGACGCGAGTTTGAACGTCCGTGTCGTCGATCGTGATCTCTTCGCCGGCGCGCTCGGAGGCGGTGAAGCTGATCTCCTCCACAAGCTTCTCCATGACGGTCTGTAGCCGCCGCGCACCGATATTTTCGACGCCTTGATTGATCTCGGCGGACAGGTCCGCGATCGCATCAATCGCCGAGTCGGTGAAGTCGATGGTGAGGCCTTCGGTGGCCATCAGGGCGCGGTACTGCTTTAGCAGGCTCGCTTCCGGCTCCGTCAGGATGCGCACGAAATCGTCGCGGGTCAGCGCCGACAGCTCGACCCGGATCGGCAACCGGCCCTGCAGTTCCGGCAGCATGTCCGACGGCTTGGCCACGTGGAAGGCGCCGGAGGCGATGAACAGAATGTGGTCCGTGCGGACGTTGCCGCGTTTGGTGGCGACGATCGTGCCTTCGATCAGGGGCAGCAGGTCTCGCTGCACCCCTTCACGGCTCACGTCCGCACCGCCGCGCATTCCCGCTTCGGAGCGCGCCGTGATTTTGTCGATCTCGTCCAGGAAGACGATGCCGTCGTTTTCCACCGCTTCGATGGCGTCCTTGATGACCCGATCCTCCTCCAGGAGCTTATCGGCCTCCTCGGCCACCAGAACGTCGTGGGAGTCGGCGACGTTCATCTTCTTCGTGCGTGTCGAACCGCCGCCAAAGGCCTTGCCCAGCATGTCGCCCAGATTGAGCATGCCCATCTGCGCACCGGGCATCCCGGGAATGTCGATGGTTGGCAAGCTGACGTTGCCGGAGTCGTGGACCTGGATTTCGATCTCTTTGTCATCCAACTCGCCGGCACGGAGCTTGCGCCGAAACTTCTCACGCGTTTCCGCCGTGGCGTGTTCGCCGACAAGGGCGCTGATAACCCGGTCTTCAGCGGCCAGCTCGGCGCGCGCAATCACCTGCCTGCGCATCCGCTCCCGGCTCATGTGGATGGAGACCTCCAACAGGTCGCGGATGATCTGCTCGACGTCGCGGCCGACGTAGCCCACCTCCGTGAACTTGGTGGCCTCCACCTTTAAAAACGGGGCCTCGGCCAGGTGGGCGAGGCGGCGGGCGATCTCGGTTTTGCCGACGCCCGTGGGGCCGATCATCAGAATGTTCTTGGGCAGAACTTCCTGCTTCATGTCGTCGTCCAGTTGCTGCCGGCGCCAGCGGTTGCGCAGCGCAATGGCGACGGCGCGCTTAGCGTCGCTCTGGCCGACGATATGGCGATCCAGTTCCGAGACAATCTCGCGGGGTGTGAAGCTGGTCATAGCGCCTCGACAATCACGGTTGTGTTGGTAAAGACGCAGATCCCCGCGGCAATGGCCATGGCTTTTTGCGCGATTGCATCAGCGTCGATGTCCTGCTGGTCCATGAGGGCGCGCGCCGCCGCCAGAGCGTACATGCCGCCCGAGCCGATGCCGATCAGGCCATCCTCCGGTTCCAGGACGTCACCGGTGCCGGTCAATACCAGGGAAACGTTCCGGTCGGCGACGGCCATCATCGCTTCCAGGCGGCGCAAATAACGGTCCGTCCGCCAATCCTTGGCGAGCTCCACGCAGGCCCGCGTCAGATTCTTCGGGTATTGCTCGAGCTTTGATTCCAAGCGTTCGAACAGCGTGAAAGCATCGGCTGTGGCGCCCGCGAAGCCCGCAAGAACGGGGCTGTCGTCCCCACCCAAGCGCCGAACTTTGCGCGCATTGGCCTTGATGATGGTGTTGCCAAGGCTGACCTGGCCGTCGCCGGCAACGACGACGCGGTTGTTTTTTCGAACCGACAGGATCGTGGTGCCGTGCCAGGCCTCGGATGTCTTGTCCAATGACGTTTACTCAATCATAGCTGGGTGAGGGCGGAACTGGAGTGGGTCCGGACGTGCAGCCGGCACACCGTCCCGCGAGCGATGTATTCCCCGCACCGAACGCGGTCAAGGCCGCTGGCGACCTCGGCAGGGCGGACAACCGCTAGCGCAGGGATATCGATGGCGACGCACCTGCGCCTGAGCCGTTGGCGGATTGCCCGGCGACCTGCTACACGTTTCGGGATCTGTGACACCAAGATGACGCTCGATCGAGGGCGCACGGCGAGAAAGGACCGTTGGCGCAGCATGCGGACGGCGACGGTAGAGCGTAAAACGGCGGAAACGCGCGTGGCGGCCACGGTCACGCTCGACGGTCTCGGCAACACGGAAATCTCGACCGGGATCGGCTTCCTAGATCACATGCTGGATCAACTGGGCCGCCACAGCCTGATGGATCTCTCCGTTGCGGCCGAGGGCGATTTGCACGTGGACAGCCACCACACCGTCGAGGACAGCGCCATCGTGCTGGGCCAGGCCGTGTCCCAGGCCCTGGGCGATCGGCGCGGGATTGTTCGCTTCGGCGAAGCCTTGTCAGCCATGGACGAGACCCTGAGCCGGATCGTCATCGACATCTCCGGCCGTCCGTACTTGGTGTGGAAGGTTCGGTTCAGCCAACCGCGCTTGGGCGCCTTGGACACCGAGCTGATCGGTCATTGGTTTCAGACATTTGCCCACAACGCCGCGATCACGTTGCACGTTGAGACCCTCTATGGCGACAACAACCATCACATCTGCGAGTCATGTTTCAAGGGACTCGCGCGCGCCCTCCGGACCGCCGCAGCGCTCGATCCGGCCAGGCACGACCGTATCCCCTCCACCAAGGGCGTCATTGCCGGCGCCGGTCCGGCCGCATCGGGGAGGAGATAACTGTGCGTACCTATACGGCGCACGTCCAGCGGAACCCAATCGACCCGGTCCGGGACATCGCGCTGGTTCGCGAAGGGTTCAACTTCTGGGCATTCCTGTTCGCGTGGCTCTGGGCGTTTGGTAACGGGTTTTGGCTGGTTGGCGTCCTGCTGTTGGCGGCACAGGTCTTGGCGGGCTGGCTGATCGACTTGATTGTGCCGTCGACCGGTCCCGTCATTCTGGCTGACCTTGGCTATCATGTGATCGTGGGCATCGTGGCTAATGATCTGCGCCGCTGGACGCTGGCCCGGCGTGGCTTCGTTATGGAGGCAATCGTCGCCGAGCGCGATCAGGACAGCGCAGAGCGACGTTTTCTGGATCACGATGATGATCTTGCCCTGGTGATGCGCTCGTGAGCACGCGTGTAGCCATCGTCGATTACGGCTCGGGAAACTTGCGGTCGGCGGCCAAAGCGTTTGAACGTGCGTCCATCGATGCCGGCCTGTCGGCAACCGTCCAGGTGACTTATGAGCCCGAGGTTGTCCTCGACGCCGATCACATCGTTCTGCCCGGCGTTGGGGCGTTCGGCGATTGCCGGCGCGGTCTCGACGCGCTGGACGGCATGGTCGACGCGCTGCAGGAGGCGGTGATCGGGCGGGGGCGGCCGTTCCTCGGCATTTGCGTCGGGATGCAGTTGATGGCAACTGTGGGGCGCGAACATGGCGACACCGCCGGGCTCGGCTGGATCCCGGGCGAGGTTGCGCTCTTGACGCCGGCGGAGGAGCACCTGAAGATCCCGCACATGGGTTGGAACGAACTGGCCCTGGACCGGCACCACCCCTTGTTTAATGGCCTTGAGGCCGGTGCCCACGCCTACTTTGTCCACAGTTATGCTTTGCGACCCGAAGAAGACAAAGACACACTGGCCTCGGTGGACTATGGTGGCAAAATTGCGGTTGTCGTGGGGCACGGCACCGTCCTTGGGACCCAATTCCATCCGGAAAAGAGCCAAAGTGCAGGCCTTAGGATGATTGCAAACTTCCTCGCGTGGCAGCCATGATTTTCTACCCGGCAATCGATTTGAAGGACGGGCGATGCGTCCGGCTGGTCCGTGGCGATATGGAAACGGCCACCGTATTCAACGATGACCCGGGTGAGCAGGCGCGGACCTTTGCCGCAGCCGGCTGCCAGTGGATCCATGTTGTGGACTTGGATGGCGCCTTTGCCGGCCGGCCGGTCAATACCGAAGCGGTCGAGGCGATTCTGGCAATCCCGGACATGAATGTGCAGCTGGGCGGGGGTATCCGCTCCATGGACATGGTGGACGCCTGGATCGCCCGTGGCGTCCATCGGGTGATTTTGGGCACCGCCGCCGTTAACGATCCCAAGTTCGTTAAGGAGGCCTGCCGGGCCCACCCCGGGCGCGTTGCCATCGGTATCGACGCCAAGGACGGCTGGGTGGCGGTCGAGGGTTGGGCCGATTCGACGGAAGTGACGGCGTTGCAATTGGCGCTCCGATTCCAGGAGGATCGACCGGCGGCGATCATCTACACCGACATCAGCCGCGACGGGACGCTTGAAGGCCCGAACCTGGAGGCGACCCTGACGCTCGCCCGCGCGGTTTCGACCCCCGTTATTCTCTCGGGCGGGATCGCCGCCATGGCCGACGTATCGGCGGCCAAGCGTGAGGGGGCAGGGGTGCTCAATGGCGTCATCTGCGGGCGCGCCATCTACGAAGGGCGGGTCGATCCCACCGCGGCCGTCGCGCTGCTCGCCGCCGAAATCGACTGACATCATGCTTAAGGCCCGGATTATTCCTTGCCTGGACGTCGATCGCGGGCGGGTCGTCAAGGGTGTCAACTTTGTCAATCTGGTCGACGCCGGCGATCCGGTGGAGCAGGCCCGCGTCTATGACGAAGCCGGCGCAGATGAGTTGTGTTTTCTCGACATCACGGCCAGCCACGAAGGTCGCGACACGATCTTCGATGTGGTCGCGCGCACGGCGGAGCAGTGCTTTATGCCGCTGACCGTCGGCGGCGGGGTTCGGACCCTTGAGCACATCCGCAAGCTGCTGTTGGCCGGTGCCGACAAGGTTTCGATCAATACCGCGGCCGTTCACCGGCCGGAGTTCGTGGGCGAGGCGGCGGAGAAGTTCGGCAGTCAGTGCATCGTCGTTTCCGTGGATGCCAAGTCGGTCGGACCGGACCGCTACGAGGTGTTCACCCACGGTGGCCGTAATCCCACGGGGATCGATGCAGTGGCATGGTCCAGACGAATGGTGGAGCTTGGCGCGGGGGAGTTGCTCGTCACCTCCATGGACCGCGATGGCACCAAGGTCGGCTTCAACCTGCCCTTGACCCGGGCCATTGCCGATGCGGTCTCCGTTCCCGTGATCGCATCCGGTGGCGTCGGCACGCTGGATCACCTGGTTGACGGGATCCGCGATGGTCACGCATCCGCCGTGCTGGCGGCCTCCATCTTCCACTTCGGCACGTTTACGATCGGCGATGCCAAGCGCCATATGGCCTCGGCGGGGATTCCGGTGCGGTTGGCTCGGGCATCGGAGGCGGCGGTTTGAGCGGTGACGGGCACGTTCTGGATCGGCTGTTCGCGGTGATCGAGGCGCGGCGCGGCGCGGAGGCCAGCACCTCCTATACGGCCAAGTTGTTCGCTAAAGGTCGCGGCCATATCGCGAAGAAGCTGGGCGAAGAGACGGCCGAGACGATCATCGCCGCCGTGTCCGAGCCGCGCGATCGGATTGCGGCCGAGAGCGCCGATCTGCTGTATCACCTGCTCGTGCTATGGGCGGCGGCGGGTGTCACGCCGGAGTCGGTGTGGGCGGAGTTGGCCAAGCGTGAAGGCACGTCCGGCCTCACCGAGAAGGCGGCGCGCCGCAAAGGGGAGGCTGAACCGGGATGAATGACGAAGGGACGACATCAGCGATGGCCTATGATGACCAGAACGTGTTCGCCAAGATCCTGCGCGGTGAGATCCCGAACAAGACAGTGTACGAGGACGATTTCGCGCTCGCCTTTCATGACATTCAACCGCAAGCACCTGTTCATGTCCTAGTGATCCCGAAGGGCCCTTACGTCAATCTGGATGATTTCTCCCGCGATGCACCGGTGAGCCTTCAGGCCGGGTTCTGGCGCGCCGTTGGAGAAACCGCGCGCCAACTCGGGTTGGTCGATGGCGGCTATCGCATCCTGGCCAACAACGGCGCCGACGCCCATCAGGAGGTTCCTCACCTGCACGTCCACATCTTCGCAGGCCGCGAGCTCGGCGGCATGCTGAAGCGATTTGACGATTGATGGCTTCCGACCGCGCGGCGCTTCATACGGGCGGCTGCCAGTGCGGCGCCATTCGCTATGCGTTGTACGCGACGCCCGAGGGAGTGCATCTGTGCCACTGTCGGATGTGTCAGCGGGCCGTCGGCAACGCCTTCGCGGCGTGGGCGCCGGTGCGTATGGCCGACCTGGCCTGGGTTCGGGGGGAGCCGGCGATCTACCAGTCGTCAAACATCGTCGCCCGCGGGTTTTGCCGCGACTGCGGCACACCGCTCACCTTCGGCTATATTGGTAGTGATTGGATCGACGTTTCCATCGGCAGCCTGGACGACCCGGCCGCCGTGCCGCCCGATCGGCATTTAAGCGTGGAGAGCATGGTGCCGTGGCTCCAGTTCGCCGATGATTGGCCACGGACACGCACCGAAGACACCATGGATGCAGCCCACCAGGCCGCCATGGTCAGCTACCAAGCAACGACCGGGACGCCTGACGATTCCGCTTAGCGCAGATTGGTGCAGGCGCCGAAGACACCGAAACTCGCGTCCAGATCCGCGATCGTAATGACGATCCGGCCCGTGGCCGTGTCCAGCGTAGCACTCCACCCCCGCATGGACTGGACACCTTGCAGGATGATCCGGTCGTCCAACACCGTCTTGGCCTGTATCGGAGTGTCGACCACCCGACCGTCCGGGTGTTCAGCGCGAATGGCGCCCTCGGCCACATTGACATGGAAAAATACCGGCGCGTTCACGTCCTCGGCCTGGCCTTCCAGGCATTCCGCCGTCGGGCCGCATTCCACCGTGCGCAAGGTCGCGCACATCAGGTCCGCGTTACCATCCACCGGGGCGGACTGGGCGATCACCGGAACGGCGAGGGCGGCGACAAGGGCACCCAGCGCGCCATTCCGTGTCCAAAACCCGGTACCTGTCACGGACATCCTAGCGAACCACATAGCCGCGGCCCTCCATGCATGCGGCAAACGAGCGGTTGAAGGACGCCTGGCCCTGGGACACCGCGATTTGCTGCTGTTGATAGGCTTGTTGTTGGCGCGCCTGCTCCTCGCGGACCTGATCACGCCGGCGCAGCAGGCCAATGAATGCACCCGTGGCCGCACCGATTGCCGCCCCCTGGCCGGCATCCCCCGCAATGGCGCCCCCGATCGCACCGCCGGCAGCACCTCGGGCCGCACCCTGTACCGGATTGGCCGTGGGTGACCTTTGAGCAGCGACTTGGCCTGTTGTGACGCGCGGATTGGCCGGATCGAAACCGCTATTTTGCACAGCCCAGGTCCGACAGGCACCCTCATCCTGGTTTTGCTGCTCCTGGGATTGGCCTTGGGCGGGATAGATCACCGGCTGCGCGGACGTCTCCGCAACACCGCCGAAACCGAGAATACCGATTGCCAGAAGGGCCAAGGGACTTCGAACGTTTCGCATGTCAGGCTCCCGGTAGGATGTGGGAAACGGCATCCAGCGTCGCTGCCATTGGTTTCGATAATTGTTTCATCACGGCGAGCATGATCCGCAGTCGTAGTATCACTTTGTAGCGCCCGTTGCGAAACGGCTCAACGGGAGGGCCGGGTAACGCGATGACCATTGCTACAGCGCCGACAGGATGGCGTCCGGATCCATGCTCCAGTCGAGCGTCGAGCCACCCGATCGTGGTTCGGGAGATCCAAACAATGCCTGATACTTGGCCCCCACTTGCTGCGCGATGGCGGCGAAGGCCACCGTGCCCTTGCGCGGAT
This sequence comes from uncultured Rhodospirillaceae bacterium, assembly GCA_964619055.1. GTDB lineage: Bacteria > Pseudomonadota > Alphaproteobacteria > Rhodospirillales > Defluviicoccaceae > CAYVUM01. The sequence goes on from CAZUDB010000032.1 coordinate 32,264, forward strand.
TAAACAGTTCGATAACGCGTGTGCCGGGGCCGGCTGCAATGAGGTTGGTCAACGCCGCCCCGTGCGGTGCCACCACGACGGCGCTGTTCCGAATCAGGTCCAATTGATCGGCCGGTGCCAGGGTCGACATCGTCACGATCCGGAAACCACGCTCTTCAAGCCGGCGTGCGATCTCGGCTTCGTTGATCAGCCGTCGTCGCTCGGAATCGAACCGCGCCAAGTAAACGCGCTCCTTTGGTTGAGAACGGCGCCGTTGCTCGGGCAGCATTCGGCTGCGGATGTACTGAAAGGCACCATCATCCAAAAACCAAAAGGGATGCCCGCCATATTCAACACTACTAGAAAGAACATGGAGGGTTTTCACAAAATAAATCTGTCGAGGCTTAAGCAAAGACGAGGCGGGCGCAACCCGAGTGCGGGCGTATAAACAATAAGGAGGGCCGACATCGACAAAATAAGAATGCTCTTCTCTAAATTTAAGATACTGTGTAAAAATAATGCTACGAGTTAGTCTATCAAAAACAAAATGACATATATTATTTCTGGTAAATTGATCATTGCAGTATGCGCAGCTGCTAATCGTTTCTTTCTTTAAGTTTTTTAGAGAAGGGCAGGTGGGAATTGCTGCAGAAGTTCGTTTATCAACGATGTTGTCTCTAAATATAGCGTGGCGAGCGCCGTTTGTGACAAAAAATACGTCATCGAATCGAATTTTTCGTAACGTGATTGTCTTCTCCTGTCCATAAATAAGCTTGTTGATTTTTGTTCTATTAAAAGATTTGACAATGTCATTGTTGAAATAAGGATTAGGTTCCGACGGCAACACGGTCTCGATGTCCGACGCCAAATCGGCTACCTTCCATCCAACGCATTCAGGTAGCGCGTGGACCACTTCATTTTTTTTCAAGGCTACTTCGGAAAGATATAGCCGAGGCGGAAGATCAAGCTGCTCATGAAACTTCTTGGAGTCAATAAAAGTTTTGACTTTATGGTTGCCAGTCATCCGATAGGGCCCATGGTCCTCATGTCGTCAAGAGCAGATAAAAGAGTCAGGATGCTCAAAGATAGCTTGGAATAAAGGGTGCAACTTCGCGATTGCCGACAACTGTTTTTTACGGGATAGCTTCCTTTCGACCGGCCGCTTCCGAAGCAAGGCACGACTGGGACGCAGTTACCGCCCCTTGCCCGTGACGTGCGGACGCCGGTTACGCTTGACGGCCGAGAGAGTCGAGGCCATCCCAAGCCGCGCCATGGAGGCCAGCTTTCGGATCCATGATAATGTGAACGGGGATTTGCTCCAGCAACTCTCGGAAGCGGCCTTTGGCACACATGGCGTCGCGAAAATCGGCCTCGCGCAGCCGCTCGACCATACGGGGCGGCAGGCCGCCTCCGAGGTAGACGCCGCCGGTGGCAAACACGTTCAAGGCCATGTTGCCGACCTCACCGCCGAGGATGCGCACAAACAGATCAAGGGCCGCGACACAAATGGGCGTTCCCTGCTGAATGGCCGTATCCATGATCATCGGTGTGCGGTCGTTCACCGCGTCCAATTCGACTTTGAGCCAATCGGGCTCCGGATAGCGTCCGCTGGCGATCAGGAAGTCGTACAGGTTAGGGATGCCGCTGCCGGACGCGACCCGCTCAACGCTGACATGGCCATGTCGGCGCTCCAGGAACGCCGCCAGATCCACCTGCTCCAAATTGCCCGGGGCGAAGGACGCGTGACCGCCTTCCGTGGGGCACACATGCCAGCGCTCGCCTGCGTGAATCAGGAACGCTTCACCGAGGCCCGTTCCCGGTGCGATCACCAGCTTAACGCCCGTCGGGTCGGCCACACCCGGATGGACCGTGATCAGATTGTCCTCGGTAAGATGTGGCACGGCGGTGGCCGTGGCAGCCAGATCGTTAAGGATATGCACCCGCGGGATCTGAAACTGCTCGGCGATGGTGGCGGCATCGATGGTCCAGGGCAGGTTGGTGATTTTCGCGGAGCCCGCGATCACCGGTCCTGCAACACCGAAGGTGGCCGCATGTGGGCGGTGTTCGGTTTCATCGAGAAATGCCGAGATGATCTCTTCCAAGCTCTCGTACTCGCCCGAGGGATAGCGAATCTCGTGTGCTTCCTGCCAACGGGGTCCATTGAGCGGATAGAGGGCGAGGACGGTTTTGGTCCCTCCAATATCTCCGGCCAAGATCATGATCGTTGCTTCCTCCGACGATGTTGGCGAGGCCCGACAGCCTCGCTCCGGTGCGGCGGTGTACCCAAAGAATGGATGGCCGCGGCACGTAACCTTATGTTTTTCCTACACATATGCCAAACGCCCGATGCATCCGAGTGCGTCTGCGCACAAGCGAAGACATACCCGAACCTGCCGGTCGGGGCGCAGCCATGTCATTGTTCCGACATGGTTAAGGCTAACGCTCGCAATACGCGATGTCTTTCTCATGGCACACCTTAAGGATGACGCTAAAACGCGGCCGTCAAAGCCCGAATGAGCGCGGCGAGATTGAGCGCCCACTTAACTGCACGGCGTAACCCTATCACCACAACTGCGCGACCGCGACGCCAGCACTTTTTCCTGGCACATTGACCCGGTGCTTGGCGATCTTTGCAAGGCCTTCCAGTCGCCGGCCCGTTCGAGAGTAAGGCCAGCAAGAGCCGGGAGACGTGGTTATGAAAGTGGGAGTTATCGGTGCCGGTCTGGTCGGCAGCGCAGCCGCCTATGCCATGGTGTTGCGCGGCGTTTGCAACGAGGTAGTCCTGGTCGATCTCAACGCCGCCTTGGCGGAGGCGCAGGCACGCGATATCAGTCACGCAATCCCCTTCGCCGAAGCCACAATCGTGAGCGGCGGCGGTTACGATGCACTGGCGGGAGCGAGAATCGTGGTCCTGTCGGCGGGGGTCGGGCAAAAGCCGGGGGAAACCCGATTGCAGCTCTTGGAGCGCAATGCCGCCGTGTTTCGAACCATCATCGGCGACGTGCTGGCGGTTGTTCCCGATGCGATCCTGCTCGTGGCTTCCAACCCGGTCGATGTTATGACGGACATTGCGACGCGCATCTCGGGCCTGCCGGCAAGCCGGGTCATTGGCTCTGGCACCATTCTGGACACGGCCCGGTTTCGCACCCTGGTGGCCGGCCACCTAGGTGTTACACCGCAGTCGATCCATGCCTTCGTGTTGGGGGAACATGGCGACAGCGAGGTCTTGGCCTGGTCCAACGCCACCGTCGGAACGGTGCCGCTGACATCGGCCGCTGCTCAGATGCGGGCCCCGATCACCAATTCCGTTAAGACCACCATCGACGACGGCGTGCGCAACGCCGCCTATCACATTATCGAGGGTAAGGGTGCCACTTACTTCGGTATCGGCGCGGGAATCGCACGCATGGTCGACGCCATCGGCGGCGACGATCGGGCGGTCCTTACGGTTTCAATCGTTACACCCGAGGTGTTGGGCGTGCACGATGTTGCACTGTCGGTGCCGCGGGTGATCGGCTCCGGCGGTGTCGTTGCGGATCTGATGCCGGAATTGGACCGGGGCGAACGCGACAGCCTGCGACAAAGCGCCGAAATTCTCAAATCGGCAGCCGAGTCCGTCATATTGTGAGGCCGTTCGGCCCAGAGAAGATATGAGCCCGAACGCGGTCAGGGCAGTCCGGGAGTCGTCTTGGGCTTCGCGTGGACTAGATTAGATCGTAAAACGAGTGTGTCATGGACGCGGCCGTGATCGCCGAACTTCCTGCGGGTCCGACCGCAGGCGTGACAAGACCCTGACACGACTGGCCAGCGGCGTCGGGGGTGGTGACCGACAACAAGGCCGAAGCAGGACCTGATTGGATCGACATCACGTGCGTCCACCCTTCACGCTCTGGCAACGCCTCGGGCGGCTGATCCACTACCGCCTCGTGGTTCCACTGCTGCGGAGCCAGCACCCGCCCGAGTTCACGGCGCGGGGCGTCGCCATCGGTGTGTTCTGGGCCTTTACGCCGCTGTTCGGTCTGCAGATGGGGCTGGTGGGCCTGACCTGGCTGGCCGCGCGCTTCAAGCCGCCCCTGACGTTCAATCTGATTGTGGCACTGGCGTGGACCTGGGTGACCAACGTCTTCACCATTCTGCCCACGTATTACGTGTTCTATATCACTGGCAAGCTGATGCTGGGCAAGTTCGACAACATCAGCGGGTATGGCGCGTTTACAACGGCCTGGGAGGCGGCGCTCAAGTCCGACGGGTGGATCCAGCCCTTCTTGAACTACCTCGAAGTTGTGGCCACCGAACAGGGACTGCCGCTTGCCATCGGCTGGATCCCCTTTGCCATCGGCCTGGCCTGGCTGAGCTACCGCTGGTCGTTGTCATACATGATCCGCCGCCGTCGTCAGCGCGCGGCGCGTATCGCCAAGAAGCGCGAGCGCCGTCTCGCCAAGCTGGCGACTCGCGCCGTGAAATGGCGTGGACGCGGGGACGAGCCGGCGCCGGACTACGACTCCTCTCCATCGTGATCGGGCGGTAACGCCGAGCGTCACGTCAGGGCCGGGTCACGATCCCAGGGGAAGTCGATCCAGATGTCGTTCGGGATCTCGCGAACGAAGGTGTGGACCAGCCCGCGCCCCGCGGGCTTGATGTACAGCGTCGCCAGGTGAGCGCCCGGCAACATGCGGAGCGCGGCCACGGCGGTTGCGCCGCTGTCCACGAGATCGTCGATGAGCAGCCAGCCGGAGCCGTCACCCACGTCGGCCGGCGCCGCTTTCAGAACCTGAAGCGCGCCCTTCTGCTCCCCATCATAGCTCGCCAGGCAAATGGTCTCGACGATGCGGATGTCCAGGATGCGAGCGACAATGGCGGCCGGCGCCAGTCCCCCTCGGCTCACCGCCAGCAAGCCACGCCACGGTCCCTTCGACTTCAGCAGTTGGGCCAGGTGCGAAGCATCGCGATGAATTTCATGCCAGGGAACGGCGTGCAGTTGGCTCATGGGGTCCTCCCTGGCTGTTACTGCCGCGTTCTTTTTTCCCGGTGCGCCGCGGGCGGGTCAACGGACGAACACCCGAACTTCCGGTGAGCTTGTCGCAGCACTGGCCGTTGTCCGGGTTTGCACCCGCGCGGGGGCAACGCCAAAGCCGATCAAGGCACGGCGCACGTCGTCGGCATGGCGACTGGCGCGGGCGCGGTCCAGATCGAGCGCATCGGGATCGCTGCCATCGGGGGCGACGGCAACCACATCGAACCGTGCGGCGGGATCACGGGATAGAACGGCGTCCACGGCGGCGCTTAACGGCTCTTCGTAGGCCACGCTTTCATCGGTGAATCGGATGGTGACGATGGCGCGGTCGGCGGCGCGGCCAATCGACGCCGGAGCCACTCCAGCCGGTGCCGCGGCGAGATCCGCACCGTAAGTCTCGCCCCGAGCAATGCCGAATGCGAGCGCGGCAAGTGCCACGCGTTCGCTCGCCACGGCCCGCTGTTGGCGACGGATGTCGGCGTCGATCTCCGCCGCCAAACGATCGAGGGCGAGCGCAACCTGGCTGATCTCGGCCTCGATGATCGACAGCTGGCGACGGTCTTCGTCGATCGCATCCGGCAGCCTGGCCGTGGTACCGACATCGATTGCGAGACGGTCAGTGCCCACGATGTCAGCGTCCACCGCGTCGGCCAGCACCTCCAGCTCAACCGCCCGCTCGCCGAGGCGCATGAGGGCCGCGTCAGCGGTTTCGTACTGCGCCACCAAAGTCGGGTTGTCGGCCGCCGTGCCGACATGCAGGCGAGCCTCGATGGCGGCCTTGGTGCCGTGGTACTGGGCGGCATCGTTGACGATCTCGGTGCGAACGGTCGCGAGACGGTCGCCATGGTCCATTGCCCGCTCGCGCAGCCGCTGCGCTCCGTTCCGCTGGTCAGTGACGCTGGCACTGATGGGGGAATCGCTCGGTGATCCCATCCGTTCCAGCCCACTGGCGGGCAGGACGACGGGCGATTCCTGGGGCACGATCGGCCCGACGATGACGGTTTGCGGCCGAACCTGATCGGCCGTCGGCCACAGCACGGTGCCCGAGCAACCGCCCAGGGGCAGAAGAGACGCTGCCGCCAGCACGGCGGCTGGACGTATCATGGCCGAGGCGAGAGGCCGCGTCAGTCTGGTTTTTGCCATGGGGCGTGCTCACTCGCCGATGCTGCGCCGTGGGGCGGGGTGCTGAAGGCCAGCAAGGCCGCGACCGGGCGCGGGAGAGACGACACAGCTTAGTGAGGCCCAAGTGGCCGAACAAGCTCGGTTTGAGCGGACGATGGCGGCTCAGCTCGTCGCACCGCGCCAACGCTTGCTTGCAGAGGCTCTGCGGCTGGGATAGGGTCTCGCTTCTGCACGTTTCCCCCCGCGTTGCGCCTGCGCCCGTAGCTCAATGGATAGAGCGTCTGACTACGGATCAGAAGGTTGGGAGTTCGAGTCTTCCCGGGCGCGCCACAAATCAATGACTTAGAAGAATTGGGCGCGTCGAGCAGGGTGGGGGCAACTGGCGGGGCAACAAGATGTGGCATTGAGTGCCACGTTTAAAAATCGTTCCTCACCGCTC
>CAZUDB010000033.1:0-38570 GCA_964619055.1 uncultured Rhodospirillaceae bacterium
GCAACAAATGCCGACGAGCGATCGTTGTCAAGGCAGGCTTTGGCAACCAAACTTGACCCGGTGGCGCGTCGGACTGAGACGGAGACTGGGCGGCCTGGCCTGACCGGCGTGGATTGCTCGCCTGACGATTAATGAGCCAGCAATAACGGGAGGCGCGAGTGATCAAGCAGGTGCTGGGTAACGCCACCAAAGATGATCTGACGGATGCGGTGGCGTGTAAAGGCGCCCTTCACGATGAGATCTGCATTGACGGTTCCGGCCTCATCGAGGATCGCCTCTCCCGACGGCCGGCCGTCTGCCGAAATGGTGTGGGCTTGGGCGCGGACGCCATTTTGAATGAGGTGTTTCGCCATGCGGACGCCATCCGGTCCGAAAACGCCGGCCTCATCGACCGTAACCAAGTGAACGACCTCGGCCGCTTGTAACAGCGGGCGGGCAAGGCCCAGGGCCCGTGCACCTTCGGTGCTGCCGTTCCACGGTATGACGACGATCCGGCCGACGGTCTCGGGGGCCTTAACGGGCGCCACCAGGACGGGCCGACCAGTCTCGAACAACGCTGCTTCGCAGGTCTCACGCCAGGCCGCCGTCGGCGTCGTGGTGGTGCGTCCGAGTACGATGAGATCGAACAGGCGGCCATAGGACCCAACGGTCTCGCTCTCGTGGCCATCGGCTTCATGCCATCCGACGCTGGCAGTCCCTGCCACAGTCTCGACGGAGCGTACGGGCAAGCCATGTTCTGCCGCGATCATTAAAAAATGCTCCTGCGCTTCATTGGCGATTTGTCGCCACATCTCGACGGCATGGGCGAGTACATTCCCGGGCATCAACCGGTCCCGACCGAGAGCCGCTAGGGGCGAGGGGACGGCCATCAAACCTTCTAGGTAGCTGTCAAAGCGCTTGGCGATCAGCAGGGCGGAGGCGAGCGCTGAGCGGCCAGCTTCCTCGTCGTGGTAGGGGAGAAGAATTGTTTTCATCACCACACCTCCCAACGCTGACGGCAGACCGAAACGGGCCAGCCCGCCGATCCGTACCAAACCAATAAATACCTATTTAGCTTACCATATTTCGATTGAAGGTTACATATCGAGCAAGCGCAGGGCTGATGCGCACTCTGCGAGCATGCCATCCGATCGTGTCAATTTCCTACAACGACGCCGTTTGCGGTCGCCCGAGCTTGGGGTAGTGTCCGTTTCTAGGTCGGGAACGCGCGTGAACGGCGGGATAAATGGCGCGATCGTGTTTGGGAGGAGTTCAACATGCAGCGACGCCGTCGCACTTCGCGGGGGCTTGCCATCGCATCGCTCGTTGTTGCGATCGGATCAGGAGCGATTGCGGCGGCGGCCGAAGTCGAGCCAACTCTGGAACACTTGATTGGCACGTCGTGGCTGGCGGTCGACATTGACGGTACCGCCGTTGCCGACTCCGTGCGCTCGACAGTGACCTTTGCGGCCGCAGATAAGCTTGTAGGTCACGCGGGCTGTAACCGATTTTTCGGAGCATGGTCGATCGAGGACGGACACCTGCGCATGGGACCCTTTGGGGCCACGAGAATGGCATGCCCACCCGAAATGCTCGATCAGGAAACTCGCTTTCTGGCGGCCCTTGGCGCTGTCACGAAGAGCGAACAACGGGAGGGCGAGTTGCTCCTGGTGGAGGGGGATACGGTCCGGGTGCGGTTGGTTCGAGTGGAGCAGGAAGAGACGGACGACGCAGTCGGCACGCCGACCCGCGAACCGCTGGAGCCCAAAACCCGTCGGTAGTTAGTCTGGTCCCGATTGTTCCTTCAAGAGCGTTCGCCAGCGTTGCACATTGCGATTATGCTCCTCTAGCGTTCGCGCGAAAGCGTGCCCGCCCTCGCCATCGGCAACAAAGTATAGCTCATCGGTCGCGGCCGGCTGAACGACGGCAAACAAAGCCGCTCGTCCCGGATTGGCGATAGGGCCTGGCGGAAGGGCCGCAACCTTATAGGTGTTGTACGGCGAGGGTGTTTCCAGATCGGCACGGCTAAGTGGGCGATCCAGCCTGCCGTCACCGCCGGCGACGGCATATACGACCGTGGGGTCGGCTTGCAGCGGCATGCCTTTGCGTAATCGGTTGAGGAAGACAGCGGCCACTCGCGGCCGTTCCTCGGCGAGACCCGTTTCTTTTTCCACGATCGAGGCCAGGATCAAGACGTCCTCCTGCGAGTTCAGCGGGAGGTTGGGCGCGCGCTGTTGCCATGCTTCCGCTAGGGCTTCATTCATGGCCTTGCGCATCCGATCCAGAAGGGCAGGGCGCTCATCGCCTAAGCTGACATGATAGGTTTCCGGCAGGAGCACCCCTTCCGGCGGAACATCGTCGATGGTGCCTTTGAGGCCGTCCTCGGCGCGAAGCAGTTCCACGACCTGCTTGGAGGTCAACCCCTCCGGCACCGTGATCCGCCGGGCGACCGTATGTCCGACGCGCAGCTGACGGGTGACATCATACATGCTGATCTGGGGGGCAAACGCATACTCGCCGGCTTTGAGCGGCTGCGGCGGTCGGTCGAGCAAGAGTCCAACCCGATAGAGCAGGGCGTTGTTGATTACGCCCGCTACCTCAAGCTGTTCGGCGATCCCGCCAATGGATGTGCCACGGGATATGACCAGCGTGGTCTCGCTATGGAGCGGGCCCGCAGCGTGGTAGGACTGATCAATCCACCAGCCGACACCAACCACGCCCGCGATTGCCGCCAGGATCAGGGTAACGACGATGGAAAGGGAGCGGCGGGCCACTCCGCGAGACCGAGGCTCAGCTCACCGTCCGGAAAACCAATGAAGCATTGGTGCCGCCGAAACCGAAGGAATTCGACATGGCGGCCCGAACCGGCCGTTCTTTGGCATGGTAGGGAACCAAATCAAGGTCGCAGCCCTCGGACGGATTGTCCAAGTTTAAAGTCGGGGGTACGATACCGGTTTCGATGGCCTTGATGGTGTAGATAGCCTCAACCGCCCCAGCCGCACCCAGCAAGTGGCCGACGGACGACTTGGTGGACGAGACAGAGATACTACGCGCGTGATTGCCGAACAGTCGCTTCATGGCGCCCAACTCGATCTCATCGCCAAGCGGGGTGGAGGTGCCGTGGGCGTTAACATAATCGATTTCATCGGCATTCATTCGGCCGTTGCGAAGGGCGGACTTCATGCAGTTGAGCGCACCTTCTCCCGTCTCCGAGGGAGCAGTGATGTGAAAGGCGTCGCCTGAGAGGCCATAACCAACAACCTCCGCATAGATGGGAGCGCCACGGCTTTTGGCGTGCTCGTACTCCTCAAGAATCACCACTCCCGCGCCTTCGCTCATGACAAAGCCATCGCGCTCGACGTCCCAAGGCCGGGACGCCTGTTCCGGAGTATCATTGAAGTTTGTCGACAGGGCTCGGGCGGCCGAGAAGCCGGCGATGGCCAGACGGCACACGGACGCTTCAGCACCGCCTGCCACCATGATGTCGGCGTCATCCCACATGATAAGGCGTGCCGCATCACCTATGGCATGGGCGCCAGTGGCACAGGCCGTTACGACTGAGTGGTTCGGGCCCTTCAATCCGTGGCGGATGGAAACGTGCCCGCTTGCCAGATTGATCAGAGCAGATGGGATGAAAAACGGGCTGATCCGCCGGATGTTCCCCTGTTCGGCCAGAAGGGCGTTCTTGGCGATCTCTTGAAGGCCACCGATCCCGGAACCGATCATTACGCCGGCGCGCTGCCGATCTTCCTCCGTCTCGGGCTTCCAGCCGCTGTTGGCAATAGCCTGATCGGCGGCGGCGACAGCATAGACGATGAACTTGTCCATGCGCCTTTGTTCTTTGGCGGGCACCCAGTCATCCCCGTTGAACCCGCCTTCGGCGGTCTCCCCAGGTGGAACTTCACCCGCGATCTTGGCCGGCAGGTCCGCGACATCAAAGCTCTGGATGGCGCTGATTCCAGACTGGCCGGCAATCAAGCGGTCCCAGTTGATGGTGACACCGCACCCTAGCGGTGTAACGAGGCCAAGCCCAGTGACGACGACACGTCTCATTGTCTTACAGGGACCCTTGTGGTGGATGCAGGTTTTTGAAGAAGACGCCTAACGGTAGCGTTCAAGATCGGTTGTAATCAAAGTTACTGAGTTGCGTTCTTTATATAGTCAACGGCGTCTTTTACCGATGTAATTTTCTCCGCAGCCTCGTCGGGAATCTCGATACCAAATTCCTCTTCAAAAGCCATCACGAGTTCAACGGTGTCCAAACTATCGGCGCCGAGATCATCGATAAAACTGGCGTTTTCGACAACCTTCGTATCTTCAACACCCAAGTGTTCGATAATAATCTTTTTGACCCGTTCGGCGACATCAGTCATCGTTTCTGTCCTCATTTGCTAAAGTCTTTGCCGTCCAGCACGTGGTGTGCAACTCATGACTACACGCTGGAATAGCTTTGCAGGAGTACCAATCTACTTAAGGCCTTCGACCTGACCGGGCGCAACCACGCGTGTGGCTCCTGGTCGCCGTCATAACGGTCATGACGCCATGGCCATTCCGCCATTCACGTGCAGCGTCTGACCGGTGATGTAGGCAGCTTCCTCGCTTGCCAGATATACAGCTGACGCTGCCACGTCCTCCGGCATGCCCAAGCGCCCCATGGGGATTGCCGACATGATCGTCGCCTTGCGGTCGGCGGGTAGGACAGCTGTCATATCCGTTTCGATAAAGCCGGGCGCAATGCAGTTGGCGGTGATTCCCCGGCTCGCCACTTCGTGAGCCATGGCCTTGATCATACCGATCAGTCCTGCCTTAGACGCCGCATAGTTGGCCTGCCCTGGGTTGCCGGTGACGGCGACGACCGACGTGATCGCAATAATACGCCCCCATCGGCGGCGCATCATGCCCCGAAGAACAGCCCGAGCCAACCGAAACCCGGCGGCCAGATTGACATCCATCACGGCCAGCCAGTCTGCATCCGTTAAACGTACGGTCAGATTGTCTCGTGTGATGCCCGCGTTGTGCACCAGGATATCAATGGGACCGGCAGCGGTTTCGGCGGCTTTCGCCAGGGCGTCGGCTCCGTCTGCGGACGATAGATCGGCCACAACAACATGGGCACGCTCACCAAGTTCGGATGCCAGCGCCGCCAAAGCGGCTTCGCGCGTACCGGACAAGACAACGGTTGCCCCGGCAGCGACGTAGGATCGCGCAATTGCGGTACCAATCCCGCCCGATGCGCCGGTCACCAGCGCGATCCGCCCATTCAGGTCGAACATCTCAGTGTCCTGGTTTTCCATTTAGCCTGGGGCAAGGAATTGGCGGCGGCGATATTGGTAATCTCAAGCGGTGGCCAGATAGGCATCTACGTCGGCCGGGGTGCCGACGGGTATCGCTTGCAGGTTCTTGTCGACCCGCCGAGCAAGGCCACTCAGAACCCGTCCGGAGCCAACCTCCACGAACGTGTGGACGCCTTGCTCCACCATACGCAGCATAGTTTCGCGCCAGCGCACCATGGAAGTGATTTGCTCGATCAGCAGCCGACAGATCTCGTCGGCGCGCTCGACCGTCGAGGCCGTTACGTTTGAAATTACTGGGACAAGAGGATCGCGGACGGAGATCTCACTCAACGCGCGTTCGACGGCGACGGCAGCGGGCGCCATCAATTGACAATGGAACGGCGCGCTGACGGGCAGCAAGATGCTACGCTTCGCCCCGCGTGCAGCCGCCAACCCAAGTGCACGGCGAATCGCGTCAATGGCCCCGCTAAGAACGACCTGACGTGGCGCATTGTCGTTGGCTGCGGAGCATACGTCACCTTGTGCCGCTTCAGCGGCAATGGTCTCGGCCTCGGGCAGATCGAGCGGAAGGGCCGCCATGCCGCCGATGCCAACCGGAACCGCTTCCTGCATGGCTTGGCCGCGGACTCGAAGCAGTCGCGCCGCGTCGCCGACGGAAATACTCCCTGCAGCAGCCAGGGCGGAGTACTCACCTAAGGAATGGCCGGCAAGGAAGGGAGCCGTCTTTGCGATATCGACGCCCGATTCCTGCTCTAAGACCCGGAATGCGGCCAAGCTGACGGACATCAACGCCGGTTGCGCGTTGGCCGTGAGCATAAGGGTTTCTTCCGGGCCCTCGAACATCAACCGCGCCAAATCCTCGCCAAGAGCATCGTTGACCTCCTCAAACACGTGTCTGGCCGCAGGATAGGTTGCGGCGAGGTCACGGCCCATACCGACCGCTTGGGACCCTTGGCCCGGAAAGACGAAGACGCGACTCATGCGCTGTTCCCCCGAATGGTGAAAAACGTTGTGCGATGACATAACGGCCGTCGCAATGCTGTCAAGCGGCTGTCATCCAAGTGACTCGATGTTGCAGCGCTTGCTAATCTGCAATCGGGAGCCCGATCTATTTGGATTGTGGCGGTTTTTTTGGATCCCGCCCGATTCGCGTTCTGGCCTCTGTTTCAACATGTTACAAACATCGTGATCGTTTGTTCGAGGCTCCGCTGCGTCGGCACGCGTACCAATCTCTATGTGCACGTGCCCTATACGCACCATCGTGCGTCGAATCTTGCGATTGCGCGTTGGTAACGAATCCGTATACTCCCCGCCTTCATCTCCTTGCCGGCGGCATGCCGGCTATGCCCGTCAACGTCGGGCTGAGACAATCCAAAAGGGGTCTAAAAATGGCACTTTATGAGAGCGTGCTGATCGCGCGCCAGGATATCTCGACCCAACAGGTCGAAACGCTTGCCGGTAACTTCGCAAAGGTTATCGAGGACCACGGCGGGACCGTGGCAAAGCGGGAAATGTGGGGACTTCGATCCCTGACCTACCGCGTCAAGAAGAACCGTAAGGGCCATTATGTCCTGTTCAACCTTGATGCTCCGCCGGCTGCGATTCTGGAGTATGAGCGCCAGATGCGACTCCATGAGGATATTCTCCGTTACCTGACAGTGCGTGTTGAGGCGCTCGAGCCGGGGCCATCGGCGATCCTGCAGGCCCGTTCCGGGCGAGACGATCGCGGCGGGCGTCGGGGAGATCGCGGTGACCGAGGCGATCGCGGTGACCGAGGCGATCGCGGGGATCGCCCCCGCGAGAGCCGCAGCCAGGATCAGGACGGCGAATCGACCATCGTTGTGGAGTCGAGTGAATGAGCACCGGACGCAGACCGTTTTTTCGTCGCCGTAAGAGTTGTCCGTTCTCCGGGCCGAACGCGCCGAAAATCGATTATAAGGACATCAAGCTGCTGCAGCGGTTCCTGTCGGAGCGCGGCAAGATCGTACCAAGCCGAATCACGGCCGTGTCCGCGAAGAAGCAGCGCGAGTTGGCGCGTGCGATCAAGCGTGCACGCTACCTGGCGCTGCTACCTTACGTAACCAAATAGCGCACGGCAGGACCGGCGGTCGCAAAGGCGCGAGGCAATCCATGGAGCAAAAAACGGTGCTCGCCGTGGCTGGCGGCGCGGTTAGTGCGCTCGTGTTCTCGATGGCACTAAGTGGCTCCCTGTTCGGCGCGCTGTTGGGGTATCTTTCGCCTTTGGCCCTTCTGGTCGTTGGGCTTGGGCTAGGTTCTGCGGTCATGCCGTTGGCCGTGATCGCTGGGGCGGGTTTTACGACGGTGCTGCACAGTGTGACCGCGGCGGCGATCTTTTGTGGATTGCATGCCTTGCCTTCGTGGCTAGTGATCCGACAGGCGCTGTCGCGTCAACTCGTGGTCGGACCCGACGGACGACCTGCACCGACCGGGCCATGGATGCCGCTGGGATCGATTCTGGCGACTCTCACGGTCTTCGCCCTGGCGGGGATGATCTGTATGGCCCTGCTGATTCCCCGCGACGGCTCACTGGAAGCCACTGTCAACGGAGCTATCAGCGAGAGCCTCGTAATTGTTTTGCCGACGATGGGTGAGGAGGAGGTTGCGCAGACGGCCGATCTCATTTCACCTGTGTTCCTTGGAACATGTGCGACGCTTTGGGTCGTCATGATGGCGATAAATGGCAGCCTTGCGCAAACCATTGTCACCGCCAAGGGGTGGAACAAGCGCCCGGCTCCGCGATTGGTTACTCTGTCTCTGCCGGACTGGTTGTCATGGCTCCTCGTTGGTGCGGCGTTCGTCGGCTTGGTGGCGAGTGGCGACGTGCAATACGTGGCGCGAAACGTGGTGATAGTTGCTCTCGTGCCGTTTTTTTTTCTGGGCCTTGCGGTCGTTCACCAGTTGGTCCCCAAAACGGCCGGGCGCGGCGCCCTACTATTCGCTTTTTACGCGATCTTGATGCTGTTTTTTGCGGGAGCGGCAACGATGGTGGCACTCCTTGGACTCGCCGAACAGTGGGTTGGCGTTCGCCATCGCCTACGCAAAGCGCACGATACAAAAGGACGAGAGTAATGGACGTTATACTGCTCCAGCGGGTGACCAAGCTTGGTCAGATTGGCGATGTGGTCAATGTTCGCCCCGGATACGCCCGCAACTACTTGTTGCCGCAGCGTAAAGCCATGCGTGCGACGGACGAGAACCGCAAGCGCATCGAGGCCGAAAAGTCCCAGCTTGAGGCAATCAATCTCGAGCGCAAGGTGGATGCCGAACGGGTCGCGGACAGTATGACGGGCTTTTCCGTCGTCCTCATCCGGCAAGCCGGCGAAAGCGGGCAGCTTTACGGCTCCGTGAATGCGCGCGACATCGCCGAGGCCGCCCGCGAGAACGGCGTGACCTTGAATCGCAATCAGATTGAATTAGCGCGCCCCATCAAGACCCTTGGCATCTACACTGTGGCTGCAGCGCTCCATCCGGAAGTGATCGTCGATATCACGGTCAATGTTGCGCGCTCGCTTGAGCAAGCAGAGATGCAGGCGGAGACCGGTAGAGCGGCACTTCGCAGCGATGCGGACGACGCCATTGACGGCATGGCGTCGGAATCGTTCGGCGGTCGGGACGCCGGCACGGACGAGGCCTGGGAGCCGGTGGTGAGTGTCGAAGATCAGCCGAGGCTTGATGCTGAATCGATTGAAGTGGCCGATGACGGGGCGATTCGCCCAGAGTAGGCCACATATCGGTACCGTTGGCTGGCAAGCCTGTCCACAGGGTTGTCCCCGGCTTTCCACGTGACTCACAGCCTGCGGGCCAACCCGGGACCGTCGTCCCCGGTGAATTGGGTTATCCCAGCGGAAGCCTTGGCGTGGATCGGCTCTTCTGCCTGTAGACTGCTGTGATGGAGACGACGGTCCTCGAAGCCACCTCGGCACCGGCACTGCGAACACCCGGATTTCGCCGGCTGCCGCACAACATCGAAGCCGAGCGGGGGGTCCTGGGTGCCATCTTCCTCGACAATCAGCGCGGCTATGAAGCCGTCGCCGAGTTTCTGCTTCCGGACCACTTCGCTCTGCGTGAACACGGTCGGATCTTCGAGGCCTGCCGGACGCTGATCGAGCGGGGGCAGACCGCCAATCCCACCACGCTCGGCCCGCATTTTGAGCAGAACGGTGTGCTTTCCGATGTGGGTGGCGGTGCATACCTGGTCGAGTTGCTGGATTCCGCCATCACGGTGATCAACGCCGCCGAATACGGGCGCATTGTCTACGACTGCTATCTCCGCCGGGAGTTGATCGTGCTCGGTGAGAGCCTGGTCGATCGGGCCTACGATTCCGACCTTGATGAGTCGGCAAGCACTCAGATCGAACAGGCAGAGCAGAATCTCTACAACCTGGCGGAAACGGGCGATTCCGACGGGGGATTCAGCGCCTTTGCCGATTCATTGAAGGGCGCCATTACCCTTGCCCGCGCGGCCCACGATCGCGATGGCCAATTGAGCGGCGTGCCGACGGGCCTAGTGGATATGGACAAGAAGCTTGGCGGTCTGCACGATTCCGATCTGCTGATCATTGCCGGCCGCCCGTCTATGGGAAAAACGGCTCTTGCCACTAATATCGCCGTCAATGCTGCGGACGCACATCTTGCGTCCAGCGGGAAAGACGGCGCAATCGTAGCGTTCTTCTCCCTCGAAATGTCGGAGGAGCAGTTGGCAACCCGCGTGCTTGCCGAGCGCGCCCGGATTTCGTCGGATCGGATCCGCCGCGGCTTGGTGGACAAGGACCAGTGGCCACACTTAACCCGTGCCGCCGGCGACCTTCATGCACTGCCGTTTTTCATTGACGACACTCCGGGAATTTCACTGTCCGCCCTTCGCACGCGGGCGCGTCGGCTGAAAAGACAGCGTGGGCTTGGCCTTATCGTCGTCGACTATCTGCAACTCATCAGTTCGACACCGGGCCAGCGCCACGAAAACCGCGTCTCGGAGCTATCGGCCATCACCCGGGGGCTTAAGGGCATTGCCAAGGAGCTGGATATTCCGGTCGTGGCCTTGTCTCAGCTCAGCCGGGCGGTAGAGCAACGCGATGACAAGCGGCCGCAACTGGCGGATTTGCGCGAGTCAGGAACGATTGAGCAGGATTCAGACGTGGTGATGTTCGTCTTTCGCGAACAGTATTATCTTGAGCGCTCCGAGCCAGTGCAAAAGACCGACGAGGATGAGAAGACCTTTCTCAAGCGCCATGGCCGCTGGCAGGAACGCTGCGAGGAGGTTTGGAATACGGCCGAAGTCATTGTTGCCAAACACCGCCATGGCCCGATCGGCTCGGTGAAGCTGTTCTTCGAAGGTGAGTTCACCCGTTTCGGCAACCTGGAGACGCGCGGCGACTAACTGCGTCCAAGCTACGAACGGCGAGGCAGCACCACAGCATGGCCGAAGCAGCGCTCGCTCACGCGATTCTCACCATTGATCTGGATGCGATCGTCGCCAACTGGCGCACGCTGCGTGATCGGGTGGCGCCGGCCGAATGCGCCAGCGTGATCAAAGCAGACGCCTATGGTCTCGGCGCCGAGTACGTTGCGCCGACGCTGTTTCGTGCCGGCTGCCGCCAGTTTTTTGTGGCGACTGTAGAGGAGGGCGGCAAGGTCCGGGAAAGCCTGATCCGGGCTGCAGGACCGAACGAAGCTCCCGCTGCAGCCATCTCCGTGCTCGGCGGTATTCCCGGCGATGCCATTGACTGGGCCCTCCGCCAAGATCTGGAGCCCGTGCTCAACAGCCTTGGCGACATCGAGGTGTGGTCCGCGGCGGCAAAACGGCGTGAGCAGGCGTTTTCTGTCGCCGTTCACCTGGACACTGGCATGTCCCGCTTGGGTCTACCTCCGGCCGATGTGGCGACTCTGGCTGCGAATCCCGATCGGCTTGAGGGGCTCTTAGTTTCTCGCTGGCTCAGCCACCTGGCCTGCGCGGACGAACCGGAACACCCGCTGAACACTCTGCAACACCAGGAGTTTACGGACGCAGTGGTGCGCTTGCCGCGTGCACCGACATCATTCGCGAATTCGGCCGGCATTTTCTTAGGGCACAAGTGGCACGGCGACTTGGTGCGACCGGGGATCGCGCTCTATGGCGGTAACCCGGCTCCGGCCCAGCCAAACCCGATGAGGCCCGTCGTCGCCCTGGAAGCACGCATCCTCCAAGTGCGGGAAATTGACCGCCACCGAACGGTTGGCTACGGTGCGACCCATCGAGCGGATCGTCGAACTCGGCTGGCTACCGTCGGCGTCGGTTACGCTGACGGATGGTTGCGATCGTCGAGCAACCGGGGGATGGGTATGTTGGCCGGCCGGCCCGTGCCGATCGTGGGACGTGTTTCGATGGATCTGATGACCTTTGATGTCTCGTCCGTGCCGGAGGCGGACTTACGTGCGGCACGCACAATCGCGCTCATCGGCGATCCGGCGCCGAGCCTGGATGCTGTTGCGGCCGCTGCCGGTACGATTGGCTACGAGATCCTGACGGCGCTTGGCGATCGGTACCATCGCGTATACGTGGGCGCAGATGCATAAACTGGCATGACGGAATGAACCTCTTTCAAGCGGTCGGGCGGCTGTTCATCAGCTTTTTAGCGACGACGGGGCGGCTCGTGCTGTTCACCGGCGCGGGCGTAAGCAGCATCGTGCGGCCACCCTTCTACTTTCGTAATCTGCTCCGCCAGATGGTCGAAATCGGCTACTATTCGCTGCCGGTGGTGGGTTTAACAGCGATTTTTGCTGGTATGGTCCTGGCCCTGCAAAGCTACACGGGCTTTGCGCGGTTTTCCGCAGAAGGTGCCATTGCCAACGTCGTCGTCGTGTCGCTTACCCGCGAACTGGGGCCGGTGTTGGCCGGGCTGATGGTGTCCGGCCGGATCGGCGCATCGATGGCGGCGGAAATCGGAACGATGCGCGTGACCGAGCAACTCGACGCGCTGACGACATTAAACACTAATCCATTGCGCTATATGGTGGCGCCGCGAATTCTCGCTGGCGTACTGACCTTGCCACCGTTGGTCCTGGTCGCCGACATCATTGGCGTGTTTGGCGGATATCTCGTTGCCGTCCATAAGCTTGGCTTCAACCCGTCACTCTACATACAAAACACTTGGACCTTTCTCACCACTGAGGATGTGGTGTCCGGCCTCGTTAAGGCCGCAGTTTTCGGGTTCATTGTTACACTGATGGGCTGCTATTTTGGCTACCATTCCCGTGGAGGTGCCAAAGGCGTCGGCGCGGCCACGACCAACGCCGTCGTGTCCTCGGCGATCTTGATCCTTTGTTTCGATTATATCTTGACCGAGATGTTCTTCGCGAAATGAGGAACGGCGAGCCGAAGATTCGGGTCCGCGGGCTCCACAAAGCGTTTAGTCAAAAGGTGGTCCTTGCGGGCGTCAATCTGGATGTGGGCGTCGGCGAATCGGTGGTCGTGATCGGCGGTTCGGGAACCGGCAAGTCCGTCTTGATCAAGTGCATTCTCGGTCTCCTGGAGCCCGATGGCGGGAGCATTGCCATCGATGGCGAGGAGGTCGTCGGGCTTGGCGGGCGGGAGCGCGAACGCATTAACCGCAAATTCGGTATGCTTTTTCAGGGCGGCGCATTGTTCGACAGTCTGCCCGTTTGGGAAAATGTGTCGTTCGGATTGCTCTCCACGAAGCGCGCCCGCCGCGGTGAGGCGCGTTCCCTTGCCGTCGAAACGCTCGCGAAGGTGGGACTGGGTCCCGAGGTGGCAGCCCTGTATCCCGCTGAGTTGTCGGGCGGCATGCAAAAGCGGGTGGCGCTCGCGCGTGCCGTAGCCACTGGCCCCGAGATCGTGTTTTTTGACGAACCTACAACTGGGCTCGATCCGATTATGGCCGATGTCATCAACAATCTGATCGTCAAGACCACCAGGGACGTCGGCGCCTCGGCCTTGTCCATCACCCACGACATGGCGAGCGCCCGCAAGATCGCCCACCGCATTGCCATGCTCTATGAGGGCCGGATTATCTGGTCGGGACCGGCCGCCGAGATTGACGACTGCCAGGAGCCCCATGTGGACCAGTTCGTCCATGGCCGGGCCGACGGCCCGATCCGTATGGCTGTGAGGGCATAGCACCAAGCCAGCGGCCCACATGGTCAGATCAAGCTCGGCCAGGAAGGACACGCCCGTGCCGCGATCCACCACCGCTTATGTTTGCCAGGCCTGTGGTGCTGCCCACGCCAAATGGCAGGGGCAGTGCGGATCGTGCGGCGACTGGAACACGCTCGTGGAGGAAATCCGCGAGGAGCGAGTGCCGAAAGGGGGCGATGGCCGGCGCGGGAGAAAACTCAGCCTTGCAAGCTTGGCCGGCTCGGCGGCGCCTGTGTCCCGGTTGTTGAGCGGGATCGCGGAGTTTGATCGCGTCACCGGTGGGGGATTGGTTCCCGGCTCCGTACTGCTGATCGGCGGCGACCCTGGTATCGGCAAGTCGACCCTGCTGCTGCAGATTGCCGCGGCCCTCGCTGGGACCTCCGACAATGATCTCGGTGCGGCCTACATCTCCGGAGAGGAAGCGATCGACCAATTGCGTCTGCGGGCGAGACGCCTTGGGCTCGCTGATGCGCCCGTTGGCTTGGCGGCGGCGACGTCGGTCAACGATATCGCAGCGACACTGGACGAGGCCGACGGGCCAGACTTGGTTGTTGTCGACTCGATCCAAACCCTGTTCGTGGAGTCTCTGGACTCCGCACCCGGTACGGTGGCGCAAGTTCGGGCGTCCGTATTGGACTTGGTCCGGTTGGCCAAGCGGCGCGGATTTATCCTGTTGCTGGTGGGGCACGTCACCAAGGAGGGTATGCTCGCCGGTCCGCGTGTTGTCGAGCATATGGTCGACTGCGTGCTTTATTTTGAAGGCGAGCGCACGCATCAGTTCCGGATCCTGCGCGCCGTCAAAAACCGATTCGGTGCAGCCGACGAAATTGGCGTGTTCCAAATGTCCGATCGCGGCTTGATTGAGGTGGCCAATCCGTCAGCCTTGTTTCTGGCCGATCGCGAAGTTGCCGTTCCCGGCTGCTGCGTCTACGCGGGGATGGAGGGTTCGCGTCCTGTTCTTGTGGAAATTCAAGCGCTTGTGGCACAAACCAGCTATGGTACGCCACGGCGAGCCGTCGTCGGGTGGGATCCAGCGCGGCTCGCGATGGTCATCGCCGTTTTGGAATCCCGTTGTGGTCTGGCGTTCGGGGGCGTTGATGTGTATTTGAATGTGGCGGGTGGATTGCGGATCGGTGAGCCGGCGGCGGATTTGGCCGTGGCCGGAGCGTTGGCTTCCGCCCATCTCGGCGTGGCTGTGCCACCGGAAGCCGTGATTTTCGGCGAGATAGGCTTGGCCGGGGAGGTTAGAGCAGTCACACGCTCCGACGCGCGGTTGAGGGAAGCGGCGAAATTGGGCTTTTCCGAGGCGATCGTGCCTTACCGCCGCAATCACGAGGATCACGCGTCATCGGAAACGGTGCGGATACGCCCCATGGCGCGCGTCGCCGGATTGATCGAGACGCTGTCGGAGTCCCAGCAGGCACGGAGGGCGAAGCATGGATGATGTCGGGGGCGTAACCGCAGCGGACATCGGTATCGTCGTGTTTTTGCTCGTTTCGGGCTTTCTTGCGTTTGTGCGTGGGTTCATTCGCGAAGTGCTTACGATTGCCGGACTGATTGGCGCCATTGTTGCCGCATTGTATGGCTATCCATACTTGGCCCCCTACGCGGAGCAAGCCGTGGGAGACAGCCGGCTCGCGAACTTAGCTGCCGGCGGCGGCATTTTCATCGTGTCATTGATCTGTTTCATGATCTTGACCGGCGCCCTGTCTGGGCTGGTTAGCAGTGCCCAACTAGGCGCCGTGGATCGCTCGCTCGGGTTTGCCTTCGGCTTGGTGCGAGGTGCAGCGATTATTTGCCTAGTTTGGATCGGTATTTCGTTCGTTTGGTCTCCCGATGACATGCCCGCCGCGATCAGGGACGCCAAGTCGCGCCCGCTTGTGGAGGCGGGCGGGGAGCTTCTGGCGCCCCTGGCCGATGCCCTAAAGCCGTTGGTCGCCAGCGGCACAGATGAAAAAGGGGCCGTCGGATCCACCGTCGATGGGGCGATCAAGGCACTCGAGACTGAAAAAATGCTGCGCGATCTGAACTCCCCCAAGCCCAAGGCAGCCGAGTCCGATCCGTCGGGTGGCTATGATCCCGCCGAGCGTAACGATCTGGACCGGCTGATCGAAAACAGCCGGGCACAACAGTGACGGACGCGCGCCCTCAGTACACGACGGCAGGCGGCAAGAAAGGCGCGTTACTGATCGACGGTTCTTGGACAGGTGATGATGACGATCGGTTCCATGAGGAATGCGGCGTCTTCGGCATCCACAATCATCCGGACGCGTCGGCGGCGGCGGCCCTTGGCCTGCATGCACTCCAGCATCGCGGCCAGGAGGCCTGCGGCATCGTCAGTTACGATGGTGTTCATTTCCATTCCCATCGCGCGCTGGGGCTGGTTGGGGACAACTTTGGAACCGAGGACGTCATCAAGCGGATGCCGGGACGCCTGAGCCTCGGCCATGTCCGCTACGCCACGACCGGCGACACTGTTATGCGCAACGTGCAGCCGCTGTTCGCTGATCTCGCCTTGGGCGGCGTTGCTATTGCCCACAACGGCAACCTGACCAACGCATTGACCATTCGAAAGGCACTGGTGCAGCGTGGTGCGATCTTTCAATCCACGTCGGACACGGAAACGATCATCCATTTAATCGCGACCAGCAGCCACACGACCATCGTTGAGCGGCTTATCGACGCCATGCGTCAGTTGGAGGGAGCTTATTCCCTGGTCGCGATCACCCGCAGCAAGCTGATCGGAATGCGCGATCCGTATGGGGTACGGCCGCTGGTGCTGGGTCGGCTCGGGGACTCAATGATCCTTAGCTCGGAGACGTGCGCGCTCGACATTATCGGGGCCGACTTCGTGCGGGATGTGGACCCCGGTGAAATCGTGGTCGTGGATGAGGACGGGCTGCGGAGCGTGCGACCCTTCGTCGCCATGCCGAATCGATTCTGCGTGTTCGAGTACATTTATTTTGCTCGCCCCGACAGCACGCTGGCAGGCCAGAACGTGTACGCGGTGCGCCGGCAGATTGGCGTGGAATTAGCGCGTGAAAGTCCGGTTTCAGCCGATTTGGTCGTTCCTGTTCCGGACTCCGGCGTGCCCTCGGCCATCGGCTTCGCTGAAGAGGCCGGTATACCCTTTGAGCTTGGCATTATCCGGAATCACTACGTGGGACGAACCTTCATCGAGCCCAAGGATCGAATCCGCCACTTGGGCGTCAAGCTCAAGCATAACGCCAACGTCACCCGGCTGAAAGGCAAGCGGATCGTCCTGGTCGATGACTCAATCGTGCGCGGTACCACGTCGATCAAGATAGTCGAAATGGTTCGTAGCGCGGGTGCGATGGAAGTGCACATGCGGATCTCGAGCCCACCGACGACCAACTCCTGCTTTTACGGGATCGACACACCGGAAAAGAAGGAACTGTTGGCCTCCTCACGCAACGTGGAGGAGATGGCGAAGTACATTGGTGTCGACTCGCTCGCCTACGTGTCCCTGGATGGACTCTACCGCGCGGTCGGCGAAGCTGGGCGGAATCCTGACCACCCGCAGTACTGTGATGCGTGTTTCACCGGAGACTATCCAATCCGCCTTATCGACCAAGTGTCTCAGCCTGTGGGTGAGCAGTTGTCGCTTCTGGAGGACTGACCAACGGAGACAGAGCCCCCAGCCCCCGCATCTGCGGTTGGCAAGCACAGCGGCCGGCTGTCGGGTCGGGTCGCGCTTGTGACAGGCGCATCACGCGGAATTGGCAGGGCCGTTGCCGTTCGCTTTGCACGGGAGGGAGCCACGGTCGTGGCCGTCGCTCGCACCCAGGGTGCGCTTGAGGATCTGGACGACGAAGTTGCGTCGTTTGCCGGCCATGTGAGCCTTGTACCGGCAGACCTCAGCGATGGCGCGGTCCTAGACCGCATCGGGGCTGCGATTTTTGCGAGGTGGGGCCGGCTCGACATTCTGGTTGGCAATGCTGGCGAATTGGGCGTGCTCAGCCCTGTTGGCCACGTCGACCCGGCAACGTGGGATCGGGTGGTGGCGCTCAACCTCACCGCCAACTGGCGCTTGATCCGATCTTGCGATCCTTTGCTACGTGCATCCGAGTCTGGCAGGGCTATTTTCGTAACCGCTGCGGTGGCGAAGGGGCGGGCCTATTGGGGGGCATATGCGGCTAGCAAAGCTGGTCTTGAGAGCTTGGTGCGGACATATGCCCTCGAAATGCGCAAAACGACGGTCCGCGTCAACCTGATTGATCCGGGCCCCACGCGCACCCGACTTCGCGCAACGGCGTATCCGGGCGAACCAGCAGCATCGGTCAAGCCGCCCGAGGACGTGACCGAAGCCTTTGTCGACTTGGCGGCGGCCGACTGTATGCGCCACGGGGAAACTCTCGCGCTCTAACCCTTGAGGCCGTGCCACTGGCGGATTAAACGCTTGCTTTGAGCGAAGTCTGACCGTTGATAACGCGACAGCCTTTGCGATCCATAGACCGGCCATTTGTGCAGTGGGCCATCGCCGCGTCCGCACTGACTGTCACAAAACCTTCGCTAAGTGTGTGGCGAGATTCTCTTCTATCATGTGGTGTATCCGCGCACCGGGGGGCAATGAAAGCGGCATGCCTTACCGAGTGACGTTTGTGCGATATTTGTATTTCGTTGACCATGCCGAAACACGCCGCGCGGTTCTTCCTTGCACGGGCCCATTTAGCAACCATCACAACAGGACCTCGTCCGGTCTTAAGCTGTCCGAACAATACGGAGTATGTGTCCATGTCCGCACTCGACCTTACCTGCGGAACAAAGCACCTTGCCATCGCTACCGTCCTGGCTGCGGCAAGCGTGTTCGGTACTGTTGCCACCGCGGTCGCTGAGAGCGAACTTCTCGTCTATACGGCCATCGAGGCCGACGAACTGGCTGGATTCAAAAAGGCCTTTGAAGCCGAATATCCCGGCACTGAAATTAAGTGGGTTCGTGATTCTACGGGCATCATCACCGCGAAGCTGCTCGCGGAGAAAGCCAACCCGAAGGCGGACATTGTCTGGGGATTGGCCGCGACAAGTTTGATGTTGCTGGCTGAAGAGGGCTATTTTCAGCCGTACGCGCCCAAAGGGCTAGAAAAGCTCGATGCCAAGTATATCGATAGCGCAAGACCGCCAGTGTGGGTCGGTCAGCGAGCCTGGATCGCCTCCGTCTGCTTCAACACGATTGAAGCGGAAAAACATGGTCTGCCGACGCCCACCTCGTGGAAAGACCTGACCAAGCCGGAGTTCGAGGGCCACGTCGTGATGCCAAATCCCAACTCATCCGGTACCGGCTTTCTCGATGTTTCGAGTTGGATTCAGACCTTTGGCGAGGAAGAAGCGTGGAAGTTCATGGACGCGCTTCATAAGAACATTGCTTGGTACACGCACTCCGGCTCCAAACCATGCAAACAGGCGGCATCCGGCGAAACGCCAGTCGGCATTTCGTTCGCATACCGGGGCGCCAAGCTCGTCAGCGAGGGGGCGCCGATCAATGTTATTGCTCCGTCGGAAGGCGTGGGTTGGGACCTGGAAGCCTTCGCCATCACGAAGAATTCCAGCAATCTCGAGGGCGCCAAGGCACTTGCCGATTGGTCCGCAAGTCGCGCCGCCAACGAGATCTACAGCCAAGCCTACGCCGTCGTTGCCATGCCCGGGGTGGCCAAGCCCGTCGAGAATTTTCCCGCGAACATCGATCAAAAAATGATCGAAAACGATTTCGAGTGGGCCGCCAAGAACCGCATTCGGATCCTTGCCGAGTGGCAGAAACGCTACGATTCCAAGTCCGAGCCGAAGTAGTAATCTTGCACACGGTGGCGGACGGGTTCGTTCGGAGCCTGTCCTTCCCGTCGGCATGGTCTGCACCAGCCCCATCTTCCGATGATCGTGCCGCTCACGGGGACTGTTCGATGACGACGCCTCTATCCAATGCCTATCTGCAGATCGTTGATCTTTCGAAAAAATTCGGCGATTTCACGGCTCTCCACCGGGTCTCTCTGGAGGTCCATGAGGGTGAGTTCGTTTGCTTCTTGGGGCCATCCGGATGTGGCAAGACGACGCTGCTGAGAGCAGTTGCGGGGCTCGATATACAAACCTCGGGATGGGTTTATCAAGGTGGACAGGACATTTCGGCCCTGCCGCCGTCGGAGCGCGATTTCGGAATCGTGTTTCAGTCTTACGCGCTTTTTCCAAACCTGACGGTCAACCAAAACGTCGCCTTTGGCTTGGAGAACCGGAAACTCACCAAAGCCCAGGTGACCGAGCGCGTTTGTGAGTTGTTGGAAACCGTGGGCCTGCCCGAACAGGGCAGCAAATATCCGGCCCAACTGTCCGGCGGACAGCAGCAACGGGTGGCGTTGGCCCGGGCGCTGGCCACCTCGCCGGGCTTGCTGCTGCTGGACGAACCTTTGAGCGCCCTCGATGCTAAGGTCCGCCTCCGTTTGCGCAGTGAGATTAAGGAGCTGCAGCGGCGTCTTGGCGTCACGACGATTATGGTCACCCATGACAAGGAGGAGGCGCTCTCCATGGCCGACCGGATCGTGGTCATGAACCATGGCACGGTGGAGCAGGTGGGGACACCCCAGGACGTCTATCGTCGGCCCGCGTCGGCGTTTGTCGCCGATTTCATTGGAACCATGAATTTCGTGCCAGGCGAGGTCTCCGCTTCGGGGCGGATGCGGGTTGGTCGGGCCGAAGTGGAGGTGGAGACAAAGGGGCTGGCTCCGGGGACGGCGGTTACCGTTGCCATCCGGCCGGAGGATTTCGCTATTCACGAGGACGAGGATCGCGGCGCCAACGTGATCAAAACCCGCATCCATAACCTTGAGTTCCTGGGCTCGTTCTATCGCGCTCAGTTGGTCAGCGAGGACTTCCCCGATCCGGCAGACACCTGGCCGCAGGTCCAGTTCTCAGTCAATCTGGTCCGGCGGTTGGACCTGAAGCACGGATCGGTGATCAGCGTTCGGCTGCCGTCCGAGCATCTCCGCGTGTACCGGCGCGCGTAAATCACCCGGTTATCCTTTGAGCATGGGAACCGAACAGTGTTGAGGGCACGATTGCTGGCCAAGATCGTGATTGGCTCGGCCGCTACTGCGGTTACCGGCGTGACGATCCTCGGGTTCTTCGGCTCGATCGACTTTGATCTGGACCTCGTGAATCACTTCAGGGTGCATTTGGCATTGGCAGCGCTTGTCCTGTTCGCTCTGGCTTTGCTGGCGTCCACCGTGCGGCTTGCGGCGGCTTGCGGTGTTCTCGCGGTCGTCAATCTTATTACAACCTTGATGACGCCTTCGCCCGCTCCTGCGGCAGGCGCGGCAATGGCGACAAACAAGATCGTCACCCTGAACTTGTGGCTCGACAACAGGGACCTAAGTGCGGTGGAAGTGTTCCTGAAAGCGGAGAAAGCTGACGTTGTCGTCCTGCAGGAGCTTGGTCCGCGCGCCGGCCACGTCATCGTTGCCGGCGATTTCAATGCAACGCCCTGGTCTCTGGAGCTTCGTCGCTTTGCCGAGGACGCCGAGGTCAACATTGTTCCCGGCTTTCGCCCGAGCTGGCCTGCGCGGCTGTCGTTGCCACACGTGCCCTTCCGGGTCTCGCTGCCCCAGCTCCCCATCGACCATGTGTTCGTGACCGCGGGCATGGCCGTCGTTGAGATTCGGCGCGGACCAAAGGTGGGGTCGGACCACCTGCCGATCGTCGCCGTAATCGGGTGCTGCACAGATCATCAAGGAGCCGCGGGGGCGGCGGTCGCAAGTACCGGATTTGGCCAGGCAAACTTGCCGTTGTCGGCAACGCACGGCTTACACAGGGTCGTCCGCATATTCAATGGAGACAGGACGTGAGCAACGGCGTCGCAGAGCAAGTCCTTGATCCCGCAATCGTGGACGTGGCCGCACCAAAAATAAAACCAAAGGTCGGGCGCGACGAATGGGTCATGCGCGGCTCCATGGTTGCCATCGGTGCATTCCTGATGGTGTCTGTGTTGTTTCCTTTGTATGCAATGCTCTCAAAGAGCTTGCAGGACAAGAATGGCAGCTTCATCGGATTTACAAATTACGCGGATTATTTTTCGACGCCGGCGTTATTTCAATCGATTTATAACAGCGTTTTGATCTCGATGATTACGACAGTGATCGTGATTTCTATTGCGTTTTTTTACGCCTATGCACTGACACGCACCCAAATGCCTTTTAAAGGACTTTTCCGTATCATTGCGCTAATTCCAATCCTAGCACCTTCCCTATTGCCAGCTATTTCTCTCGTTTACTTGTTCGGCAACCAAGGCGTTATCAAGGAGTTTCTGATGGGAGAGTCCATTTACGGGCCCATCGGGATCATCATGGGGGCTAGCTTTTGGACGTTTCCGCACGCTCTGATGATCATTGTGACGGCCTTGTCCATTTCGGATATGCGTCTCTATGAGGCGGCGCATGTGCTGCGGGCCAGCAAACTGAGGACCTTTTTAACGGTCACCTTGCCCGGCGCCAAGTACGGGCTGATCAGTGCTGGCTTCGTCGTTTTCACCCTCGTAATCACGGATTTCGGCGTCCCGAAGGTCATCGGCGGCCAGTACAACGTTCTCGCCACGGACATCTACAAACAGGTGGTCGGGCAGCAGAACTTCGAAATGGGGGCCGTCGTTTCTGTCGTGCTGTTGCTGCCGGCCGTCGCCGCCTTCGTCGTGGATCGCATCGTTCAACGCAAACAGGTGGCTCTGCTGTCGTCACGGGCGGTGCCCTACCAAGCCAAGCGCGACAAGACGCTCGATTGGGCGATGTTGATCTTTTGTGGTTTGATTTCGCTTATCTTGATCGGCGTGCTCGCGATGGCCGCGTGGGCGTCGCACGTCAAGTTCTGGCCTTACAACCTGTCGTTCACGTTTGCAAACTACAACTTTGATGTGATGGATGGTGGCGGTTGGGAGGCCTACTTCAATTCCATCCGATTGGCGCTCTATACGGCAGTATTCGGCACAGGCATCATTTTTTTCGGCGCCTACCTGGTGGAGAAAGGGCGAGGTTTTGAAGGAGGGCGCACGGCCTTTCACTTGTTGGCCATGATCCCCTTGGCAGTGCCGGGCTTGGTGTTGGGGCTCGCCTACATTTTCTTTTTCAACCACCCGTCCAATCCGCTCAATTTCCTCTACGGCACCATGGCCATCCTGGTGATCTGCACCATAGCCCATTTCTACACGGTCAGCCATCTGACCTCCGTCACGGCGTTGAAGCAAATGGACCCCGAGTTCGAGTCCGTGTCCGCATCTCTGAAAGTTCCATTTTACCGGACCTTCGCGCGGGTCACGGTGCCGGTCTGTACGCCGGCGATCCTGGATGTTTCCATGTACCTGTTCCTCAACGCCATGACGACGGTCTCGGCCGTCGTGTTTCTCTATTCGCCGGAAACGACGTTGGCATCCGTCGCAGTGCTTAATATGGACGATGCGGGGGATATTGCACCCGCGGCGGCCATGGCCATGATGATCGTCTACACCTCGGCCGGCGTTCGGCTTTTGCACGCGCTGCTGACGCGCGGGCTCGCGGCTCGCAGTGGCACGTGGCGGCGACGCTGAACGCCGTGGGATCCGCAACGCGAGTCACAACTCCATGACCAACGGCTACGACTTGGCGGTTGTCGGCGCCGGTATCGTCGGCCTCGCCCATGCGCTTGCCGCCGCGCGGCTCGGCAAACGCGTGATCGTGCTGGAGCGCGACGCCAGGGCGAATGGTGCGTCGGTGCGAAACTTCGGCTTCATCACCATAACAGGCCAACAAGCCGGGCAATGTTGGCAACGGGCGTTGCGGTCGCGCCAAGTTTGGTCCGAGGTCGCAGTCGAGGCGGGAATTCCGATCGCCCATTCCGGGTTGGTCGTCGTCGCACGACGCCCTGAGGCGTGGGACGTCCTTGAGGCCTTTCGCGCCACCGACATGGGTGTCGACTGCGCGCTCATGACGCCGGATGAGGCGCGAAACCGGTTCAGGGTGCTCCAGGCCGCAGCCATGGAGGGAGCGCTCTGGAGCCCCTATGAGATTCGTGTTGAGCCACGCCACGCCATTCCGACACTCGCGGCGTGGCTTCATGAGAGATATGGCGTCGAGTTCGCGTACGGGACCGCGGTCCATACCTTGGACCCGCCGGTGATTGGCACGTCGACTGGCGACGTCCATGCGGAAGCGGCCGTGATTTGTCCGAATGATGACCTCTCTACTCTGTTTCCCGAGCGGCTTGCCACGTATCAACCCAGCCTGTGCACGCTGCAGATGTTGAAGGTGCAACCGCTACCCGGAGTTCCACGGCTGAACGCAGCCTTGATGTCCGATTTGAGCTTGGTTCGCTATCTCGGTTACGTAGCGTTACCGGAAGCGGCCGCGCTTAGACAGCGCCTGCAGGCGGAGCAGGGGGCGTGGCTGGAACACGGGATACACTTGATCGTGGTCGCCAACGATGACGGCTCCCTGGTTATCGGTGACTCCCACCATTCTGACAACGTCGTGCGAGCCTTCAGCCAAGGCGTAGTGGAAGACCTGGTTCTGCAGGAGTTTTCGAACCTGTTGGGCCGCACGCAGGGGCAGGTCGTAGAGCGATGGTCCGGAACGTATCCCACCTCGGATGGTCGGCTGGTGGTGATCGATCGTGTACGCGATTCTGTGGCCATTGTCGTGGTGACCAGCGGCACAGGGGCCAGCACGGCCTTCGCGATCGCAGAGGAGGTGATCGGCCAGATCTTCGGATCACTCGGCGGGAGCACTTCTGTTGACGGGTAAGGACGCAACCCAAATGCGGCTGAAAGCCGTGATCTTCGACTGGGCCGGCACCATCGTCGATTTCGGTTCCCGCGCACCCATGGGTGCCTTCGTGACGGCATTTCAACACTTCGGCGTCGACATCAGCATTGCTGAGGCCCGCATTCCCATGGGCTTGCCGAAACGAGCCCACGTCCAGGCTTTGCTCAACCTTCCGCGTATCAAGGATGCCTGGAACCGCGAGCGCGGCGATCCCACGGACGAGGATGTGGACGCCATTTATGACGTGTTTGTTCCGTTGAACGAGGCGTCCGTGGCCGACCATGCCACGCTGGTGCCGGGTGCCCTGGAGGCGGTTGCCACCATCCGCGCCCGCGGCCTCAAAATCGGAACAACAACCGGCTACACCCGCTCGATCATGGCGCGGCTAGCGCCTTTGGCGGCCGATCAGGGCTATCGGCCCGACAATATCGTTTGCGCCGATGACCTGCCGGTGGGACGACCCACGCCGATGATGATGTATCGGTGTTTCCTTGATCTGGGTGTATGGCCGGGAGCCGCATGCGTGAAGGTGGATGACACCGTGCCCGGGATCAGTGAAGGAATCGCAGCCGGAACGTGGACAATCGGCGTGGTCGTATCCGGTAACGGCATTGGGCTGTCGGAGATCGAGTGGTCGGCGCTCCCGGTCACCGAGCAGAACCGGCTCCGCGCTCGCTCGGCCGCGGAGTTAACGGCGGCTGGAGCCCATGCCGTGGTCGACACGGTGGCTGACGTGCCCAGGTGCCTGGATGCTTTTGCTGGCCGCTTGACTGCAGGCGTTCGTCCCTAACGGCCTACCATCAAAGCGCCTAGGTTCGTTTTGCTTCCGATTGGGGCCGTGTTTCCAGATAGGACAGGATGCGGCTGGGCGGCAGTTTCCGGCTGGCGGGGCCGGTACGGACATAGAATTCTTCATCCTTGCCGACCTTCAGGAATGCTGGGCTGGGAAGCGGCCGGCAGTAGATTAAGGCAATCGCGGGTGCTGATTCGCTTGGGCGAACGATCCGGGTGCGCACGAACGCAAAGGCATCTCCGCCAATGTGTTGCTCGATCAAGTTATCGATGTGGCGAAGCGCATGGTCGTCGCTGGCGAAGCCATCGGAAGCCAACCCCAGAAGCTCTCCATCGTCCGCAACGCCCAAAAAGATCTGGCCACCATCGGTGTTCAGAAAGGCCACGACGGTTTTGAGCCAGGCAATCTCCATTTCCTTGCCCGGCTTGCCGGTTTTCAGGTTCAGCCGAATGGTCGATTTGAACTCCACCAATTCGCTCTCGCCCTGTTTGATTACCGTGAAGATGCGCTCTGGCCCAAAAGGGTCGGTCGCGGCGTCGCCCACTGCCTGCTGACCGTCGGAGCCGCGACCGTCATAGACGCGGTGTGCTGCCAGGCGACGCGCGACTAAGTAGGCTCCAGCTGTCGCAATAGCGCCGAAACAGAGAAACACCCACTCCAAACGGCGAGGCCAAGACCCCACGCGGTCGAGCAGGTCCTGTTCTGGCAGCAGCACGCCGAGCCACAGTGTGCGGGAGCCGAGGGCGAAGGGTGCGAAGCTCGCCCACCACCGCTCGCCTTGCGACGTGACCGCAAACGGCATTTGTGGTCCGTCCCGATTCGGCAACCAGATCGAATAGGCATCGGCAACCGCTCCCACACCATGCTCACCAACGGGGACAAGATCGGCCGCGCCGTCCTGTCCCGATCGGTTAGGCAGCAACACTTGACCTTCCGGCGAGGTCAAAAAGGCGAGTCCGCCCGCCCCGACCTCGAGTTGAGAGAGGAAGGCCGCGATATCCGTAAGGCGCACGTCCAGCGCACCGACCACTCGATCATCGGTGGTCGCTTCCGGATCGGGCCAGCTTAAGGCCGCGCTGATGCCCGGCTCCCCAGTAGCATAGAAGGTGTAAACCGTGGTCCAATGGATGAACGGTGGGTCCGCGACGTTGAGAGCATCCGCAAACCAGGGGCGATCCCGCGGATCATAATCGAGGCGGCTTTCTTTCGCCGTACGCTCAGGCGTTTCCGGCGGCCAGCGGGTGGTAAGCAGTGTCGCGTCGGTGGCATCACCGCTTGTGCGGATACGGACAAGCCAACTTTCGCCCTCACGACGAAGGAAGAATTCGCGACCGGTCTCATCGGCGAGGATCACGGCGGCAATATGTGGCAACTCGACCATCAAGGGCGCCAACTGGCTGGCAGTGGCCTGTTCGTCCCGTCGGTCCAGACTCCCGTCCTCGCTCCAGTCCCGAATGAGCCGAAGCGTCACCGGGATCGGCTCGAAGAAACTGCGAAGCCGGCTGTCGGCTTGCTGTTGAACGTTTTGAACCAAGGCCGCCGCCACATCGGCCGTGGTTCGCTCGACCCAGCGGTTCGCAACGCCATAGGCCATGGCGGAGAGTGCCGCAGCGGCGAGGGGGACGAGGATGAGAGCGGCACGACGGGGACGGCGGGGCTTCGCTGTCGCTTTTGCATGGTCCGCAGTTGACATGAAGCACTGGTATCACGCTTAGCACCGCGTTGCGAGACCTCCGGCCGGCCCAGTGTTCAAGCCCGCCAAGGCCATGAGCCACGGCGTTGACGGGGTTGATCGCGGGCCGGCCTCCGGCGCATCATCACTGCTAGGTGTACGTGATGTTGCGGGGGAGGGAACCGGATTGATGGCGATGAGCGAGCGCACCGTGCTGAGCCTTGGGCCTCATGGCTTTCACAAACTTGCCTATTACGAGTGGGGCGATCCGGACAACGGCAATGTGCTGGTCTGCGTTCATGGATTAACCCGATGTGGTCGGGACTTCGACGATCTTGCCGCCGCCATGGCGGACCGCTATCGCGTTGTCTGCGTGGACCTGCCGGGTCGTGGCGCAAGCGACTGGTTGCCCGTTGCTGCGGACTATCAGCCGACCACCTACCTTCAGGATATGGCGGCACTTCTCGCTCGCCTGAATGTGGAGGACGTGGATTGGTTCGGCCTATCGCTGGGCGGCTTGCTCGGCATGATGTTGTCCGCTCAGCCCAACACACCGATCCGAAAACTGGTGATCGACGATATCGGCGGCTTCATAGACCTCCCGGCGCTCGAGCGGATCGCGTCCTGGGTCGGGAACGATCCAACCTTCCGCGACCCGAAAGCGCTTGAAGCTTATCTTCGTGAAGTCGGCGCGCCCTATGGGCCACTCACGGACGAACAATGGGCCCGCTTAGCCAAGAACGGCTCGCGATTTGACGAAAGCTCCAGCGTGTGGAAGCTGCACTATGACCCGAATATCGCCGATGCATTCAAGGATGGTTTTTCGGAGCCGGTGACGTTGTGGCCCGTTTGGGACATGCTCCGCGTCCCGGTCTTGCTGCTGCGCGGCGCAGAATCGGACATTCTGCTGAAGGAAACAGCGGAAGAAATGCTAACGCGCGGACCCAAAACGGAGCTGATCGAGTTTGACGGTGTCGGTCATGCCCCCATGATGATGAGCAAGGAGCAGATCATGCCTGTGCGGGAGTGGCTGCTGCGATGAACTGGGCCCAATAAACGGCGCAGGAAAGGCGTTTAATGGACGATCAACCACGGGAAACAACTAGCGCCTACGACACCCCCATTGATCCAACCTCGCCGGAGCGTTTTATCAATCGCGAGCTCTCCTGGCTGGCATTCAACGAACGCGTCCTGGAAGAGGCGATGAACCGCGAAAATCCGCTCTTGGAGCGGATACGGTTCCTTTCCATCTCCGCTTCCAACTGGGATGAGTTCTTCATGGTTCGCGTTGCCGGTCTCAAGGGCCAGGTGGCCGCCAGCGTCAACAGCGTTTCCGCAGACGGTCGGACGCCTGGTCAAGCGTTGAGCGATGTCCTGGCCCGCGGCGGCGCATTGATCGTCGAGCAGCAGCGGGTATGGAACAGCCTGAAAGACGAGCTACGGGACGCCGGCGTCATCCTTACAGACAGTCAGAATCTTGACGCCGCAGACCGGCGCTGGCTGGAAAAGCAGTTTCTCAACGAGGTCTGGCCTCTGCTGACGCCTATTGCCGTCGATCCGGGAACGGCCTTTCCTTTCATTCCAAACCTCGGTTTCTGCCTGATCCTGCAGCTCAAGCGCGGCTCGACCATCGACCATGCGCTGTTGCCGATTCCCAAGCAGGTTGCGCGGTTCCATCGCTTGCCGGGCGATCCGATCCGGTTCATCGCGCTTGAGGACTTGATCGAGCTGCACCTGGATCGGCTGTTCCCGCGCTCGACTATCATCAAGACAGGCCTGTTCCGTGTCGTTCGTGATAGCGCCATGGTGTTTGACGAGCGGGCTGAGGACCTGGTCCGTACCTTTGAGGCAGCCCTGAAGCAGCGCCGCTACGGCAGCGCGATCCGCCTGTCCATCAATGCTGACATCGACCCTTACCTGCATCATTTGCTGGCCAGCGAGTTGGAGGTTGAGCCTGAGGATGTTTTTTTCCGCGATGGCTTGCTTGGTCTCGCGGATGTCAAGCAACTAATTGTTGATGATCGCCCCGATCTTTTATTCACCCCGTACGAGCCGCGATATCCGGAACGGGTTAGCGACCATGCCGGCAATGTTCTGGCGGCCATCCGTGACAAGGATTTTATCGTCCATCATCCATACGAGAGCTTCGACGTTGTGGTTGAGTTCGTGTCCCAGGCGGCACGTGACCCAGCAGTGGTGGCGATCAAGCAGACGCTTTATCGCACATCGTCGAATTCACCCATCGTGTCTGCCTTGATCGAGGCGGCGGAGGCTGGGAAGCAGGTTACCGCCGTTGTTGAGCTTAAGGCGCGATTTGATGAGGAGGCCAATATCCGCTGGGCAAAGGAGCTGGAAGGCGCCGGCGCCCACGTGGTCTACGGCTTCGTCAACATGAAAATCCACGCAAAGATGAGCTTGGTGGTTCGGCGGGAAGGGGGAACCCTCCGCGCCTATGCCCACTTTGGCACCGGCAACTATCATCCGATCACGGCAAAGATTTATACAGATCTGTCCTTCTTCACGACTGACGTAGCATTATGTCGTGACGCCGCCAAGACATTCAACTTCATGACCGGATATGACGCGCCGAACGACTTGGAGAAGCTGGCCATTTCGCCAATTAGCATTCGTCAGCGCTTGATGGAGCTGATCGACGCCGAGGCTGAAAGTGCACGCGCCGGGCGGCCGTCAGGGATTTGGATCAAGTCCAACTCACTGATCGACAACAAGTTGATCGACGCTCTTTATCGCGCGTCGCAAGCGGGTGTGCCGATTTGCTGCGTGGTTCGCGGCATCTGCGGGCTTAGGCCTGGTGTTCCGGGCCTATCCGACACCATCCAGATTACGAGCATCGTCGGGCGCTACCTGGAGCACTCTCGCATTTACGCGTTCGGGTCGGGGCAGGCGCTGCCCTCCCCGACGGCAAAAGTGTTCATCTCCTCAGCCGACTGGATGCAGCGCAACATGGACCGGCGCGTTGAGACCATGGTGCCCATCGAGAACGAAACCGTGCATCGGCAGGTCTTGGACGAGATCATGGTCCACAGCCTTGACGACACCTGCCAAAGCTGGCGGCTGCACGCCGACGGGAGCTACACACGAATTCCCTCGGGCGATACTCTGCGGAGCGCCCACACCTACTTCATGACCAACCCCAGCTTGTCGGGCCGGGGCAGTGCCGTCCGCAAGCTCAGCCGCTGACCCCTCCGGGTCAGGGACTATTGTAGGCGATACTCGCTGATCGTCTCGTCGGCCTGGCGGCGGAACAGGTCCAAGAGCTCGCTAAGAGTGTCAACGATGTCATGGCTGTAGCCGATGGCTTGAAGAAGCTCACGGCGGGCCTCGTGACACCGGCCATGGGCCTCGTCCAGCTTGGCCTCTTCAACTGTGTCGAGTTCCTGCTCTTCTCGCCAGAACGCGTTGAGGGCTGGATGATCGTCGGAGCAGGCGTCGATCTCGCTCGCAAGCCGATAGAGAAGATCAGCGCTCTCCTGTGCGCGCTTGTCCTCGGGAGCCTCGGCGGCCAGTTGGGCTCGCCATGCGCCAGCATTTTTGAGATCGTCGATTAACGATTGTTTCCATGTATCGAAGGTCATCGGTATGTCCTCCTTCACGTACGCGGACACCAGCGCCCGCGTCTTATCTATCCGGGGCCTCAACTAGCAGCGTTGGGCACAAAGTCCTCGCTTGGATGTTCGCACGGCCAAGGGCGGCCGTTGTGATTGCGGCTGCGACGTCCTTTTCCGTGCGCTTGCTGGGCGGAGTTGGCCGTTCCTCACATTGAAATTGGGAAAACGAAGGTCACGTCCGGCATGCGGCGTTACCGTTTTGAAGTTCTGGCTTTTGGCCGCGATCGGCATGAGCCGGGGCATTCCTTCCATCGTTCCATTTTTACCAGTTTGGCGACTGATCCACCGCATCGCATTGCCAACGCGCAATCCAGGTGATGGTCAACCCTTGAGATCCGTCAATCGAGGGCTATTTTCTCCAGCCGTTTGAAGTCGCAATGGAAAGCGTTGCCGCTGCCACCGCTGATCACGCCCTCCCGCCGAAACTCTGCCACCATCCGGCTCACGGTTTCCGTCGTCAGGGCGAGAATTGCGGCGGCCTCCTCCCTGGCAAGAAATGGGCAGTGGTCCGTGCACCCGTCGCCCCGGAGGTACAGAAACAGTCGGGCAACGCGGGCCCGCGCCGGACCCGTTGCCAGCATCGTTAGCCAGTCGTCGGCCTGGACGACGGCACCGTGCCATTGCTCCATGAGGCGCCGGCCGAGCGCCGGAACCTCTTCGGCGAGTCGCGTGACGGCGGCCGCCGGAATGCGGCAGACCATGGTTTCCAAAATAGTGATAGCCGTGTGTTCGTAGGCTCCCCCCAACGTCGCCTCAAGGCCTGCGGAGTCACCGGTCCGATGCAGACGCACGATGCGTTGATGTCCGTTGGGCAGGTAATGGAGAAGCTTTATGAGTCCGCCGCGAACCGTAAATAGCCAATCACCGTGGTCGCCCTGGCGATAGACGACCGACCCGGGACCAAAGGTCAGGTCGTCGATAACGGGACGAAATTGTCGCAAGGCGTCGTCATCGACGGCGCAAAACAAGGCCATATGCCGGACGCCGCACGTGTCGCAAGCAGGCTGTCCATGCCATGCCGCTAGGATTCGATCGCCTTTCATGAAGGCTTATTGGTCTCGGCCGGTTTCCAA
Organism: uncultured Rhodospirillaceae bacterium; assembly: GCA_964619055.1. Classification (GTDB taxonomy): domain Bacteria; phylum Pseudomonadota; class Alphaproteobacteria; order Rhodospirillales; family Defluviicoccaceae; genus CAYVUM01. Next base: position 31,380 of record CAZUDB010000033.1, read on the forward strand.
ATGTCGATTGTGCCACTTTGTCGCGACGACGCCAAACCGATCAGCCCAACGTCGCCCACCCCCCGCCGAGATGGGGCGCGTAGGAGTCGCGATCCGGCCCAATCAGCCGGCCTTGAGAAGCCGGGCGGCCTCAAGAGCGGCGTAGGAGATGACCGCATCTGCGCCGGCCCTCTTGAACGATATGAGCATCTCAAGGAGGGTATGATCGTGGTCCAACCATCCCTGGGCCGACGCCGCTTTCCACATGGCGTACTCACCGCTGACCTGATAGGCAAGCGTCGGCACGCCAAACGTCTCCTTCACGCGCCTTACAATGTCGAGATAGGGGAGGCCGGGCTTGACCATGACGGCGTCGGCTCCCTCGGCAATATCAAGGGCTACCTCCCGGAGCGCTTCGTCACCGTTGGCGGGGTTCATTTGGTACGTCAGCTTGTCGCCCGTCAGCGCACCGGATGAGCCCACGGCATCGCGAAACGGCCCGTAGAACGCCGACGCGTACTTGGCGGCATAGGAAAAAATCTGCACATGCTCGTGGCCCGCACCATCGAGTGCATCCCGAATGGCACCGACGCGGCCATCCATCATGTCTGAAGGCGCGATGACGTCGCAGCCGGCCGCGGCCTGGACCACCGCTTGACGACACAGCACCTCCACCGTCTCGTCGTTCAGAACGCACCCGTCGCGCACCAGGCCGTCATGTCCGTCGCTGTTGAAGGGGTCCAAGGCCACGTCGCAGATGACGCCAAGGCCGGGAAAGGCGTCCTTAACGGCTTGAACAGCCCGGCATACTACGTTCTCCGGGTTGAGCGCCTCCCCGGCGTCGGGCGTTTTCAGCGACGGGTCCACATAGGGGAAGATCGCCACCGCGTGCAGCCCAAGATCCACAGCTTCGCCGACACTTTCCAGGAGAAGATCGAGCGGAAGCCGATAGACGCCCGGCATCGATGGCACGGGCTCCTGCGGCCCGGCGCCGTCGATGACAAACAAGGGCCAAATCAAGTCGCCTACGGACACCGTAGTCTCCGCAATGAGGTGGCGCGACCAGTGGGCCGCACGGCTGCGGCGAAGCCGGGTGCGCGGAAAGGCGGCAAACGGTCCGCCCTCAATCCCGGTTCGAGCGTCGGTCATAATCTAGGCCAGTCCGTCTATGCCTGATCGAGTGCTTGGGACAGGTCGGCCAGAATGTCGTCGATGTGCTCGATCCCAACGGACAATCTAACGTAGCCGTCCGAGACCCCTGAGGCGAGGCGATCCTCATCACTGAGCTGGCTGTGGGTGGTCGTCGCCGGGTGAATCGCGAGCGTGCGGGCGTCGCCGATGTTGGCCACATGGTAAACAAGGGTGAGTGCATCGATGAAGCGCCGTCCGGCGTCACGGCCGGCCTTCAACTCAAATCCGCAGAGGGCGCCATAACCCCGTGACATATAGGCGTCAGCGCGCCGCCGTGCCTCTCCAGCCATAGTTCCGGGGAAGATGACGCGCTCGACCTTTGGGTGGCCCTGAAGAAAATCCGCGACCTGCGTAGCGTTATCGCAATGGGCCCGCATCCTGAGCGGCAGAGTTTCCAGCCCTTGCAGGAATAGGAACGCGTTAAAGGGGCTCATCGCCGATCCCAGATCACGGAGCAGGACGACGCGCATCCTTAGGATATAGGCGATCGGCCCGAGTGGCTTGGCCGCCTCCACCCAGACGGCGCCGTGATAGCTCGGGTCAGGCTCCGCCAGGTTCGGGAAACGGGAGGCGCTGCCCTCCCAGTCGAAGGTGCCGCCATCGACGACCAAGCCGCCGATAGAGGTGCCGTGACCGCCCATGTACTTGGTCGTGGAGTACATCACGATCGCGGCCCCGTGCTCAAGCGGCCGGCACAGCAACGGTGCCGCGGTGTTGTCCACAATCAGCGGAACACCGAAACCACGGCCGATGTCCGCAACCTCCCGGATCGGAAACACCTGAAGCTTCGGATTGGGCAGGGTCTCGGCGTAATAGCACCGGGTCTTCTCGTCGGTGGCGCGGGCAAATGCTTCCGGGTCGCCAGGATCGACGAACCGGACTTCGATGCCCATGGACGGCAGCGTGTTGGCGAAGAGGTTCCAGGTTCCGCCATAGAGGTCCGTGGAGCTGACGATGTTGTCGCCGGCGCTCGCAAGGTTGAGGATCGAGAAGGTCGTGGCCGCCTGGCCGGAACTCACCGCCAGCGCCGCGGCACCACGCTCTAAGGCCGCAACCCGTTTTTCCAAGACGTCCGTCGTGGGGTTCATGATACGGGTGTAGATGTTGCCCAACTCTTTCAGGGCAAACAGGTTTTCGGCGTGCTCGGTGCCTTTGAACTGGTACGATGTGGTTTGATAGATGGGCACCGCCACGGCGCCGGTGGCGTCGTCGGCACGATAACCGCCGTGAACTGCCAGCGTTTCCGGATGCATAACTACACGTTCCCTCCACGTTTCGGTGCGGTGGTTGCACACCGCAATTGCCGTTCAAGCTTAGCGGGCTGAAGTCCGTTTGCGAAGCTGGGATCCAGGGCCACGGCCGTGCACGGTTGGAGCCTTTGCCATGCCCCTGGATGCTGGTATTGAGGATAGGTTGATAGCGAGTTGCGTCTGCTGCGGCTTTCAGCAAACCGATTGCCGGCAGCCTAACACTGAAACGCGGAGAGGAAACCCTGATGCAGGCATGTGTTCGTTCCGCCGCCTTGGCGCTCGTGGGCCTGGTGGTCGCGTCTGGTACGGCCTTGGCCGAGATCCGCACTGAGGAAATCACGTACACGCTGGGCGACAAAACGTTCAGAGGCTATCTGGCATGGAACGACGAAATCGATGGTGAGCGCCCGGGCGTGCTCGTTGTCCATGAATGGTGGGGTCAGAACGATCATGCCCGCGAACGCGCCGAGCGTCTGGCCGAACTTGGCTACACCGGCTTTGCCGTTGACATGTATGGCGACGGCGAGGTGGCAACAAATCCGGAGGACGCCAAACGTTTGATGACTTCAGTGATGTCTGACCCGTCCGTGGCCAGGGGCCGCTTCGATCGAGCGCTCGCGATCCTTAAAGAAAATGAGGTGGTTGATCCGGACCGGATCGCCGCCATGGGATTTTGTATGGGCGGCGGTGTGGTGCTCCATGTGGCGCGTACGGGCACGGACTTGGACGGCGTCATCACCTATCACGGCGTGCTTGGCACGGATCAACCCGCGAAGCCGGGGTCGATCACGACGCCGATCCGCGTTTTCAATGGGGATGCCGATCCGTTCGTGCCCCCGGAGCAGTTGAAGGCTTTTGAAACGGAAATGTCCGCCGCCGCCGAGGACATCGAGATCATCAACTATCCTGAAGTGGTGCACAGCTTCACCAACCCCGGTGCGACCGAGCTTGGCGAAAAATTCGGCCTGCCGCTCCGCTACGATGCTGCGGCCGACCGGGACAGTTGGGAGCGCACCGAGGCCTTCCTGAGCGAGGTTTTGGGGAAGTAGGCGCGCCAGCCTGAACGCGTTGCTTACGGGCAAGGCCACGACAACAACAAGGGGCTTTACGCGCGTGTTCGGTTCGGCTACTTTACGTTTACGTAAACGTTAGCTTTTTGTGGCCGCAGCGAGCAGCCGCGGCGGTCGCCTGGCCCGAAACCGTTGGGCCCATCCGCATGCCGTTGAGGGAGGAACAGCCGTGCCGGACGATCTCGTTACCCTGAACCGTGATCCGGAACCGACAAGCACGACGCCGGACCGGACGGGCTCACGAACGCCGCTTCGGTTCGTCACCGCGGCGAGCCTGTTCGATGGCCATGATGCCTCCATCAACATCATCCGCCGGATGCTCCAGGCGGCGGGAGCCGAGGTCATCCATTTGGGGCACAACCGTTCGGTGGAAGAAATCGTGACGGCGGCCATCCAGGAGGATGTCCATGGCATCGCCATCAGCTCCTACCAGGGCGGTCATGTCGAGTATTTCAAGTACACACTAGACCTGCTGCGGGAGCGTGGCGGGGCCGACATCCGGGTGTTCGGCGGCGGCGGCGGCGTGATCGTGGCGGATGAAATCGAGGATCTTCACGCCTATGGCGTCGCCCGCATTTACACGCCCGAAGATGGCCGAACCATGGGCCTGCAGGGCATGATCGACGACATGATGGTGCGGGCCGATCACGACCTGACCGCCGATTTGCCGACGGATCTGAAAGCACTGGCCACGGGTGACTTCCGGCTCCTGAGCCGCGTGCTGACGGCGCTTCAGGACGGCGCGCTCGGGTCCGAGCATCGCGATGCCATCCATGCCCAGGCGCACCATCGCGGCGTGGTGCCGGTTCTCGGCATCACGGGCACCGGAGGTGCTGGCAAATCTTCTCTGACGGACGAGATCGTTCGCCGCTTCCGCCTCTATTCCCGTGAGCCCAAGGTTGCCATCATTGCCATCGACCCATCGCGACGAAAAACCGGTGGCGCCTTGCTGGGCGACCGCATCCGCATGAATGCTATCGACGCGTCGAGCGTCTACATGCGTTCTATCGCCACCCGCGAGGCCGGCACGGAGGTCCCGACGGCCGTAACGGACATGATCGCCGCGTGCAAGGCCGCGGGCTTCGACTTGGTGATTGTGGAGACGCCCGGGATCGGGCAGGGAGATGCTGGCATCGTCCCGTTTGTGGACCTGTCACTCTACGTGATGACCCCGGAGTTCGGCGCCCAGTCCCAGCTCGAAAAAATCGATATGCTGGACTTCGCCGACATCATTGCGATCAACAAGTTTGATCGGCAAGGGGCGCTTGATGCCTTGCGCGACGTGGCCAAGCAGATGCAGCGCAATCGCGAAGCGTTCCATACGCCCCCCTCCGAGATGCCCGTGTATGGAACGATCGCAAGCCGCTTCAATGATTTCGGCGTGACGGCGCTGTATCTGGAGTTGATAGATCAGTTCAACGCTAAGAGCCTCAGCCACTGGACGACCACTGCACCGGACGTGGACAGCAAAGCCTCCGAGGCCGGCTCTGGGATTGTCCCGGCCCACCGCAAGCGTTACCTGGCGGAAGTGGCCGCGACCGTGCGCGACTATCACCGCCAGGCGGACGAGCAGGTGGCCATCGCTCGCGAGCGCCAGGCCTTGCGCGAAACCGCTCGGCTGTTGGCGGCCGCGGGCAATGACGGGGCGGCCGTTGACCGCTTGCTGGAGGAGCGCGACCAGATGATGGATCCGCGCTGCCGTAAGATGCTTGCCTCCTGGCCGTCCATGAAAGAGGCCTATTCCGGCGATGAATTCGTCGTGAAGATGCGGGAGAAGGAGGTCCGCACGGCCCTTACACACACATCGCTGTCCGGGCTTCGGATTCCTAAAGTGGCGTTGCCATCGTACGGTGATGACGGTGAGATCCTGAAATGGCTTTTGAGGGAAAATGTGCCCGGCGCCTTCCCCTACACGGCCGGTGTGTTTGCCTTCCGGCGCGAAGGTGAGGACCCAACCCGCATGTTTGCCGGTGAAGGCGATCCGTTTCGCACCAATCGTCGCTTCAAATTCCTGTCCAAGGATTCGCCGGCCAAGCGCCTGTCGACCGCCTTTGACTCTGTCACGCTGTACGGCTTCGATCCGGATGAGCGACCGGACATCTACGGCAAAGTCGGTAACTCCGGCGTCTCCATCGCAACCCTGGACGACATCAAGGTCCTGTATGGCGGCTTCGATCTTTGCGATTCGGCCAATTCCGTGTCCATGACGATCAACGGACCGGCGCCGGCGATCCTGGCCATGTTCTTCAATGCCGCCATCGATCAGCAGATCGAGCGGTTCGTGGCTGAAAACGAGCGGCAGCCGACCGAAGAAGAATGCTTGAAGATCCAAACCTGGGTGTTGAAAAACGTCCGCGGCACTGTTCAAGCAGACATCTTAAAAGAGGACCAAGGTCAGAACACCTGCATCTTTTCAACCGAGTTTGCACTTAAGATGATGGCAGACATCCAGGCCTACTTCGTCCACCATCAAGTCCGCAATTTCTATTCAGTCTCGATTTCTGGTTATCATATCGCCGAGGCTGGGGCCAATCCCATCAGCCAGCTCGCCTTTACACTTGCCAACGGTTTCACATACGTGGAAGCGTATCTCGCGCGTGGAATGCACATCGACGACTTTGCGCCCAACCTGTCGTTCTTTTTCTCTGCGGGCATGGAGCCCGAATACGCGGTCATGGGACGAGTCGCGCGGCGGATCTGGTCGACCGCACTCCGGTTCAAGTACGGCGCGAGCGAACGCTCCCAGAAGCTTAAATACCACACTCAGACCTCTGGGCGCTCACTGCATGCCCAGGAATTCGATTTCAACGACATCCGCACCACGTTGCAGGCGCTGATCGCCACCTACGACAACACCAATTCGCTTCACACCAACGCCTATGACGAGGCGATCACGACTCCGACAGAGGACAGCGTGCGCCGGGCGATGGCGATCCAGATGATCATCAATCGGGAGTGGGGCCTCAACCTGAACGAGAACGCCAACCAAGGCGCGTTCGTTATCGAGGAACTGACCGATCTAGTCGAGGAGGCAGTGCTCCAGGAGTTTGAGCGGATCGCGGAGCGGGGCGGAGTGCTCGGTGCCATGGAAACCGGGTATCAGCGCGGTAAGATCCAGGACGAGTCCCTGTATTATGAGCGTCGCAAGCATGACGGCAGCTATCCGATCATTGGGGTCAACACCTTCGTCAATCCGCGAGGGATTGAGATCCCGACACCGGAGCTGGCCCGCTCCACGGAAGAGGAAAAGCAAAGCCAACTTACTCGGCTGCGCGCCTTCCATGCGGAGAATGCAGACGCAGCGCCCGCGATGATCGATCGGCTTAAGGCGGCAGCCGTTGCCGACGATAACGTGTTTGAGGTCCTGATCGATGCTGTGCGCGTGTTATCGCTAGGCCAGATCACCCAGGCCCTGTTTGAGGTAGGCGGAAAGTACCGGCGCAGCATGTGACCGGGACGTCCGACGGGCACGGCCGGCTCCACGGCAAGGTTGCTCTCGTCACCGGAGCCGCCCGTGGGATTGGGGCGGCGATCGCTCGCGCGTTCTCTACGGAAGGCGCGTTTGTGTTCGTAACCGATTTGGCTATGGGCGAGGGCACTGCGCTCGCTCAGCACCTCGGTTCGCGAAGTGCTGAATTCCAGCTTTTAGATGTCCGCGATGAGGATCGATGGCAGTGGTCCATCGATCGCGTCGTTGCATT
>CAZUDB010000034.1:0-37433 GCA_964619055.1 uncultured Rhodospirillaceae bacterium
CAGCCGCCCCAGCCCAGTTCGTAATAGGCCCACCAGGAGCCGAGCGCGATGCCGACTGTGAGAAAAATCCAGGCCACCAGCGTCCAGGGTCGGACCCAGCGCGCCCATGCGGCGTCCACGCGCCCTTCGATCAAGGCGGCCACGGCAAAGGAAAACGCCATCGAGAAGCCGACATAGCCCAGGTACAAAAACGGTGGGTGGAAGGCGAGCCCCGGGTCCTGCAGCAAGGGGTTAAGGCCGAGCCCGTCCGCCGGGGCCGGGATCATCCGCTCGAACGGGTTCGATGTCAGCACGATGAACAGGTAAAACCCGATTGCGACCCACGCCTGAACGGCCAATACGCGGGCCTTGAGCGTCGCCGGCAGATTGCCGCCGAAAGCCGCAACAGCCGCGCCAAAAACGGCAAGGATGAGGACCCACAGCAGCATCGAGCCCTCGTGGTTGCCCCACGCTCCGCTGACTTTGTACAGCATGGGTTTCAGGGAGTGGGAATTCTGGGTCACGTTGAGGACGGAGAAATCCGAGACGACGTAGGCGTAGACCAGTGCCGCGAAGCTGAGCCCGACCAGCCCGACCTGGGCGAGCGCTGCCGTCCGCCCCAGCCCCATCCAGCCGATGTTGCCGCGCGCCGCACCAAGCAATGGCACGGTGCCCTGCACGAGGGCGACAACGAGAGCCAGGATCAGGGCGAAATGGCCGAGTTCAACGATCATGGGCGATCCGCCGAGGGGACTTGGGCAGAGTCCTGCAGGCGCTCTCGCAGGTGTTGCCACTGCCCCGATTTCTTGAGTGCCTCGGCCACTTCGGGAGGCATATAGGTTTCGTCGTGTTTGGCCAACACCTCATCGGCCACGAAAACACCGCCCACCAATCGCCCCTCGGCGACGACGCCCTGACCCTCCCGGAACAGGTCGGGCAGGATGCCGGTGTAGCTGACCGGGATTGCCGATTGCAGGTCTGTTACACGAAACGTCACCTCGGCGCCGTTTCCCGGCGCGACGCTGCCGTCCTCCACAAGACCGCCGAGCCGAACCCGCTGGCCGGCCCGCAGCCGGTCATCGGGTGCCGCCAGTTCGCTCGGGCTCATGAAGTACGTCACATTGTCCTCCAGGGCGGTCAGGATCAGAACCGCGGCGACGCCGAGGATGCAAAGGCCGAGGCCGACGAACGTCAACCGCTGCGTTTTCCGCTTCATCGCGATGCCGTCCTCGCTCCGGCCATCCAGCGTATCGCCATCACGTTCCTCGCCCCGGAACCCCGCAGGGTCATTTGCGGGCCACGGGGTGGGCTGAAGCAGCGGGGGGCTTTGTCAGCGCACCACTTTCGGCTGCTGGCGTCCTCAGGCGGGCGGTGCGGTCGCCCTGGAGGCGGCGAAGCTCGGCCTCGCGGGCTCGAAGAGCGTGCAGGCTGACGAGCAGCAGCCCGATCAGCGCAACGGCCGTTAGCGCAAATGCGGGCCACACGAACGCGCCGTAGCCGCCCATCTCCATCAGCGCCGTCACCTCGCGTGCACCTGTTTCCGCCCAAGCGCGCCGAGCGATGCGCGCGCCTTGTGTTTAGCCATGGGCTTGCCGGAGCCGGATCGCACGGATCTTTCCCGCGATCAGATCGCTCTGCATGCGCAACAACACCACCCACACGTAATACAATTTGAACGCTAAAGCCATGATCAGAAGCGGCCACAACATGCTCTCATGGATGGTCGGCCCGTCCAGGCGAACCACGCTCGCCGGCTGATGGAGCGTGTTCCACCAATCCACGGAAAACTTAATGATGGGCACGTTCACCACCCCGACGATGGCGAGAATGCCGGAGGCCCGGGCGCCGCGCCTAGGGTCGTCGAAGGCCGCATTGAGCGCCATGTAGCCGAGAAACAAGAACAGCAGGATCAGAACAGACGTGAGCCGCGCATCCCACACCCACCACGTGCCCCACATCGGCTTGCCCCAGAGAGACCCGGTCACCAGCGCCAAGGCTGTAAACGCGGCGCCAATTGGAGCCGTAGCGCGTGCAGCCACATCGGCGAGAGGGTGTCGCCAAATCAGCCCAACGGCAGCGGCGATCGCCAGGCAGACATAGCAAAACAGCGCCATCCATGCGGCCGGCACATGGACATACATGATCCGGACGCTTTCGCCTTGTTGATAATCGGCGGGAGAGCCGAACAGCGCCAGATACAGCCCGATGGTCGTGGCCGCCACGGTTCCCGTCGCCATCCACGGCATGAGCCGCGCGCTCACCTTTAAGAACCGGTTCGGGTTGGCGTAGTGCTGCATGAGCCTCGAATGCTGCGGTTGGGCGATTGACCGTAGCTTCGTCCGTAACTCTTCGCCCTCAGTATTTATGAAGGGTGTGCTTTCGTGGTGTCCAGGGTAAGCCCTCTGAACCTGAATACAAATGCCCCGATTCCTGAACGCTACTCAACGGCCTGACGGAGAGCCGCCGCCGTCGGCCATGGTGCCAGCACCAGGGCGCCGAGAAAAACGCCAGCCAGGATCAACAAGTGTGGACGGGCCGTGAGCCCGATGGCGGCCGCGTCGACGGCCGCGACACCGAAGATCAGGACCGGGATGTAGAGCGGCAGCACGAGCAGGCCTAAGAGGACGCCACCCCGACGGGACCCGAGCACCAGCGCAGCACCGACGGCACCCACCAGACTGAGCGTCGGCGTGCCGAGGGCGAGCGCGAGCACGAGAACCCCGTAAGCGCTGGCGTCCAGACCCAGCGTCAGCGCCAACAACGGTGTCGCCATGATCAGCGGGACGCCGGTCGTGAGCCAATGGGCGCTGACTTTGGCAAGAACAAGCACCCCAGCCGGCACCGGTTGCATCACCAACAGATCCAAGCTGCCATCGTCGTGATCGCTCTGGAACATCCGCTCCAGCGACAGCATGGCGGCGAGCAGGGCCGCGACCCAGATCACGCCCGGCGCGATGCGGGCCAGAACGTTCGGCTCCGGTCCCACGCCGAGCGGGAACAGGCAGACGGCCAGGACAAAGAACACGACGGCCATGACACTGTCCATGCCCTGGCGAAAGGCCAAGCGAAGATCGCGGCCGACGAGAACCGCGTAGGCCCGCACCATCTCAATCACGGCTCCGCTTCCTCGTCGTCCGAGATCGGTATCGGTGCAAATTGGGCGAGATCGAGGCCGAAAGCACCGGGTGGCCAAGTGCCGCCATGGAGGGACAGCACGACCAGTCGGCCGCTTGCCCGGTGCTCGGCGATCATCTCGTCAAGCCGTTCCACGGCATCGGCATCCAATGCCGTCCACGGCTCATCCAGCAGCCAAAGCGGTGCCGGGACAGCCAACAGCCGGGCAAGGCTGACCCGGCGGCGCTGACCGGCCGAGAGGTAGCGGCCCGGCAGATCTCGAAGATGGCCGATGCCGAGGCGCTCTAAGGCGTCGATTGTTCGCGCGTGCGCGTCCCGTGCCGCAAACCCGCGCAGTCGGCACCACAGCGCCACCTGCTCCCCCACACGCAGGACCGGCTTGATCGCGTCCAGGTGGCTCACATAGTGGGTGCGGCCGTAATGGGCCTCCGGATCGGCTGCAATGTCGTCGGTGTTCCACGTCATTCGACCCGCCTCGGGCCGGCCCAGCCAGGCCATCAGACGCAGAAGCGAAGACTTGCCGGATCCGTTGGGTCCGGTCAAAACCAGGGCCCCGCCGCTTTCGACGTTGAAGCTGAGGCCGGCAAACACCAGACGCTCGCCACGAACCAGGGCGAGGCGATCGCCCGAAAAGCGAACGCCGTTAGACATCACGGACCTCGGGGATGGTTGTTGCATCCTGCTGCTGAACGCGCCAATGATACGCAGTCGCGTGCTGGGAGGCGTCAGGGGAAGTGGTGGAAATGATGATGAGAATGGTGCTTGTCGCCTTCTCGCCGATGATGGTGGCTGCAACGGTGTTGGCTGGGCCCGTGGATAAGGCCAAGCAGGCCGTTGATCCAGACTGCACGCTGGTGAAGGCGGCCAAGGGAGCCGTACAGCGGTCGACGATTGGCGTCGGAAACCGCTGCAAACCGGGGGAAACAGCGCGCGATACCCTTGGTATCGACAATAGACCCAAAAATCGAGATCATGACGGTAACGAGTCGCTGCCAAACCGCAACGATTAAGCGACCAAGCGGCAGCAGGGGCCGATAAAGGGAGGTAGATCCGTGAAGCGTGTCGTGTTGGCGGGCTTGCTCGCCTGCTTGCTAATTGGCGTGAGCATCATTGGAAGCCACGCTCAAGAAACCGAAACCAAACCAAATATTCTCGTGATTTGGGGCGACGACGTGGGCCAGTCCAACATCAGTGCGTACACGCGCGGGCTGGTGGGCTACACAACACCCAACATCGATCGTATCGCCAATGAGGGCATGATGTTCACCGATTACTACGGCGAACAGTCCTGCACGGCCGGTCGAGCCTCCTTCATCACCGGCCAGAGTGTGTTCCGCACCGGTCTTTCAAAGGTCGGCCTGCCCGGTGCCGAGCTTGGCATGCGGGAGGAAGATCCGACGATCGCCGGCCTCCTGAAGGCGCAGGGCTATGCCACCGGCCAATTCGGCAAGAATCACTTGGGTGACAAGGACGAGCACCTGCCGACCAACCACGGCTTCGATGAGTTCTTTGGCAACCTTTACCACCTGAACGCCGAGGAGGAGCCGGAGAACGAGGACTACCCGCGGGACGTCGTGCTTGCGGACGGTCAGACCTTCTTGGAGAAGTTCGGCCCGCGCGGCGTCATCCGGTCCTCGGCCGACGGCAGCATCGAGGACACGGGTCCCCTGACCAAGAAGCGGATGGAGACCGTGGACGACGAAACGTCGGACGCGGCCATCGCCTTCATCCGCGAAGCACACGCGGCGGGCACGCCGTGGTTCGTGTGGTGGAACGGCACCCGCATGCATTTTCGCACCCACGTCAAGGACGAGTTGCGCGGCATCTCCGGCCAGGACGAGTATGCCGATGGCATGGTCGAGCACGACATGCACGTCGGCAAGTTTTTGACGCTGTTGGATGATCTCGGCATCGCCGACAACACGATCGTGTTTTACTCCACCGACAACGGGCCGCACATGAACACGTGGCCCGACGCGGGCTGGAATCCGTTCCGCGGGGAGAAGAACACCAACTGGGAAGGCGGCTGGCGGGTTCCCGCCATGGTGCGTTGGCCCGAAAAAATCGAAGCCGACAGCGTCACCAACGAGATCGTCCACCACATGGATTGGCTGCCCACCTTCCTGGCTGCCGTCGGCGTCGACGACATCAAGGAGCAACTGAAGGCGGGCGGTGTCGAGGCCATTGGCCGAAGCTACAATGTGCATCTGGACGGCTACAACATTCTGCCGTTGCTCACGGGCCAGGAGGATGCGTCCCCGCGCAAGGAGATTTTCTACTTCTCCGACGACGGTGACCTGACGGCGCTGCGCTACGACGACTGGAAGCTGATCTTCATGGAACAGGAGGCGGCCGGCACCTTCCGTGTCTGGCAAAACCCGTTCACGCCCCTCCGTGTTCCGTACATTTTTAATCTCCGCCGCGACCCCTATGAGCGGGCGACGATCACATCCAACACCTACTACGACTGGTTGTTGGATCGCGCCTACCTGCTTGTTCCGGCGCAGGTCTACGTCGGCAACTTCCTGGCGACGTTCCAGGAGTTTCCGCCCCGGCAGAAGGCGGCGAGCTTCAGCCTGGACCAGGTCATGGAGAATCTGAACAAGACCCTGGGCGCGCAATAAACGCCGGTTTCGGCTTACGATACGGCAATTGGGCGATCTGCATCACGAGGGGGCTTCGGCACCCTCGTGATTGGGCTGTGTGGAAGGGGAAGACTGACAATGCTCGCGATCCGCGAACACACTCGTAGCGTTCTGCTTGCGCTTGTTGTTGTTGGCCTGTTCGCCTTCGACAAGACCGCCGGAGCCGAAGATCCTCTGTCTTCGTGGACCGACGGCGACGCCAAGGCCGCGATCCTCGACTTTGTCGACGCCGTCACGACCGAGGGGAGCCCGGATTTCGTGCCGCCCGCGGAGCGTATCGCGGTGTTCGACAACGATGGCACGCTTTGGGTGGAGCAGCCCATTTACGCCCAGCTCGCGTTTGCCGTCGATCGCGTCAAGGCGCTGGCGCCGGAGAACCCGGCTTGGGCTGAAACCCAGCCGTTCAAGGCGGTGCTTGAGGACGACCACGAGGCGCTAGCCGCCACCGGCCATGAGGGCGTCCTCGATATCGTCATGGCATCCCACGCCGGCATGACCACGGCAGAGTTTGCGGACCTCGTCACGGAGTGGCTGGCGACCGCGCAACATCCGCGCTTTGAGCGTCCTTACACGGCGCTGGTTTACCAGCCCATGCTCGAGCTGTTGGCGCATTTGCGCGCGAGCGGCTTTAAGACGTTCATCGTCTCCGGCGGTGGCCTGGATTTCATGCGCCCCTGGACGGCAGAGGTGTACGGCGTACCGCCCGAGCAGGTGGTCGGCTCTTCGGTCAAAACCGAGCTGGAAATGCGGGGTGGCGAGCCCGTTCTGGTTCGGTTGCCCGAGCTGAACTTCATCAACGACAAGGCCGGAAAACCCGTCGGCATGCACGCGAACATCGGCCGCCGGCCGATTGCCGCGTTCGGCAATTCCGACGGTGACTTACAGATGCTGCAGTGGACGACCGCAGGCGATGGCCGCCGGCTTGGGGTCATCATTCGCCACGACGATGCCAAGCGGGAATACGCCTATGATCGCGACAGTCACGTGGGCCGTCTCGACAAGGCGTTAGACGAAGCGGAGCCGGCGGGGTGGGTCGTTGTGTCCATGATGTCGGACTGGGACACTATTTTTCCGACCCGCAAGGAATAGCGCCCTCCACGGCGCTTGGGCTGGTCCACCAAGGCACCGATGCGAAACAGGCCCCGGCACTTTGCCGGGGCCTGTCTTGTTCTTGCCGTGAAGGCAGCGACCGACGGGATCGGCTCAGTGCTTTACCTTCCTCCAGATCCGGCGCTTGACGGCGTACAGCATCAGCGTCAGCACGAAGAGGTAGAGAATAACAGTCACCCCCAGGGACTTTCGCTCCTCCGCGTTGGGATCGGACGCCCACGCCAGAAACGCCGTCACATCGGCGGCGGCCATCTCTACGGTCGCCTCCGTGCCGTCTTCGTAGACGATCAGGCCGTCGGACAGCGGCGGCGCCATGGCGATCTGATGGCCGGGGAAATACTCATTGTAATACATCCCCGCCATCATCTCGACGCCGGCCGGCGGCGGGTCCAAATAACCGGTGAGAAGCGCATAAGTGTAGTCAGAGCCGTAATCCCGCAGCTTCGTGCCCTTGAACAGGGACTCGCCGGCGCGGGCCTTCACGATGTTGGACAGGTCCACGGGGTATGCGCCACCGTTGGCCGCGCGGGCCGCCTGCTCGTTCGGGAAAGGTGACGCGAACCGATCGGACGCCTTGGCCGGGCGCATAAACATATCGCCGAACTCGTCAGGGCCATCCTCAACCTCATAGGCGGCGGCGAAGCCGTCGATATTGTCGTCGTCAAAGCCGAGGGCGGCAAGATTGCGATAGGACAGCCGCTTCATGGCATGGCAACCGGAGCAGACCTCCTTATAGACCTGCAAGCCCCGGCGGAGCTGCTCCCGGTCGAAGGTGCCGAACATGCCCGAGTGCTGCCACTCGTGCGCGGGCGCCAACGGTGCTGCCCCGGCGGCGCTTGCATCCGATGCCGACCCGATGGTCAGGGCGACAACGGCCATTATCAGGAGAGATTTCATTCTGCCGCTCCTGTCGCTGGCGTGGCCACGGTCGACGGTTGCAGGACCGGCTCACTGATGCTTGTCGGAACCGGATTGGGCCGTTCAATGTAGCTCAACAACGGCATGATGATGAGGAAGTGGCCAAAATAGTACGCCGTGGCCACTTGGCCGAGCCAGATCCAATGGCCTTCGGCGGGGTGTGCGCCGACGGTGCCGAGCAGGAAGCAGTCGGCGACCAGGATCCAGAAGAACCACTTGTACAACGGGCGGAACCGCGCACTCCGGACCGGCGAGCGGTCCAGCCACGGCAAGAACAACAGAACCAGGATCGAAGCGAACATGGCGATCACGCCGAGCAGCTTCGCGTCCAGGAACCAGATGTCGAAGGTGATGGCCCGCAAGATGGCGTAGTACGGCAGGAAGTACCACTCCGGCACGATGTGCGGTGGCGTCTGCAAGGGGTTGGCTTCAACATAGTTGATCGGCTCGCCGAACAGATCGGGAGCGAAGGAGACGAAGCCCATGTAGATGATCAGGAACACGCCAAGGCCGAAGGCATCCTTGATCGTGTAGTACGGATGGAACGAAATCGTGTCCTGCGGCCCTTTGATGTCGACGCCGAGTGGGTTGTTCGATTTCTTTTCGTGCAACGCCCAGATGTGCAGGAACACCACGGCGAACAGCACGAACGGCAGCAGGTAGTGGAACGCGAAGAACCGGTTCAGCGTCGGATTGTCGACGGAATAGCCGCCCCACAGCCATTGCACGATGCTCTCACCGCCGGGGAACGCCGAGAACAGGTTGGTGATCACCGTGGCGGCCCAGTAGCTCATTTGGCCCCAAGGCAGGACGTAGCCCATGAAGGCAGTCGCCATCATCAGGATCAGGATCACCACGCCAAGGATCCACAACAGCTCACGCGGTGCCTTGTAGGAGCCGTAATAGAGGCCCCGAAAGATGTGGATATAAACGACAAGGAAAAACATCGATGCGCCATTCATGTGAAGGTTGCGCATCAGCCATCCGTAGTTGACGTCCCGCATGATGCGTTCGACGCTGTCGAACGCGAGGGCCGTGCTCGGCGTGTAGTGCATCGCCAGGAAAATACCGGTGGCGATCATGACGATCAGAATGATGCCGGCGAGAGACCCGAAATTCCACCAATAGTTGAGGTTCTTCGGCGCCGGGTAGTCAACAAGATGCTCTCGCATCAGGGAGATCACCGGCAGGCGATCATCGACCCAGCCGACGACCGGGTTTTCCCATTCGTACTTTTTTGCTGCGCTTGCCATCACGACGTCCTTCAACCGATCAAGATGCTGGTGTCATCCTCGAACGCATAGGGCGGAACCGCTAGATTCAGCGGTGCCGGGCCTTTGCGGATGCGTCCTGACGTGTCGTAGTGGGAGCCATGACAAGGGCAGAACCAGCCACCATAATCGCCCTTCGGGTCAGCTGGCTTCTGGCCCAGCGGAATGCACCCGAGATGCGTGCAGATCCCGACGACGACCAGCCACTCGGCCTTTCCGTCCTGGACCCGTTCGGCGTCCGTTTCCGGATCGATCATCGCAGCGGTTTGCACGTCCTGGGCCTCGACGATTTCTTCCTCGGTCCGGTGCCGAATGAAAATCGGCTTGCCGCGCCAAATAACCGTGATCGCCTGGCCCACCTCCACGGCCGACAGGTCGACCGCGGTTGATGCCAGCGCCTGCACATCTTTCGCCGGGTTCATGCTGTCGATAAACGGCCAGACCGCCGCCAGAGCGCCGGCGCCGGCGACCATGCCGGTTATGGTGAACAAAAAGTCGCGCCGGCTTTCGCCGTCGCCATCGTCTCCCGCAACTGCGGGAGTCGAAGCCGATTCTGCCATCAGTTGATCCTCGTCAGGTTCCCATCCCTCGGTTCTTAACTTCGGCCAAACGAACCAGCCAAAGTCCATCCCGTTGTGACGGCGCTATAGTGCATTGCAGCATAACCGCACGGATACTGAGGAATCAACGACCGCTGCGATGTATGACGCCGGTCACCATTCCAGGCATCCGGGAGTTGTCCCGTCACCCCGTTTGCCCCGCAGCATTTTTAGGATCCCCGACCTAACCTTCATATATAAGCCGAAGGTTCTTCCTGAACCAGAACAAAACATTAGAACAAATGCATGCAACGCTGGCATTGCCGCTGCCGGCCATGCGCCCACCGAGGACCGCTGTACGCCGTGCGTCTTGCCCTGTTTGAACCAGACATACCGCAAAACGCCGGCACGATGCTGCGCATGGCGGCGTGCTTCGGTTTGGCCGTGGACATCATCGAGCCCTGCGGCTTCCTGCTTGGCGACCGCGCCTTTCGTCGTGCCGGCCTGGACTACCTGGACCAGCTCGACCTGCACCGCCATGCATCGTGGGCCGCATTCCTAGCCGCGCACGGGAACGAGACAACCCGGCAGCGCCTTGTGCTGCTGACGACGCACGCCAAACGGCTCCACACCAATGTCCGTTATGAGCCGACCGACGTGTTGCTGGTGGGACGAGAATCGGCCGGGGTGCCCGAGGCGGTGCACGGCGCAGCCGATCTTCGCGTTCGTGTGCCGCTGCGTCCAAGTGTGCGATCCTTGAACGTGGCCGTTGCGGCTGCCATCGTTGTGGGCGAGGCGTTGCGCCAAACCAAGGGGTTTCCCGCTGTGTAACGATCTGCCGAAAGCGCCGGGCCCCCGACCGAACGGCGATGGCCATACGATTAAGGAGCGCCACCACGACCATGCACGACGCTCCGACCGACGGCGCCATTCACCCCGCACCTGATCAAGATCGCCACGATAGCCAATGTGAAGCGGCGGCCCAATGGTTCCAGGAACTGCGCGAGCGCCTGATCGCGACGTTCACGACCATTGAGGACAGTGCCCTCGATACCCCGGCGGGAGCGCTGCCCGCAGGTCGCTTCGAGCGAACGGCGTGGACTCGGCCCGGCGGCGGCGGCGGTGAGATGGCGGTGATGCGCGGCGGCCGGGTGCTCGAAAAGGCTGGCGTCAACGTCTCGGCGGTGTGGGGGAGATTCGATCCGAAGGTGCAGGGTCAAATCCCGGGAACGGCTGAAGACCCGCGGTTTTGGGCCGCCGGTGTGTCCGTCGTTGTTCATCCCCGCTCACCGCGGGTTCCCATCGCGCACATGAACACGCGGATGATCGTCACCACCCGCCGGTGGTTCGGCGGTGGTGCCGACCTGACGCCCGTGTTTCCGGACGCGGACGACACGGCGCGCTTTCACGACACCTTTCGAGCCGTGTGCGAGAACCATCGCGTTGGCGACTACGACCGTTTCAAAGCGTGGTGCGATGAGTACTTCTACCTACCGCACCGCAGCGAAGCCCGGGGTGTCGGCGGGATCTTCTTCGATGAGCTCGGAAGCGGTGATTGGAACGCGGACTTCGCTTTCGTCCGGGACGTCGGCATCGCCTTTGCCGGGACCTATCCGGCGATCATCCGCCGGCACATGTCAA
The DNA here is from genome assembly GCA_964619055.1 of uncultured Rhodospirillaceae bacterium. GTDB lineage: Bacteria > Pseudomonadota > Alphaproteobacteria > Rhodospirillales > Defluviicoccaceae > CAYVUM01. The sequence goes on from CAZUDB010000034.1 coordinate 11,239, forward strand.
CCCCGTGGACGGAGGCTGACCGCCAAGCCCAGCGGCTTAAACGCGCCCGCTACGTTGAATTTAATCTGCTCCACGATCGTGGGACACGATTCGGCATCATGACCGGCGGCAATCCGGAGGCCGTTCTGATGTCGCTTCCGCCCGAAGCGGCCTGGCCTTAAACACCTTGGTTGACGTCCGAAGGTGGCGTTTCGAACGGAAACATGGCACCTATAGGACGTTCCCGGGCCATTAAAGGCGATGCCAGTCAGAGCGGGGGACAGGAATACGGGGCGAGACGGAAGCCATGAACACTCCAACGTTTTTGCTGCGAGCATGCACCGCCGCCGCCATCAGCCTTGCCGCCGTGCTTGTGCCGGATTTGGCGCGCCAGGGCGCATGGGCTCAGGGCGCCGCGCCGCCCAACCTGCAGCTCTGCACGGCCGGGCGGGGCGGTATCTACCATTTCGCTGGGCGGCAGATCGCCGCCGCCAGTGATCGTGCGCGTGTTTCGATCACCGTACTGGAGTCGGACGGCTCCCTTGCCAACACGCGAGGCTTGGCGAACGGCACATGCGACGCGGCTATTCTGCAGGCCGATGCCATTCTCGCGTACGACTTGGAGAATCCGGACAACCGGCTCGACCTGGCGCCGCTGGACTATCTCCACCGAGAATATGTGCATTTGGTGTGTCGGCGCGATGCCCAGATCACGGAAGTCGCGGACCTCGTCGATGGGGCGGAGACGACACGAATCCTGATGGGCGCCGTCGGCAGCGGCAGTCATGTTACCTGGCGATCCTTCACGCGCTTGGATCCGGACTACGCGCCCGTGCTCTCCGTTGCCATCGACGACCGTGAAGCAATGGCATCGGCACTGATCCAGGGCCGAGCGGAATGTTTGCTGTTTGTCACCGGCCTCAACAGCGCTTATATGGCCGCCCTGGAAGAACGGGGTGACGCCTTTCGGCTCGTGCCTGTGGACGACGGCGATTTCGATGATTTCGAGATGCTTGGCAACAAGCTCTACAAGTTCGCCCGTATCCCGGCAGAAACCTATCCGCGCCTGCAGGTGGATACGGGGGCGGTGGAGACGATTTCGATCCGGGCTCTGTTTGCCGTTCGGGCCGCCTGGGCCGCGATCCACATGGACGCCCACGATGCGGTGCGATCGGCCGTAGCACAGGCAAACGATGCGATCCTCAGACGCGCCGGAGAACGACCCGCACGCTAGATTTCGTCAATAGTGTGAGAGACCTCACAGACCGATTGGCGTCAGCGCTCTTTATTTGTTTCTGGGTGTCTCCTTTTGGAGATGGCGGATGGAAACAAATAACACGGGCGGTAAGAGTTATGGGCGTATTCAAGCGGAGAAGCGGCCGCCGACGGCTGCTGACCAACATTTACGGGCTTGAGATCAAGCGTGGGTCCTTGTCGGAAGCGGCGAAGCGGGTTGGAACCCATCGGGTCGAGCGGCGTGTCTCCGGCCGCATCACGCGCGTTGGCGCAACAAAGGTGACATGGGCCTGGACGGGCCGGCCAAAGGCGATCGGCGGGATCGCCGTGGGCTCGTTAGAAGCGGGATCGTGGGAACAAGGGGTCCTTTGCCTCGTCCTGGAGGATCTGCGGATCCGTGCCCGCATCATGTGGGCTCAGTCGGACGCCAACGGCAACAACGATGCCAACCGACCGCCTCAGAGGTTGCAGGACGGGTCGGACAAAGCCAGGCCGGCAGACGGAGTTTTGGCCGAAAGCGACGCCGAAAACGACAACGAATGGGCTGAAATCCAATGGTCGGAGCCGGCTCCGCGCGTCGTCGAGGCAACTGTTGGGAGCCCTGGCGCGTAAACCGGAACCGTACCTTACGGCGACCGTTTTTCCGACCGCACGGGTGTGTCCGGCTCGCTAATCGAGCCGGCGTCCGGCGGGAAGGGAGAAGCCACGGAGGAACGCGGGCCCATCCAATGCCGCGCGGCCGCTGCGCTGCAAGCGGGTAAGGCGCAGGGCCCCCTCGGCACACGCCACGGAAAGCGCATCATCCAGGACCGTTCCGGGTGTTGCCGCGCTCGGGCCATCGATGATGGCGTCCGCAGCCAGGACCTTAATCCGCTCGCCGGCGGTTTCGAACCACGCCCCGGGCCAAGGGGTGAAGGCCCGAATCGCCCGCTCCAGGGCGCCCGCGGGCTGGTGCCAATCAAGCCGGCCTTCCCCTCGCTCAATCTTGTGGGCGTAGGTGACACCGTCGGCGGGCTGTGGCGTCGGGACCAGTGTTCCTGCGGTCAAGCTCGACAAGGCGTCCATGAGCGCGGACGCGCCGAGCGGGGCGAGCTTATCGTGCAGCGATGCGGCGGTTGTATCCGGTAGGATCGGGCAAGTACGCTGCAGCAGCATGGGGCCGGTGTCCAGGCCCTGGTCCATTTTCATGATCGTGACGCCCGTTTCGCGGTCACCGGCCAGGATTGCGCGCTGGATCGGTGCGGCCCCCCGCCAGCGGGGCAAGAGGGATGCGTGAACATTGAAACAGCCGAGGCGCGGCGCGTCGAGCACGGGGCCTGGCAAGATTAGGCCGTAGGCAACCACAATGGCCGCGTCCAGATCCAGCGCGTCGAAAGCCTGGCGCTCGGCTTCGGATTTCAAACCGCGCGGGCAGCGAACGGGCAAGCCCTGCTCCTCGGCCATGGCCTGAACGGGCACAGGGCGCGCCTGCTGCCCGCGTCCAGCCGGTCGGGGCGGCTGACAATAGACACACGCGATCTCGTGTCCCGCGTCGATTAGGGCCTGCAGCGTAGGAACGGCGAACGTGGGGCTGCCCATGAAAGCCAAGCGAAGAGGCGATATGGTCACCGTCTCGAGCCAGCCGCCGTTGCCGCTGTTGCAACGCCCGGAGAAGCGACCGGTGGTATCATGCCGGTGCCGGCTGCAGCTTCTTCGCCTTTTGCAGCTTTCGGAGGATAATGCCGCGCTTCAGGGCAGACAGGTGATCCACGAACAGCGTGCCGAGTAGGTGGTCCATCTCGTGCTGGATGCAGCGAGCCGCCAGGCCGTCCGCATCCATTTCCTGCACGGTGTTATCCTTGTCCAGATAACGCAGCCGGATCCGTTCAGGTCTCGCCACTTCGGCATACTGCTCAGGTAAGGAAAGGCACCCCTCTTCACCCATGACGGTGGTTTCGGACTGCCAAATGATCTCAGGATTGGCCAGAAAATACGGTTCGCGTTTGTCGTTCGCCGATGCAACGTCAAAAACGATGACCTGCTTAAGGACGTTGACCTGCGGCGCCGCGAGACCGATGCCGGCACTGGCGTACATGGTCTCCAGCATATTCTGCATGAGCACGCGGATCTCGTCGGTGACGCCTTCGACAGGTGCGGCCGAACGCTTTAGGCGCGGATCAGGGGCGGTTAACAGGGGGAGAATCGCCATGGTGACTTGGAGACGTTAACGCTGCAGTAGTGATATTATAGACACGGAGTGGACATGGGTCGATGTGAGCCTGCGGTCAAGCGTCGGTGCGCCGGACGTGTTCTCCTGGTTCGCGCTATTCCAGCCCGCTATTCCGGCGGTGTGGCGGCCGTGTCAAAGCGGATCACGGCATTGGCCAAGATCACATTGAGAAACCGGTTAAAGTCCGCGAGCTGGTCTTTTGGAATGCGGGCCGCGGGCAGATCAACGATGGTCTCCACCCGGACTTGGCTGTCTTCCGTCGTGTAGCTTCGTGACATGGAGCCAAAGTCCGACTGGAAATCGATTGTTGCGCCCGTGGACACCAAGCGATGCCCAGGCGGTAGCTCGACCGACGATCGTCCGAGCAATCGGAACCCGTCAAAATCGTAATCGTGGTACTGATTGCCGCTCTGCAGATCGGTCAATTCGTGGGCCAGCCACGGTTCCGGCTTGGCGTAGCTGATCGGGGTCGCGGGATCGAACGCCTCAGCACGGCTCGCGCGTGACTCAATCACGACGGCGTCCGCCACATCGTCCAAACCCGAGACGCGGAAGGTCGGCTCCATGGTCGCATCGACGTGGATCTGATACGCGCGCAGCAGGTTCGCTTCACGCGTCGCTTTGTCCTGTTCCCGAAGGTCGGCCCGCATCTCGGAGGCATAATTGCCGGCGAATTGGCGTCGTTCGCGATCAACGAAACGGCCTTGGTTGGTCATGAGCCGGCTGCTGGTCACGGCCACGTTGCGGTCGTAGCGGGTGCGCGTGAACGTGTCCGGCTCCGTCGCGTCCTCAACAAGATCCAAACGGATGCCGCCGTTGAGCGCTCCCGGATTGGTGCCCATGGCGGCAGCGGGATTGGAGAGATCAACGCAATGCTCGAACACACCGGGTTGCGCCGCGCATGCGACCATCTGGTCGAACCAAACAAGCGCCGGCACCAGGAGTTTGTCAGGGTCCCGACGCGTCGTTGATGTTAACACCGCGTGCGAGCGGAGGCCCGCCTCCCGCGCCATATCGACGAACAACGCCGCCTTGTCTTTTGCATCTCCACCGCGTTGGGCGAGGGTAACGGAGGCTGGCCGCGGGGCGATGCCCCCCGCGCCTGGTGGGCGCGGAAGATGGCGAATGTCCTGGCTTAAAAATTCATGGAGACGCTCCACCAGGTTTGCGCCCAGGCGTGCTCCCGGCGCCCCGGCACTACGTGCGCGCAATACGGCTCCAGCGAATTCGGAGACGGTTTCCTTGACGGCCTCGCCATCGTCGTGGGCGCCATCGATCAGCTCGCTGACAGCGGCGGCAAGCTCCGGCCACGTCGTCGGCTCTGCCACCACCAGCACGGGAAGCGCATCGGCGTAGGAAAGGTTGGGGTCCCGGGGATAGGCGGCGATGCTATCGGCGGTGCACACGATCCGACGCTCTTCCGGCTCGGAACAGCTCAGGCCGGCCAAGTCGGTCTCAACCGCCGGTTGGAGAGCGTCGTCCTCCCAGGTGATCTCAAATTCAACCGACTCTCGTGGCGCCAGTCCTCGTGGATGATACAGACGAGCCCAGGGGATCGGTTCATGGTCCGTCTTATGGACTGTGCGGGTCACCAGGACCGATATGGCCTCCTCCCGAAGGCTGGGATAGGGAACCACAACATCCACCGTTTCGGTGCGGAGGGGGGTGTTCCCGTTCACCTCTACGGCGATGTCGTTGGCGTCAACGTCGACCCGGTCACCGTTCGGCAGCAATGTGTAGGCTTCGGCAATGTCCATGACGTCGAGCGACGGAACCATGGAGAGCCGGAATTCGCCATCGCTCTCCGTGCCGCTCTGGGTGAGAAACAGGCGGCTTCTCACCACGGTTTCTTCAAGCGTGCCGTCGGTCCGGATATGCAGGCGGACCGTGTATGCGGGCTCCGCGTAGAGCGCGCCCTCGGCTTTGAGAGCATCGCGGCGCTCGCGAGACGGCGCCAACGTATCATAAGTCAGGGTCGGCTCTTCCGGCCGCCACCGCACGAACGACACCGGTGCACCGCCCATGGTGATGCTGGTCTCCGTGGCCGACGGGGTTGTCGTGATCGGGTCCAAAACGGTCTGAGCTGCCGAAGATGTCGCGAACCATGCAACGATGGCGAAGGCCGTTGCCGACACGGCGAGGTAACTGTGCGCAGGGCGCCGAGTTGCTCTTGACGTCATCACAGCAGTTCGAAGCTCCGAACCAGGGTTTCGATCTGCGGTGCCGAGCCGCCTGCCTCCGGGGTAAAGCCGACGATCTCGAACGCTTCGCCCTCCGTGATGACGGTGACAACCGAGAACACGATCGTCGCGTCGCCACGGCGAACAACGTAGCGGGCGTACGACACGGGGTTAATCGTGTTCGGCAGCAGGGTGCGTTCCTCCTCCGCGCTGATCAACTCCCCCCCGGCGGCGATGGCCTCCCGGCGTGCGACGCCCAGACTGTCCAGTGTCCAGCGATCCCCGGTGAGGGCTCGGCCGACGACTTGCGTTTCCAGGTTTTTCCCGATCAGTTCCAGGTCAGCATTGTCGGCCAGCGTGCCTTGGCGCGCACGGACCCAGTTGTCGCCGGGCGCCGTCACGGTGTAGCGCCCGCTCCGGCCCATGACGTGCGTCTCCGCAGCGATCTGCTGCCCAGCTAGCCGTGGCGACGTGTTCAAGTAGGCGCTGTAGCCGATGGCGCCGACCAGGCAAAAGCCCACGATCATCGCCAGATAGTGGTGTATCCCGAGCCGATAGGGCTTTGAGGTCCAGAGCCCGACGGGACGACTCGCTTTGTAGATGTTGAGCTGGCGCTGCATCACCACCCACGGGAGGGGGTAAACCAGCCACAGCAGGACGATCAGCGCAAAGATCGCCAGTCCCGGCAAAGCGCCAGCCACACTTGCCAAACCGACGGAAATGGCAGCGGCCAGGATCAAGGCTGCGCCGATGCCGACCATCTTTGCCGTCGGCCACGTTGTCCGATCGTTTTCCGAGTGTAAGCGATGGATCCAGCGCGCCTGCCGATAGACGACATAGGGCATGGCAAGGCCGAGCGAGCCAATCCAGGCGACCACATAAAGCCAGGGCCGCACTCGGCGTCGACGGTGACGGCGGATGTCCTCGGCGAACCGATACGTCCATACCAGCGGATAAACGAGGGTCAGAATGGACAGAACATAGACATGCCAAGCATGTTTCGGCGGATACCAGGGTTTGCGCTGGCGCTGCGGCTCCGCGGCGGCGGCCGGAGTCTGAAAGATCTCCGAAACGGCCGTGGCGTCCCGACGCGCGGGCACCGCGGCGATCGGAACGTTGTCAGCGACAACAACGTCCGCGGCGACCGGGCGGTCCTCAAGCGGAATCGGGCCGAATGCCGGCGCTATTGGCTTCGAATCCGGGCGGTTGTCGGGTTGACGGCCGGGTGTCGTGGACGGCCCTCCGCCTTTCAGGATCGCGGCCCGTCGTTCCGTTAAGCTCGGCGCGCTGACCGGCCCCGCCGCAACGGCCGCCGACCGCGGCTGGTAGGACGGTGCATAGGGGCGTGGTTGGCCCGCGAGGTTGTCCGGCGCGGCCACCGGCACAATGGTTCCGCCCGGGGCGAACGCAGATGCAGGAACGACGACGGAGGCACTGCGAGCTTGGCGATCATAGTCGGCGGTCAGGATCGGAACGGCCGTACTTGTCGGCAACGCGCGCGTCGCCGTCACCACCGATGAGGCCGTGCTGACGGGAAGGTCCGGCGGCGCTAACTTCGCTTTTTCTGGTTCCGGCTCAGACATGGTCGCTTGTGTCGTGGTCAATCGCGGCTCTATCGCATGCCACGACTAGCGGTCGCAACATTACGGTGGCGTTAATTCCGATGCCGCCCGCACGCGCTGTTTGATCGTGCCGGCACAATAGATCGTCAAACCGATCGACGCCACGAAGGGAATCACGGCCGGCGCCACGTTGGCATCCACCAGCGCGCCGGCCTTGGCGGCAAAGATGATCAGCGCCACGACCATGACGTCCAGCATCGACCATTTGCCAATCAGCTCCAGAAAGCCGGTCAGGCGCGGCGGTGGGGGGCGCCCCCGATTTAACTGCGCCCAAGTCCAAAGCAGCATGACGATTTTCACGGCGGGCAGGAGGACCGAAAAGCCGAACAGGACCAAGCCTGTGAAAACCTCACCCTCGCGGAGTAGCAGGAAAATGCTGCCGAGGATCGAATAGGTCCCGCCGAAGATCCAGAACTGCGTAACCTCCATGATCGGCAGCGTCAGGCCCGCAACGAGGCTGACAAACGCGATCACCAGCAGCACCGGGAGATGCCAGCCGTTGGACATCGGTGTGGACGAGGCCACGCCCCGGCGCGCCAATTTGCGTGGCTCGGGCTGGTCGGGCGGACGGGACGGCGGACCGGACATGGTTGTGTTTCAGAAGCTGTCGATTGCCGGTGTCGTCACCACCGCGCCGCTACGGCGCGACCACCTGACACAGTGTGCGCCGACGTGACTGGATCATGGGACCAGCGTCGGTCCAGAACGCCGCCATGTGCGGTGACGCGCGATGGGCGGCCAGGGCCGCTTCGTCGACATAAATCTCATAGACGAGCAAACGAGTATCGTCATCCTCCGGGATCAAAACGTCAAAGCGCAAGCACCCCGGCTCCACTTCCAGGCTGAGGTTGGCGTGCGTTACAACCCGCGAAATCAGCGAGTCGCGCTGGCCTGGGACAATCTCAACATCGACAATCAGGGCGATCACAGCCATTTCTCCGTCATCCAAATCGCAGCGGCACGAACGAGGGGCAGGTCTGAGTGGCAGAACGGTCTGGCGCATCGCGGCGCCGGAACATGCGAAACCAAACGGCGCCCGGTCTCTCGGGCGTGCCCGCAGCCAGGAGCATAGCAAAGCCCATGCAATACCTGCACACCATGCTTCGTATCAGCGACATCGACGCAAGCCTGGATTTCTTCTGCAATAAGCTCGGATTGGAAGAGGTCCGCCGTTACGATAGCGAAAGGGGGCGATTCACCCTGATCTTCTTGGCCACGCCCGCCGATCGGGACCGAGCGGCGGCAGAAAGCGCACCGCTGATCGAATTGACGTACAATTGGGACCCTGAAACGTACACGGGCGGCCGTAACTTCGGCCATCTGGCCTTTCGGGTCGAAGACGTCTACGCGACCTGTCAGCGCCTGATGGATGGGGGCGTGACCATCAACCGCCCGCCTCGCGATGGTCGCATGGCGTTTGTGCGGTCGCCCGACGGAATTTCCATTGAGCTGTTGCAGAAAGGCGAGGCGCTACCGTTGGCCGAGCCGTGGGCGAGCATGGCCAACACCGGGAGTTGGTAGAGCGCCAACCGCTACCCAGCCTGATAAGCAGCCGCTGTCGTTAGCTTTGTCTGCCATCCTAAATGTGGCCAGCGGTTGAGTGAGGCCGAGGCAATATCCATAATTGAACTATGGTTATTGGCGAATCTGCTGTGCTAAACTTTCCTGTGTTCGACAATTGAGAGTCGCCATGAGCGTCGTCGCGTTCGACCCCCGTGTCAGGTTGTCATCCCAAGACAAGCAGGAAATCCGCGAGGTGGCGTGTGCCAAGGGGCTCCTCGTCGAGTTTGGGACAGCCGACAGCGGCCACGAGTTCGCGATTGTTCGCTGTCCACGATGGACGACATTCGGCGTCATAAAGGAATCCGGATGTTGGCACGCTTACAACGAGGACGGTCACGGCGTTAGCCTACGCACCTCCGCTAAGGAGTTGGTCGACCTTTTGGCGAACTTTTGAGCGGCTCGGACCATTCCGAGCATCGTCAATTGAGCGATGGCCAGTGTGCCCGCTTTTTTGGCTGAGCCGGTGAGGTTGTGATGCTCAACAGCCAAGCCACGATCATCGATCAAATTCTTCAGCAAGTCGTGAACTGGCAGCATACGCCGCCCACTGCCAGTCTGCCGTCTGAGTTGGATGAGTTGTTCCAAGACTTGCGGGCTGAGCGGCCCCTTCGGCCGCCGTTTATGATCGAAGACCGGATTTGGGAACTTTGGACCACCCAGCCCGATCCGACGTTGGTGCAGGCCATGGAGCAGTCCATTGCGGCCATCGCCGAGCGGCGGTTGACCGACGCGGAGCGGCGCTTGAGCGCCCTTGTCGAACGGGCACCGATGTGGGCCGAAGCCTGGAACAAGCGGGCGACATTGCGATTTCTCGACGGCCGCGATGCTGACAGCTTGGAAGACATCCAACGCACCGTGGCTTTGGAGCCACGCCATTTTGGCGCCATGTCCGGCTTCGCCCAGATCTGTCTCCGCCGTGGCCGGGCGGACGCAGCCATGGTGGCGCTGCAGGTTGCGTTGGCAATCAATCCGCATTTGGACGCGGCTGCGATGGCGCTAAGCACACTCAAGGCCAGGCAACCGACGCTCCATTGATGGCTTGCCGTACGGGCACGCTGTCGCGTCCCGTCAGCGCGTAACGCGAACGTAACCAAGATTGCTGTCTAGTCCTGGTTGCGCTACGGTCTCGCCGCTTCTTCGGTAAGGCCATGATCGCTGGCACCGATGAACAGGGAGGCATCAATGACCGGTCTTTGCGGTTGGCTGACCGCCGGTCCCCCCGGCGTGGCGAGGCCTGAGGATGTCCTCTCCGCCATGGTGGCGGGCTTGCCAGCCTTTGGCGCTGACAATGGACATTATCACGTTGAGCCCGCCGCTATCGGTTCATCCGCTCATGCCGCGATTCACGCACACGGAAACGGCGCCGATGTCGCCCGATCCGACGACCTGATCGTCGGCATTGAAGGCTATCCCCGCTGGACCGTACCGGCTTTGGCCAAGCGCGCCGAGGACGTCGGCCACGCCGATGCCCTGCTCAATGGCATGGAACAGTACGGTCTCGCCGTGCTTGACCACCTGCGAGGCCAATTTGCCATCGCGATTGTTGAGCGACGCTCGTCCCGCTTGACCCTTGCCGTGGACCGGCTTGGCGTGTCGAGCCTGTGCTGGGCCGCGGTCGGCAACGGCCTTGTTTTCGGCGCGACCACAAGCAGTGTGCGCGCTCATCCCGCGGTGAGCACCTCGATCTCGTTCCAGTCCATCCATGACTTCTTCTGCGTCGACGTGGTCATGGCGCCAGCGACGATCTACGCCGAGATCAGCAAGCTGTTGCCGGCCCAGCGCCTGACGTTCGAGGCAGGCCGGGTGCAGCGAGAGTTCTACTGGCAGATGCCCTATCGCACCGATGGCCCGCGGGATGTGACAGGCTTGTCGGAGGAACTGCATCGGCTGCTGCGCCAAGCCGTCAGGCGCTGTCTTGATGCGGAGGATCCCGGAGCGGTCGGCGCGTTCCTGAGTGGCGGCTTGGACAGTTCGACAGTGGCCGGTCTGTTGGCCGAAGAAGGGGGCCGCGGCGCGAAGACGTTTACGATCGGTTTCGATGAGAACGCCTTCGACGAGATGGAGTACGCGCGCTGTGCGACGGAGCACTTCGGCACGGAGCAACATCAGTACACGCTGACGGCCGACGACGCGGTCGCGTTGCTGCCGCGCTTAGCCGAGGCCTATGACGAGCCGTTCGCCAACTCTTCAGCCGTTCCGGCCTACTATTGCGCCCGGATGGCCCGCGATCTCGGGACGGACTGTCTGCTTGCCGGCGATGGCGGCGACGAGCTGTTCGGCGGCAACAAGCGCTATGTTCACCAAAAAATCTTCAACAGCTACCAACATCTTCCGGAAGTATTGCGCAAACGGCTGGTCGAGCCGGTCGCCTTCGCCGTCGATTCCGTTCCATACCTTCTGAAGCTCGCTCGCTTTATTCGAACCAGCAATGAGCCCATGCCCGAGCGGATGCGGACCGACGATCCGTTTCGCAAGATCGACCGGGGCGACGTTCTAACGGGCGAATTGCTCGCCGCCGTAGACCATGCCGCCATCGACAATGCCGAACGGGAGGTCTTTGAGCGCACGGCGTCCACTGACATCGTGCAACGCATGATGCACCTGGATTTACAGATCACGCTGGCCGACAACGACCTGCGCAAGGTCTCGCGGATGTGCATGCTGGCCGATATCGGTGTTCGTTATCCGCTGTTGGACGATGACTTGGTGGAATTCTCGGCCCGCGTTCCCCCGGAGGTGATGATTCGGCGCTTTAAGCTGCGGTCATTCTACAAGGCCGCACTGAGCGGTTGGCTGCCCCAAAAGATCATCGACAAGAAGAAGCATGGCTTCGGCATGCCCTATGACGATTGGCCGCGCACGAATCCGCAGTTTCGCGAGCTGTCCCACGACTGCTGCCGGACGTTTCGCGACCGTGGCTACCTCAGACCGGAGTTTGTGGACCGGCTGGATCCGACCGTAGGCGGCGAAGACGTCCCAAAGCTCAAAGGCATGCTATGGAGCATTCTCGTCCTTGAACTTTGGCTTCGTGCGGACGAACAAAAAACTGTTCTGCGCGCCGCCTCATGACTTGATACGAGCCGTCTCTGGGGCGAATGTGACGGATCGGCAAAGAGTTCGCCCCAGGGCTGATGAGCACACATCGCGAAACCCGCACGGTCCATGTTCCACGCGCGCATCTTTATGCAATCGTCGCGTCGGTGGAGGACTATCCAAAGTTCTTGCCAATGTGGCGCTCGGTCAACCGAACGTCCGAGGATGCGAACAGTTACATCACTGACCAAGAAGTCGCTCTTGGTCCTTTGCACCAACGCTTTCTGACCAAGACGTGGTTGCAACCGCCGGACTTGATTGAAATTACCTCCGACGACGCCGTGTTTCGGCGCTTTCTCATTCGTTGGCGATTCGTCGATGCCGGTCCGACGACACGGGTAACGGTTGACCTGGAATGGGCGATGCGCTCGCGAGCGCTTCAGCGCGCCATCGATCTGGCCCTGCCTTACACGGCGCGAGTTATGGTGCGATCGTTCGAAAAGCGGGCACTTGAGGGCGCGGAGTAAGGAGCAACTTCCGCTTACCACCCCTCGCTGCCCGGCTCACCCTTGAAGGGACCGGCGAGGTCGGAGGTAATCCAACCACCGTAGAAGCGGCCAGGCTGCGGTGTGATCTGCTCGCCATCGACAAAGCAGGCGTCCATGAGCGGTGCATAGAATGCAAAATGATCAATGATGGTCGCGAAAGCCGGCGACGGGTCGGGATAGCACCACGTGGCGCGCGGCGCACTTCGATCGCCAATCACGATATCATAATAGGCTGCGGCCCCTTTCCACTCGCAGAGTGACGTGCCGCCAGCGGTCACCAGGAGATCAGTGCGGATGTCTTCGCGGAGCACGTAATAGGTGGGTGGGTGACTTGTCTCCAGCACACGCTTGGCGCGCACGCTGTCAGCGATCGTGACACCTGCAAACACAACGCGGATGCGCCGCGGCGTGTCTTCCAGACGCGGTGGGCGCGGATAATCCCACACGGATTCCTGCCCTGCGCCCGCGGGTGCCGGTTTTGGTCTTAACATCCAGGGTTTGGTTCCGTCTTCAGTATCGGCTGTTTCACAAGGCCGAAGCTGTCAGCCGCTACGCGCCTCGGAGATTAGTTCGCGCAAGGCGTCGGCGTCGACGGCGCCGGGGATCAGCCGGTCACCGATCACAAAGGCTGGCGTCCCACGCAGATTGAGACGCGCGGCGAGCTGGCGAGTGTCCTCGATCGCCTGATCGACGGTTTCATCCGCCATCCCTTGCTCAATCACGCGACGATCAAGGCCCATGTCTTCGGCGATCTTGAGAATGCGCGCATCGCTCAACGCACCGCGTGACAGGATCAGAGCACCGTGGAAGTCGAAGTACTTTTCAGGATAGTGATTCCAGACCGCAAGCGACGCGCGGGTCGCCGTCACGGAGCTTGGGCCCAAGATCGGCAGTTCCTTCAGCACGTAACGGATATTGCCATCGGACTCGACCAAATCACGCACGGCGGGAAACACTTGCTTGCAGTAGCCGCAATTGTAATCAAAAAATTCAACGACCGTAACATCTCCATCGAGATTACCGACAACCGGTGTGGCCGGGTCCTGTTCGAGTTCCGCTCGCGAATCGACCAAAGCAAGCTCTGCTTGGCGCTGTTGTTCGTTCGCTGCCCGCTCTTGATGCTCCCGCACCGACTGCATGATAAGTTCCGGGTTGTCCCGAATGACCTCGCGGACCAGGGTCTCGATCGCCTGCTTCTCCTGCTCGGTGAACGTTGTCTCTGCCGTCGCCGCTGGCATGGCTACGCCGACTGCCGCCATGAGAAGCATTGCTCCCGTCAGGCGCAGCGGAAGGGCGTTCGCAAATGCATGTTTCATCGGGCTGACCTCCACCTGTGCGCCGACTCGGTAGCCGCATGATGGGGATAGCGATGCCCAAGGACAAGTCTGCCACCCCGTTATGTCGCAGCCGTTCACAGGGGTGTGACGGCCGTCGGTCACGCGGCACTCGCTGGAACCGCTTACTTTTCCAACTGGCGGGTGGCTTCGATTTGGATGTCGCGTGCTTTCAAACGCTCGGAACCGCCGGACGGCAGCGTATCCAGCGCCCGCGTGGCGTGGTACGTCGCTTCATCCCAGTGCCGGCGCAGACTTGCTTCTTCGGCCAAGGCCCAACTGCTACGGCCGGCGTCGCCGGACCGCCCGTACGCGATGGCCAATTGCCGCCAAGCGAAGGCATTGTCCGGTTCGCGGGCCAGGCCGGCGCGAAAATTGGTGATGGCGGGCTTGAGGAAGCGGCTGTCCTCCAAGGCCAATTGGACACGCCCCAGAGCGAGCCTCAGCTGGGGCTCGTTGGGTGCCGAACGGACGGCCGCCTCATACGAAGCCAACGCCTCCAGCGGGCGACCCTGCTCAAACAGGATTTGCCCCTTGAGTTCGTTAAAAAATGGATCGCGCGGCTGTTCAGCGAGCAGGCTGTCGATTTCTGCAATCGCGTCGGCCGTCCGGTTTTCGCGATGGAACGCCACGGACCGGGCGTAACGCGCCGCGACGGATGAATCGTTCGCTGGGTAGACTCGATACACCACACTCGGGTAGGACAGAAAGCCGAACAGTTTTGCCTTCATCCGTTCGAACGCCCTCACGGTTGCCGACCGGTCCTCCACGTCCGAGTATCGTGACCGCGCCACATGGGCTTCGATGGCCTGAATACGATCCTGGCTCAAGGGATGGGTCCGCAAATATGGATCCTGGCGACCGACCGCCAGCAATTCCTGGTCTTCGAGGGTATGGAAGAACTGGAGCAGACCTTTGGCCGACTGACCTGTTGCGTCGAGGAGGCGAAGTGCCGCCGCGTCGGCCGCACCCTCCTGGGTCCTGGAGTATCGGAGGAGATTTCGGTTGGCGACGTCCTGGCCCGCGATGACGGCGGCTGAACCGATCTCAGGACTTCCGGTCGCGAGACCGGCCGCGAGGCCAAGGACAAGGGCGAGAATGCTCTCCGCCGTTGCGTTACGCATGGCATCTTGAACGCGCGCCAAGTGGGCTCCTTGAATATGACCGATTTCGTGTGCGATCACACCGATCACTTGGTTGGGGGAGGTGGCCTTCAAAATCAGGCCGGTATTTAGAAACAGCCGTTGCCCGCCCGCGACGAAGGCGTTGATCCCGTTGTCGTTGACAATGTAGATCTCGACCGCAGCCGGGTCCAAGCCCGCGGCTCGAAACAGTGGATTGGAAAACGCGCGCAGCGTTGCTTCGATCTCCGCATCGCGAATCAAGGACGGTTGGGCCTGGACACGGCAGGCCATCGTCAGCATCACTGTGACAATCAACAAAACGACCGATCGCAACATGGCCTTGTGCACGCCGGACTGTCCTTTCGATCAAAACCCCTGTCAGACTAGGGTTCGTACCCCGAAGCGTCAAACCACGTGGGTGGGAGCGGGACTTCTTGCAATGGCTCTGCTGCTCACCGGGTGTGCCGATGACGAACGGCCGCTGGGAACGGTGGGATTTGTGGAGGGCTTCTTTGGCGCTGTCGCGGCGGATGATCCCCGCGCCGTCGTCATTGGCCGCGATGTTCTGAGCGCCGGCGGAACCGCGGCGGACGCGGTGACGGCGATGTACTTCACCGCAGCGGTCACGCTGCCCTCGGCGGCAAGCCTGGGCGGCGGGGGTGTCTGCCTCGCCTTCGATCCGGAAACCGGCCAGGTCGAAGCCATTGATTTTCTCGCGCGTGCTCCGGTCGGCCAGCCCTCCGACGCAAGCCGGCCGGCGGCTGTTCCCGGCAATGTGCGCGGATTCTTCGCCCTGCACGCCGGATTTGGGAGACTGCGTTGGGAGCAGCTCCTGGCGCCGGCGGAGAACATCGCCCGATTTGGCACCCGCGTTTCCCGGGCGCTCACCCGCGATCTGGCGCTGGTTGACCGCGCCCTGATGGCCGCGCCCGAAGTTCGCGCCATATTTGCCGTGCCGGTGGGTGGATCGTCTGACACCGGCGCGAACCTACGCCTGGTCCGCGAGGGTGATGCCTTGGAGCAGGTTGAGCTTTCCACGGTCATTGCGCGGGTTCGCACCGAAGGTGCCGGTGCGTTCTACTCGGGCAGCTTGCCTCAACAGTTTGCCGAAGCGGCGACGGCCGTCGGTGGCGGCCTGACGGCCAGTGATCTTCGGTCCTTTCGTCCGCGACGGGTCAACACGGTGCGTGTGCTTTATGGCGATGACACGGTTCATTTCGCGCCGCCGCCCCTGGTCGGCGGTGAGGTTGGGGCAGCCATGTGGCGAAACACGGTGGAAGACGTTGGCATCGGTGGCCCTGGTATCGATCGTACGGCCCGTCTTGCGGACGCCGCCGGCCTTGCCCTGCGGGATCGGAGCCGGTGGACCAGGACGGGGGAGAGCGGTGCGACCGCAGACTCGGGCCTCGCCGCCGAAAACCCGTCGGCCGCCAGCTTCGTAGCCGTCGATCGCGATGGCGGTGCAGTCGCTTGCGTGGTGACATTAAACGCGGTGTTCGGCACGGGCCGAATCGCCGACGGCACCGGGGTCGTGCTGGCGGCGGCACCGGGGCCGGGCGGTCGCGGCGCCGAAACACTGAGCCCCATGCTGGTCGTTAACGAAGTCGTGGGCGAGGTCTACTTTGCGGGCAGTGCCGCTGGAGGGGTGCCGGCCTCAGTGGCACTGACGGGCGTGGCGCTCCGCGTTCTGGATGGCGGGGAGCCCCTTTCGTCCGCGGTGCTTGCCCCCCGGGCGATTTCCATCAGCCCAGCCCGAGCGATCGGCGAGCCCGGCGACGCGATCATGACGGCATTTGCCGGCCGTAACCTGCGGCTCGCCCTGACACCGCGCCTGGGCTATGTGGCAGCCATTGCTTGCCCGGAAGGCTTGCCGGTGAAACCCGAGAGCTGTGCGGCCTCGGCCGATCCTCGCGGCAATGGCTTGGCTGCGCCCTTTGAGTAACAAGCGCGACCCGCAGCGCGGGGCCAAGCGCGGAGAGGGCTGCGGTTCTGCAAACCCGAGGAGCCGGAGATGGTCCTGAAAGTCGCCGAACGGGGCGCGATCGATCCCTTTATCGTGATGGACGTGATGCGGGCCGCCAACGAGCGGGTTGCGACCGGTGCGAATGTCCTTCACTTGGAGGTGGGCCAGCCGGCGACCCCGGCGCCAAGGGGTGTGCTGGCGGCAGCCAAGGCCGCACTCGACGGGGATCGGCTCGGCTACACCGACGCCCTCGGCCTGGCCGCGCTACGCCAGCGCATCGCCGACAGTTATCATGAGATTTACGGCCTGTCCGTGGACCCGGCGCGTGTCGTGGTCACCACCGGCTCGTCCGGTGCCTTTGTGCTGGCCTTCATCGCCGCCTTCGAAGCCGGCGATCGGGTGGCGCTGGCGAGCCCCGGTTATCCCGCGTATCGCAACATTCTGCGCGCCCTTGGAGTGGAAGTGGTCAATCTGGAGCTGGAGGCCGCATCAGGCTTTCAACCAACCTTGGCGGACCTGGATGCGGTGGCGGAGCCACTTGACGGCCTGATCGTGGCGAGCCCAGCCAATCCCACGGGCACAATGCTGAGCCCGGCAGCTCTCGCCGAACTGGCCGTGGGCTGCGAAGCCCGCGGCATCCGCCTAATCTCCGATGAGATCTATCACGGCATTACATTTGGCGAGCGCGCGACCTCGGCGCTTGCCAGCTCCGAGCGCTCGATCGTGATCAACAGCTTTTCCAAGTATTACTCCATGACCGGGTGGCGCTTGGGCTGGATGGTTGTGCCGCCCGACCTGTCGCGCGCCGTCGAGTGTCTGGCGCAAAACCTCTACATCTCGCCGCCTGCCCTGTCCCAGCGGGCCGCCATCGCCGCCTTCGACTGCCGGGAGGAACTAGACGGCCATGTGGTCCGCTATGCCCGGAACCGGACCGTGTTGATGGAGCGGTTACCGAAGGCCGGCTTCGGTACGCTGGCACCCGCCGACGGTGCGTTTTACCTATACGCCGACGTCTCGAAAATGACGAACGACAGCCTGTCGTTTTGCCGGCGAATGCTGGCGGAAATCAATGTGGCGGCCACACCGGGGGTGGACTTCGATCCCGGCCGCGGGAGCCGTTGGATACGCTTTTCCTTTGCGGGGTCCACGGAGGACATGGCGGCCGCAGCAGAGCGTCTGATCGCCTGGTAAGATGCCGGGTGACGCGATGGCGAGACGGCCGTCACCGAAACGGATTGATTTGTTGCCCGTCGTTTTGGTAACGCCCGAAAATATCTTTTTGAAAACAGATTGTTGAGACGGAATTTATAAAGATTCTAAAGTGTTTCACGTGAAACACTTTAGAATGACAATAAACAACGGCGTAGACCTTTGAAAAAGAGGGCTTTTTCGATATCCATAGACCGTTAACGGTCATTTTTCCCAATCAACTCGTCACCGCAGCGGCTGGCCCCCTTCCCTTTTGCGGTTCAGGGGTTAAGCGGCTGTTTGCCGCCCGCACCGGTGTCGCGTCGCGTTTGTTGTTCCGCACATAAAATCGCTCGAAATCCGGACTAACAACGGGGTGAGGACCATGAGACAAGTTAGAGCCCACCTCCGCCTACCCCCTACGAGGCCAGACCGGTGCGGTTTCGGCTTTACAATTTGTTGGAAAATCACCCAAACTCAAGACGGGATGGCATAGGCGTATAACGCGGGCGATCAAAAAGGCCTGCGGAACAAGCGGGAGGTTGTGATGTCAAACATCGCCGGCAAGGCGTACGCCATGAATGTGGTGACGCCATCTCGACCAGCCTTAACAATTGTCAACCGCTTTTTGTTCATGATTTCCCGCAGTCTTCCGGCCACTCTCGGCGGACTTCTAGGCTTGTCACTGATTCACTTTGCTCGTTGGGCGATTATCAAGCGCGATCAATGGCCTAACTTGGGGCAAGGACCACAGAATCTTAAAAATGACTATGTCCTGTTTTGCTCAAACTTTAATGGAACTTGGGATCAGTACATCGATGCATTCTCTGATGGCATTCCCAATGGCCTGAATCTGTTTTGGTTTTCGGCTATCAAGTACCCGCTATCGATCCCGATCACACCTTTTAAAAACTATATCAGCCACAACCAGATTTCGTCTGACTATTACTATAACGCGACACCCGGGTCGGCACAGCGCGACATCAAGGCGGCCATCAAGGTTCGCGCAGAAGTGGTCGCGCTCGCCGAAAAACACAAAACAGAAGATCCAGAGGCCTTCCGACAAAGCTACATCGCTGCTCTCGGACGCGTTCAAGGCTGCCTCGGGGATGCCGGGATTGCCCCATCCGCCAGTCTCGACACGGAGAATGCCGATCTTAACCGCCGCCGCTACATCGTCGATGAGGCGCTGGTGGCCTGAATCCTGAGGACCAGCACCGCGCTAGGCCCTCTGCCCCACTTATCCAGGCGCGCCGATTGGAGCTAAGCCCATGCCGAACTTCGACGCCGGAACCTACTTTCTGACCACGTTGGCACCGATCAAGGCGGGTGCAGTGGAGGCGGGCGACGGCGAGACGGCCATTGCCCATTCTCAGGCGTTGCGTCGGGCTCTGGCGGTTCTGCCGACCGCACGGCAATCGCCCGCAACGATAACCATGCCCGAGGACAGCCCTTTTGCGCGCAATCACCGCAATCATTTTTGCCGTTTCGTCGTCATCGACGATGTGGTCTACAACGGTCCCGAGGGCGCTAACGCAATCGTCGCCTCCGTACGGAATATCGATCCGATCGTCCCCAAAGCCGTTGACCGCCTCAATGCCGCATACCTGTTGTTCGCGGCCGAAATCGATGCGGTCACCCAGGACGGCGAGCCATTGCCGGCGACATTGACGGAGGAGCAGCAGGATGCCGTGCGCGATGCTTACGCGCGCGAGCTATGGCGGACGGCCGAGGCGGATCTCCGCCGCATCTATGACCACTGCGTTGGTTTCGATGGCGTTGCCGACGCCAACGGCTTCGCCGCTTACCTGGCGCGGTGTCAGATCGAAACAACGATGCCGTTTCATGACTACTGGACGTCCCCGCCGGACTTAAAACCCCTGCCCACCCGGGCATTGCTCGTGATCGCCGGACTCCCGGTCGCGGCTTTTCTCCTTACGCTGATTCTCTGGCCGTTCGATGGTGCTGCCGGCTGGTCCGTGCTGGGCACTCTGGTGCTTGCCGTTGCCGGCCTCGGCATTGCCTATCGTTGCGTGATGACTCATGGCCAGAAGGCGTTCCCGCCGCCAACCGACGCGGATCTGAGCTCGGTGCTAAAGTCGCTGTACCTGCAACGCCACTTTGCCGATTTCGTTGGAGACTCCCAGGGCGCTACGCCGGAGGACCTTTATGCCGCCTTCGGGCAATTCCTGGAAACGCACAGACCGGCTGACACGAGATCGCCCACGCAACCTCCGGGCGTGATCGGCACGTCCATCTAGACCGGGGGCCAGACGTCAATATGGAAACACGATGACATGACCAGGACACTGGATCTGGAAGACATCCAGGGCAACATCGTGCGCGCCTATGGCCGCTACCGGTTTCCCGTTGCCCGTCACTACTTCCTGCACATTGATGACGCTGCGTCGGGCCGAGCCTTTCTGGATCGGGTGCGGACGCGGATCACGACGTCTGAGCGTTGGCCTCGCCTGCCTGGCGGCGAGTTGCAGTCTCCTGACGTGACACTGAACATCGCCTTTACTTTCTTCGGGTTGTACACGCTTGGCCTCCCGATCCGAACGCTGCAGCGGTTTCCTCAGGAGTTCATCGACGGGATGAAGGCGCGGGCGTTCATCCTGGGCGACCTTACCCACGGCAAGACCATGGCTGAGCAGCCCGACTGGGACGCCAAGTGGGACCGGATCTGGCGAGAAAACCGGAGCGATGTCGGCGAAGACGTCCACATTTGGCTATCCATGAGCGCCAAGGTCAAGGCGGGCACGGCCGAGCCGGTGACGGCCCTCGAGGATCAAGCCCGGTGGCTGCACGAGCTGTGCGCAAGCTTGGACAATGCTGTCCGCATCCTTGCCACCAACGGTGCAACGGGTGACCAGGACCATCAAGCGGCGAGCGTGATCTTCGTAACCGGACCGGACGGCACGCTAATGCCGACGGCCAAGGAGCACTTCGGGTTTACGGACGGCATCGGCAATCCGGTCTTTGAGGGCCAGTATGACGCGGACGTGGAAGCGGACCGCGTCAAGGGCCGCGGCAAATGGATGACGGCCGAGGCCGGTTGGCAGCCGATCGCCACCGGCGAATTCCTGTTGGGCCACACCGATGAAGCGCAGGAGCTGTCGGCTAGCCCGCCGCCCTGGGAGTTCAGCCGTAACGGCACCTTCATGGCTTTCCGCAAGCTGCACGAAAATGTCTCGAGCTTTCATGCCTACTTCGGCGAGCAAGCACGCCTGTTCGGTCAGGTTTCGGGCCTTGGAGAGGTGGAGGCCGCGGCAACGCTTAAAGCCAAGGCTGCCGGCCGCTGGGCAGACGGCGTCCCGCTGATGGCCGCGCCGACATTTTCGGAGTGGCAGGCGCTGCGTTCGGCGCGCGGCATGAACGATCCAGACCCTGCGAAGGCCGCGTTGGCGACGTTCCGCTATCTCAAGTCGGCGGAGATTGTCGACTTCCGCTACGGCGACGATATGGCGGGCTACAAATGCCCGGTAACATCGCACCTGCGCCGCGCCAATCCGCGCGATTTCCTTGATCCAGACAACAACACCGCCCCGGATGCCACCAACCCCAAGGCCACGACCCGACTAAACAAGCGACGTCGGATTCTGCGCCGTGGTCTGCCCTATGGCCCTCCAACGTTGGAGGAGGGCTCCGATGAGACCGAGCAAGGCGTCATCTTTATCGCCACATGCGCCAGTCTGTTCCGGCAGTTTGAATTCGTCCAACAGCAGTGGATCGGCTACGGATTGGACTTCGACGCCGGCAACGACACCTGCCCGCTCATCGGCGATCACAAGGTGCACGGCAAGTTTGTGATTCCGTCCGATCCGGCCACCGGCGTGCCGCCATTTATGTGCCGCGCCATGCCCACGTTCGTGGAGGCGCGGGGCGGCGATTACTTCTTCGTCCCGTCCATGACAGCGCTTCGCATGATGGCCATGGGCATCGTCGACCCGACCTGATTGGCCTTGAGCGTCCCTCAGGCTCGCGATCGATCGCGAGAGGAGATCCTTCCATGACGGTGATCATCAACCCCTTCATGGCCCTGGTCCGCCGGTTGGGACTTTGGCTGGCGGGCCTGGTCGCACTTGGCCGCCTCATCGGTATCGCCGCCAGCGCCCTCTCGGGCGGCGACGGGTCGATTGGCCAACGCATCACCGCAAAGCTGCTGGCGCCGACGGGTCAGCGGTATGCGCTGACCGTTCTGTCCGCGTTTTGGCCCAACCTGCTGCTTTCGCGAAAGCTGGTAACGGCCTACGACAACTCGGGCACCGCCATCATTACCCGGCGCAAGGATGTGCTGGACGTGCTCAGCCGTGACGAAGACTTCGAGGTCGTCTATGAGCCGCGCATGCGGATAATCACCGCGGGCGAGAACTTCTTCCTCGGCATGCAGCCCGGCTGGGCCTACACGCGTGATGTCTCCGCCATGCGGTTGGCAGCGCGGATGACGGATGTGGAGGAGATCATTCTGCCCCGCGCGCAAGCCTTGGTGGAGGAGGTTGTGGGCAGCGCCGACGGCCGGCTCGACCTTCCGCCGGATCTGGCCGCACGAGTCCCGGCGGATATGGTGGCGCGCTATTTCGGCGTTCCGGGCCCATCCGAAGCCATCATGATCGACTGGGCAACAACACTGTTCTGGTACCTGTTCGCCGACCTGGATGCCGATCCCGCGCTGGATGTCAGGGCACGCGAGGCGGCCGCGGGCTTGCGGGAGCACGTGGGCTCGGTCGTTGCGGCGCGTCGCGTCGCACCTCAAGACGGCGACGACGTGCTCAATCGCTGCCTTGCCCTGGGTGCTGCCGGGACGCCCGGTATGGATGACCGGGGCATCCGCGACAACCTGGTCGGCCTGATCATCGGCGCGATCCCAACCATATCCAAAGCCACGTGCTATGCCCTGGATGAACTGCTCAACCGGCCGGACGCCTTGCGGTCCGCGGTCGCAGCGGCCAAAGCTGGCGACGACGCACGGTTGGCCAACCACATTTGGGAAGCGCTGCGGTTCAATCCATTCGCACCCATCGTGTACCGACGGGCGACACGGGAAACGATCGTTGCTCGCTCGACGCTGCGCGAGATCAAGATCCCGAAGGGAACGATGGTGTTTGCCGTAAACGGAGCGGCCATGCATGACCGCCTGGAAGTGTCAGGCGCGCACAGTTTCCGAACCGATCGGCCCTGGGACACCTACATTCACTGGGGCTATGGGCTTCATGCGTGTTTCGGCGCCGTCATCAATCGGGCCGTGATTCCGGCGATGATCAAGGCACTGTTGCAGCGCCCGAATCTGCGCCGCGCTGCCGGCCCCGCCGGTCGACCGGACCCCAGCACCCCGTTCCCGCAGCACTTTCACGTGGAATGGGACGCGATCTGAAGGCTGGTTCGGCGATGCGCATCCGTCGCCGCTCACTCGGCATCAAGCGGGCAACGACGGCACGCAAGCGAGCGCTCAAGCCAGCATGAAGTCGTCCAGGAAGTCTGTCTGGTCTATCAGTCCTGCCGCGTTTCGAACGACTGCGAGGAGTTCGCTCGTGGCGGTTGCTGTGACGAGCGCATTGGAGCCATTCGCACTTACGCTTAAGTCCGCGAAGGTGAGCCCATTGAGCAGTCCGAGTTGATCGGTGCCCTTTTCGAAATCCGTAATCGTGTCCGTGCCCGCACCAACAGCCAGCACAAAGAGGTCCGCGCCGCCACCGCCCGTCAGGGTGTCGTTGCCGAGCCCACCGATCAACGTATCGGTGCCGCCCCGACCACCGATCTCGTCATTGCCGCCGAGACCGCTCAGGCGCTCGGCGGCAACACCCCGCCCGATCACGCGATCGTCGAACGCGGAGCCGATGACCACCTCCACACTGAGGACGATGTCGCCTTCGGCCTCACCGCCCTTTTGCGCGGTCCCGTTTGCGCGGGATAGGTCGATATCTATGGCTTCGGGCGAGTCCGAATAATCCGCGGTGTCGTTGCCGCCGCCGCCGTTGAGGGTGTCGGCTCCGGCCCCCCCGACAAGGATGTCGTCGTCCTCACGGCCCATGATCCAATCATCGTCAAGGCCGCCAATCAGAGTGTCGTCGCCGGCCCGCCCGTCCAGCATGTCGTCGCCGCTGCCACCATCCAGACGTTCGCCGGCCATGTTTCGTCCGAGCAGTGTGTCATTGAAGGCCGAGCCGATGACGCTCTCGACGGCGATCACCAGGTCACCCGCCGCGTCACCGCCCGCCTGCTGTGCGGTGCTCTGAGACGCCAGATTGATTTGGACCGCGTCCGGTGACGTCGAGTAGTCCGCCGTGTCAATGCCGCTGCCGCCGTTGAGGGTGTCAGCCCCCTCTCCGCCGATCAACTCATCGTCGCCCTGACGTCCCAACAGCCGATCGTCGCCGCTGCCGCCATCAAGTGTGTCGCGGCCGGCCAAAGCGTCCAGCATGTCGTTGCCACCAAAGCCGCTGAGGTCATCCGGACCATTCGTGCCAACGATATCCGTGCCGGCAATGACGCCGCCATCCGGCGGCGACCAATCGGTTGGCTTATAGATGGAAATGTCGCCGTTGATCGCGTCCAGGAGGCCAAGGAAGACGTCGTACTGGGGAATGTACTGCCATTTCCCGTGAACATTTCTCGGGTCGTTGTCCGGAACATCCAACACATCGAACGCCGCGTCGGGTGTCATGACTTCCACGGGCCAAGGGTCACGAAGATTATCCGGTGCCGTCATCGAATAAATAATGCCGTCACCGCCCCACATTAGGTATCGATCGCGGATAGGATCGTAATCAAACCCTGGACCCCAAGGAATATGATCCCAGAAATTTGAGCCATCCGGTAGTTCCGCCTTGACAAATTGCGAACGCTCCGGTTGTCCGGTGCTCAAATCCCAATATATCATGGACCTTGAGTCAGCCTGAACATAGATATTACGTGTTGGGTCATAGGTTCCGGCACCCGGATTGCTGGCGCCCGCCCAAGCTTTTCCGACCTTTTCAAAGGTATCAAGAGCAGGGTTATTAGGATCAACGATCGTGTACTTCCACAATTCGTGCGCTGAGTACCGATAAGGCTTAAAGAAGATGACCTCTTTGCCATCTTCGATCAGATAGGCAGTGCTTGTGCCGATGGATTCGCCGGAAAATCCCAAGTCGAACAGCTTTTGAATGGAATCGCGGTTCTCCCAGGCTTGCGTGCCCTCCACACCGGACTGCACACCGGAGCCGGTCAATCCGCCGACCTTGTCGCCGTCGGCAACATTGGGATCGAAGAAGTAAGGACCTGTCGGGCGATAGACAGTCTCCCCGTTATCATCAACGTCGGCGATGATGTAATTGCCAGCCAGGTTGTAGGTGGCACCGCCAAACGAGACCATCCGATCCGCCAGTGGGAGATAGATCAGACCGTCATAGAGGTGCGCGCCAATTGGAGAGTGGGCAGGACCATCAACTGTTTCATAATGTCGGAATGGCTCGATAGGACTGTCGTCGACATGATAGGTTTTGGTGGGGAGCGATAACCGGCTCCACGACAGGGTCGCAATCGACCAAGCATAAACATCGTTGCCGCTGTAGTTGGCGTGGCCACCACCGGTAATGAGGATCTGACCGGCATTGGGGTTCCAAGCCATCGCACCCCAAGCAGCAATTATCGCCTTGGGCGTGGTGACTCGTGCCGGCAGCTCGTCAAGATCAGGCCAAACGTCGTTGAAATTGCCGGGCACCGTGATCCACGTGCCCTCCTCGGCTGTTGCAACCATGTCCATAAAGGCCGAATCATCAAATTGGCCCGATAACGACATGATGGCAGGCGCACCCGAGTTGCCGGGAGTTGTTTCTTGCTGTTCCATGGTTCCGCATCGACCTCTATCAATAGAATCTGGCGATTTTTCCCGCCATTACTGATAGCATGCCTTTCTAATACGCTCGTTCTTTTGGCCTTAAGCCAAAAATTGTAAGCTTTTTACCCTTTTTGGGGCGCGATAAAGCAAAGCGGATGATTTTTTAAGCCCGAAAATTCAGTTACAAAAAACGCCGCACTAATACTTCTGTACCCTTTTGGGTCTGCGTCGTAGATTATTTGAGTATCAAAAAAAATAGGGCAATATTTAGAAACAATATATGAAATTATGAGAATTTTTCAAATTTGTCAATTTTATAACAAAAAGCAACCCGTACAGCCCGTTAGACTGAATCCGTCATGACCTAGGCAGTCCGTCGCGCTATTGTGGCCGTCAA
>CAZUDB010000035.1:0-37110 GCA_964619055.1 uncultured Rhodospirillaceae bacterium
ATCTCGCGAGTGCGGCGGAACAGCGCTTCCAGCGTCTCGCCTTCACCCCAGCGGATCGCCCGCTGCAAGGCCGTCAAATCTTCGTTAAAGCGCTGCAGGATCTCCAGGATCGCCTCGCGATTGTGCAGAAAGATATCGCGCCACATCACCGGATCGCTGGCGGCGATCCGCGTGAAGTCGCGAAAACCACCGGCGGAATACCGAATCACCGCCTGGTGGAGATCCTCCTCCAATTCCGTCGCCGTGGAGACGATGGTATAGGCGATCAGGTGCGGCAGGTGGGAGGTGATCGCCAGCACCACATCGTGGTGTTGCGCGTCCAGCTCATGGACGGTCATGCCGACGCTTTCCCAAAGCCGGCGGACCGTGGCGACCGCCGTTGGATCGGTCCCGGGCGCCGGGGTCAGCACGCAGAAGCGCTCCTCGAACAGTTCGGCAAACCCGGCCTCCGGCCCCGAATGCTCGGTCCCCGCGATGGGATGGCCGGGAACCAGATAGACCCCCTCCGGCAAGTGAGGGCCAACGTCCCGGATTACGGATTGCTTGGTGGAGCCGGCGTCGGTGACGATGCAGCCGGGCTTCAGGTGAGGCGCGATCACGGTCGCGATCCCGGCAAAGGTGCCGACAGGGGTGCAGAGCATCACCAGGTCCGCATCCGCCACGGCCGCCGCGACGTCCGTGGTGGCACTGTCCGCAATGCCGAGCCGCAAGGCCGTCTCAGCGCTGCGCACACTCCGCGCGGCCACGGCGATGTGATCCACCAGCTTACGCTGACGCAGTGCACGGGCCAGCGATGAGCCGATCAGCCCGATCCCGATCAGCGCAACCCGATCGATGTGGAACGTGGACGATGGGGTGGCGGCCGCTTCGGTGTCTGAGGTCATTGAGCGTCTGTCCCATCGGCGAAAAAGGCGGTGAGTGCATGCTCAAGCGCCGCCATGTCAGCATCGGTGCCGATTGTGATGCGCAGGGCGTCGGGCAGACCATAACCCTCCATCCGGCGCACCAGAATGCCGCGCGATCGCAAATGGACATCGGCAGCGCGGGCATCCCGATTGGAGCCGGCTGGGCCGGGAAATCGCGCCAGGACGAAGTTGCCGGCACTGTCGGGCACATCGAGCCCCCATCCGCGCAAACGCTCCGAAAACGACGACCGCCAGCGAGCCACATGAGCGACGGACGTGGCGATGAAATCCTGATCACCGAGCGCGGCGATGCCTGCCGCTTGCGCCGGTGCCCCCACGTTGAACGGGTTGCGCAACCGGTTCAGTACATCGATGACGGGGAGGGGGCCATAGGCCCATCCGAGCCGGATCGCGCCGAGGCCATAAACCTTCGAGAAGGTGCGAATCACGACCGTGTCCTGCCGCGCATCCACGAGGTCAAATCCGGGCTCGTAGTCGTCCCGATCTACGAACTCCGCATAGGCGGCATCGAGGACGAGCAGGATCGAGTCCGCCAAGCCATCACGCAGTCGTCGGATCTCGGCGGCCGGCAGGACCGTTCCCGTCGGGTTGTTGGGATTGGCCAGGAATACAATCCTCGTTCGCGGCGTCACGGCGGCGAGCAAGGCATCGACGTCGGCCGTCAAGTTGCGCTCCGGTGCGGTGACAACGCCAGCGCCAACGCCGCGCGCAGCGATGGGATACATCAGAAAGCCATGGCGATTGTACAAAATTTCATCACCCGGCCCGGCGTAGGCGCGGCAAAGCAGCGTGATCAGCTCATCGGAGCCGGCGCCGCAGACGATCCGAGCCGCATCCAATCCGTGAACATCGGCCAGTGCTGCCCGCAGTGCCGAGCAGGCGCCATCCGGATAGCGATGGGCGGTCCCCGAAGCCGCATGCAGTGCCGCAACCGCGTCCGGGCTGGGACCGAGTGCATTTTCATTGGCCGCCAGACGGATTGGCGACGTGATGCCCGGCAAGGCGGACTCGCCGCCCACATAAGGGGCGAGGTCTAGCACATGCGCGAGGGGACGCAATGCGGACACGGGCATGCTCAGCGCTGGGCGCTGCCGTTGCTGGCAGGCCGACGGTGCCGCGGTGGACCGAGTTCGTCCTCGTTCAACGGTTCTGCATAGGTGCCGAGGCGAACCATACGGTTGCAGGCTGCGCCGAGACGATCCTCCAGATCCGCAAGTCTGGGATCGTCGGTGGCGACGTAATCGCCGATTTCGGCCAGGAAAAGCCAAGCCTTCGGACCCTGCTCCTCCCGCCATACGGTCGTGAAATGATGGTTGAGCCCGGCCCCCTCCAAGGCCAATTTGAACTGGTTGATGCCGAGCCGCTTTTCCATCTCAAAGGCGAGATAAGATCGGTCCCGGCCCGTGGGCGGCTGCTCCACCGGGCAAATCACCAGGGCCTCCAGGTCGCCGCCGATACTGTTGGATGGTCCGGCCAGGGGAAGCTTTGCGATAATGCGCGGGGCGTCCGGCTGGGTCGTGACCAGGTGGCGCCACCACGGGTCCTTCTCATCATGCTGCGGCATAGGCAGGACGCCGACCGTGGCGTCCTGGCGATGGACCGCTTCGATGGTCGAGCGCACCGAGGTGTGCCGGGTCACCGGTGTGAAAATGCCGAAGTGATCGCGAGCCAGGTCCCAATATCCGCCCTGCCCTTGTGGCATGTGAACGGCCACCGAAAACGAGCCTTCAAACGACAGCGTCGCCGTGATGATCAGGCGCCAAATGGCCACCAGCTCGCGGCGCGGAAATGGGCCGTGGTGGCGCGCGATCAGGCGATACACAATTTCCGCTTCCCGGGCGGGGCGGATCTTGATGCGGTCGTTGGCCTTCAGACTGCGCACAGTCTCGACGAGCGCGGTCCGCTTGATCAGCAGGTCGTGGATGGCATCATCGATGGCATCGATATCGCGCCGAACCGCCTCAAGATTTCGGTCACCGTCCATGGCCTTATCGGGTGTCGTTCGGTGTTTTTGTCAGATGGCGGCTGGGTTCATCATGAAGCAGTGATACGGGCTCGGACGGACGAAAGCAAAGAAAACGTTGACACTCGGGGCCGGCGTTTGTAGCGATCCCGATCCGTGCCGGACGCAATTCTGATGATTGGTTCAGGGAGTCTATCGGCGCGGCGTTGAGCGACGAAAACCAACCGTCGCGCCGATTGAACGCACAAATGAACCATTCTCAGCGCTTTGCCGGAACGGTCGACGCCGATCGGTCTGCCGCCTTGCCAGGGTATCGGGTCCACTTGGGGACCGATCATCCGCTCGTTTTGGAAAGTGGTGGCGTCCTTAGTGACTTTCCCGTCGCCTATCAAACCTACGGCACGTTGAACGATGACCGGTCTAATGCTGTTGTTGTCTGCCACGCCCTAACCGGTGATCAGTTCGTCGCCGAAGACCATCCCGTCACCGGCAAGGCCGGTTGGTGGTCGAGCCTCGTGGGGCCCGGTCTCACCATCGACACCAACCAGTGGTTCGTCATCTGCGCCAATGTGTTGGGGGGCTGCATGGGATCTGCTGGGCCGGCCGAGGTCAATGCCGCCACGGGTGAGCCTTGGGGGTTGTCGTTTCCCGTCATTACCATCGCCGACATGGTTCGCGCGCAAGCCATGCTGCTGGATCACTTGGGCATCGATCGGGTGTTCGCCGTCATTGGTGGCTCGATGGGCGGCATGCAGGTGTTGGAATGGGCAGCGCTGTATCCCGAGCGTGTTGTCGCCGCCGTCCCCATCGCCACAGCGGCACACCATTCAGCCCAGAACATTGCCTTTCACGAGGTGGGCCGTCAGGCCATCATGGCCGACCCTGATTGGGAGGGCGGAAACTACTGGCAGAAGGAAAAGAAGCCACATCGTGGCCTCGCCGTGGCACGGATGACAGCGCATATCACATATCTGTCCGAGCAAAAGTTGACCGAGAAGTTTGGCCGCAGCCTCCAAGATCGCCGCAGCATCACCTATGGCTTCGACGCCGACTTCCAAGTTGAAAGCTACTTGCGCCACCAGGGAATCAGCTTCGTCGAACGTTTCGATGCCAATTCCTACCTCTATATCACCCGCGCGATGGACTATTTCGACATGGCGGCCCGCCACGGCGGTGTCTTGGCGGACTGTTTTCGCAGCACGCCGGTGCGTTTTTGCGTCATTTCCTTTACAAGCGACTGGCTGTACCCCACGCCCGAAAGCCGCAAGATCGTCCGGGCGCTTAACGCCGTTGCCGCCAATGTCAGCTTCGCGGAAATCGAGTCGAACGCCGGGCATGATGCTTTTTTGGTGAATGAGCCGGAATTCCATCGCGTGCTGGACGGCTTCCTGGCTGGGGCGGCCGTCCACCACCAATCGGATCTACGCGGGGTATGACACCATCGCCCCTTCCCGGCATCGACGTGCGCGGGGGAATCCGGGTCGATCTCCAGCTGATCGCCGACATGATCGAGCCAGGCAGCCGCGTCTTGGACGTGGGCTGCGCGGATGGCGCTTTGCTTGCCTGGCTCGTGCACTACAAGCAAGTCGACGGCCGTGGCATTGAACTCTCCAATGAAGGAGTGAACGCGTGTGTGGCCGCCGGGCTCTCCGTGATCATGGGCGACGCCGAAACCGACCTGTTCGACTATCCGGCCAATGCCATGGACTATGTGGTGTTGAGCCAAACACTGCAGGCCATGAAGGCGCCGCGGACGGTTCTGGAACAGCTCTTGCGGGTCGGCAGCCGGGCGATCGTGTCCTTCCCCAACTTCGCCCATTGGCGCTCACGCTGGTTTTTGATGGTGCGTGGTCGTATGCCCATGAGCCGGGCTCTGCCGTACAGCTGGTGGGAAACGCCCAACATCCATCACTGCACGATCGCGGATTTCGTGGAGTTGTGCCGTGACATGGGTATTACGATTGAAACCAGCCTATCGCTCGATTCGACGGGCACGCGCCACCGCATCGGCCGGAACTTGCGGCTCGCCAACTTGTTGGGTGAACAAGCGGTTTTTCTGTTGCGACGTTAGTGCGTCGTTGCGCTCATCAGCTCACGGGCGGCGGCGATTCCTTGCGCTACTCTGCCGCCGAAACGGCAGCCGCCGGAGCAGCGTCCTCGTCACTCGAATATTCGCGCTGACCCGTTAGGCGCTCGTAATCCTCGATCAGCACCCGGGTGATCGATCCAGGGGTGAACCGGTTGTGATCGATTTCGCCCACCGGCGTAATTTCCGCTGCTGTTCCGGTCAGAAACACCTCGGTGGCACGATCGAGCTCATGGGGCCAAATGGCACGCTCGATCACCTCGATTCCCCGCGCTCGCGCCAATTCGATCACCGTTTGACGAGTGATGCCGTTCAAGAAGCAATCAGGCAGGGGGGTGTGAAGGCGGTCGTCACCCAAGCTCATAAAAATATTGGCGCCCGTGGCTTCGGAAACGCGTCCGCGCCAGTCCAGCAGCAGGGCATCATCATAGCCCTCGGCTTCGGCCGCGTGCTTTGAAAGCGTGCAGATCATGTAAAGGCCGGCGGCCTTGGCGTGGACCGGCGCCGTCTTCGGGCTGGGGCGCATCCATTTCGCGGTCTTGAGCCGGATGCCTTTGAGCCGGGACTCGGGCGAGAAGTACGACGGCCACGACCAAGCCGCGATCCCCAGATGAATGCGGCTGTGCTGTGCCGACACCCCCATCATCTCCGAGCCCCGCCAAGCCACCGGTCGCACGTAGCCATCGAAGATATCGTTGGCCGCCACCACCTCCGCGCAGGCCGCATCGATCTCCGCAACCGACCAGGGCAGTGAGAAGCCAAGAATGCGGGCCGATTCAGCAAGACGCTCGGAGTGCTCGGTGAGCTTGAAGATCCGGCCCTTGTAAACTCGTTCACCCTCAAACACGGAAGACGCATAGTGGAGGGCATGGGTCAACACGTGGCACGTAGCGTTACGCCAGGGTTTCAGCGTCCCGTCATACCAGATCAGCCCGTCACGGTCGTCGAAGGGTTGGCCAGCCATTGCTTGAAGGTCTCCCGATCCTGCGAGCTCCAGTGGTGCAGTTCTTTACTGCCGACACGGGCACCAAAACTGCATGCTTATTGCGTCACTTGGCTTGTGACGTTGCAATGCGTAACATTTGCTGCCATATATGTCAACGATCCTGACTTAATCGCCCCGCGGTGGTCACGAAGCCCTGTGCGAACCTGACTGCCCCCTTCGGAGGATGCCCGTTGAGCCAAACGACAGAGTCCTCAGCGTTTGGTGAAGTTCCGGATGCCCGCGAAGGCGCCACCTTGGACACGGCGCCCGAACGTCGCGCCGATGATCCTCCCGCATCGCTGGTCTGCGGCGGACCACCCGCCGCGGACAAGGGCACGGGTCGTGTCCGGACCGGGGAGCTTCGCGAAGCGATCGAATTGCTGTTCTTCGCCTATCGAGATTTTACTGCCGACGCCGACGCCATGTTGGCACGGTATGGCTTCGGGCGCGCGCATCACCGCGTCATTTATTTCGTCGGCCGCCGGCCTGGCCTCGCCGTGAGCGAGCTGTTGTCCATCCTTAAGATCAGCAAGCAGGCGCTGGCACCGGTTCTGCGTCAGCTCCTTGAAGAGGGGTTCATCCAGCAACGGCCCGATCCCAGTGACGGCCGTCGGCGCCGCCTCTACCTGTCGGCTGAAGCCGAAGCCCTGGAACGTCGCCTGACCGAGCGCCAGGCCGCCCGCATTGCCCGCGCATACGCAGAAACCGGTGGAGATGCGGTGACGGGCTTTACGGCCGTCGTACGCGCCATTATCAATCCGGAAGATCGTGGCCAGGTCCCCGCTGCCTCGGCGACCCGAGGCCGCCGATGGAGCGCTAGAACGACCCGGTGAGCGAAGCAACGCCTCACATTCTTGTTGTCGACGACGATACCCGGCTGCGCGGACTCCTCGCTCGCTATCTGTCGGAAAACGGGTTCATTGTCGCCACCGCATCCGACGCGGCCGATGCTCGAGCCAAACTGGAAAGCGTGGCCTTCGACTTGATGGTTCTCGACTTGATGATGCCCGGCGAACACGGACTGGATTTGGCTGCCGACCTGAAATCCCGATCTGCTATGCCGATCCTGATGTTGACGGCCATGGCCGAGTCCGAAGACCGGATCGCTGGCTTGGAACGTGGGGCCGAGGATTACGTGGTCAAACCGTTTGAACCACGCGAACTCCTGCTGCGCATCCACAATGTCTTGCGCCGGACACCGCCCACGGCGCCGGCGCCGGCTTTGGTACGGCTTGGCGATCTTGTGTTTGATCGCGACCGCGGCGAACTCGCCCGCGATGACGAGCCGGTCCGACTGACCACCGTCGAGGTCGATTTGCTGCGCGTCTTGGCGAGCCGGCCCGGCTCCGTCTTCAGCCGGGAGGAGTTGATCGAGCTCACGGGGGCTGCGGGCGGCGGCCGTGCGATCGACGTCCAGGTCACACGACTGCGTCGTAAGCTGGAGCCCGATGCCCGTGAGCCACGCTATTTGCAGACAGTTCGCAATAAAGGCTACGTGTTGAAGCCCGATTGAGGGATGAGCAGGCCGTGAAAGCCCCAGCGGTATGGAGGTCAACGTGGCGAGCGTGGGCGCGGCGGGGGAAAAGCCGACCCAATGGACGGCTGACGCGCGGTCTGTTGTGGGCGATCACACTCCGAAACTACATGCCTCGCAGCCTTCTGGGCCGTTCGCTGCTGATCATCGTAATGCCGCTGGTGCTGCTTCAGGTGGTTTCAGCCTACATTTTTTACGAGAGCCACTGGGACACCCTGCGTTGGCGGCTGGCTCGTAACTTGGCCGGCGACATTGCGATCCTGGTCGACGCGACCACGACATTTCCCGATCAACCGGGTAGCGATTGGGCGCTGCAGCGGGCGGCCTTCCATTTGGGGATCTTTGGCTCCTTCCGTCGTGGCGAGGTCTTGGATGAGGACGCGCGGGCCGATGCACGCGATGCGGAGCCGGAGCTGTATCGGGCGCTAGCCGAACACCTGACGACGCCGTACCGCATCGTCATCGACGACGACCGAAATCAGGTCATGGTCGACGTTCAAATTCCTGGCGGCGTGCTGCACATGGTGACGAGCGGCAAGCGACTGTTCAGTACCACCGTCTATGGATTTGTGCTCTGGATGGTTGGCACCTCGATCCTGTTGTTTTCCGTGGCGTTCATCTTCATGCGCAACCAGGTCAAACCGATTCTGCGCTTGGCGCGAGCGGCGGAGGATTTTGGCAAGGGCCGCGATGTACCCCGCTTCAAGCCAGAGGGGGCGCGGGAGGTGCGCCAGGCCGCAACCGCCTTCCTGGCCATGCGCGATCGAATCAGCCGGCATATCAGCCAGCGCACGGACATGCTGTCTGGCGTGTCGCACGACCTGCGCACGCCGCTGACCCGTATGAAGCTGCAGCTGGAAATGATGGGGTCGGATGATGGAGTGGACGCGCTCAAGGACGATGTGGTGCAGATGGAGCGCATGCTGGAAGGCTACCTCGCCTTTGCCCGAGGCCAGGGGGCGGAGCGGGCGGAGCCGACGCAGCTCGGGCCGGTGTTGGAGGACGTGGTCCGGGAAGCCCGACGACACGGTGCGGTCATTGATTTGCGGTGTGAACGCGGGCTGATGATCTCTGTCAGGCCCTTGGCGTTTCGACGCATTCTCTCCAACCTTGTCGACAATGCACTCCGCCATGCCACGCGCGTGTGGTTACGGGCTGACCGGGCCGGGGATGCTATTCAGGTGGTCGTGGATGACGACGGCCCGGGTATTCCGGCGAAACGGCGGGACGAGGCGTTCAAGCCGTTCGTGCGCCTTGATGAGTCCCGCAATCCGGTGACCGGGGGCGTGGGGCTGGGCCTAACGATTGCGCGGGATTTGGCGCGCGGGCACGGCGGTGATGTGGCGTTGGAGGATTCGCCCATGGGCGGACTGCGCGTACGCTTGCGCCTGCCGATGTAGTGGCGGTGTCGTCGGCACACCTAACCCGCATGTCATCAGTGAATAGCATCACAGCGTGTCGATCCTCCGTGTAAAATCTGGCTTCCATGCGCTTCGCCATTTTCATGCGAATCGCGTCATTCAAGCGCGCAAGGAAGGTGGACCTGGCTATGCGCCGAAACGCGCACAGGAGGCCCTCGGCGACGTCACCATCACCTTGACAACGGCCACTCCAATAGGCGAGAGCGATTGGGAGGCAATGGATCGCGCTGAACAGTCCGGGTGCAGGGCCTTAAATTGTCGACCTAATCACATCAAACTTTTTTCCAAAATAGATGCAACACGGATAACCGACACAGCTTCTAAATCATTGATGCGCCCGTAGCTCAACCGGATAGAGCACGAGACTTCTAATCTCGGGGTTGCAGGTTCGAGTCCTGCCGGGCGCGCCAAAAATCAAAGGGTTACAGAGGATACGAAATCGATTGTGTTGTTCTGGGCAACTCTACGGGTAATGCGAAGCCCCAGTCAGTGCCGCCCTTCACCTTCCCCAGGTTTCCGGCTCTGTGGCACCTCAACGGCAAACGTGAGGCCGCACACTGCGCCGCCCCATTTAATGCTCCCATTTCGTTCCGCTCGATCTATCCTCACCGGATGCATACTCGGCCATCCAGAATCCGCATCCGAGAAGTCCTTCAGCGGCTGACTGGAGAGACCATTTTCGCCCAGACCTGCAACATGTCGCGGACCAAAGCCTTGGAGATTGCGAACATGATCCTGATCGAGTTCAAGATGCACCGGCTGATGATCGAGCATCGGCCATCATTGCCGGACAAGGAGGATGACGGCTCGCCGAGCTGGTTCAAGCGTTAGTGCTGTCCTATCGCTCCCAAACCCCTTCAGTCGGATCTTTCACGAACAGCGGAGCTCCAGCCCCGATGGGAGAGTAGATCGTCGTTAGCCATTAGCCGACATGCTCACGTGCGCCCTGCGCATATTCGGCTCCACCCACTGGCTAAATCTCGTCAGTTGCGCTGGCACTGACGCTACGCTGAAGTTCCTATCGGACTAGTCTGTTGCGGCTGGTCAGCTGCCTATGCGTGAGCAAAGATGAGTGCGGTCAAAAACAAGGACGACTTGGTGTCAAAGTGCCTTCTATTCTCTGCCGCAGCTGCCCGACTCTACGCGAGCCTTCAAACTGGCGCGATGACGATGCTACCGCCGACCATGGCGGAAAAACATGATCTCGCCAAAGTGTTCACAGACCATTTGCTGACAGCGTAAAGCCCGTTGGCAGAAGCAAGGTGGCCTCTGCCCCACGTCTGCTTGCACCAATCAGTGAGCGGGTCTAACCGAAAGCTATTTGCACCAAAGTCGAGTGTTTAGGCTATGCTGGCTAATCCAGCGCACGGAGTGCGACCACGGCGGCCGTCGTGCGGTTCTCCACGCCGATCTTGGCGTAGATTTGCTCTAAGTGCTTGTTGATGGTGCGCGGACTTAAGGAGAGGATTTCCGCCACATCGCGGTTCGCCTTGCCTTCAGCGATCCAATACAGGACCTCCGCTTCGCGTTCGGTGAGGTGCAGGCGGTCGCGAAGCGTTTCCGCCGGGGTCCGATCTGATCCCACATCGATTCGCAACAGGAGTTCATTGACCCCGGAGCGTCCGACGAAGCTAAGCTTGATCTCCCCGCCGTCATGGTCCGTGACCCAGTGGCGCTTCGCCTTTGAAACGGGTTGGCGGGCGCAAAGCGCGATCCATTCCAAGACCTCAGGGCTAACGATAGCGCCGGCCTGATCCAGGAGGCCGGGACGATTATCGAGCAGGCGGACCGCTTTTGGCGATGCCCACAACAAGGTTCCGTCCGCATTGACGGCCAGCACCGACGAGCCGGTGGCGTCGAGGGCCGAGCGAGCACTTAAAGCCGAGCGGGCGTTGGCGATGTGAACACTGATCCGGGCGATTAGCTCGTCCGGCGCGATCGGCTTCACGAGATAGTCGACGCCGCCCGCGCGCAGCCCCTTGACGATGTCATCTGTTTCGCCGAGCCCGGTCATGAACAGCACGGGGATGTGCGACAGCGTGCTGTTGCGTTTCAGCCGGCGGCATGTGTCGAAGCCATCCAGCCCGGGCATCACGGCATCGAGAAGGATGACATCTGGCGCCACCCGCTCGACCAGCGCCAGCGCGGTCATGCCGTCCCGAGCCACCAGGACCGAAATCCCGGACTCTTCCAGCGCATCCGTCAACATGCTGAGGGTTTCCGGTGA
This sequence comes from uncultured Rhodospirillaceae bacterium, assembly GCA_964619055.1. GTDB lineage: Bacteria > Pseudomonadota > Alphaproteobacteria > Rhodospirillales > Defluviicoccaceae > CAYVUM01. Next base: position 11,143 of record CAZUDB010000035.1, read on the forward strand.
ATCGTCGACGACCAGGGCGATGTCGCGATTGGGGTCAATCGGAGCGTTCAACCTGCATGGCCTCCAGGACCGAGTCGTATCGCTCTAGGTCGAATGTGGACACAAGGGATCGTAAGTCCGCCAACACCGGAATCAGCTGCGGCTCGCTCTCCTGAAGGCCGGCCAAGGCCGCTTCGATGCCTCGGACGTAGCCGATGCTTCCAAGTTCCCTTAGCTCTGCGATTTGCTCGGCCGAGAGGCGAGCGCCGCCGGACGGCCGCACCGTGGATGCGGGACCGTCTGCCGGGTCCTGGAGCTCATCGATCCAGCGAAGGCCGAGATGGCGCTCGAGACGGTCGAGGAGCTGGTCGTACTTGACGGGCTTCACGATGAAATCGTCGTGGTCGAGGACCTCGTGGCGCCTGCTCACTTCATTGGCGTTGGCTGAGACGATCACGATCGGCGTTGAGGGAAAACCGTCCGAGCGGAGCCGCCGGGCAACTTCCCAGCCGTCGATGCCGGGCATAGTCAGGTCCAGGAAAAACAGATCGGGATCGCAGGCAGGCGCCATGCGCAGGCACATTTCTCCATCCTCGGCGAAGAACAGCACGATGCCGAGTGGGGCCAGCATGTCGTTGATCATGTTACGGTGATCGCTGTTGTCATCGGCAACCAGCAGCCGACGCCGGGGTCCTTGATAGCCGATGACCCGACGCTTGGGACGCACCACGCGCGGTGGCGATGTAACGGCGGCAAGCATCAACCGGATTCGAAAGCGACTTCCGCCCCCCACAGTGCTCTTGACCGTGATTTCGCCGCCCATGACCTCGGTGAGCAGCTTGGTGATCGTGAGGCCGAGCCCCGTACCGGGAACGGCACTGCCACTGGCCGGAGCGATCCGTTCGAATGGCCGGAAAATCCTCTCCAGATCATCGCTGCGGATGCCACACCCGGTATCCTCAACCAAAAACTCGGCCACTTCGCTGCGCCACGCGACGTGGAAGGAGACCTCACCCTCGGTGGTGAACTTGATTGCGTTGGACAGCAGATTGATGAGGATCTGACGCAGCCGCTTTTCATCCGTGTGCACATAATCCGGCAGGTGCGGGCTGTAGCCATAGGTGAAGGTGATACCTTTGGCTTCTGCCTGGATGCGAAACATGTCGGCGATCTGGTCGAAAAACTCCCGGATTGAGACCTCGTCGCGGCAGATCTCGTGACGACCCGCCTCGATCTTGGAGATGTCCAAAAGCCCCTCGATCAGTCCCGACAGGTGCTCACCGCTTCGCCGGATCACACTGACCGCGCCGCGGCGCCGCGCCGGCAAGCTCTCGTCGGCCTCCAACAACTGGGCATAGCCGAGGATGGCATTGAGCGGGGTGCGCAACTCATGGCTGATGCCGACGAGATAACGGCTCTTGGCAAGGTTGGCCGCCTCCGCGGCCTCCTTGGCGCGCTGCAGTTCGGCATCGGTCCGTTCATGCGCCTCGATCTCGCGCTGGAGACGTTGCGTTTGGCGGCGTGATTCCTCCTGGGCCACCTTTCGGCTCTCGTTGGAGAGCACATACAGCCAGGCCGTAACGCCGGAAATGATCATCAAGAGCGCGAAGGCTCTCCATAACGTTGCGGCGACCGCAGTCATATCCGCCGTTGGGTCGAGCGCGCTTTCGGCGTAAATCAGCCCGAGAGCGCCGGCGACAACGGCGGCGATCAGTACGTAAAGGGCAAGGAAATGGCCGACGCGCGAGCCCATGAGGCGCACCCATCCAGCTGGCAGTACGGTCTTAAAAAACGCATCGGCCTGGTCCGAAAACCGGGCACCGGTCTTACAGGCATCATCGCATCGGGCATCGAGCGCGCAGCACAACGAACAGATCGGACCGGCATAGACGGGGCAGTGCGTCATATCCTCGGGCTCGAAGCTGTGGGTGCAAATGCAGCACTCCTGGGCGACCCCTTCCGGCCCGCCCGGAACCTCCCGCGCGATGTAGTACTTGCCTTTGGTGAGATACGCGATGGCGGGTGCGGTAACCACGGCGGCGCCGAGGGCGATGAAGGACGACAGCATGCGCGCCGTCTCGCCGGCAAGGCCGGAGTAGGCGATGATTGACAGGGCCGAGGCGATGATCAGGGCGCCGACGCCGACGGGATTGATGTCGTAAAGGTGCGCGCGGCGGAACTCGATCGTGCGCGGGCTCAAGCCCAGCGGCTTGATGATGACCAGATCAGCGAAAATGGCGCCGACCCAGGCAACGGCAACGGTGGCATAGAGCCCGAGCACGTGTTCCAGCGTCTGAAAGACGCCGAACATCATCAGCATCATCGCGATGAGGACGTTAAACACCAGCCAGACGACGCGTCCGGGATGGCTGTGGGTGAGGCGCGAGAAGAAGTTCGACCACGCGATCGAGCCCGCGTAGGCGTTGGTGACGTTGATCTTCAACTGAGAGATGACGATGAAAATGCCGGTAACGGCGAGCGCGACCTCGGGCGTCTGTATCACCTGCTGAAAGGCCGTCAGGTACATTTGCGTTGGCTCGGCGGCGTTTTCAGGTGCCACACCTTCGCCGAGGGCAAACACTACTAAATAAGAGCCCGCGAGCATTTTCAGAGCCCCGAGAACAACCCATCCTGGCCCCGCCGCGACCAGAGCAATCCACCATCGCGCGCGTTTTCCCTTGCGGCGGTCGCGGGGCAGAAAGCGAAGGAAGTCCACCTGCTCCCCGATCTGAGCTATCAGCGAAAACACCACCGCCGACGCCGCGCCGAACATCAACAGATTGATGCCGCCGTCCTCGCCTTGCAGGCGACCGCGATACTCGGTCCACGCCTCCACGTCATACGCCCCCGCGACGCCGATGAATACGAATGGCAAGATGTGCAGAACGATCCACGCGGGCTGGGTGTAGAGCTGAAACCAACTGATGTTGGCGATCCCGTGCGTGACCAGGGGAATGACAATGATCCCGTTGAGGAGAAAACCGATCTCCAACGGCACCCCGAAGCTCATCTCCAGGGCGAGCGCCATGATCACCCCCTCAAGCGCGAAAAAAATAAAGGTGAACGAAGCGTAGATCAGTGAACTGATGGTGGAGCCGATGTAGCCAAATCCGGCGCCGCGGGTTAGCAAGTCAATGTCGACGCCACACTTGGCGGCGTAGTAGGCGATCGGAAGTCCGGTGATGAAAATCAGCGTGCTCACCACAAGAATCGCCGCCACGGCATTGTCGAAGCCGTAGCTGAGCGTGATCGCGCCGCCGATGGCCTCCAGAGCCAAAAACGAGATGGAGCCAATGGCCGTGTTGGCCACGCGTGCCGTAGACCAGCGACGGGCGCGATTAGCGGTGAATCGAGGAGCGTAGTCCTCCAGCGTTTCATCCGCAACCCAACGGTTGTAGCGCCGACGGACGCGCTCGATGTCGAGGCCCTCGCCTCGAGGTTCCACCGTCGGTGTCGCGCCGCCGTCAGCCATTCACGCGTTCAGCCCCTTTACCAAGCCAACCGGACCAGGCGCCGCTGCATTGCCACCGCATGCTGCGTCGCAACATGAATCTATTCATCAACATGAACAGCAAGAAATGTGCCAATCCGATGAAATTCATGAACGACGCGGGGCGCGTGCAAGTTAGTCGATTGAATGCGCGCGTACATCGCCGCAACGAGCGTCGTTTCTCGTTTCCCTTTACCTACCGGATCATTACGCGAATGCACATACGTCGATTGACGTATTGGTGCGATGCAGCATTCGCGACGATGGTGGCGGCGCGTTGGGCGATGGTTCGCCCGGTTTTGCTCCACGTCAGATCGCGAAGGAGAGACTATGTCACACACGCGTTCGTCCTGGTTTCAACGCTTCAGCCCTTCGCGCCGCGCCGTGCTGGCCGGGGCTGCGGCCGTCGCGGCTTGGTCGCTAGCGCCGGCCGGCCTCCTCGCCGCCGATTTCCCCACGGCAGAGGTCAACACGACCGGCCTCGCCGTTACCGATGACACGGTTACCGTCGGCATCCTGCATTCGAAAACGGGAACGATGGCCATCAGCGAGACCGGCTCGATCCAGGCCGAAAAGCTCGCGATCAAGCAAATCAACGACATGGGCGGCGTGCTCGGCCGCAAAATCGAATACATCGAGGAGGACGGCGCCAGCGACTGGCCGACCTTCGCCGAGAAAGCCCGCAAACTGCTCGTCAACGACAAGGTTGCGGCCGTATTCGGATGCTGGACCTCGGCCTCACGCAAAGCCGTTCTGCCTGTCTTCGAAAAAGAAAACGGGATGCTCTATTACCCTACGTTCTATGAGGGCCTCGAGCAGTCACCCAATGTGATCTACACAGGTCAGGAAGCCACGCAGCAGATCCTAGCCGGTATCGACTGGGTGGTGGACGAAAAAGACGCCAAGACGTTTTATCTCCTTGGCTCCGATTATATTTGGCCGCGCACGTCGAACAAGATTGCACGCAAGCATATCGAAAAGCTTGGTCTTAAGGTTGTCGGTGAAGAGTATTTCCCGCTGGGCCATACCCAGTTCAACTCGGCCATTAACAAGATCAAGTTGCGCAAGCCGGACGTGATCTACGCCATCATCGTCGGTGGCAGCAACGTGGCCTTTTACAAGCAGTTGAAGGCTGCCGGTATCGACTTGACATCGGACCAGTGGAATCTGCTGACGATCTCCGTCACGGAGGACGAAATCCGCGGCATTGGAGGTGAGAACATCGAAGGCGCCTACGCCGCGATGAAGTACTTCCAAAGCCTTCCCAACCCCAACAACCAGTCGTTCGTCGCGGCCTTCAAAGAAATGTGGGGCGACGACATCGTCATTGGCGACGTCACCCAGGCCGCCTATCTCGGTCCCTGGCTCTGGAAAGCAGCCGTCGAGAAAGCTGGCAGCTTCGACGTCGACAAGGTCCGCGAGGCTTCTCCAGGCATCGAGCTGGACACGGCACCCGAGGGCTATGTCCGCATCCACGAAAACCATCACCTGTGGAGCAAGACGCGGATCGGGCGGGCACTCCCAGACGGCCAGTACGAGGTCATCTACGAGACTGCCGACTTGATGGAGCCGGATCCGTTCCCGGAAGGCTATCAATAAAATTCGGTATCATACACACCCCGGCTGACAAAAAAGCCGGGGTGATATCGAAAACTCTCAGCATAACATATCTCTCAATGTAGGGAATATCAAAAATGTTCGACGGTTACACCGCATCAGAATTAGGCGCCATCTTCGCTATGCAAGGTTTCGCCGGCCTGAGCTTGTTTTCCGTCTTTCTTTTAATGGCCCTTGGTCTCGCGATTATATTTGGTCAGATGGGCGTGATCAACATGGCGCACGGAGAGTTCATGATTCTAGGCGCTTATATGACATACCTCTGCTCGAGTATTATCGAAACATATGTTCCAGGCCTATTTGGTGCCTATTTTTTCATCGCGATGTTGGTTGCCTTTCTTACAGCGGGTGCGCTTGGTGCCGTCGTCGAGTGGGCATTGATATCCCGATTATACAAACGCCCTCTCGACACCCTGCTTGCAACCTGGGGCCTAAGCCTGGTCCTGCAGCAGGCCTATCGCTCGATCTTCGGCGCCCGCGAAGTTGGTGTCTCCTTGCCCGACTGGATGCTGGGCTCCTACCCGCTCACGGACCTGATCGAGGTGCCCATCAACGGCATCTTCGTGATGGTGCTGACACTCCTGATTACCTTCGCAGTGTTCTTGTTGATGTTTCGCTCCCCCTGGGGACTGCGTGTACGGGCAATCACCCAGAACCGGGTGATGAGCGGGGCCGTCGGCATTAACACCGCCCGCGTCGACCGGCTGACCTTCGCGCTCGGCTGCGGGATCGCGGGTGTCGCCGGCAGCGCGTTCACAATGATCGGCTCCACAGGACCCACAGCCGGCCAGCTCTACATCGTGGACACGTTCCTCGTTGTCGTGTTCGGCGGGGCGCAGAGCCTGTTCGGCACTATCGCGTCGGCCTTCACGATCTCCCAGGCCCAGTCGACCCTCGAGTTCTTCATGAGCGGCTCGATGGCCAAGGTTTTCACGCTGCTGACTGTCATCGGCATCCTGCTGCTGCGCCCGCAGGGCCTGTTCGTCATCTCCGTAAGGAAGTGATCCATGACCCAGACGTCGCCCACGGCCGTCACCGGCAAAGCCGCCCTGTTTAATAAGTATTCCGAGGTGTTGAGCCTCATAATCCTAGCCACGATTATTCTTATTGTCTTGCCTGCGATCCTTGATCCGTTCCGGCTCAACAACGTCGGTAAGTATCTTACCTATGCCTTCGTGGCCGTTGGTTTGGTTCTATGCTGGGGCTACAGCGGTATTCTCAGTCTCGGCCAAGGCATCTTCTTCGGCCTCGGTGGGTACTGCATGGCTATGTTCCTGAAGCTGGAGGCGTCGGATCCGGAAAGCACGTCGATTCAGTCCACGCCCGGGATTCCGGACTTCATGGACTGGAACCAGATCACCGAGCTGCCGTGGTTCTGGGAGCCGTTTTACAGCTTTCCTTTCACTTTAGTGGCGATCCTGGTCGTCCCAACGCTGTTCGCCTACGTGCTCGGCCTTGCTATGTTTAAACGCCGGGTCGGTGGCGTCTACTTCGCCATCATCACCCAGTCCTTGGTGGCCGTGCTGTCAATCCTGATCATCGGCCAGCAAGGCCTGACCGGGGGCATCAACGGCATTACCGATTTGCGGACGCTGCTCGGCTGGGACATCCGGTCCGATGACTCCAAGCTGCTGTTGTACTTCGTCAATGGCGGATTGCTGATCGCCTGCATCCTGATCGGTCGGGCCATTCTGAAGAGCAAGCTGGGCCGCATTCTTGTTGCGCTGCGCAACAAGGAGGACCGGCTCCGCTTCTCCGGCTACGACGTTGCTAACTTCAAAATCTTCGTCTTCTGCGTGGCGGCATGCTTCTCCGCCATCGGCGGCGCGATGTTCACGCTGCAGGTCGGCTTCATGTCGCCGACCCTGATCGGCATCGTGCCGTCCATCGAGATGGTGATTTTTTGTGCAGTTGGTGGTCGCCTGTCGCTGATTGGGGCAGCCTATGGCGCTCTGCTCGTCAACTACGGCAAGACCGTCTTTTCGGAAAGCTTCCCGGAGCTGTGGCTGTTCGCCATGGGCGGCCTGTTCATCGCCGTCGTGCTGGCCTTCCCCAATGGCCTTGCCGGCCTCTACGCCAGCCATGTCCGCCCGCGCATCATCGCCCTGCTCAATCGCAAGGAACCGGACAACACTGGGTACGGTGCCACCGGGGGCGGCCAGCGCGTTCCGGCTGAATGAGGACGGAGATCAAGCAATGACCATCAACGATTTCATGCTGTCCGTCGAGGGTCTCTCCGTCTCCTTCGATGGCTTTAAGGCCGTGGACGACCTGACATTTTACGTCGATGCGGAGGAACTCCGGGTCATCATTGGTCCCAATGGCGCCGGCAAGACCACAGTGCTGGATCTGATCTGCGGTCGAACCCGGGCCACGGCCGGCTCCGTCAAGTTCAAAGGCCGGGAACTGACGACCATGTCTGAGCACGCCATCGTTCACGCCGGCGTTGGTCGAAAGTTCCAGACGCCGTCGATCTTCGAAGATCTGACCGTTTTCGAGAACCTGGAGGTGTCGTTTCCGCGTGGTCATGGCGTTTTCGGCGCTCTGTTCTTCCACCGTGGCCCGGACGTTATCGAGCGGATTCAGCAAGTGGCCGAAGAGGTCTTCCTGGCCGATCACCTGGCAATGCGTGCCGATGAGTTGAGCCATGGGCAAAAGCAGTGGCTGGAGATCGGCATGCTGCTGATCCAGGACCCGGAGCTGATCATGCTGGATGAGCCGGTGGCCGGGATGAGCGTGCGCGAGCGCGAGCAGACCGCCGAGCTGCTGGAACGCATCATCAAGGGCCGGTCCGTGATCGTGATCGAGCACGACATGAAGTTCGTCGAGGCCATCGCCCACCGGGTCACAGTGTTGCACCAGGGCCGCATTCTCTGCGAGGGGCGCATGGAGAAGGTCCAGGCGGACCCACGGGTCATTGAAGTCTATCTCGGCCACTGAGCAGCGAAGGGTCTCCGCCATGCTTGCCGTATCCGATCTCCACGTCGCCTATGGGGAAAGCGAGGTCATCCACGGTGTCAGCTTCGACGCCGGGTCCGCCGAGACCGTTGCGATTCTTGGCCGCAACGGCATGGGTAAATCCACAATCATGAAAGCCATGATCGGCATCCAGCCGTCACGAGCCGGCTCCGTCGCCGTCGGCGGCAATGAGGTGAGCGGCCTGGAGAGCTATCGACGCGTCGCCGCCGGTCTCGCCTACGTCCCGCAGGGGCGTGCCATCTTCGGCACGTTGACCGTCGAGGAGAACATCCAGACCGGCCTCGCCGCTTCGAAGCGTACGACCATCCCAGGCGAAATCTACGACCTGTTTCCCGTCCTGTTCGACATGCGTCGGCGCCGAGGTGGCAATCTGTCCGGCGGCCAGCAACAGCAGCTCGCGATCGCCCGCGCCCTTGTCGCCGAGCCGCAAGTGCTGCTGCTGGATGAGCCGACGGAGGGCATACAGCCGTCAATCATCCGCGACATCGCGAAGCTTCTCAATGAAATCAAAGCGATGAAGAAGATAGCCATCGTTGTGTCGGAGCAGGTGCTGAGTTTCGCCCTCGATGTCGCCGATCGCATTTTGGTGCTGGAGAACGGCTCGGTGGTTCACACCGACGAGCGCGCAAACGTCGATGAGACGCGTGTCGCCCGCTACCTGGCGGTCTGACATGACGCCCTATTTTGTCTCGGCCGGCTTGTCCCGGCCACCCGCATTTGGGCCACTGATTACCGCGTCAACCGTGGCCCAGCCTCCGGCAGGCAAAGCTGCCGATCACGTCCGTCAGGCACGTTGAAGACAAGAGGAGAGACACGCCAATGACTGACACGCTCATCAAGGTCGATCTCAGCCAGTCGGCCTACGACAACGACATGATCCACAACCGCTGGCACCCGGACATCCCGATGGTGGCGACGGTCAAGCCGGGCGCAGATTTCCTGGTCGAGATGTATGACTGGACGGGCGGCCAGATCAGGAACGACGATTCCGCGGCCGATGTACGTGATGTCGACTTGTCGCAGGTCCATTTCCTAAGCGGTCCGATCGGTGTCGAGGGTGCCGAACCCGGTGACCTGCTCGTCGTCGACATCCTCGATATCGGTGCCTTTCAGGATAGCCTTTGGGGCTTCAACGGCTTCTTCTCCAAGAAAAACGGCGGCGGTTTCCTGACCGAGCATTTTCCGGAGGCACAGAAGTCGATCTGGGACATCAGCGGCATTTACACCCACTCCCGCCATGTCCCCAACGTCAGCTTTGCCGGCTTGATTCATCCGGGCTTGATCGGCTGCCTGCCGTCCAAGGACTTGCTCGGCACCTGGAACGCAAGAGAGAAAACGCTGTTCGATACGGACCCGAACCGAGTGCCCCCGCTGGCAGCGCTCCCCTATGGCGAGACCGCCCACATGGGCCGAATGGCCGGGGACGCAGCCAAAGCTGCTGCTGCCGAAGCTGCTCGTACCGTGCCGCCCCGCGAACATGGTGGCAATTGCGACATCAAGGACTTGTCGCGCGGCTCGCGTGTCTATTTCCCTGTTTATGTCGACGGCGCCGGCCTGTCGCTCGGTGATCTGCACTTCTCGCAGGGGGATGGTGAGATCACTTTCTGCGGCGCCATCGAGATGGCCGGTTGGGCCCATCTTAAAGTCGATTTGATCAAGGACGGCGTAGCCAAGTACGGCATCAAGAATCCAATCTTTAAGCCGAGCCCGCTCGTTCCGAAGTACAACGACTACCTGATCTTCGAAGGGATCTCCGTGGACGAGGCCGGCACCCAGCATTACCTGGATGTGCACATCGCCTATCGTCAGGCCTGTCTGAACGCCATCGAATACCTTAAAAAGTTCGGCTACTCCGGCGCACAGGCCTACGCCATCCTCGGCACAGCACCGGTGCAAGGGCATATCAGCGGTGTCGTTGATATTCCGAATGCCTGTGCCACCCTTTTCCTGCCGACCGAGATTTTTGACTTCGATATCAAGCCAAACGCCTCGGGGCCCACCCTTTCCGTGACCAGCGGTATTGATATCCCGCTCGCTCCGGATATCTGAGGAGGTCGCGATGCCGGTTTACGAGTACGCATGCTTGAAATGTGGGCCGTTCGATGCCTTGCGACCCATGGCCGAGTACCAGGCGCCGCTGGCCTGTCCGTCCTGCGGGTTAGAGGCCGAGCGCGTTATCCTGTCGGTGCCCAACTTTGCCTTGATGGCCGGGGCCGACCGCAACGCCCACGCCGTCAACGAGCGCAGTGCCGACTCCCCCGGCATTGCGCAAACCAGCGGGCGCGGCCATGTTCACGGGCCCAATTGCGGCTGCGGCTTGGGCGCTCGATCCAAAACCAACGGGGCGCCGGCGGCCAAGGGGTTCCCCGCCAAGCGCCCTTGGATGATTTCACACTAACTGCGTGGGAACGGTGCACCGAGGGGGGCGGGTCATGGACGGCCGCAGCGTTCCGGGAGCGCTCGCGCTGGCTCACTGACGAGGATTAATAGACACCAGCCCGGCGGGCGCAAGCCCACCGGGCTGACTCGTAGATAATCAACGCGCTAAAGCGATGCGGGCGGCCACGTCACTCCGCCGCAGATTTTTGTTTGGGCGATCGGGCCCAGCTTGACGCCGTCAGGATAGTATTTCCAACCGTCCCGAACGTTGATCTTGTCGTCCCTGAACGGCTCGCACGGCTTCGTCCTCAACGGGATTGATCCGAGAGACCTCAGTGGGGGCTCGCTGTCGCATGCCGGCGATGTTAATGGCGACGGCGTCGATGATTTGATCATCGACGCGTATAGTGCCGACCCGAACGGTCTCGGCTGGGGCGAGAGCTACGTGGTGTTTGGCCAACTGGCATCGAACATCGCCGAGGCGACGGTCACCATCGACGGCGTCAACAACGCGCCAATGGCGGCCGATGACACAGCGAGCACGAACGAGGACACGCCCGTCACCATCGACGTGTTCGCCAATGACTTCGATGTGGACGGCGGCGATCTGACCGTTACGACGGCGTTTGGGGTCACGGGCGACGTGACCCATCAATGCGGATAACTTGTTGACCTATACCCCCGCTGCCGACATCGACGGCACGGACACCATCGCCTACCAGATCTCCGACGGCAACGGCGGGACGGATACGGCCTTGGTCGCCGTCACCGTCGATCCGGTCAACGATCCCCCCACGACCGCCGGGAGCGCGGGCGTGGAGGTGTTCGAGAACGCTGGCGGTCCGGTCCTGGACCTGTTCGACGCGTTTGAGGACGACCTGACGCCAGACGCGGACCTGGTGTTTGTGGCCGAGACGGATGTACCGAGCCTGGTCACGGGCCTTGCCATCGATCCCACCCTCGGCAGGCTCACCCAAAGAACCGCCGACATCATGCCTCCAGCACTGGTCAGCGTTGCGACGTGCGGACTACCGAACCCTGAAGACCATCGAAGACTCCAACCGGCGACGTAGTTTCGCCGGTGGGGTCTGCTGACGGCTCTTGGTCAGGTTTCTGCACTGGGCGGACTTGATGCGGATAGCGCTGTCACGGGCGCAGGCACCGCCAAAGGCTTACAAGCCAGTTCGGCTTCGGCGGGTGGTCTGGCGTGACCGCCCCAAGAATCTTGTCACCGTCGCCTGACCGGTGCCGAGACAGCCACAATGGGTTGGGCGTTTCTCGTATCAAGACAACAGCTTCGCCACGGACCACGGACGCCGCGACGGCGGTGTTTTGATCGGTAGGCATAATCAAGTGTCTCCTCATTCCCAATGTGGCGCGCCAAAAAGGGGAGGCAATACTCGCGCTAAACCAACGCACGTCGCCGTTCGGACGTCAGGCGTGCTGGCGGCATCGCAAGCGCCTGCCACTTACCCTGTCCGCCCTCGCGGACGTCTCCGCATCTCAGAACCCTTGAGCCCGCCATCTCCACCAGACCTTGGGGCATTGCACTGCAACAAACTGTGATCTGTTTCACAGTATTGATGCAATATGCCTCAAATAGGTTACTTTTCTGCCTTTCTTGGAAAACGGTCAGTGTGGACGTCTCAACGCAGGTGTCGCAGCACAAAACTGCGCCGACGTCGGCTTGATTGGGCAAGCGACGGACCGGAACCGCAGCGGGTGAAGGTGCTGCAATCCGTCCCCAGCGTTATGGCGGGAGCAACCCGCGCCCCTTGACCATGGCTTGCCATCGGGGCATTTCAGCGTCATGCGCATGTTTCGCCATTGGGATCACCTGCCGGTTGAAGCCAAGGGAGCGGCCGTGGCCATCGGCAACTTCGACGGCGTTCACCTGGGCCACCACACGGTCATCGGTGAGGCCGGCCGGATTGCGCGCTCAGCGGGCGTGCCATGGGCGGTGCTGACCTTCGAGCCCCACCCACGGCGCGTGTTCAAACCCGATGGTCCCCCCTTTCGCCTGACCCCGTTCCATCGCAAGGACCGCCTGATCGAGGCGCTTGGCGTGGACATTCTGTTCGTCATTCAATTTGATCTAGCGTTCGCGCAGCGAACGGCGCGGTCCTTCGTGGAGGACGTGCTCGTCACCGGACTGGCTGCACGCGCGCTGGTGTCCGGACACAACTTCGCATTCGGTCACGACCGCACCGGAACGCCGGAAACCTTGCTTCAACTCGGAGGTGAGTTTGGTTTCGACTACACCTGCGTCGGCGAGATTCGGGACGGCGAAGGCGAACCCTATTCCTCGACACGCGTTCGCCGCTGCCTCGCAGACGGCCAGCCAGAGTGTGCGGCCAAGGTGCTTGGCCGGGCGTTCGAAATTGAGGGCACGGTTATTGGTGGTGAGCAGCGCGGGCGGACGATCGGATTTCCCACCGCCAATCTGGCCCTTTCCGATTACACGCGGCCGGCACGTGGCGTTTATGCGGTACGCGCCTGCGTCGATGACGACCACGCTGGCACCGATGGCATGGTGTGGTATGACGGCGTGGCCAATCTGGGCGTCAGGCCAAGCTTCGGCGGCGGCGGTGAGCTCTTGCTGGAAAGCCACCTGTTCGATTTTGACGGCGACCTCTATGGCCACACGCTTCGGGTCGCATTGGTCGCCTATTTGCGCCCCGAAAAGGCGTTTGACGGGATCGACGCTTTGCGGGCACAAATCGCGGCCGATAGCGCCCACGCCCGATCCGTACTTGCCGCCTCGCGAAAGCGAGGCGATGCCGCGAGCGAGCGGACCGGCGGATAACACCGGACGATGACCGTGGACTACAAATCGACCGTTAAGCTGCCGCGCACGTCATTTCCGATGCGTGCCGGCCTGCCGACCCGCGAGCCCGAGTTGCTCTCGCGCTGGCAGGCTATGGACCTTTACCATCGCCAGCGCGCGCAATCGTTGGGACGAGAGAAGTTCATCCTTCATGATGGCCCGCCCTACGCCAACGGCCACATTCACATCGGCACGGCCCTCAACAAGATCCTGAAGGACGTTGTCAGCCGCTCGCAGCAAATGCTCGGGTACGACTCCGTCTATGTCCCTGGGTGGGACTGCCATGGTTTGCCCATCGAATGGAACATTGAAAAGCTGTACCGCAAGGCCGGGCGCAATAAGGACGATGTGCCGGTGGTCGAGTTCCGGCGGGAGTGCCGGGATTTCGCGTCCTCCTGGATCGACGTACAACGCGATGAATTTAGGCGCCTTGGTGTGCTCGGCGATTGGGATAATCCCTACACGACCATGAGCTTCGCCGCCGAGGCCCAGATCGTTCGGGAGTTCGCCGCCTTCCTGCAATCCGGGCAGGTGTACCGCGGTGCCAAGCCAGTGCTGTGGTCGGTGCCAGAGCGGACCGCGCTCGCTGACGCCGAAGTGGAGTACCACGACCATCGCTCGACCACGATCTTCGTGCGGTTCCCGATTGCCGAGGCAAAGGCCCCCGAAAGTGCCGGCGCCGACGTCGTGATCTGGACCACCACCCCCTGGACGATCCCCGGCAACCGCGCCGTCGCCTATGGGGATGGTGTCGACTATGTGGTCTTAGCCGTCACAGAGGTCCAAGACGGCGCCCTGGCCCGCGTTGGCGACCGCCTAGTCGTGGCCGATGCCCTGATCGCGGATCTCACGTCTGCGGCGGGCATCACCGGTCATAGGGTGGAAGCCCGGCTCAAGGGCAGCGCCTTTGAGGGAACCGTGCTCCGCCACCCGCTCGCCGGCCAGGGCTATGATTTCGCCGTACCCATGCTGCCCGCCGAGTTTGTCGACGTGGAGACGGGCACCGGCTTCGTCCACATCGCCCCCGGACACGGTCAGGACGACTGGGAGTTGGGCATGCAATACGGCGTGCCGGTGCCGGACACGGTGGGCCCCGATGGTGCGTTCCTAGATCACGTGCCGTTGTTCGCCGGCCGGCTCGTGCTTCGCGACGACGGTAGCGCGGGCGACGCCAACGGCGCGGTCGTGGAGGCCCTGACGGCGGCGGGCCGGCTTGTGGCTTCGAACCACCTGGTCCACAGCTATCCCCACTCCTGGCGATCCAAAGCGCCGCTGATCTTTCGCAACACGCCGCAGTGGTTCATCAGCATGGAAGCGGCAAACCTGCGCGCCAAGGCGTTGGCCGCCATCGATGAGACGCGGTTCATCCCAGCGGCGGGCCAACGCCGGCTCCGTGGCATGATCGAGAGCCGCCCTGATTGGTGCGTGTCCCGACAGCGAATGTGGGGCGTGCCGATCACGCTGTTCGTGCACAAGGTATCCGGTGAGCCACTTTTGGACCCGGCTGTGATGGACCGGGTTATCGAGGCCGTGGCGGAAGAGGGAGCAGACGTCTGGTTCAGCGCCGATCCCCGCCGGTTTCTCGGCGACGACTACGACCCGGGCAAGTACGACCAGGTTCGCGACATTCTGGAAGTTTGGTTCGATTCCGGCTCGACGCACAGTTATGTGCTAGAGGCGCGCGACGACCTCAAATGGCCGGCCTCCTTGTATTTGGAAGGCAGCGATCAGCATCGCGGCTGGTTCCACACATCGCTGTTGGAGTCCTGCGGGACGCGCGGACGGGCTCCCTATGAGGCGGTTTTGACCCACGGCTTCGTCATGGCCGAAGACGGCTACAAGATGTCCAAATCACGTGGCAACACGGTTTCGCCCATGGACGTCGCCAAAGACCACGGCGCCGATATCCTGCGGCTATGGGTGGTCGGCTCCGATTACTCCGAGGACTTGCGGATCGGACCGGAAATCCTGAAGCAGCACGCAGACGTCTATCGCCGGCTGCGCAACACGCTTCGTTTTTTGCTGGGCAACTTGGATGGGTTTTCGGCGGCCGAGCGGGTGCCGATGGAGCAGATGCCGGAGCTGGAACGCTGGGTGCTGCACCGCGTGTGGGTGCTGGACCGCGACCTGCGCACGGCCTGCCGGGATCTTCAGTTCCACGGCTTTTTCGCCGAACTGCACACCTTCTGCACAGTCGACCTTTCGGCCTTCTATTTCGACGTTCGCAAGGACAGCCTCTACTGCGACAGCGCGGCTTCATTGACACGACGCTCTGCGCGCACGGTGCTAGACGTGCTGTTCGACCACTTGGTCACGTGGTTGGCCCCGTTCACTTGTTTTACGGCTGAAGAGGCATGGCAAACGCGCTATCCGACCGACGATGGCAGCGTGCATTTGCAAACGTTCCCGGTCGTCCCCGATAGCTGGCGGGATGAGCCGCTCGCCGCTCGATGGGAGCAGATTCGCCGGCTGCGTCGGGTCGTCACCGGTGCCCTAGAGCTTGAGCGCGAACAAAAAAGCATCGGCTCCAGCCTCCAGGCAGCGCCGGTGATCTTCGCCGGCCCGGATTACCAAGCCGCCTGCGCCGACCTGGACTTGGCGGAGCTCGCCATCACCTCGGCAGCCAGGTTCGATGACGGTGAAGCACCCGCCGATGCCTATCGCTTGCCGGATGTACCCGATGTGGCCGTGCTCGTGCCGAAGGCCGAGGGCGAAAAGTGTGAGCGGTGTTGGAAGGTGCTCACCAGCGTCGGCACTGACACCCGTCATCCGACCTTATGCTCGCGCTGCGCCGATGTGGTGGAGCAGGTGCTGGCCGCGGCCGAATGACCGAGGCTCCTACCGACACACCGCAACCCGCACGCCGGAACGATCTCAACGATCCGGCCATGGTCAGCGCGAAGAGGCGCCCGTTTCGCCTCGGCCTGCTGATGATGGCCTTGGTCCTCATAGCTGATCAGGTCACGAAGTACTGGATCGTCGAGGTCGTGATGCAACCGCCCAGGATCATTCCGGTCACGTCGTTCTTCAACCTAGTCATGGGCTGGAACCCCGGCGTGAGCTTCGGTTTGTTCGACGAGCATGGCGGAGACGGTGTGGCGATTCTGGTTGGCGTCGCGGTGTGTGTTGTGATTGCACTCGCCGTTTGGTTGTGGAAAGTACGTGAAGCACACATCGGAATTGCGATCGGCCTGATTATAGGCGGCGCACTAGGTAACGTCATAGATCGCTTGCGTTTTGGCGCGGTTGCGGACTTTCTGGACTTCCACGTAGCTGGCTGGCATTGGCCCGCATTCAATGTAGCGGACAGTGGAATTACCCTAGGCGCCTGTCTCATTGTGGTTGATGCCTTGCTCTTACGCGAGCGAAGTCGGTAAGCTACCTTCATGAGTGGTTTTTCGAAATCGGAGCGAGAGACGCGATGACCCGCAGTCGTTTGTTCATGGGGGCGATAACTGTGGTGGGCGGCGCGATGGTGCTGGCGGCATGCAGTGGTAGCGGAGGCCCACTCAACACTGATAGACGGGGCCCCGATGAGTTTGCCGTTTATTCCCGCGCGCCATTGACGATGCCACCCGACTACTCGCTGCGTCCGCCCGATCCCAATCAAAACCGGGTCGCTGACCAGCCCCGTGATGATGCGCGCCAAGCCGTCATCGGCACGTTGGATACCGGCTATGATCCGTCCGCGTCGTTGAGCGGCTATGGCGGTATCCAATCGGACGCACCCGCCGCAGCGGTCAGCATTGCCGATACCGTTGGCACGCTCGCCATTCTCAATGACGCCGGTGCCCTCGAGAGTGAGCCGGACATCCGCTCGGTCATCAACCGCGAGACAGCGGTCCTGGCCGACGAAGACCAGAGCTTCACCGATCGCTTGATCTTCTGGGGTCAGCCGAACGAGTACGGCGTTGTCGTCGACCCCGTCGAAGAATCCCGTCGCATCAAGCAGAACTTGGCGCTGGGTCAAACGCTAACGGTGGGCGAAACACCGACGATCGAGCGCCGACGTCGCGCAATCCTTGAGGGCATTTTCGACTGATCTGCTAGCGATCGTCGGCTTGTGTAGGCTCCATTGGTGGGAAGATCGTGCCGGTGCGGCTTTGAGCGCCCATATCTCCAATGCCGGAAGCGGTTTGGGCGCCGGCACCACAGAGGCTATACTTCACGATGCACGCTCTCGCTCGCTTCTCGGTCGTCCTGATTGTTGTCCTCGCCGCAGGTTCATTGCTGGCAGGCAAATCAAATAGCAAGATCTTCGAGCCGGATACGTTCACCCTCGACAACGGCATGCAGGTGGTGGTTGTCGAAAACCACCGCATGCCGGCCGTGACCCAAATGGTGTGGTATCGGGTTGGTGCCATGGACGAGCCTCCGGGCCTGTCGGGCATGGCGCACCTGCTCGAACATCTCATGTTTAAGGGCACCGAAACGGTGGCCGACGAAGAGTTCTCAGCGACGATCGCGGCTCTGGGGGGACGCGAAAACGCGTTCACCTCTGCGGATTTCACCGCCTACATTCAGACAATCGCCGTCGAATATCTGGAGACGGTCATGAGGCTTGAGGCGGACCGCATGACCAACCTCACGCTTGAAGAGAACCAAGTCATAACCGAGAAGCGCGTGGTGCTGGAAGAACGGAACCAGCGCATTGACAACAATCCAGCGACCCAGCTCAGCGAGCAAGTGGACGCCATGTTGTTTCTAAACCACCCCTACCGTCGGCCGATCATCGGCTGGGCCCATGAGATCGCCGGCCTCGAGCGGGACGACATCCTGCGCTTCTATCGCAACTGGTACACCCCGCGGAACGCGATCTTGGTTGTGGCGGGGGACGTGACCGTCGACACGGTCCGCCCGCTTGCAGAGAAATACTACGGCGTGATCCCCAATCCGACGGACGAAACCGGCGCGGAGTTGTCCATCGACGAGCCGGTCGTGTTGCGCGAGCCCCCGCATCTGGCACCGCGGCGCGTTTCCCTCATGGACGAACGGGTGGGCCAGCCGACGTTGAGCCGCAGCTATCTGGCGCCCAGTTACTCAACCAGCGAACAATCCACCGTCGATGCCTTGGATGTTGGTGTTGCGGTTCTGGGAGGCACGTCGACGAGCTTGCTCTACCGGCGCCTCGTGGTCGAAGACGAACTCGCCGTGTCTGCCGGCGCCGCCTACAACCCCAGTGTGCGGGGCCCCGCCAGCGTGACGGTCTACGCGTCCCCGCGCCCGGGAGTGACGCTGGATGAGCTCGAAGCGGCCATCGACGCGATCATTGCGTCGGTCATCCGTGGCCAGGTGGATTTGTCCGACGTGGACAGAGTCAAGCGGCGCCTGCGGGCCGAAGCCGTGTATGCCCGCGATAATCTCAGCTCCGGAGCCTACATTTTGGGTCAGGCGCTCGCCATCGGTCGGTCTATCGAGGATGTCGAAACCTGGCCGGATCGGATCGCGGCGGTGAAACTGATCGACGTCAGCTACGAACTTAGCCGCTTGTTTGACAATCGCCGATCGGTGACTGCGTGGCTGCAGCCGATCGAGCCGCCAACAACCGTCGGAGCGACGCCGATGCCAACGGACAACGTGACACAGTGAGCAGTGTTATGATCCACCGCGCACGTCGCTCCCTCCGCCCGCTCGCACGGTTTTGGTCCGCCTTTGTGGTTGGCGTCTTTCTCATCCTTGGGTTGCTGCCCCAAAGCGTTGACGCCATCGAAATCCAGCGTGTCGAGGGTGGCGGAGTCGAAGCTTGGCTCGTCCGGGACCAGAGCAACCCGATCATTGCCTTGCGCGTGGCGTTCCGTGGTGGAAGCGCGGCCGACCCAGATGGCAAAGCCGGCCTCGCACGGATGACGGCGGCGCTGTTAAATGAAGGTGCTGGGGATATGGACTCGCAGGCGTTTCAACGGCGCCTTGAGGACTTGGCGATTTCCCTGTCCTTCGATTCCGACCGCGACGCCCTGCGCGGTGAAATGCGAAGCTTGAGCGACAACGCGACGGAGGCATTTCAGCTGCTTCGTCTGGCCGTCTTGGAGCCCCGCTTTGATCCCGAACCAGTGGCCCGTATTCGCAGCCAGATCTTGGCGGCGCTGAGACAAAGTGAGCAAGACCCGGGCGATCGCGCAGGGCGGCAGCTGGCAGAAGTGCTGTTTCCCGACCATCCCTATGGCAGGCCCGTGCAGGGAACGCCTGAGACTATCGAGGCAATCACCGAAGACGACTTGAGAGCGTTTGTGACTGAGCGGTTTGCCAAGGACACCTTGATCTTGGGTGTTGTCGGCGACATTGACGCCGCAGCCCTGTCGACCCTGTTGGAAGAAACGTTTGCTGACATGCCTGGAGACGCGGCGCCGCTGGCCGTGCCAGATGTCGTCCCCAGGGCCGATGGTAACGTCTACATCGTTGACCTACCGGTTCCACAAAGTGCGGTTTTGTTCGCCCAAGGTGGCCTCGCACGCGATGACCCCGACTTCTACGCCGCTCGGGTCGCAAATCGCATCCTCGGCGGCGGCGGCGCGACGTCCCGGCTGTTTCGTGAGGTTCGCAACGATCGCGGTCTTGCGTACTCCGTCGCCACATGGCTGGCACCCCGCAGCCACGCGGCCCTCTGGCAAGGCTATGCCGGCACGGCCAATGACCGGGTCTCCGAGACCATAACGGTGATCCGCGAGCAATGGGCCGAGATGGCCGACAATGGCGTTCTGGAGCCGGAAGTGGCGGCGGCGAAAACGTTCCTCACCGGCTCGTTCCCGCTGCGCTTTACCTCGTCGCCGAGCATCGCCAATATCCTCGTTGCCATGCAGATTTACGACCTGGGCATCGACTATCTAGAGCGTCGCAACGCCCTGCTCGAGGCGGTCACGCAGAACGACGTCAACCGCGTCGCGGCCCGCGTCCTCCATCCTGACCACTTGACCATTGTTGTGGCCGGCCACCCCGAAGGCTTGGAGGTGGAGGAGTAGAGGGCCCTGGCGTCGACCGCCATTGGGCCCACGGATCTGCAACCGCTGTGTCTAAGAATCTTCGGCTCCGCCCCGCCGCTTGCGCCGGGCGGGTGCGCTGGCTAGGGTGAAGAGACCGGCGTTGACGTCGTTCTTGTCCTGCAACCCTCCTCGCGCCCTCCGTTGCTTGGTGCGCGTTCCCTCCCGCCACTGACCGAGGCAAGCCACGAGCCACCATGGACGTTATCATCGAACCGCTCATCGCGTTGATCGACGCCGCCGTGTCGATTTACATTTGGATTCTGATCATCGCCATCGTGATGAGCTGGCTGGTGAATTTTAACGTCATCAATCCATACAACCAGTTCGTGCGCATGGTCTGGGGGTTCAGTCAGGCCATCACCGAGCCGGCGTTGCGGCCCATCCGCAACCTGCTTGGCCGCTTTCTGCCCAATCTGGGCGGGCTCGACATCTCCCCTATCATTCTGATTTTGCTGCTTTACTTCGCGCGGGATGTGATCATCCGGGTGTTGCTGCGGCTGGCGTGAGGACCGTGTCGGCACTGCGATTGGCGGACCCGGCCGCCGTGGACGACGTGTGCGACGCCGCGCCGATCCGCATTGATGGGACGGACGTTAACGTACGCGTGCGCGTGACACCCAAGGCCTCAACCGCCAAGGTTGCCGGCCTCGTCTCCGAGGTGGACGGTCGCAGGGCAATCAAGGTCATGGTCACCGCAGCACCGGAGGATGGCAAAGCCAATGCGGCGGTGGTGACCGCGCTTGCAAAAGCCTGGGGTTTGCCGAAATCTGCCCTTTCCGTTGCCGTTGGCCTCAAGGACCGCCGCAAGACCATCCGGATCCGGCGCGACAGCGCGCTTGCAGCGGAAGAGCTTGGAAAGCGCTTGACGGCTTGGGCAAGAACCCTCGATGCCTCCTCCGAGCGAAAGGGATCGGGCTCAACATCATGAGCGTAACGGCTGAAATCATCGATGGTCGGGCCCAGGCTAGCCGGGTTCGCCACCAAGTTCGCGAGCAAGTGCACGAGCTTCGCCGGCGCCACCATCTGCGACCCGGACTTGCGGTCGTCCTCGTCGGAGAAAACCCGGCCAGCCGGATCTACGTGCGCAACAAAGCGCAACAGTCGGAGGAGGTGGGGATGGCCTCCTTCATCCACCGCCTGCCTGCTGAGATCCGCGAGGAGGACCTGCTGACGCTGGTCCGGGGCCTCAATGCGGACGACCAGGTCCACGGTATTCTCGTCCAACTGCCGTTACCGGATCATATCGCGGCGGCCAAGGTGTTGGAGACCATTGAACCAGCCAAGGACGTGGACGGCTTCCACGTAATCAATGCGGGTCGGCTGTTCGCCGGCTTGTCGGGCGCACTCGTGCCTTGCACGCCCATCGGCTGTTTGGAGTTGATCAAGTCCGTTCGATCGAATCTGACCGGACTCACCGCCGTGGTGATCGGGCGCTCCAACATCGTCGGCAAACCCATGGCGCACTTGTTGCTTGCCGAGAACTGCACGGTCACGCTCGCCCATTCGAGGACCCAGGATTTGCCGGCGGTGTCCCGAAGCGCCGATATCCTCGTCGCAGCCGTCGGCCGGCGGGAAATGGTGCGGCGTGATTGGATCAAGCGGGGCGCCACTGTGGTCGACGTGGGCATCAACCGCATTGCCACGCCTGGGGGCAAGTCCAAGCTGCTCGGTGACGTTCATTTCGCCGAGGCTCTGGAGGTGGCGGGTGCCGTAACGCCCGTGCCGGGCGGTGTCGGGCCGATGACAATCGCGAGCCTGCTCCGCAACACCGTCACCGCCGCCTGCCTGCAGCGCGGCTTGACCGTCCCGGTGACGGAACCCGTGTAGCTGGGCAGATCAGCGCTGGAACACCGCCACCAGTTCCAGATGCTGCGACCACAGAAACTGATCTACTGGTGTTACTGCGACGAGTGTGTAGCCACCCTCGGCCAAAATCCGCGCATCGCGGGCAAATGTCGCCGGATTGCACGAGACGGCCACGACAGTTCCAACCGGTGAGCGGGCCAATTCACACGCCTGAGCCTGTGCGCCGGCCCGTGGGGGATCGAACAGAACCCCGTTGTACTCCTGCAACTCCTCCGCGCTGAGCGGGTTCAACGTCAAGTCACGTACCGCCGTCGTTAGGCGATTGAGTTCATTCCGATCTGCGGCGGCCCGCAGCGCTGTAATGGCATCTCTGTCGGCATCGACGGCATGAATGCTCGCCCCGGTTTCAGCGAGCGGCAAGGCGAAGGTTCCGGCACCGGCGAACAGGTCGGCGACAAAGCTGACCCCGTCCAGCGCCTCGAGGGCAGCCGCGACCAGCGCCGCCGTACCCGCCGCAGTGGCCTGTAAGAAACCGCCAGGCGCCACTTTAACAGCCACGGACCCAAAGCGAACCGTGGTCGGGTGGAGTTCGATCAGGGGCTCAGGCGGGACATCCGGGTACGGCTGCCAGCTTAGCCGTACCAGCCCTGTGGTGGCGGCGAACGCCGCCAAGCGCTCTCGCTGTTCAAGGCTGAGTGCGCTTTGCCGTGCGCCGAGCACGCTCAGAACAACGTCCAAGCCCAGGTCGAGCCGAGTCACGGTGATATCGCCCCGCGCACCGCGAGGGAGCACGGTCATCATCAAATGGCGCAAGGCCGGCACCAGCGCGACAATCTGTGGCTCAAGGATCGGACAGACGGACAGATCGACGATCTCTTCGCCCCGACGAACTACGAACCCGACACAGGCTGATTCGGCCGCCACTCGCATCGCCAACGTGCACCGCCGCCGCGCACCCGGCGGAATCCGAACTAGTGGGGACACTGGCGCGGCAGTGATCCCCACCCGGGCAAGCGCGGTTGTCACCAGGCCTTGTTTCCAGTCCGCGTAGGCGTCATCGGCCAAGTGCTGAAGCGCGCAGCCGCCGCACCGGCCGAAGTGCGGACAGGGAGGGGTGGCGCGATCGGGGCCGGGGTCCAAGACCTCCTCAAGGGCAGCTGCCCAACCGTCACCACGGCGCTCGACAACGCGGACGCGCACTCGATCACCAGGCACCGTTAGCGGGACGTACAGCCGTCCCAGCGTGCTTCGGGCGATCCCGTCGCCGCCGGCGCCGATGGCCTCGATCGTCACGTCCAAGCGCTCCTTGGACGGTAGCGCGACCGCACGCGGGCGACACTGGCGGTGGCGCCGACGATTGCCCCGGCCCAGCCCACGATTGGCGCCCCGGCTCACCATGTTCCTGATCGGTGACGGGATGTGGTCGCCGCGGCCGCCTGCCCCTTCACCAGTCGCGGTTGCAATGGTAGAAGCGGTCCATGACGGACCTGACCCATATACGCAACTTCGCCATCATCGCCCACATCGACCACGGCAAGTCGACCCTCGCCGACCGGTTGATCCAAACCTGCGGCGGCCTGACCGAACGGGAGATGCGTGCGCAGGTGCTGGATTCCATGGATATCGAGCGGGAACGTGGCATCACGATTAAGGCGCAAACAGTGCGCCTCGACTACCACGCCGATGATGGCGGGGACTATGTCATCAATCTGCTCGATACGCCGGGCCATGTGGACTTTTCCTATGAGGTCAGCCGGTCGCTGGCGGCCTGCGAAGGCTCCCTCCTGGTCGTCGATGCCTCCCAAGGCGTCGAGGCACAAACGCTCGCCAACGTCTATCTGGCCTTGGACGTCAACCACGAGATCATCCCGGTCCTGAATAAGATTGACCTACCGGCGGCCGAGCCTGATCGCATCCGAACGCAGATTGAGGACGTCATCGGACTGGACGGCTCGTCGGCCCTGCTGATCTCCGCCAAGACGGGCAAGGGCGTCCGCGAGGTTCTTGAGGCCATCGTTGCCCGCATTCCACCGCCCATCGGGGATGCCGACGCACCGCTGAAAGCCCTTCTTGTGGACAGCTGGTACGACGCCTACCTCGGCGTCATGATCCTGGTCCGCATCCACGACGGACGGCTCAGCCGGGGCATGAAAGTCCGCATGATGGCGACGGGCACGGTCCACCAGGTGGAACAGGTGGGCACGTTCACGCCCAAGGCCACGAAGGCGGATGGTCTTGGCCCGGGTGAGATCGGCTTCATCACCGCCGGCATCAAGGCCGTGGCCGACACGGAGGTGGGCGACACCATCACCGAGGATCGGCGCGCCACGGCGACAGCCCTTCCCGGCTTCAAGCCGTCCGTTCCGGTGGTGTTCTGCGGCCTCTATCCCGTCGACACGGCTGATTTCGAAGAACTGCGCGACTCCCTTGCCAAGCTCAGGCTCAACGACTCCAGCTTTCACTACGAGCCGGAAACGTCCGCAGCCCTCGGCTCCGGCTTTCGCTGCGGCTTCCTTGGCCTGTTGCATCTGGAGGTGATCCTTGAGCGGCTGGAGCGGGAGTTTAACCTGGACTTGATCGCGACGGCTCCGTCGGTGGTCTACCACATCTTCCGACCCGACGGCAGCGAGGAGGAGCTGTACAATCCCGCCGACATGCCGGAGCCGCACAAGATCGAACGCATGGAAGAGCCGTGGATCCGGGCCACGATCTTGGTCCCGCAGGACTATCTTGGCACCGTCCTGCAGCTCTGCACTGATCGGCGCGGCGTACAGCTCGATCTGAGCTACAGCGGCAACCGGGCCATGGCCGTTTACCGTCTGCCGCTCAACGAGGTGGTGATCGACTTCTACGACCGGCTCAAGTCCATCTCCCGCGGCTACGCCAGCTTCGACTATGAGATGGACGGCTTTGTCGAGGGCGACCTTGTCCGCGTCTCGATCCTGGTCAATGGCGAAACCGTGGACGCACTCTCCTTCATTTGCCACAAGGGTCAGGCGCTAAGCCGGGGCCGCATGATCTGTCAGCGCTTGAAGGATCTGATCCCCCGTCAACTCTTTAAGGTGCCGCTGCAAGCCGCCATCGGCGGCAACGTCATCGCGCGTGAAACCATTCCAGCACTGCGCAAGGACGTCACCGCCAAATGCTACGGCGGCGACATCACACGCAAACGGAAGCTCCTGGAAAAGCAGAAAGCGGGCAAGAAAAAGATGCGCCAGTTCGGCAAGGTCGAGATCCCGCAATCGGCCTTCATCGAAGCGCTCAAAATCGAAGATCGCTAAGCCCGAGCGTTACTCCATCAAGCTTTTCGCGACCCTAGGCGCTCAGGTCAGAGAGCCGCAGAACCCCAGCCGCTTACCCTTATCCCGATTTTTCTGCACGCAAAAGTTGCTGTGATCCCCCTAGATCTGGATAGAGCCGGTCTATCCACGCGTGCTCGCGATCGCGCGTCGTCGGAAGACATGATGCGGGACGTGCTTCCAGGACAAGGCTTGTTTCACGATATTCGTGGCGAGGTTCGGGAGTCATTGTAGGATCAGATTTGCCGACAAGGGCATCGCGTCACGGCGGCCGTTCAGCCGGCCAAGACAAGGTGGGGAGGAGAGTTCGGATGCTTGGAAAGATCGCGATCGAGGAGCATTTCGCCATTGCGGAGACGCTCCAAAATTCCGTTGAGTTCGCGCCCGAGGATTACTTAGACGAGCTGAGCAACCGATTGTTGGATATGCAAGATCGGCGCCTTCGCGAAATGGATGCGAACGGCGTCGAGATGACATTGCTTTCGCTGAATTCGCCATCAGTGGAGAGGATCACGGAGCCGGAACAGGCGAAGGGCCTGGCGCGACGGGCCAACGACTACCTAGAGCTTTCTCACATTGAGTGTGGGTAGCCGGCATGGCGGAAGTAGTTTCTGC
>CAZUDB010000036.1:0-36229 GCA_964619055.1 uncultured Rhodospirillaceae bacterium
TCCCCGATAGGGAAAGACCTTGTGATGCCATAGGATCAAGTTTTCGATGAGGGCCGGATCAAGACCCCATCCGTTCTCGGTGTTGGCCTCGAGGGCGCGTTTGATGGACGGCTGGAGGTAGGCCAGGTCCCGATCCGTCCACATGCCGACGTCGTGGTACACCAACGCGGTTTCGATCGCGCGCCGGTGGGTTTCGTCGCCGTTGAGGAAATGCAGGGTATAGGTCAGGACGCGATAGATGTGGCCACGGTAGCCGGTCAGGTCGCTGCCGATGTGGTCCTCCAGGGGTGCGAGCAAAGTTTCGACCAACTCCGAACGATCAACAATCCTGATGGTTCCCTGCGCATTCAATGCTCTGTTCCCCCAAACGCTCCCAAACTATCGGGATATCGCCGCTTCATGCCTTGAAGTCCAGAGTGGCCCCAAGGAGAGGCGGCTGCCATGCCATGGTCTGGGAGCGCTGTGCTTTCAGTTTCGATGAAACACTCTGAAATTTTATTCCTAATTCGGCCTATTGACAGATCGAAACGAAAAGGTTATCTCCATTTTCAGAACAGATCGTGCGCCCGCACAAGGTATGCAAAATGCGTGATGTGCGGATGCAAGGGGCTTCTTTCGATTTTGGAGACAGACATCATGAACACGAGCAAGGCCCATAGCGCTTCGGCGTCTTATTCTGATGAACCTCAAGCGGCGGCCATCGCCGCCGGACCCTGGCCGAACGAGTATGCTGAGGCGTCGCGCGCGATTGCGCTTGAGCACATCAGCAATCCGCATGATCCGTCACGGTACTGGGCGTTTTTTCCGGGTACGGATTGATTTGATGCTTGGCGCGTCGGCCTGTGCGGCCGGCGCGCACGGCTCTTCCGCAATTGGCTAGGTGAGCGGATCAGCCCTCGGTTGAGGCTTTACGCTCGCCGATTTTCGGTTCCGTGCCCGCCAGGAGCCTTCGGATATTCTCGTGATGGCGCCCCCATGCGAGGGCCGCGAGCAAACCCGCGCCCACCGCGAATTGAGTTGGCGCTAGGAATGCCATCGCGATTGGGGCAGCCGCCAAAGCGACAAGCGCTGCCAGCGACGAATAGCGCAGAAGCGCCGCAGTCGCGAGCCAAATTGCGCAGGTGATCAGGCCCACGGGCCATGCCCAAGCGGTGAGCACGCCAAGTGTGGTTGCCACCCCTTTGCCGCCACGAAAACGCAGCCAAACTGGGAAGTTATGACCAAAGACGGCGGCCAGTCCGGCGATCAAGGCCGCATTAATATTGGCGGGTGCTAACAGTGCCATGACCGCCACGGCAGCGGCGCCTTTGCCCGCATCCAGCACCAACGTGGCAGCGGCCAGGCCCTTGCTGCCGGTACGCAACACGTTGGTGGCGCCGATGTTGCCGGAGCCAATCGAGCGAAGATCGCCTTTGCCGGCGAGCCGAGTCAGGATCAGCCCCCAAGGGATCGAGCCGAAAAGGTAGCCGATCACGGCCGCGATCTGAATGGAGCGGCTTAGCAGCGCTATGGGCTCATCCATGGCGATGGCGCTCAGTTATCCAGGGCGAACACGCGCCGTCCGTCGACAACGGTGAGCACGACCCGGCCCTGTAGCGGCTTGTAATCGAAGGGTGTGTTCTTCGACTTGCTGTGAAGCTCCGTCTCACGAACCTGCCAGGCGAGGTCCGGGTCGAACACCGCCAGGTCGGCCGGCGCGCCCGGTTTCAGCCGCCCGGCCGGCAGATGGAGTAAATCGGAGGGTCGGTGGGTCAACAGCGCAAGCATGTCAAGCAGGTTCAAGTAACCATTATGGACCAGCTCGAGGGACACGGCGAGCAGCGTTTCGAGGCCGATGCCGCCGAACGCGGCCTGGGCGAAGGGAAGGCGTTTGGCGTCCTCGTCGTGAGGCGCATGATCGGAGGCAATGGCGTCGATGGTTCCGTCGGCGAGGCCGGCGATGATGGCTTGGCGATCGTTTTCGGTCCGTAGCGGCGGTGATAGCTTTGCAAATGTCCGGTATTCGCCGATCGAGGTTTCGTTGAGTGCGAAATAAGGGGGGGCGGTATCGCAAGTCACGGCCAAGCCCTTCGCCTTGGCCATCCGTATAGCCTCTACTGCGGCGGCTGTTGAGATGTGGGCAAAGTGAAGGCGCCCGCCGGTCAACTCGATCAGGCGCACGTCACGTTCGATCATCATCACTTCGGCGATGGCAGGAATTCCGGTCAGGCCGAGGCGGCTCGCCAACTCCCCGGCGTTCATATCACCGCGGTCCGCAAGGGCCGGCTCCTCCGGATGCTGAACGATCAGCAGTTCAAACGCGCGCGCGTAGTCCAAGGCGCGGCGCAAAACCTGGGCGTTGGCGACGGCCTTTTCGCCATCGGTGAACGCGAGCGCGCCCGCCTCGGCCAGCATGCCCAATTCAGCCATCATCTCGCCGTTCATGCCTTGAGTGACGGCACCATAGGTATAAACCTTCGGCAGACCTACGAGTCGGGCGCGGCGGGCGACGAACTCCACCACGGACATATCGTCAAGAACCGGTTTGGTGTTGGGCAGGCCGACTAGGGAAGTGACACCGCCGGCCGTCGCCGCCTGGCCCGAGGACTCCAGGGTTCCTTTATGTTCGTCGCCGGGTTCGCGCAGATGAACCCGGATGTCCACCAAGCCGGGCGACAGGCACCGACCATCGCAATCAATCACGACCGCGTCCGCCGGAACGGCGTTTTCCGTCACCCCTGGGCCGACAGCGGCGATCGCCTCGCCATCGGTGAGGACGCCGCCGCTCGTGTCCAGACCCGTCGCTGGGTCCAACAATCGGGCGTTGACAAGGGCGAGGCGGCCTGCCCGACGATCGATGTGGAAATGCCCTCGCGCCATGATCGCCAGCCCACGCTCAGAGGTTTCGGGGGTCGGGGTTCGGCAGATTGGCGCTCAAGATTTCCAGGCACGCCATGCGAACCGCAACACCCATCTCGACCTGCTCATAAATTACGCTCCGACCCACATCGTCGGCCACCAGCGAATCGATCTCCACACCCCGGTTCATGGGCCCCGGATGCATGATTAAGGCATCCGGATTGGCGCCCCGCACCTTTTCGTAATCGAGGCCGAAGAAGTGAAAATATTCCCGGATCGATGGGAAAAAGGTCCCGCGCATTCGCTCCGCTTGAAGGCGCAGCACCATCACGATGTCGCAGCTCGTAAGACCTTCCACCGTGTTGTGATAGACCGTGGCGCCGAGCCGATCGATTCCCTCCGGGATCAGGGTCGGCGGTGCCACCAAGCGTACCCGTGCCCCCATGGTGGTCAGCAGGTGGATGTTGGAGCGGGCTACGCGAGAATGCAGGATATCCCCGCAGATAGCGACCTCCAGGCTTTCAAGCCGGCCCAGGCGGCGGCGAATGGTGAGCGCATCCAAAAGGGCTTGCGTAGGGTGTTCGTGGCGGCCGTCACCAGCGTTAATGACGGCACAGTTGACCTTTTCGGCAAGCAACTTGACGGCGCCCGATTCCGGGTGGCGGACCACCAGTA
Organism: uncultured Rhodospirillaceae bacterium; assembly: GCA_964619055.1. Lineage (GTDB taxonomy): Bacteria > Pseudomonadota > Alphaproteobacteria > Rhodospirillales > Defluviicoccaceae > CAYVUM01. The sequence continues at coordinate 3,514 of CAZUDB010000036.1, forward strand.
CGTCCGGGTGCATGGCATTGAGCGTCATGGCGGTGTCGAGGACTGTCTCACCTTTGCGGACGGAGCTGGTGGAAACGGACATATTGATCACGTCGCCGCCCAGGCGTTTGCCCGCCAACTCGAAAGACGTGCGCGTCCGCGTTGACGCTTCGAAGAACAGGTTGATGATGGTGCGCCCGCGCAAGATGCTCTTTTTTTTGTCGGCTTGGCGATTCTGCTCCACATAGGCTTCGGACCGATCGAGCAGGGCCTGGATTTCCGGTGGGTACAAGCCCTCGATGCCGAGCAGATGGCGATGGGGGAAGCAAACCGGTGAGCTACCGTCAGTCATGGTGGCGCCATCTTAGAATTGGGCTATCACTCTGCGCAAGTCGGGGGGCTCTGCCTAGCGGCCGTGGCTTTGGGGGCGTTGCGCGAGCGAGTCCAAGGCACCTTGCAGAATGTACGCCGCCGCCAGCTTGTCCACCACCGAGGCGCGTCGCCGTCGGGTCATGTCCGCTTCACCGATCAACATCCGTTCGACGGCCATGGTCGACAGACGCTCATCCCAAAATGCCATCGGCAGGTTCATAACGGCGTGCAGGTTGGCGGCGAATTGTCGAACGGACTGGCAGCGCGATCCCTCGCGACCATCCATCTCAACCGGCAGGCCGAGGATTAGGCCGCCAACGTCTTCCTTCGCGACCAAGCGGCGCAGTGCCTCAGCATCCTTGGCAAAGCGGCTGCGGTGCAACGTCGACAACGGGCTCGCGATGGCGTGGCCCACATCCGACAGCGCCAATCCAACCCTGCGCTGGCCCACATCGAGGCCAAGCAGACGGGCCCCGGCTCGCAAGTGTTGGGGTAACTCCACAAGGTCGACGATGGGCATGGGGGTATTCCTTGAGGATTATCCCGTGGGTGAGCCTCCATGGTGGACTGCCGTTTGCGTTCTGGCAAAGGCCCACGACAAGAGCGGCATTCCGGCGCCGGAGCCACGCGGTTGCGGGCGACCGGGTCCGGTGCTAGCGTTGCCGTAGTGGGCAATGCGTCCACGTCATCCGGTTTTTCCCCATTTTGGTTCGGAGGCTCATGCCGATGGCATTGGATCGCGACACCGTGCGTATGGTCGCCGTCCTCGCGCGGATTCGGGTGCCCGATGAGGATCTGGACGCTTTGGCCGGCGAGTTGTCCCATATTCTCGGTTGGGTCGAGCAATTGGCCGAAGTGGACACGACGGGCGTTGAGCCGATGACCAGCGTGACCGCCGTCGACCTGCCAAGACGCTTGGATGCTGTGACCGATGGCGCCAAGGCTAATGCAATTCTGGCGAACGCGCCGGATAGCGTTGACGACTTTTTCGCCGTGCCAAAGGTGGTGGAATGACCAGTGTGACGGACTTGGGCGTCGCTGACCTCCATGACGCCCTGGCACGCCGCGAGCTCTCCGCCGTGGAGGCCGTCCGTATGTGCTTGGACGCGATGGACCAACACAGCTCGCTGAACGCCTTTATCACGGCGACACCTGAAATCGCCCTTGATAGGGCGCGAGCCGCTGATGCTCGACGCCGAAGGGGAGAAGTGATCGGTCCGTTGGACGGGATGCCGATCGCAATCAAGGATTTGTTCTGCACCGAAGACGTGCCCACTACGGCAGCCTCGCACATCCTGGACACCTTCGCGCCCACCTACGAGTCAACCGTTACGGCCAAGCTGCGCGATGCCGGTGCTGTCATGGTCGGCAAAACCAATCTGGATGAGTTCGCCATGGGCTCATCCAACATTACCAGTTACTTCGGCCCCGCCAAGAACCCGTGGGGTCCTGAGAACGGTCGGGATCTGGTGCCCGGTGGCTCATCCGGCGGCTCGGCTGCTGCGGTCGCCGCCCGGCTGGTTCCCGCTGCCACGGGCACGGACACCGGCGGCTCGATCCGCCAGCCTGCATCCTTCTGCGGCTTGGTGGGACTGAAGCCCACGTATGGTCGATGTTCACGCTGGGGGATCGTTGCGTTTGCATCGAGCCTGGATCAGGCAGGACCGATGACCCGGAGCGTACGCGATGCGGCGATCCTGTTGCAGGTCATGGCTGGGCACGATCCGCGTGATTCGACGTCCGCGCCCATCACCGTGCCGGCGTTTGATCAGGCGCTCAGCGGCGACGTGCGCGGCTTGAAGGTCGGCATTCCAAGCGAGTATCGGGTCGATGGGCTAAGTCCCGAGATAGACCGAATGTGGCAGGATGGGATCGCCTGGCTTGAGTCAGCCGGTGTCGAAACCAGGGCTGTATCTCTGCCCCACACCAAATATGCGCTCCCCACCTACTACATCATCGCGCCGGCAGAAGCGTCCTCGAATTTGGCCCGGTACGATGGGGTGCGCTTCGGGCTCCGAGTTTCCGGCGATAGCTTGGATGAGATGTACCAGAACACCCGTGGTGTTGGTTTCGGTGCGGAGGTGCGACGACGCATCCTGATCGGTACCTACGCGCTGTCGGCGGGGTACTATGACGCCTACTATCTGAAGGCTCAGAAGGTACGGGCGCTGATCGCCCAGGATTTCCGCACCGCGTTCGAGGGTGTGGATGTGATCTTGACCCCAACGGCACCCACGGACGCCTTTGCCATTGGTGACAACACCGACGATCCGATCACAATGTATTTGAACGACATTTTCACGGTGCCAACGAGCCTGGCGGGCTTGCCTGGTATTTCGCTGCCTGCCGGGTTGTCTGCGCGGGGTTTGCCCCTGGGGCTGCAGTTGATCGGGCGGCCTTTTGATGAGGAAACGCTTTTGCGCGTCGCGGACGTCGTGGAGCAGGCGGCCAGCTTCGATGCCCGGCCACCGATGCTCGGCTGACCTCACTTTCGTGACGTCATCAACACGCCGTTGCGCGACGTCCTGCCGTTGACACCGGCGACAAGGGCATTTATGCATGCGCCCTCGCTGCAAGGAACGGCCGATGAAGATCAGGAATTCACTGCGCTCCGCCAAGGTGCGGGAGCGGAATTGTCGCGTGGTCAGGCGCAAGGGGCGCGTCTACGTGATCAACAAGAAGCAGCCGCGCTTCAAAACGCGTCAGGGCTAAACTCTTCGTTCAAATCCGTGATCGCGGATTCGGCTCCGACGGTGGGCCGGTATCGACAGCGCTTCTCGTTGGCACTCCGTCTCCCTAAATCTAAGATGCCGGAAGGATGGCAATACATCCCCGGAACCTTGGGAGGTTACAATGAGAATGCCTGAGCCGGACCGTGAGGTCATGAGCAAACGCGACAACATTGTTGCAGCGTTATCGGCGATCGTTCCTGGCGAAGGCGTCATTTTCAGCCCAGAAGAGTTGAGCGTTTACGAAACCGACGGCCTGACCGCCTATCGGCAGGTCCCGCTTGCCGTTGTGCTGCCGGAGACAACGACGCAGGTGGCGGACGTGCTGCGGACCTGCAGGGAATTCGGTGTAAAAGTCGTGCCGAGAGGGGCGGGTACGGGACTTTCGGGCGGCGCACTCCCCCTCGTTGATGGTGTCGTTGTCGGCCTGGGCAAGTTCAACCAAATTCTTGAGACTGACTACGACAACCGATGCGTGGTCGTGCAGCCGGGCGTATCGAACCTAGCCATCACTACGGCCGTGGCCGAACGCGGTTTTTATTACGCGCCTGATCCGTCAAGCCAGATCATTAGCTCCATCGGTGGCAACGTTGGCGAGAATGCCGGCGGTGTCCACTGTCTCAAGTATGGCCTGACCACCAACAACGTTCTCGGTGTCGAGCTCGTGACTATGGACGGCGAAATCGTTCGGCTCGGCGGCAAGCATCTGGACAGTGAGGCCTATGATCTTCTGGGCGTCATCAACGGCTCCGAAGGTCTGCTTGGTGTGATCACGGAGGTGACGGTCCGCATCCTGCGCCGTCCCGAGACAGCCCGCGCCGTATTGGTTGGTTTTCCGACCGTTGAAGGGGCCGGTCAATGCGTGGCGGACGTGATTGGGGCGGGCATCATTCCCGGAGGCATGGAGATGATGGATCGGCTCGCTATCCAGGCGGCCGAGGACTTCTGCCATGCCGGCTATCCGCTTGACGCTGAAGCGTTGTTGATCATCGAGCTCGATGGTCCCGAAGGTGAGGTTGCGCACATGATCCAGCGCGTCGAGAGCATTGCCCGCGCGGCCGGTGCCGATAGCGTGCGCGTCAGCGCCACCGACGACGAGCGGCTGGCGTTCTGGGCGGGCCGGAAGGCGGCCTTTCCGGCCGCGGGACGGATGTCGCCAGACTACCTCTGCATGGATGGTACGATTCCGCGACGCTGCCTGCCGGACGTCTTGGGTCGCATCCGGGCGTTGTCCGAACACTATGGCTTGCGGTGTGCGAACGTGTTCCACGCCGGGGACGGCAACCTTCACCCCTTGATCCTGTTCGACGCTGACAACCCTGGTGAGTTGGAGAAGGCCGAGGCGTTCGGCGCTGACATTTTGCGTATCTGTGTCGAAGTGGGCGGTGTTTTGACCGGTGAGCACGGCGTTGGGATTGAGAAGCGCGATCTCATGGGCGAGATGTTCACCGAGGATGACATGAAGCAACAACAGCGATTGAAGTGCGCCTTCGATCCCGAGCACCTGCTCAATCCCGGTAAGGTTTACCCGACCCTCCATCGCTGCGCCGAACTAGGCCGCATGCACGTCCATCGCGGCCAACTGGCCTTTCCGGACATTCCGCGGTTCTGAGCGACGACGGGAAGCAGCAGGCCATGGGCGACTCCCTCAAACCCGAAACGCCAGAACAGGTTCTTGATGCGTTACGCTGGGCTGCGGCAGAAGAAGCGTCGCTGTCCGTCGTTGCGGGTCGAAGCAAGGGGGGGTTGGGCCGACCGGTTTCAGCGGCTTGGACCCTCGATCTGAGCGCGGTGAGCGGCATCACCGGCTATGAGCCGGAGGAGCTTGTTCTGACCGCCAGGGCCGCCACGCCGCTCGCCGAAATCGAGTCGGCGTTGGCCGAGCGTGGCCAGCAGCTCGCCTTTGAGCCGGCCGACTGGTCGGCATTGCTTAGCCAGAGCACTGGGCGCAGCAAAGCATCCGGCCACGACAGCGCGCTTTGCAACATGACCGGTACGCTCGGCGGCACCGTGGCCTGCAATCTGTCCGGTCCAAGACGCATTTACGCTGGCGCCGCCCGCGACCATGTTCTGGGTTTTCATGCCGTCAGTGGCCGGGGGGAGGAGTTCAAGTCCGGCGGTCGGGTCGTGAAAAATGTCACCGGGTTCGATTTGTCCAAGCTGATCAGCGGGTCGTATGGCACGCTTGCTGTTATGACCGACGTGACGGTCCGGGCCCTGCCTGCGGCAGAAGAAACGCGCACCGTCGTCGTTACCGGCTGTTTGGAGCAGGACGGCGTCAACGTGATGACGCGCGCCCTGCAAAGCCCATATGAAGTATCTGGAGCAGCCCACCTACCCGCCGACATTGCACTGATGTCGTCCGTTGATGAAGTCTCCCATGCGGGCGGGTCAGTTACGGCGATCAGGCTGGAGGGACCTGCTCCATCGGTGTCCTATCGCGCCGGACGTCTGGTCGACTTGGTCAGCGGCTTCGGCGAGACTTGGTCGTTAAACGGGGAGGCGTCTCACCAGTTTTGGCGCGATGTTCGTGACGTGCGGATCTTTACCGCCGTCACCGGGGGGACGGACGGCGGCGGTGAGCACGGGCGCAGCATCTGGCGCTTGTCCGTGCCGCCTTCGGAGGGGCCGCGCGTCGTGGCGGAGATCCTGTTCAGCATCGAGGGATCTGCTTTCTACGATTGGGGTGGCGGCCTTGTCTGGCTCGCTTTGAAGACAGCGGGAGATCCGGCCGACACGGCCCACCAAGCCATCGTCCGCGCGGCCCTGGCCAGCGTGCACGGCCATGCCACCCTGGTGTCCGCCCCGGATGCCGTGCGCGCTGCAGCGGATGTCTTCCAGCCGCAGCCGGGGCCGCTGGCGGACCTCACCCGCCGGGTCAAGGCGGGGTTCGATCCCTCAGGAATCCTGAACCCCGGGCGCATGTACGCGCATCTCTAACAGTGGACTGGACACGCCATGCGCACGGCCTTCGCACCTGATCGTCTCGTTGATCCTGACATTCAGGAAGCCAACACCATTTTGCGCAAGTGCGTTCACTGCGGCTTCTGCCTCGCCACCTGCCCAACGTACATGTTGCTGGGTGACGAGTTGGACAGTCCGCGCGGTCGCATCTACCTCGCCAAGTCCATGCTGGAGACGGATGCGCCGGCAACGCCGAACGTCGTCAAGCATTTGGACCGATGCCTCACGTGTCAGGCCTGCATGACCACGTGTCCCTCGGGCGTTGACTACGTCCACCTCGTCGACCGGGCCCGAAATCACGTGGAAGCGACCTATACCCGCCCTCTCGCCGATCGATTGTTGCGACAGTGGTTGTCGTTCTTGGTGCCGCGTCCGTGGTTGTTCCGCATGAGTGTCATCGCGGGATCACTGACGCGGCCCTTTGCCAGGCTGGTACCCGGGCCGCTCGGCGCGTTGTTGGGCTCGGCCCCAAAGCGGCTGCGTTCGCCCTCCCATGTGGATCGGCCAGCCGTGTACCCGGCCGACGGCCAGCGACGCCATCGCGTGGCTCTGGCGGGGACCTGCGCCCAGCAAGTGCTGCGTCCGGAAATCAACGAGTCGACCGTCCGCCTTCTCAACCGCCTCGGCTGCGAGGTCGTTGTCGTCAAAGGAGCGGGATGTTGTGGCGCCATTGCTCATCACATGGGCGATGAGGACGGAGCAAAGAACGCGGCGAAAGCCAACATCGCAGCGTGGTCCGGTGAGATCGCCTCGGGGGATCTGGACGCGATCGTTTTCACCGCCTCCGGATGCGGCGTCACGTTGAAGGATTATGGCCACCTGCTTCGAAACGACGAAGCATGGGCTGATCGTGCGGCCTCGGTCTCCGCGCTTTGCCGTGATGTGTCAGAGCTTTTGCTCGAGCTCGATTTCCCGAAGGTCAACGGCTCGGTTGGAGAGGCAAATGGTGTTCCGATCGTAGCTTACCATACCGCGTGTTCCATGCAGCACGGCCTGGGGCTGCGCATACTGGCCAAAGACTTGCTGGGCCGAGCCGGCTTTGACGTCCGTCTTCCCGATGAAACCCATGTCTGCTGCGGCTCCGCAGGAACCTACAGCATTCTTCAGCCCGAGTTGTCGCGGCAACTTCGTGATCGCAAGGCCGCACATTTGACGGCAACCACGCCGGACATTATCGCGGCCGGCAATATTGGCTGCATCACCCATCTCGCTGAAGCCGTGGACCGACCCGTCGTTCACACTGTTGAGCTTTTGGATTGGGCGACCGGTGGGCCGAAGCCGGTGGAGCTTGCCTGATGCACAACTTCTCGGCGGCGGGCCGGGGCTGGAAAAGCTGGAAGCGATTGGCGGCGGTGGTTTGCTGCGTGGCGCTGTTGCTGCCCTTAAGCGTTCCATCTGGCGCGGCAGATCAGCCGAAAGCGCTCGATTGGATTATGAATGAACCGGTCACCCTGTTTGACCTAGGAATCGTTCGGCTCGATCAGAACCTATCCGAAATGGCGCGTTGGCTTCGCGACACCGAGCCCGAATCGGGTTTGGCCTGGACGGGAGCTTACTATCAGTGGCGCGAACGGCGAATCATCGCATACCTTACGGTCCGCGAACCGGATGTGGAACCCACGGTGGAGCGTTGCCGCCGCCTGTTTCGTCGAAGCGCAGATTGGCTCATGACCGGCGTTCCCATCGGAGAAGGGCGTGCTGGGGCTTACCTGGAGTCACTGTTCCTGCACCCTGGTCTCGGAAACTGGGGGCGTCCCAGATCACTCGCTGCGGAGTTGCGCAAGACGGTTCGCTATGAAGTAACTGTATTGCCACCCTTGCCCGTTATTGTTGGCGGTCCAAGTGTGCGCTGCGCCGGACCGCTTGATGCTGCGGCGGACGAACTGACCGTATCGACCACAGGCGCCGGTTGATAGCGTGACGGTTGACGGGGCGCCCGGGGTCTCCGATCCCGAAGATCAGCGACCCGTGTCATTGGATCCAGCGCGTAGAGCTTCATGCGAGTGATCGTCAGGTAAAGCGAGGACCAGAGTGAAAATCGCGGCCTTCGGATTAGTCGGAGTGCTTCTGATCGTGCTCGTGGGCTCACTGATCGGCCCTCAGGTTTACGACTGGAACCGCCACAAGGCTGATATCGTCGACCAGGTTCGGTCGCTAACGGGCCGCCAACTCACCATCAATGGTGACTTGACCATGCGGCTACTGCCGTCACCACGACTGACGGTGGCTGACGTGAGCCTGGCAAACGCGCCCGAGGGCGTCGCAGCAGATATTGCTCAGATCCGCTACGCCGAGGTCGAGCTGGCCTTTTGGCCGTTGCTGCGACTTGGGGTGGATGTTCGCTTGGTTCGTCTCGTCGATCCAGTGATCGCGGTGGAAAGTTTGGCCGATGGCCGCTGGAACTGGGAGGTGACGGCGGTGGCGACCCACGCCGCGGCGGAGGATTCCGCGGGTAGCGATGGTGGCCGAACGACGGAGCCACCTCCGTCTCCACCGGAAAGCCTGCCCGTGCGCCTCGACAGCGTGGAGATTGTGAATGGTCAACTGACTTTCCATGATCATGCGGCGGCAACCGTCGAACACATCGAGGGGCTCACGGCCTCTATCCGCGCAGCATCCCTTCAGGGACCCGCGGAGGCACGCGGGACAGCAAGGGTGCGGGGCGTTCCGTTCCGCTTCGAGGCCGCAATCGGTAACGTGGCCGCCAGGAGCGTGGTGCCCGTGAAGGTCGACGTGTCGACCGCAGATGACAACGCCCGCGTTGCCGCGCACGGGTTCTTATCCGAGTTGGCAAGTGATCCCCGGTTCGATGGCACACTGCGCACGGAGGGTGACGTGTTGGCGTCTGCCATTCACGCGATCCATCCGCAGCCACTCCCGGGCTTTCTGGCCCAGGCCTTTCTTGTTGACGGAGAACTACAGGCCAGCGCCAGTGACGTTAGCTTTCGATCCAAGGACATGCGGCTTGGCGACACTGCGATGACCGTTCGCCTTGATGCGGCGTTCGCGAACGACTCGGCCGTTGATGTGGACGTTCGCGTCGGTCGAATCGATGTGGACACCTGGTCTACCTTGCCGCCCGTACGCCCCGAGGATCCTGACCGCGCAGACTCGACGGAGGCAGGCGCGCAGGCAGACGAGGTCTCTTGGGTGGCGAGCCAACCCGTCGAGGGTCCGGACCAGGATTCCATGGAACTTGTGTCGCTGCCAGACGGCATTGATGTCCAAGTGGGCGTGGCCGTGGAGGCTTTGGCATTCCGCGGTGGCGTGATCCGGGAAGCAGTGGCGAACGCCCGGTTGGACGGTGGTGAGGTCACACTCAATCAACTGGCTGCAAAGCTACCCGGCGGTGCCGATGTTGCCGTGTTTGGGTTTGTCACTGCCGCCAATGGCCGTTTGCGGTTCGATGGCGATATGGATGTTCGTGCTCCGGATATGTCGAGCGCCCTTGCGTGGCTCGGGGTGGACGCGAATAGCTTGGCGCACATTCCGCTTCGGTCCTTAACGGCGACCGGCAAGATCGCGCTCACCACGCAGCAGGTGCAGGCGCGCCAGGTGGTGATTGCCCTGGACGGCTCGATCATAGAAGGCGACCTGGAGTTCAGCTTTGCTGAACGACCCAAGTTGGAGACTGCCTTGGCCATCGACCGGATCGATTTAGATGGCTTGTTGGCGGATCCTCGTCGGGCCACGGCATTCGGCGCTGCGCCGTCGGCCGACTTACATACCGATGGCTACGGCATGAATGACGAGGGTCCGACGACGGCGGAGGCAGCGGATGCGGTCGAGAGGTTGGACCCTCCGAGCGTTGCTGGGACGATCTTCAAAGAGCTTGATGCCGACATTCAGGTCCTGATCAATACCTTGACCTGGAACGGGGCCTCTGCCGCCGGCGTCAACGTCGATGCATCCCTCAGGTCAGGAGATGTCACGATCCGGCGCGCTGCAATCGATGACTTGGCCGGTGCCAGAACGAATCTGACCGGGCGATTGGTCGACGCTGGGGGCACGCCATGGCTCGACCGCGTTCAGATCGAGGCTGAAGTACCGGACGCCGGCAGGCTTGCACGCGCTCTTGGCCAGTCCGTGCCAACGCAAGTTTCCGCCCTTGGACCCGTAGACGCTCAGGCAGTTGTCAGTGGGAACGCCCAGGGGGCGGCCATCGAGGCGACGTTGCGGGCGCGGACCGCCACGCTTGAGCTGACCGGCTCCGCGAGCCTGACCCCCGATTTTCGATTCACCGGGACGTCTCGCCTGCGCACCGATGATTCGGCGCCCTTGGTCTCGGTGTTGGCGCCAAACTACCGACCGGTCGGTCCGTTTGGGCCGACCAGCGTGTCCGCCGACCTTGCGATCGCGCCGATGGAGATCGCGCTCGACGCGCTGGTGGGGACTGTGGCCGGTATCGACCTTACCGGCAGCATTCAACTAGACACGGCGACGGAGCCGATCAACGTTCGCGTCGACCTCACCACGGACGATGTCGAATTCGACCGGTTCAAACCCGCGCAGCAACGCGCTCAGCGGCACTGGGACGTCACGCCCGCTTCGTGGGCCGCCGTGCCCGTGGCGACGGACGTCGGAAGCGGGGTTTTTCTTGCAAGTGATGTCCATCCGCGCTGGTCCCGCAGGCCCATCGATCTGACCGCGCTCGGCGCCGTCAACGGCTTACTTAAATGGCAATCGAAAACGGCCTCGTTGGATAAGTTCACAGCCTCTGATGTTCAGTTGTCGGCGTCGCTTGAGGAATCGACCCTAACAATCCCAAGCTTCACTGCCAGCGCATGGGGGGGCGCAATGCAAGGCTCCGGCAGCCTCGATGCCAAGGAAACGCCGGCCTTTGCTGTGGATCTGTCGCTTGCGGATGCGAGCTTGAAGCATCTAGCTGGAGATGACGTCGGCGGCGTTCAATCCGGTACGCTTTCGATAAGTCTTCAGGCCACAGGCGGCGGCGCAAGTGAGTGGGATTTGGTGTCAAGCTTGATAGGCACAGGCCGGTTCAGGGCGCAAGGTCTGCAAGCCACGCCCGACGCAGCATCGCTTCCTCTGATGGGCCCGGTGCTCCAGGCGTTTGGAACCCTCCAAACAACGGTCGATCGCCTGTTACGCCCTGTCGTTGGCGCAACCGGCACGCCTCGGGTGTCGCCCGGGGAGGCCGGTGGTGAATTCGAGATTATGTCCGGGATCGTATCCGCTGATGATATCTCGTTCCGTTCTCCGTTGATTGCAGGCGACGCACAAGCACAAATGAACTTACCGGCGTGGACGGTTGCCGTGGAAGGTACGGCTCATCTTGATGCATCGTTCGCCAGTACTGTATCAGCGGGCCTTGTACAGGTGCCGGGTGAGATTCGGTTCGAGACAAAAGGCTCCCTCGACAACCCGAAGTTTAAGGTCCGTGCTAACACATTAAAAATAATTGCTCCGAAACCTGGAATCAGTGACGGCAATCAACTTAAACCGAATGTTAACGACGTGCTGGAACAAATTTTGCCAGACCTCGGACAGAGAATTGACCAACCGGATCCTCGCCCACGCGTTGACGATTTGCTTCGAGACGTTTTCCGTTGATTATTGATATATGCGGCCGTTTTTTGTGAACGCATAGCAGGCATGTGCCGCGAACACGCCTAAAACGCGTTTTTTGCACTGCGATGTGCCACGTAGGCTTGCGGGTGAGGTCGAGAGCATCTATGTTTAACGGCGTCAGCGGTGGTCAATGTGGTGACCGTTCGATCTCTGGTCCGACGGTTCACCGGGCGCCGCGACAGGGAGGATCCGTCGAAGGGTTGTGTTCACCAGTTTTGGAGAAAGCAAGCCATGTACGGGTTCGAAAGCAAGGGCTCGACGGCGCCAGATGCCTCGCGAGGGCAGCCCGCCAGCCAAAACGACGGTCAAGTGTCGTGGTCTGAAGTGCAGCGTCTGATCGCTAAGGCGCACGCGGATCGTAACGCCTTTTTGTTTAATGGAATCCGCCGGACTTTGGCCTCCTGGGGTAGTGTGTTTCGCCGGCCCGGCCATATCCTGCCCCGCAATTCCGGTCAGGGACAGCAACCGGCCCACTAACCTTCCCCCAAGTGCCACATGCGCCATCCGGCGGCGACCCGCTCACGACGCGCCGTCGCCGGTGACCGGCCGACAAAAAATCGGCTGGACAGTTCGCGTGCGAGCGCATGAAGGCCCGCGGCGGATCAATCGGCAGCGGATTTAAGCGATGGTATCTCGGGCTCGAACCCAGCTTCCGGCCCCGGACTTGGGCCCAACCGGTGCTGGCGGTGCTCAATGGAGAAAACATGGCTGTGCAGGCTCGCGATCCATCGCTTGCCTTCCTGTGTGAGTTGTAGATAGCGCACGGCGGGGCCGATGTACGGCTTCACGGAATTCCAGTAGAATCGCGGGTAGCTGTCGGCAAGATCAGCAGCCGACCGATAGCCGAGTTTGGCCGCCACCCCCGTCTCGACAAACTCGTAGTAGAGGGCGGTGAGCTTTTGGGGATAGTTGGGGTCGGCTAACTGACCGATCAGGTCTGCAGCTCGGACCAAGCCGGCCTCTCCTTCCGTATCCTGATGGTCCGTGGACTCCGGCACCGGAAAGCGGGTCAACTCAATAGCGCGAGCCACGCGTTCCTCATCGATTTGCGGGACTGGACCGAGACGCTCGCGTACAAACACCATCGACCGATCGACGTGATAGGGTGTGAGAAACGCGTCCGATGACCCACGCGGGGGCGTAACGCGATCTCCGGCGGCATTGGTTACGAAGCTGTTTTCGGTGTCTCCGGCGCAAACGCCGCGCACGTAACCGATATCGTGACACAACAGCGCCGTCGTGTAGTGGAGCCAGTCATCAGGCGTCAACCGGTGACGTAGGAACCGGCCGCGAAAGATCTCCTGACCCACAAGCACGACCATCGCGGTGTGCTGAACATCGTGATACAGCGCGTCGCTGTTGGCGATTTGCTCGATGGCGAAGCGTGCCCCCACATTGACCTTTGAGGGATAGATTGGCTCCTCGGGTCCGAACATGGCGTGGTACGATCTGGTGAGATGGTTTGCGATTGAGTCGGCGACCACCTCGGTCGGATTGAACATGGTCAGGCATCTCCCCGCTTTGGCTCAACAATTTCTCCTTGTCCCCACCGAAGAGGTACCACGACCGGGCTGCTATGGCCGGTGATGGCCATCACAGCCAAGCCGGATATTCGCTGGACGTCCCAGTCTGTGATCGGGACGCTGTCGGTCGTACCGACGCGCCATGGTCCAGCAATACCTATCATCGTCTTACCAGCTTGGTCCGTGTTACACTCATTGCCGACGAGGTGCCCTGGATGAAGCGTGGAGATACAGAATCGTTCGCTCGGCGTGTTTATCGGAGACATGTCGAGCGCGCACTTAAGTGGCAATCTTATACGACACCGGTCGCAACACAGTCGGATAGGCGGATATGATCATGGCGGTCACACCAATTCCAGATGGGTATACAGCGATTACACCTTATCTGATCGTCGATAACACCCCAGAGGCAATCGAGTTCTACAAGAGAGCGTTCGGAGCCGAAGAAGTGATGCGGATGTGTGTTCCCGGCTCAACGCAGGTCGTCCACGCGGAGATCAGGATCGGCGGTGCCATTTTAATGCTCTCCGACGCCTGCGCCGAGTGGGGTATGAAGTCGCCAAAGAGCTTGGGCGGCAACGCCACCTCTATTCACCTTTACGTCGACGATGCGGACGCCGTTTTTGACGCGGCCGTCGCCGCGGGGGCGACGTCGCTCCGGCCCATGGCCGATGCCTTCTGGGGCGCCCGCCACGGCCAAGTGACGGACCCGTTCGGTCACGTCTGGTCAGTTGCGACGCAGATTTCCGAGCCGTCAATGGAGGAAATGCAGGCGGGTCTAGAGGCTATGCTCAGCGACGATGCGCAATGCGCCCCCCCGGATCCGGCGCCGTAACCGGGGCGCGGCCGCACATTTTTTGTCGATGATTACAGCACCGTCGCATCCACAAAATTCGAAAACGCATCGAGCGCTGCGGCCCAGTTAGTTTCTGTGGTTCGCGCAGACGATTTCCGCGGCACGAAGGAATGGTCGCCATCGACGATCCAATGGACGCGGATTGCCGGCGCCAAGCCGTAAGTGTCAACCTCAGCCCGGGTTCCGAACGGGTCACGTTCGCCCTGAAGGATCAGTGTGGGCGTGCGCAAGTCTGCTAGATGGTCGAAACGCCGGGTTTCCGGACGGCGGGCGGGGTGAAACGGGTAACCTAAGCAAACCAGCCCGCGAACACCGGCGTCGTCGGCAATCAGACTGGCGGTGCGTCCACCCATGGATTTTCCGGCAAGGACCAGACGCTCGGTCGGCAGACGGGCGACGATGGATCGCCATGTCTCCATAATCACCTTTGACGGACCCGGCGGCCGGCGGAGCCCGTCCCGACGCTGCATCGTCATATATGGAAACTCGAACCGGACGACCTTAATCCCGCGCGCGCCCAATCCTTCGGCAAAGAAGCGCATAAACGGGCTGTCCATAGCCACGCTTGCCCCGTGGGCGAAAGCTACAATCCGATGTGCATCGACCGGTCCATCCATCAGAACCGCGATCTCAGCGGCCGGGCCTGCCGGCGTCGCCGTTTCGGTCATGCGGCGCGTTTTGTGTAGCTGGCGAAGAAGTCATTGCCCTTATCGTCGACGACGATGAACGCCGGGAAGTCCTCTACCTCGATCCGCCAGATCGCTTCCATGCCCAATTCCTCGTACTCGACCACTTCCACTTTGCGGATGCAGTCCTGGGCCAGTCGAGCCGCTGGCCCACCAATAGAGCCGAGATAGAAACCGCCGTGCTTCTGGCAAGCCGCCGTGACCTGCGCCGACCGATTGCCTTTGGCCAGCATCACCATACTGCCACCGGCAGCTTGGAACTGGTCGACGTACGAATCCATCCGGCCGGCAGTGGTCGGTCCGAAGGAGCCGGAGGCGTACCCGTCAGGCGTTTTGGCCGGTCCAGCATAGTACACTGCACTATCCTTGAAGTACTGAGGCAGGCCTTCGCCGCGGTCGAGACGCTCCTTCAATTTGGCATGTGCAATGTCGCGGGCCACGACCAGTGACCCCGACAGCGACAAGCGGGTTTTGATCGGATGCTGGCTCAGCGTGGCGCGGATTTCGTTCATAGGCCGGTTCAGATCGATGTCAACCACATGACTGTCCAGTTTGGCGGAATCCACATCGGGCATGTACTTGGCCGGGTCCGTTTCCAACTGTTCCAAGAACACGCCATCAGCGCTGATTTTGGCCAAGATCTGTCGGTCAGCCGAACAAGAAACGCCGATACCCACTGGGCAGGAGGCGCCGTGGCGGGGCAGACGGATCACCCGCACGTCGTGGCAGAAGTATTTGCCGCCGAACTGCGCGCCGATCCCGACCTTCCGTGTGAGCTCCAGGACTTCCGCTTCCATCGCCGTGTCACGGAACGCGTGCCCGTCGCTGCCGCCTTGGGTCGGCAGACCATCCAGATAGCGGGCTGATGCCAACTTCACCGTTTTTAGCGTCATCTCGGCAGATGTTCCGCCGATGACGACGGCAAGGTGGTATGGTGGACACGCGGCGGTGCCGAGCGAGCGGATTTTCTCGTCCAAGAAATTGTGCAAGCGTTCGGGGTTCAGAAGTGCTTTCGTTTCCTGATAGAGGAAGCTCTTGTTGGCGGAGCCGCCACCCTTGGCCATGAACATGAACTTATAGGTGTCACCAGGCACGGCATAGAGATCGATCTGCGCCGGCAGGTTCGTGCCGGTGTTCGTTTCCTCAAACATGCTCAGCGGCGAGACCTGGCTATAGCGCAGGAAACGGTCCCTGTAGGCGCGCAGGATTCCCTCGGAGAGCGCGGCCTCATCGTCGGCCCCTGTCCAAACCGATTCGCCCTTTTTTCCCATGATGATCGCCGTGCCCGTGTCCTGGCACATGGGCAAAACGCCACTGGCGGCAATGTTGGCGTTTTTCAGCATTTCGATGGCGACGAAGCGGTCATTGTCGGAAGCTTCAGGGTCGTCGACGATGGTGCGCAGTTGCGCAAGATGCCCAGGGCGCAGAAGATGTTGGCAGTCGCGCATGGCCTCGTCAGCGAGCATGGTCAAGGCGTCGGGCTCCACGGACAGGATTTGCCGGCCATCGATGGTGCTCGTTGACACGTGATCCGTGGTCAATCGGCGATAGGGCGTAGTGTCCTCGCCGAGCGCAAAGATGGGATGATGGATGAAGTTGCTCATGTTCCGGTCCTCTCAGGCGCGGTTGGTCTTGGGCGGTGTCCGCTTGGACCGGGTCCGTGTTGCCCCGAGGGGGCGCTAAACCCGGTCACCGGTCCCGGTCGCTACCCATTCTCTACGTCTTTCGGAAGGAGTCGAGGACGATAATCTGCCCTGAATCCTTTGATTCTTTGGGATCGCCGGTCACCGGATCGCCGTCGCCCGGCACACTTGTTTCCGCTGCAGTCGACTCGTGGTCCGGCACACCATCGGCCCGGAACGCGTCCGCCGGCTCACCGTCCCGTGTGCGGTCTTGGGGTGCGCTCTCTTCTGGCATGTCCTCGTCCTGTAGCGGTGGAACCTTGAACTGCAGGCCGAAGTTGACCGCCGGATCAGCGAATTGCGTCACGGCGCGGAAGGGAATTCGAAGCCGCTCAGGCTTACCGCGGAATTTCAATGTTACGGCAAATGCATCGTCCTCTAACTCCAAGTCCCAGAATTGATGTTGCAGGACGATCGTCATCTGCTCAGGGTGGTGGTTCTTCAGGCGCGGGTTGACCATGGTTCCGTCGACGTCAGTTCGAAACGTCACATAGAAATGGTGATCCCCAGGCAGTCCATCCGTGGCCGCGCGCTCCAGCGCACGTCGAATGACACCACGCAGCGCCTCGTCGATCCACGTCTCGTATGGTATCGGGTGTTCTGTCATTGCCCTCCGCTGCACTCCGCGCGCATAACGTCCGCTGGCCGGTCATCGGCAGGCATGATCGGGGGTGGGAGGCTTCTGGTGCCAGGTGCCTCCCGAAACCCCGCTCAAGCCTTATGCGGCGAGAGCATATGCCTCATTGTCATTGGCATCTATAAATTTGGTCCGATAACGGCGGTACCATGCCGGGCAAAAACCACACCTTTACTGTGCACGTCGATCCTGTTTCGCCCCCATTCAAATGATCGGCGCATCTTACAAGCTGAGAGCTTGCGCCGAACGCGATTGGTGGAGGCGCCGGGTACTGCCCCCGGGTCCGCAACACCTATTCCGAGCGGCGTTTATCGCCATAGTCAGTTTCCCGACGCTCATAATATACAGGGTGGTGCCTCCCGCGCGCAAGGTTCGCACCGCCGGTATGCCGCGCCGTGCTCCCGCGGTGGTCGGCGGGCGATGTCACGTAGAAGCGAAACACGAGGAGCTGCGCCGCCATGGTTCTAACGTCTGAACACGTTCGTGAAATTGAAGCGGCGCGCGCGGAGCAGGGTGAAACCCGGCGCCCCTGTGTTCCCGCCCTGGAGGACATTCTATTCGATCCCATTCCGGTTCTCGACCACGGCTTTGTGCGGGTCGTCGACTACATGGGTGACGATGCCGCTATCGTGCAGGCGGCCCGGGTGTCCTATGGGCGGGGCACACGTCGGGTGAGCGACGATGCCGGCCTGATCCGCTATCTGATGCGCCACCGCCATTCGACCCCTTTTGAGATGTGTGAGATTAAGTTCCACGTGAAGCTGCCGATTTTCGTAGCGCGGCAGTGGATCCGTCACCGCACCGCCAACGTCAACGAGTACTCCGCCCGCTATTCCGTGCTGGACAAGGAGTACTACCTGCCTGCCCCAGATCAGCTGGCCGCGCAGTCGGCCAGCAACCGACAGGGGCGCGGTACGCCCATCGCCGGGGAGGAGGCGGTCCGGGTCCTTGAAATCCTCCGTGATGACGCGGAGCGGTGCTACGCGCACTATGAGGAGTTGCTGAACGAGGGCGAGGACGGCGCGCTGGCGGACAACACTAAGCCCGGTCTTGCCCGTGAACTGGCCCGCATGAACCTAACGCTCAACACCTACACTCAGTGGTACTGGAAAATCGACCTGCACAATCTGTTGCATTTTTTGTCCCTGCGTGTCGACCCCCACGCCCAGTACGAGATCCGGGTTTACGCGGAGGCCATGGGCGCGACGCTGCGGCGTTGGGTTCCCATCACTGCGCAGGCATTTGAAGATTATCGGCTCAACGCTGCCATGTTATCGGCCCAAGCGCTCGACGTTGTGCGGCGACTGATCAAAGGTGAGAGTGTCGAGCAGGCCAGCAGCGGCCTTAGTGCTCGAGAATGGCGAGAGTTGATGGCGACACTCGGACAGGCGCAGACGGCCTAACCCGGGAGCGACCCGCCCGCTTTACTGGATGACGATGCGCGGCGCGGCCGCTTCGCGATCCGCTAGACTGCGGCCGATCTTATCCCACACTCGTTCAGCAATGGCCAGATAGGCCTTGGCATGCTCGCCGTCGGGCTCGGCCGCAACGATGGGGGTACCACCGTCGGAGGTCTCGCGAATTGCCATGTGAAGCGGGATCTCACCTAGGAAATCCATGTCAAGACGCTCCGCTTCCGACCGCGCGCCGCCATGGCCAAAAATCTCCGACCGATGGCCGCACGCCGGACAGAGGAAATAGCTCATGTTCTCGATTAGCCCCAGCACCGGCACGTCCACTTTGCGAAACATGTTGAGCCCCTTACGGGCGTCGATCAGCGCAATGTCCTGTGGCGTCGACACGATAATGGCGCCGGCGAGCGGCACCCGCTGGGCCATGGTCAGCTGTGTATCGCCGGTGCCTGGCGGCATATCCACGACCAGGACGTCGAGGGCACCCCAGTTGATGTCGCGCATCATCTGCTCCAGGGCCGATTGAACCATCGGACCGCGCCAGACAATAGGCGTTTCTTCCTCGACCAGGAAGGCCATGGACATGGCCTTGATGCCATACTTGGAAATTGGGTCGAGCTTGACTCCGTCACTGGACTTGGGATTGCCAACGACGCCGAGCATTCGGCGCATCGAGGGACCGTAGATGTCCGCATCCAGGAGCCCGGCGCTGTGGCCTTGAGCCGCTAGCGCAATCGCCAGATTGGCCGCCGTGGTCGACTTGCCGACGCCACCTTTGCCGGACGCCACGGCAACGATGGCATTTACCTCCGGCAGAAGATCGGACCGTGGCGCCATGGCAGGGCCTCCTGCTGCGCGCGCCGGCGGTGGCTGCGATGAGGATTGCCGTTCTGCGGTCAACACCGCCTGACACGTGATCACTCCCGGCAAGCGGTGGATTACTGCTTCAGCCTGTTTTCGCACAGGCTCCAGAGCCTCGCCGCGGGAGGCGTCGACCTCGATGGCGAAACTGACGTGGCCGTCTTTGATCCGAATGCCTTGAACCATGCCGAGGCTGACGATGTCGCGTTTCTGATCCGGATCGACAATGCATCCGAGCGCCCCAAGGATTTTGTCCTCCGTGATAGCCGTCATTGGCCTAATCTCCCCAACAGTAATGTATGGAGCATCGCACCGTGATGACGGTCGCGTTTGCGTCCCTTGCTGACCTGACCTATACCGATAGCCACTCTATATATGGTCGTGGGTGGGATGAAATCCGGTCTCGTGGCACTTAATCCTATCCCACTGAAGTCGGTCCCGCTGACCGGTTCGCGACCTCACTCAGTTTATGTGTACACATAGGAGTAAGTTGACGACATGGCATGGAATCCGAAAGGCGGCCCTTGGGGCAGTGGCGGTGGTGGCAGCGGTGGCGGTGGCCCCTGGGGCAGCGGCCCGTCCTCTCCGCAACCGCCTGACGTGGAGGCCATGCTTCGGCGAACGCAGGAGAAGGTGCGCCGCATTTTGCCCGGCGGAATGGGCGGATGGCGGGGCATTCTGTTGTTGGCGGCCGTTCCCCTTGTGCTGTGGCTGCTCACCGGCTTCTATCGCATCCAGCCTGGTGAACAGGGCGTGGAAATGCTGTTTGGGCAGTTTGTTAAGATCACGCCACCTGGTCTGAATTTCTGGTGGCCCACGCCCATTGGGGAGGTGGAAATCGTCAACGTGGAGCAGACCAACACGCTGCCGGTCGGCTTCCGAGGCACGACTGATGTCAACCGTGACGTTCCCGCCGAAAGTCTGATGCTGACCTCGGACCAGAACATCATCGACAGCGATTTCGTCGTGCAGTGGCGGATCAAGAACCCGGCGGACTTCATCTTTAACATTCGCGACCCGGAGAACACCATCAAGCTGGCCGCCGAGAGCGCGATGCGCGAGGTGATGGGGCAGACCGCCCTCGAAGACGCTCTGACCGTCAAGCGCCAGGAGGTCGATGAGGAAACGCAGGGCCTACTCCAGAGTATCCTGGACCAATACGGGGCCGGCGTTGACATTGTCGATGTCAAGCAGTTGAAGGTCGACCCGCCCAGCGAAGTCATTGACGCCTTTAACGATGTTCAACGAGCACGCCAGGATCTGGAGCGCGCGGTGAACGAAGGTTTGGCCTACCGCAATGATATCGTGCCGCGCGCGCGTGGTGCGGCGGTGCGACTCGTTGAGGAAGCAACGGCTTATAAGGAAAAGGTCGTGCGCGAAGCCGAAGGTGAAGCGAGCCGTTTCCTTGCCATTTACAACGCGTACACGGGAGAACGTGACGTCACGCGTCGACGTCTCTATCTGGAGCGGATGCAAGAAGTGCTGGGTGCCACTGAGACTGTCATTATTGACAATCAAGGTTCTGGACAGGGGGTTGTCCCCTATTTGCCGCTTCCAGAGTTGCGGCAACGAAGTCAAGAGAACAATCGAGGCCAGGAGACCAGTCAATGATCCGGGCGAAGCTCGCCGCGATAGGCGTTGTTGTCATCCTGTTGGGAATCGTTCTCTACAGCGCTCTTTTCACGGTTCGGGAAACCGAACAGGCGCTTGTTCTGCAGTTCGGCAATCCGATCCGGGTGATCCGAGAGCCGGGCTTGAACATCAAAATTCCGATCATTCAGAACGTGGAATTCTACGATAAGCGCGTTCTGTCCTTGGATCCGGCGCCGCAGGAGGTTTTGCTCGCTGACCAAAAGCGGATCAACGTTGATTCATTCGCACGTTATCGGATTGTCGACCCCCTCGAATTCCGCAAACGTGCCGTGACGATCCAGAATTTCCTTAGCCTGTTTGGTGCTCGCCTCAACTCCGCGGTCCGCTCGGAGGTGGCTAAGGTGTCTCTGGCCGACATGTTGTCAGAGCAGCGTGCGTTTGTCATGGGCCGGATCGCCGAAAGCCTGAAGGCCCAGGCGCCGGAATTCGGCATCGAGGTCGTGGATGTGCGCATTGGCCGCACCGATCTGCCCGAGGCGACCAGTCAGGCGGTTTACAACCGTATGCGCTCCGAACGTATTGCCCAGGCCTCACAGTTGCGTGCCGAAGGCGAAGAGCAGCGCGAGCGGATTAAGGCAGAGGCGGAGCGCGATCGCACCGTGATCATCGCCAATGCCAACCGCACCTCGCAGATTCTCCGCGGTGAAGGGGACGGCGAGAAGACGCGTGTTCTGAACGACGCCTTCGGCCAGGACCCAGCGTTCTTCGATTTTTATCGTTCGCTGGAGGCGTACTCGGCACTGCAAAGCGACAATACGACGATGGTGTTGAGTCCGGATGCAGACTTTTTCCGCTATTTCTTTGATCAAGCTGGCGCGGTGCCTGCCGAAAGCCGCTAGCGGCGTTGAATGATCGGCTCGGCGCGCATCCCTGTGGCAAGGCATGCAAGACTTGGCGGTCGCTTTGGCGTTAGCGCTGGCCTTAGAAGGGGCGGCTTACGCGATTGCCCCGGACCAAATGCGCAGAGTATTGCGCATTGTTTTGGACCAGCCCCCCGATATATTGCGCCGGGCTGGACTGGTCGCTCTTTGCGTCGGATTGAGCATCGTCTGGCTGATCCGAAGCTGATCCGGTTGTGTGGCAGTGGCTGACGTCGTTGACGTCCGTTGGTCACCTGTCTACATCGCTGTCGCGATTGCATGACGGCAACGCGCATGGCAGTGCGAAAGCGGAGGGAGACGACAACTGTGACCACCATGAGTCCGCAAGGCAGGCCCATTGTGCCGGCCTCGAGCGGTTTGGCATTGATCGGTCGGCCGTACCGGCTTGGCATCGTCGTTGGCGTTTTTCTGATCGTCGGCATGGCGCTGATGGCGCCTGCGGCATCGGCACGCCCCGCCCCTGACAGCTTCGCGGATCTGGCCGAAACCCTGCTGCCCGCCGTCGTCAACATCTCGACAACGCAGACCAGCGATGTCCAGTCGGGCATCGAAATTCCGCGCGTGCCGCCCGGCTCGCCGTTCGAGGAGTTTTTCGATCGGTTCTTCGAACGCAACCAGCCGCAACGCCGTCGGCGCGCCACGTCCTTGGGTTCGGGCTTCATTATCGACGGCGATGGCCACATCGTCACCAACAACCACGTTATCCAGGACGCCGACGAGATCACGGTGCTGTTGAGTGACGAAACTCGACTGGATGCGGAAGTGATCGGGCGCGATCCGAAGACCGACATTGCAATCCTTAAGGTCAACCCCGGTGACAAGAAACTGCCGACCGTAACGTTCGGTGACTCCGACCAGGTTCGGGTCGGAGATTGGGCCATTGCCATCGGGAATCCGTTCGGTTTCGGTGGAACGGTGACAGCCGGCATCATCTCGGCGCGCAGTCGCAATATCAATGCGGGCCCCTATGACGACTTCCTGCAAACCGATGCCTCCATCAACCGCGGCAACTCCGGTGGCCCCATGTTCAACCTGGATGGTGAAGTGATCGGGATTGCCACGGCCATTTTTTCGCCGTCGGGTGGCAGCGTCGGTATCGGCTTCGCGATCCCGAGCAGTGTGGCCCAGCCCGTGATCGAGCAGTTGATCATCCACGGCAAGGTCCGCCGCGGCTGGCTTGGGGTACGGATTCAGACCGTCACGGAGGAGCTTGCCGAGAGCCTTGGCCTCGAGACGGCTCGGGGCGCCCTGGTGGCGGAGGTGATTGGCGACGGACCGGCCGAGGAGGCCGGGATTTTGCGGCGTGATGTCATCTTGGATTTCGATGGCAAGCCCATTGATGAGATGCGCGAGCTGCCGCGCCTCGTCGCGGAAACCGATGTGGGCTTGGCGGTGCCGGTGACCATCTGGCGCGATCGGGAGGAGGTGGAGTTGAACGTCACTTTGGGCTCGCTTGAGGAAGGCGAAGCACAGATGGCGACCCTCGGCGGTGGATCGTCCTCGGACGACTCCGCCCGCTCTATCGAATCGCTCGGCCTGACCGTCGCCAAGATCAACGAGCAGCGCCGACAGGAGTTCGAGCTGGATGACGACAGCAAGGGTGTTGTGATCATCGACGTGGAGCCCGACGGCGCCGCCGCTGCCAAAAATGTTCGCGCCGGAGACGTGATCGTGGAGGTGGATCAGGGCGAGGTGACCGCCCCAGACCAGATCGCGGAACGCGTCCAGGCCGCAATCGAGGCGGATCGCAAATCCGTCCTGCTGCTGATTGAGGGAGCGGGCGGCCTGCGATTTGTGGCGGTTCGAATCGATCGCAGCTAGGCGCGCTACGCCTCGAACCGTTATGGTCCTTCGCGCAGTCCGCTGCGCCGGCAACTCTTGGGTGCAGACCTGTCGGTCTGCGGAGCGGCGTATCTGCAGTCGCGGGGCTCCAGGTGGCCTCCGAACCCCCTTAGACGCCGGGAGGCACGCGTGAGCGACCCATTGATTCGTCCTTTCGCGGCGATCCGGCCCGCACCGATGCGCGGGCCGGACATTGCAGCGCCGCCCTATGATGTCGTCACCACGGAGGAGGCTCGGGCTCGCGTCGTCGGGCGTCCCAACGATTTCCTGCACGTCTCGCGCCCGGAAATCGACCTGCCCAGCGGGACCGATCCCCATTCAGACGCTGCCTACACGCACGCGGCGGAGGCCATGCGCGAGCTGATGCGTTCGGGTGTGCTCATCCGTGATGACGAACCCAGCTTTTACGTTTACCGCGTGAGCCTCGGCGCCCACGTCCAGACTGGGATCGCCGCGGCGGCGGCCGTTGCCGCTTACGTGCAAGGGCGCATCCGCCGCCATGAGCTGACGCGTCCCGATAAGGAAATGGACCGGGCGCGCCAAATTGCGGCCGTCAGCGCCCATACAGGGCTCGTGTTTGTCACGCATCGCCCCTCTGCGGAGGTGAGCGCCGTCACGGACACCATCGTCTTGGCGCCGCCGGATGTGAGCGCGGACGTGGATGGCGCCCGTCATGAGATCTGGCGGGTGGCGGAATCGAGCCTGGTCAAACGCATCACCGATGCCTTTGCCGCGATGCCGGCCATTTATGTGGCAGACGGTCATCACCGCTCCGCGGCCGCCGTGCATGTGGCGGCCTGGCGGCGCGGGGCCGGCAAGGCCGGCGGCCAGGACTTCCTGATCGTCAGCTTTCCGTCGGACCAGGTGCGGATCCTAGACTACAATAGGGTCGTACGCGACCTCGGCGACGGCCGAGGCGGGACACGCAATGTGGATCAGTTTCTCACCGCTTTAACCGATCGTTTTCGAGTCGAGCCGAGTGACGGGCCCGCTCGCGCCGACCGGCGCGGGACGTTCGGTCTGTTCGTGGACAATCGTTGGTTCCGTCTGAGCCAAGGGTCGGCACTGCCGGCCGATGCCGATCCCCTGGACCGCCTTGATGTAAAAATCTTGAGCGATCAGTTGCTGGAGCCGATCCTGGGCATCCATGATCCGCGAACCGATCCCCGCATTGACTTCGTGGGCGGAGCTCGTGGCCTGGAGGCTTTGGAGGCGCGGGTGCGGTTCGGGGATTGGGCGGCGGCTTTCAGTCTGTTCCCGACCGCCTTGGAGGACCTTATGGCCGTTGCCGATGCGGGCCTTGTAATGCCACCCAAGTCCACCTGGTTCGAGCCCAAGCTCGCCGATGGCCTGCTGGCTCTACCGCTGGACGACGGCTAAGGCTCGGCAGACGCTCGGCCGGAGCGGACCGCGAGCACGGAGAGTTGAGGGTATGAGCGTCACAGACGAAAAGAAGGTACCGATCGTCAACATCGAAAACGTCTTGGCCGACCCGGTCTGGATCGACGTCACCGGCCCACGGGGTTCCTTCGAAGCCACACTGGGCCTGATCGGCAAGGCGCTCGGCACCAAGAACATCGGTATCAATGTGACCGTGGTCCCGGCCGGCAAGAAGGCGTTTCCGCGCCATTACCACTTCGCCAACGACGAGTTGTTTGTGGTCCTGGTCGGGAGCGGGACGCTCCACTACGGCGACGTGGATCACGCGATTGGGAGTGGCGATGTGATCGCCATTGAGGCGGGCACGCGGATCCCATTCCAGATCGAGAACACCTCAAACGCGGAGCTCAGGTATCTGGCGCTGAGCACGCTCCGTCATCCGGACGTCTTCGTATACCCGGATAGCAACAAAATCGGTCTCGTGGCTGGCGGCGGCCCCATGCGGGAGGCTGTCGTTCCCGGTACCGAAAAACTGATCCGCTTCATTCACGCGGATATGAAGGTCGGCTACTGGGACGGTGAGGTGGAAGAGTAGCGGGCAGATGCTCGTGCCGCTGGCCGCGCGTATTTGCAACACCCAGAAAGCACGACGTTCACTGCGCGCATTGGCGTAGCGACCGTCATTGATACCGGACTAATGGCCGGCCAAGATTGCCGCGAATCAGCCCGGCCAGCCTCGACAAGAGTTTTTTAAGCCAAAATGTGGCTAAATCGCTCACCTCGGTTCCTTAACCCGGCCGGGTTAAGGAACCGACCAACGTGCGAGTTGGTAGATAAAATTAAGGAGGCGCTGTCATCCGAGAGATTGAGGAGCACTCTCGGCGCAGTGAAGGGTCATCGCCGTGCAGCAGGCAGAATTAAGTACCGCGCCTAATCAATCCGTGACTGTCAATGGTATCGAGGTCTTGGATAGTGAGCGCGATGCGCTCCATATCTTGCCGCTCGCGTTTTTACCTTTGAACAAACCCGGGCTGAAGCGGGCACGCCTCATCAAAAACACCCGCCTTGACTCGGTCGTCGAAATGTACCGGGGATGCGAGAGCGGTAGCGGCCAGATTTTCCTAAAAGACGTCCCCACCCACTTTAATCTCACGCGCCATCCGCCCGACCCTGATCTGGCGATCATCAAGAAATGTGCACAATTACCCAGTTATGACGTCTACAGCCTGCGGATCGCGCTCCGCAAGCTGGGCATCGAGATCAATGATGTGCGTGCTTTTCAGTTGTCACGGCAAAAAGTCTTGGAACTGACTGCCTATATGCGGACGTTCACGCGGCCACTGATTCGTGAAATCTACGGCGATGTGGATTTGGATAAGGTCGGCTATACGGACATTTTGTCGCTCTTCCGACAGCCAAAGAACGGGGAGGCGCGCCGCAATCTCGTTAGCGTTGCCAACAAGCTGGAAATTTCCTTAAGCGAGATCCCAGCGTTCATCGAAGAGTATGGCGACGTGTTTCTCTCCCTTTCTTACTATCGGCACTGTCTCGATGAGACCATACCGGCGATGAAGAACTTAACGGACTCCATCGCGGAGCTGCTTCGCAATCGCCAAGTCTGCCAGGACCCGAACGTGGTCACCACGTGCAACATGATGGAAGCGACGATCAACACGTCATTGACGGAGTTGACCAACCGCTTCGAAAACTTCGATCGCAGCAGCGACACTCTGTGGACCGAGCTCAGCGCCGAACGCTACCGCAAGGTTGTCGACCTGATCCGCAGTCACCACACCGCCACAGGGGCTGTGCTGTGCGGGCTGTCCGTGAAGCTCAACGCGTGGCTTTCGCTGTTTCCCGAGCCGGACATGGGCGGGCCCATCAAGCGGGTCGAGTTCCTGATGTCCGAAATGCGTCAGGGCTTCGATCGCATCAACCACTTCGAAGAGCATTCACCAACGGCCGCGAGCCACTAATCCGGTGCCATGGTCCTTGGCCGTCAGTCCTGCGGCGGTCCTGCGACGATCCCGGCATCGTGGAGCTTAGCCACTTCTCCTTCACTCATGCCCAGGATGTCGAGCAGGATCTCGTCCGTGTCCTCGCCCAGCAACGGCGCGCGTTGGGGGGGCAGGCGTGGGACATCGCCGAACGACAGGGGGGAGCCCGGCATCAGGTATGGCCCGATGCCGGGCTGGTCGACGATCTCGAACATGGGGTTTTCGGGCGTGCAGTCCACATCATGCTCGATCATGTCGCGAACCGTGCGATATTGCGACCATGTTGCCCCGGCGGCGTCGAGGAGCGTTCGCACTTCCGCGAGCATGCGGGTCGCGAACCACGGCTCGAAAATTCGTGCGATCTCCCGCCGGCCACGGAAGCGATCGCCTTCATCGGAAAAATCGAGGTGGAGCCGCTGCGCGAGTTCATCCAGCTGATCGCCAAGCCCGGTCGCTTTGACAAGGCTGGTCCACTGGCTGCGTGTCAGACCCACGATCATCAAGCGCTTGCCGTCGAGTGTACCGAAGTCCCGGCCGAAAGCGCCATAGAGATAGTTGCCGTCCTTCGGCCGATCGGCATCGTTCACCGTCACTTCGGCGATCTTGCCGATGTTGCCGAGCATGGCCAGGGCCACGTCCTTCAGGGCGATGCGGACCATCTGCCCGCGGCCCGTGCGTCGGCGATGCCGCTCGGCTGCCAGCAAACCAACGCCGGCCATTTGACCCGCAATGCAGTCCCAGGCCGGTAGCAGGTGGTTGACCGGCCGCATCCAGGTCGTCGGGCCGGTCACGAACGGCAGGCCCGTTTGTGGATTGACCGTGTAGTCCACTTCAGACGATCCGTCCCGGCGTCCGACCAAGTTGATCATGACCAAGTCCGAGCGATGTTGCTTCAGGGTTTCATAGTCGAGCCAGCCGCGCGCTGGAAAATTTGTCATGAACAGGCCGGCGTTCTCCCCGGGTGCACAGATCAGTCGGGTCAGGATATCCTGGCCTTCGGGCTTGCGGAAATCGACGGCAATGGAGCGCTTGCCCTTGTTGAACCCCGCCCAAAACAAGCTGTGTTTGCCGTCGAGGGTCACTGGCCAGCGCGTGTAGTCAAGCCCGCCACCGATGGGGTCGAAGCGGATCACCTCCGCGCCCAGTTGCGCCAGCGTCATCCCGCCAAGCGGCATGGCCACGAAGGCTGAGCCCTCAACGATGCGCAAGCCCGTCAGAATTCCATTCATGGTCTTGTTCCCCTCATCGAATGGCGTCGGTCGCTTTGGGCCGGAGGTGCGGCGCCCGCGCACATTCTTTTATGGCCGCAGGCCGGCCAGGCGTGCTCGCTCGACAATCGTCGTCGCCATGCGCAGGTTGGCGGCGTCGACCATCTTGCCGCCAACGGTGATCGCCCCCCGACCCTCTTGCATGGCGGCGTCATAGGCGCTGAGCACCGTCTCCGCCCAGCAAATCTCGGCCTCGGCCGGTCCGAACACCTGGTTGGCCGTGGCGATCTGGCTCGGATGGATGCACCATTTGCCGTCGAAGCCCATGGCCCGGGCAATGGCACAGGCCTGCTCCAGACCTTCTGCATTCTTAATGCCGGCGAACGGGCTGTCGATCGCCCGTTTGTCGAACGCCCGGGCGGCGCTGACGATGGCGTGCATAATAAAGTGCCAGCGGTGGCCGGGATAAAGTGCGTCATGGTCGTCGAACTCGCCGATGGAGGCGAGCGGCATGCGCAACGACGCAGCGTAATCGCCGGCGCCATAAATAAGGCCTTCGAGCCGGGGCGAGGCGGCGGCGATCTCGCGGATGTTGATGCAGCCGGCGGCGGTTTCGATTAATGCCTCGATCCCGATGGGGCGCTCGAACCGCTGGCGGGCTTCGATCTGGCTGAGCAGGGTGTCGACAAAGCGGATATCGTCAGGGCCATTGACCTTGGGCACGATCACGATGTCGACGGCGTGGCCGGCCGGCTCGAGAACGTCGATGAGATCGCGGTAGGCGAACTCCGTATCCAGGCCATTGATCCGATAGCAACGGAGCTTAG
Organism: uncultured Rhodospirillaceae bacterium; assembly: GCA_964619055.1. Lineage (GTDB taxonomy): Bacteria > Pseudomonadota > Alphaproteobacteria > Rhodospirillales > Defluviicoccaceae > CAYVUM01. The sequence goes on from CAZUDB010000036.1 coordinate 32,592, forward strand.
CGCCGAAGTCGAGCGTGGTCAGGGCGTCGACCACGTTGCCGCGGCTTGTCTCCTTGGCGTCCGGCGCCACTGCGTCTTCCAGGTCGATGCAGATCGCGTCCGCATCGGCAGCCGCCGCCTTGGCGATCATGTTTGGGTTCGAGCCCGGTACGATCAGCACGGAGCGCTCGAGCCGAGCGCCCATCATGGCCGCCATTGGATCGTTGATTGCATCCCGATCCGGTCCTCGCCGTTGACCGTGCATACGTCGTGGCCGCCGTCCGCTCTCGGTTTGCCGAGAATGCGGACCTGATCGAACTCGAACAAGGGACGGACGCCGCGAAACTCGAACCGCGTCGGTTGGCGGCCCGAGACATGGCGACGGGCCGATTCCATCAACAGAACCGCCTGCAGCGGGCCGTGGACGACGAGGCCCGGGTACTTTTCCACGTCGACGGCGTACGGTCGGTCATAGTGGATACGGTGGCAGTTAAAGGTCAGCGCCGAAAACCGGAACAGCAACACCGGATCGATTGCGATGGGATCGGACCAGGCGGCATCGGCGGGCGCCGGCACCGGCGGTGGTGGCGCAAAGATCTTCGGCATGGCGATATAGACGATGTCCTGCTCTTCCTCCACGGCCAGTCCGCGTGGCGATGCTACGCGGTGGCCGACCGTGATGAACACCATCTGACCGGCCCGTCCTTGCTTCGCGGCGATCTTTAGGATTTCGGAGCTCTTCGTGATGTTGTCACCGATGCGGATCTCGTCATGGAAGGTGACCCGGCTGCCGGCCCACATTCGTCGCTCCAGCTCGATGGGCGGCAAGAACCCGCCACGCTGGGGATGCCCGTCCGGACCGACCTGGGCCGTGGGCACGATCGGCAGAAAGTAAAGCCAGGACCACAAGGGTGGCACCGGGTCGCCCGCCTGCGGGTCGATCTGCGGGCCATTAAGGGTGGCGCTAAGGGCCCGAACCGGTGTCGGCGTCACCACATCCGCGAGCGTTTCCGTCCGACCAACCCAGTCCTGCAACGTCGCGTCACCCATTGTCACCTCGCCCATTGTCACCTCCCCTTAACGGCATCCCATTCGCGGCTCATCGGCATCGACCGGATCCTTCTTGACGCCTGCCTTATTCGCGTCTTCACCCCACCGCCGGGCAACAGTCCCCACGCTCGAGAACGTTCCGAGTTCAGCACGCTCGCCGGCGGGACCCAACACAATTCAGTCACTGGCCTCGCGCGTTGGATCGTGAGTCCCATGCCGGCCAGCCCCGGGGGAAGGCGCCACTTTACAATGATCGGGACCGAAACACCGCTCGCAAGTTGATAAGCTTGTCACGATTCCGACCCTCCACGTTAGCGGACAAGCGCTAGTGGAAGGACGCGTCCATTCGCGCGAGTGAATCGCAACACGGTGCTTCAAGAGCCGCACTCTCGGCTCCAAAAAGTTGGTGCATAATATTGGGTATGCACAGCAACCCATACAGGCCATCTAGTAATCGGCGTGAAGTCACCTTTTTGGGTCAAGTCGGGACTCACTAGAAAAATATTCAGGTAAGTGATGCCTCATTCGGACTACCCAATAGCCAGCAAAAAATCACCTTTTTGGGCCAAGCGGCGAGTCATTAACAAAGATACATCAAAAAATCTTTGTCAGAATTCGGACAATGTGTAAGATGATTGTGCGTGAAAGGTGGCGTTTACGCCAAGCGTACCGACAAAACTAAATTCGGACGTAGTCGCCTTCAAACGGGGTAAGTTGAATAGGAAGAGGTGAAGAAACTGCGAATGCAGCATAGCGGCTGAATAGCCGTGAAAAATGCTGCGTGCGCTCACCGGGGTTTGGGTAGTGCTTGTTCAGAGTTTGGGCGGGCTCGGCAGCCATTGCCGGCAAACAGGTGAGGTGTGTGCAATGCACATCTCCACAAAAGGGGCGGCGCTATGATGCTCGCTGCCGCACAACGCCTGTATTGCATGCTCTCTTGCTCTTCCCCTCCGCCCGTCTTGTGCGAGCGTCGATCCTGGGGCGCTGGCGCCCCGGCTGGTCTTCACCCAGTTGGTCCAATCACTTCATTTTTAACAATTTCGCGAGCCGCCGGTCGTGCTCCCACGAGTCGCGCTCCCATGAGCCGTGCTCCCATGAAACGAGGGTCGAACAATGCCTGATGGTGGAATCTGGAACCGCGTTTTTCTGACCTCCGACAAAGTTGACTACGCGCCGGGCAGCACGGCCGAGTTGCTTGTCACGGGCCTTGACGTAGGCGCCACCTTCGAGTTTCAGGTTGTCCACGTGACCGATCCCGGCCCGGATGAGCTGTGGGCAACGGCGGACGATGTCCTGGGAGACAACTCTGGTCAGGGCCACGACCCCTGGATCGTCACCGACGGCGGTGTTGGCGATCTGGATGGTCTCGCCGACGGCTCCATCACCACCACGTGGTACGTCAATCCGGACGACTCCCTCGGGGAGCGTTTCAGCGCCACCGCGCAGGAGCTTCTTGCTGGTGTGGATGGTGCCTTCGGTACGGCCGATGATGTCGCCACCGGCGTCACGGCCAGCACGACCTTTACCGACGCGTTTCCCGCTCCACTGCAAACCTACTTCGTGCCGCTGCCTGAAGACGATCTGTTCCAAACCTTCGACACCCTGAATCCGCCCGATGTCGATGGCTTTATCAGGACCACCATCTCCCTTGCCGTTGCCGCCCCCGGCACGATCATCGTCTACGACCACTGGGAGGACGGCTACGAGACCGACCTCACCAACCCGACACAATCAACCACCCAGATTTGGGGCGATGGCAACCTCCCCAACGGGCTCACCAACGGGGTAGCGCCGGGCATCGCGGGTGACGTGTTCACGGGCGGCGACGCGGTCGTTTTGACCAACGACATCCCGTCGGCCAACAACTATCGGAATCCGAACACGATTTTCTTCGACGGCGAGGACCGGATCTCGGCCACCCTGCCGATTGCGGTCACCCGTTTCGCGTTCCCGGAGAACCCAGGTTCCCTCATGGCCGGCGCCGTGGAGGTGTTCGATCAGGGCACATGGGGCACCGATTTCATCGCCCCCGTCGGCGAGAATACATCCAACCAAAGCGGAACCGATCCGTTTCAATACACCGTCTTCTACGTCATGGCCGGGGAGGACAACACCGAAGTCCGTCTCAACGGCAATCTCGTCGCGACCCTGAATACGGGTGAGAACTTTGTCGTTGAGGACATTGACCAGGGCGATGTTCTCACCACCAATCGCGCTGTCCAGGTTGACCTGGTCACGGGCGATATCCAAGATACTTATGAGCTTCGCTGGTACTCCCTCGTCGATTCCGATGATTGGACCAATGAATACATCACGCCAGTTGCGGAAGAAGAAGGGGCCACGGGCTATTGGTTTTATAATCCAAGCGACAGCGAGATTACAATCACCGTAGAAGGCGGAAATATAAGTAGTTTCCAGGGTTTGATTGATAGCGGTGGTGATTTTGACGTTGCGGCAAATTCCGCCGTATTTATCGAAGTCGATGGCAATGGTGATATTAATCTTCCTGGCTCCAATAGCCAGTACAGCGGCTTGAGATTCTTTACCGATCCAAGCGAAAACGGCGGGTCAACACCCGATTTCTATGCGCTGGCCCAAATTGACGCCGA
>CAZUDB010000037.1:0-13318 GCA_964619055.1 uncultured Rhodospirillaceae bacterium
TTCTTGGCCCGCTCCGTCATTTGTTGATGGGAGAAATCTAATCACTCTCATTCGCGTGAGAAGTGACGGCCGTCATATCAACCTACAATTTTTCGAAAAATACGCGGATATTTTTGGGGTCTATCGAAAAAAGGGTCTTTTGCCGGCCCGGCCCGACGGCCCAGGCCGGCGTTTGGCGCGGGCACGCGGGCCTTTCCAGTGGGAAACGCTTAACGTCCTCTATCCGCTTTGATCCGACGGTAGATATCGGCCAGCGCCGCTGCGTAGGTGTCGATGTCGCACAGGGCACTGCCGGCAACGTGCCGGTGGAGATCAAGCCGCCCGGAGCGCAGGCCCACAGGGTCACCGGCCAGAGCGGCGGCGATGCGGACAAACCCGTCGGTATCGGCCGCAACCCAAGTGTCGCAGCCGGCGGCGGTCAGCAGGCTTGCGCCCATCCGCCCACAGCTTCGCGTGCCGGCAAGGCTCACCACCGGCACCCCCATCCACAATGCGTGGGCCGTCGTTGTCCCGCCGTTGTAGGGGATCGGATCAAGGGCGATGTCCATGCGCTCGTAAGCGCGCATGGCCTCCGAAAACGGTTCCGGCCCCTCCAGGATCAGTCGCGACCGATCGACACCGGCGGCGGCAAACCGCGCGGCAAGGCGGTCCGCCACCGCCTTTTCCGCCAGCGGGCCGCACTTGACCAACAGTCGCGCCCGCGGGATCGCCTTCAGCACCGACGCCCACAGCGCTACTGTGGCGTTGCCGAGCTTGGGCAGGTGATTAAGGGAGCCGAACACGACATCGCCCTGCGGATGGTCGCCCGATGGCGACGGCATGGTCGGTGGTGCCGCGAAGCACAAGAAAGATCCCGGAAGGCAGGCCAAGCGCTCCGTCGCCAACGCTGTTTTGTCGTCGGGAAACAGAATGCGGTCCGTAATCAACCAGTCGACGGCCGATGAACCCGTGGAATGGGGATAACCGATTGCCGAGGCCGTCACCGGTGCCGGGCGCAACGCAAACGCCGCCAGTCGATTGCCGTAGGTGTGACCCGAGAGATCGATCAGGACATCCAGGTCGTTGACGGCAATGCGACGGGCGAGCGCGTCGTCATCGAGCCGCTTGACCGGCGTCACCGTTACGCTGTCGGGGATGTCTCCTGCCGACGCATCGATCTCTTCACTGTTGAGATAGACATGCTGGGTGATCCCCATGCGGGCGTGGGCGGTGAACACCGGGGCAATGAACTGGGCCACGGGATGACTTCGGACCAGATCGGCGGTCACATAGCCGATCCGCAAACCTGAGCCCGATCGCCGTGGCCTGATCGGCGGGAGGCGCTCGTCATGGAGTTCTCGGCACCATCGACGATGAGCGTCCAGCACAAAGCGATCGTCGTGATCATCGCTGTACAGCAGGGCCATCAGATAAGGCGAGATGGCGCGGCGCCTTGACCTCGGCGCCGCAAGCGCACGCTCGAACAATGCAAACGCCTCTCTGGGCGCTGCGACGTTAATCAGGCAACTGGCCTCCGATGCGAGCGCGTCCGGATGTCCAGGGTCCATGACCAGGGCGCGCCGAAAGCCGGTTAAAGCCTCATGGTGACGGGAGGTTTGAGCGAGGGCATTGGCCAGATTCAGCTGAGCATCAAAGGAGGCCGTCCGCGCATTCGCCATGCCACGCAACAGCGGCACTGCGATGTCCCACCGGCTCTCGGCCCACAATCGCGACACCACCTTGGGTAAGCCCAGCCCGCCAGCGAACGCGGGATCATTAGGCGCCAAGTGCTGGGCGGCCGCTTGAGCGGCCTCCATAAACGCACGAGCCGCCTCGGCTCCAGACTCGTCGAGAAGAAGGAGTGCTAGCTTCAGATGAGCCCGACCCAGCTCTGGCGTTTTCGTCACGGCCTCGCGGAGCGCGGCGAGGGCAGCCCGTCGTTCGTCCAGTTCCGTGAGAAGATTGGCGAGGTTGTAAAAGGTCTCTCCCGGCGCGTCGTCCTGCGCACACGCGCGCTCCAGGAGCGCACGGGCTTCTCCTTTGTCCCCCCGCTGCTTAGCAATCAGGGCCAAGTTGCCAAGCGCACCCGGATGGTCGGGAGCTTGTGCCAGCACACTGCGAAATCGCGCTTCAGCCTCAAGTGGCTGCCCAGCGCCAAGCGCGGCGACACCGACGGCAAACGCCGACTCGACGCTGTGTGGTTCAACGCCGTTCGAGTTTCCCTGGGACGGATGGTGGGACCTGGTCATGGCGGCAACCAAACGGTCCTGGTCAGGACAACGGCTCCGGTGGGGCCACCCGGATCATGCGGCGGATCTCGTCCGTCACCAGGCCCACCGCCATGGGGCGCTGGACATCCGCCAGGACGGCCACATCGTAGAGCTCGCCGATCATCCCGTCGATGCGCAGCCAATGGACGATGTCGCCCGTGGTCAGGTCAACCACCCACAGGCCGCACCGGGGTTCAGCGTCGCGGCGAGCCAGCTCGTCATCCAGCGCCAATCCGGTGAATGTCTTGTTGTCTCTTGGCTTGGACAAGCCAACGATGGCGAACCGCCCATGAAGGGCGAGGCCGCGACCATAGCCGGGAAGGAAGACCACTCGATCCAGCGCGCCCGTCTCGACGTCGAGCGCACAAAGGTGGCCGTTGCCCGAATCCAGGAACCACAATCGGCCATCATGCCAACGTGGCGAGTGGGGCATGGACAGGCCTGCGGCGACAATCCGGTCCGAGGCGACGTCCATGACAATCCCTCCGTCGGTTCGACGATCCCGCCAACCGTCGGCCACGTCGGAGCGGCTTACGGCCGTCACATAGGCCGGCCGGCCGTCCCGAATAGCGAGGCCATTTAAGTGGCAGCGATCTTCGGCGGCCAGTTTGGTGATGAAGGGAGGCTTCCAAATCGGCGCAAAGCTGTGGGAATCGCTCACCGTCGCCAAACAACCAAACAGCGTGCTCACGAACACAATCCGACCGCTGCCGTCGACCGCGATGTCATGAATGTCAAGGTCACCCGTGGTCCAGGCGATCTGGGGAACGAACAGACGATCGTAACCGTCGTGGACCTGCCCGACTTCCAGGACATTGTCGAATCGCCAAAGCTGAAACAAGGTTGCCAGATAGAGCTGGCTTGCATCGGACCACAGCCCCATCGCCCGGTTGAACGTGCGCTCGAAGATGGAGAGGCGACCATTGGGTTGGGCGCCGATCAGGAACAGCTTGCCAACCTGGTAGGTTGAGAACACCAAACTGATCCGGTGCTCGACCATCCACGCCGGCAACTGGCGTGAGCCCATAAGCTCCAGCTTTGTGTCCGGTTCTTTGGCTGTCGCTGGTTCCATAGGGTCTGCCATTGCTCACCTGCATATCGACCTTGTGTGCGAGAGGATCCGGTTCCCCGGCCTCGAGGTCAAGGGAGCTGCTCGTCCGTGCAGCGCTCTGCAATGTTGGCCGGCTCTTCACTTATCGGAAATGCAATAGTGGAACTTCGAAGGGGTCACTGCAGACTCCAAGTCTTATCTCACTCGGACCGCTCGAAATCGACCTGACAACTGCGAAAGCGGATCCGTTTCTCTACGGCGCTGAAACAAGAAAACCGCCGGCAAGGGGAGCCTTGCCGGCGGGAGTCAGGACCGATCGTTCGGCCCGGGAGGAGGGGGAGTGTTCAGGCTCTGGCGCTGCCGACCTTCGCGGCGACGGGGACGTCGGCAGGGATCGGCTTCTTCAAAATGATCAGCATGGCGCATGCCACGACCGTGCCGATGGCGATGGCGGCGATGTACATGCCGAGGTTGCTCACGGCATTCGGGATCGCCAGCACAAAGATGCCACCATGTGGGGCGCGCAAGCCGCAGTCGAAGTACATCGAAATCGCGCCCGTTAGAGCTGCGCCGATCATGATCGACGGGATGACGCGTAACGGGTCTTTGGCTGCAAACGGTATGGCCCCCTCGGTAATGAAAGAGATGCCGAGCACCGCCGCGGCCTTGCCGGCCTCCTGCTCGTCCCTCGAGAAGCGATTCTTGGCGACGACGGTTGCGAGCGAGAGAGCGAGCGGCGGCACCATGCCAGCGGCCATGACCGCGGCCATCGGCGTGAACGTGTTGCTGGCGAGCAGGCCGACGGCGAAAGTGTAAGCGGCCTTGTTGACCGGGCCGCCCATGTCGAAGGCCATCATTGCGCCGAGCAACAGGCCCAGTCCCACCGCGTGGGTATCACCCATGCCCTGCAGGAAGCTGGTCAGGCCCTCATTGATAAAGCGCACCGGCTCGCCGATGACGTAAATCATCAGCAGACCAACGACGAGGGTCGACAGCAGCGGGATAATCAGAACCGGCTTCAACCCCTCGAAATGGACCGGCACTTTGATCTTCTCGCGCATCCACAGCGCCACATAACCAGCGAGAAAGCCGGACGCGATGCCGCCGAGGAAGCCAGCTTCCAGGTTGATGGCGAGCAGGCCGCCGATGAGGCCGGGTGTCAGGCCAGGCCGGTCGGCGATGGAATACGCGATGTAGCCGGAGAGCACGGGCACCATCAGCTTGAAGGCGGCGCCTCCACCGATCTCCATCAACGCCCAAGCCAGGGTGTCCTGTTCCTTGAACGCCTCGATACCGAAGACGAACGAGAGCGCGATGCAGAGGCCGCCCGCTACGACGATCGGCAGCATGTAAGAAACACCTGTGAGCAGATGCTTGTAGACACCGGCCTGCTTGGATTTCTGGGTAGCTTTCGCGGCCTGGACGCTGGCAGCATAGTCACCTCCGCCAGCGACAGCGCCGCCGCCCGCTGCAACGGCTTCGGAGAATGCGGATCCAATGACGTCCGGTCCGCCCTTAACGGCGGCGCCCACTGAGGTCTTATAGACACGCTTGCCGGAGAACCGGGACTCGTCCACATGGGTGTCGGCGGCGATGATCACCACGTCCGCGGCGGCGATGTCCTCGTCGGTCAGCTGGTTCTTGGCGCCGACAGAGCCCTGGGTCTCGACGCTGATCTCGTGGCCGGCTGCGGCCGCTGCCTTTTTTAAGGCGTCGGCCGCCATGAAGGTGTGGGCGATGCCGGTGGGGCAGGCGGTGATCGCGACGATCCGTTTTCCGGCTGAAGCGGCGCCTGCGGGAGCGTCGGTCGTCGATGTTTCGGTCGTCGGAGCAGGCGCCGCGTCTGGAACGATCCCAGCGACCGCGAGAGCCTCATCGACAACCTCGGCCGTTTCGCGAATGGCTCGACTGGTCGAGGTCTCGAAGATTGGGCGGCTTTCGAATCGAACTTGGTCGACGTGAATGTCGGTGGCTAGAATCACAACGTCGGCCTCGGCGATATCGACATCGTCGAGCGGATCGGTGACGCCTTCCGAGCCTTGGCATTCAATCTTGACAGAGTGTCCTTTGGACGCCGCGACTTTGCGGATCGCTTCCGCCGCCATGAGGGTATGCGCAATGCCGGTTGGGCAAGCGGTGACGCTGACAATTTTTGCCATGTTCGTTTCCTCCTTATGATTAAACAGTAAGTGCGTGCGTGATGATGCGAGGGATGAACGCCTCGATCGTCGCCAGGGGCGGCAACTGCGGACCGATTTCGCCCAACGCGCCGAGCGAAAAGGCGGTGGCCAAGCAAGCCAGGTCACCGGTCGGCAGGCCCTTGATCGAGCCGTGGACAATGCCTGAGACCATGGCGTCGCCCGCGCCGACCGTGCTCTTGACGGTGACCTTCGGAGGCGTGGCCAATACCGCCTCGTCCTTGGTCACGAAGATTGCGCCGCGGGCTCCCATGGAAACCGCGACGAGGCGAATGCCCTTGGCCACCAGCTCGCCAGCGGCTGCGACAATTTCGGTATCCGTCTGGAGCGCTGCGCCGGTGAGCTCCTTGAGCTCATCGATGTTGGGTTTGATAACTTCGGGGCCGGCGGAGATGGCTTCGGACAGCGGTTGCCCACTGGTATCGAGGACGACGTGTTTCCCGCGCGCGTTCAAGCGCGAGACCATGTCGCGGTAGACGTCGACCGGCATACCGCCAGGCAGGCTGCCGGACAGCACGAACCACTCGATGCCCTCGATTGCCAAGGTTTCGACGGCGGAGAAAACAGACTCTACGTCGCGTGATCCCGCGTCGAGACCGGGGAAATTGATATCGGTGACGCGACTTTGAACTTCGTCGACGATTTTGATGTTGACACGTGTCAGGCCTGGAACCTTGACGAAGTAATCGGCGATCCCTTTTTCAGCGAACAGCCGATTGAACGGCTCCGCGTTGCCGAGACCGAGAAGTCCAGTGGCGGCGATCTCATAGCCGAAGTGCGTCAAGAACGAGGCTACATTGACCCCCTTGCCGCCGGCGTCCGATTGCGTTCGCTCGACCCGGTTCACTTCGCCGGCGGTAAAGCGGGGTGCCAGCGCAGTCTGGTCGATGGCGGCGTTCATTGTCACCGTGGCGATCTGAAGTCCTGAGCTCATAAGCTGCTTCCTTGTTTTGCCGAAGGACTGGCCAAATCGGTCAGGCGAGGGTCCGGACCTCAGCCGCCGTGCGGTACGACAAGGCGCGCCGCGCCGTCTGACGGGCGGCCTCCAACGACAGTGCGCGGAGCTGCGCCTTGACGGCGGCGATGGACGGGATGCTAACGCTGAGCTCAGTCACGCCCAGGCCGGACAGGATAACGACACCGAGCGGCTCGCCGGCGATGCCGCCGCAGGCTCCAACCCAGATGCCGGCCTTCGACGCGGCCCGTACTGTCCGGTCGATCATCCGCAGTACCGCTGGGTGCAGGCCGTCAGCCTGTTTGGCCAGTTGCGGGTGCATCCGATCCATAGCGAGCGTGTACTGCGTCAGATCATTGGTTCCGATCGAGAAGAAGTCGACCTCGCGAGCAAATTCCTCCGCCAGCATCACCGCAGAAGGAACTTCGATCATCATGCCGATTTCCACCGGTTCGGCGCCGATCGACTTGCGAACCTCCTCGGTGATTTCCTTTGCTTTTTGAAGCTCCTCGAGCGTGGCGATCATCGGATACATGATGCGGACCGGCCCCGTCGCTGCGGCGCGAAAGATGGCGCGAAGCTGCGTGCGGAATAGGTCCTTGCGGGCGAGGCACAGCCGGATGCCCCGTTCACCAAGGAAGGGATTCACCTCCGCCGGCATCGACAGGTAAGGCACTTCCTTGTCGCCGCCGATGTCGAGCGTGCGGACGATGATCGGCAGTCCGTTTAGGGCCTTGGTCATCGCCGAGTAGGTTTCGAATTGCTCGTCCTCGCTCGGCGCGCTGTCGCGCTGCAGGAATAGGAATTCGGTGCGGAGCAGCCCGACGCCCTCGCCGCCGGCGTCGACAGCGGCCGTTGCTTCGCCGACATCGCTGATGTTGGCGACAACCTCGATGCGCGCGCCGTCTGTCGTGATCGCCGGCTTGTAGCAGGCTCGGCGTTCGGCCTCGCGCTGTGCTTGATGATCGACCAACGCTTGCCGCGCCGCAGCGGTGTCTGCCTCCGTTGGGCGGACGACGAGCACCCCGGCGCCACCGTCGACGATGGCCGGCGTACCGTCTTCCAGATCAAGGATCGAGTCCCCGGCGCTGACAACTGCGGGGATGTCGAGTGATCGGGCGATGATCGCCGTATGTGACGTCGGTCCACCACCGGCCGTGCAAAGGCCAAGTGCGAACTTTGGGTCCAGTCGCGCAGTGTCCGACGGCGTGAGATCGTCGGCAATGAGGACGACCGGACTCTCGGGAAGTTGTGGTTCGTCCTCAACGATCTCGGCAAGCAGCTTAAGAACCCGTCGTCCGACATCGCGCAGGTCGAGGGCGCGTCCCGATAGAACAGGATCCTTCATGCCGGCAAGAACGCCGGCGCGCTCTTCATAGGTCCGCTGCCACGCCCATCCAGCGCTGCGTCCCTTGCGGATCAACGCCCGCGCCTCGTCGAGCATTTCCGGGTCTTCAAGGAATTCCGCATGGGCCTTGAAGATCCCGGCCTTGGCTGGGCCCGACTTCTTCCAGACCTCGTCGAACAGCTCGTCGAGCTCGCGCTTCGCCGTTTCAATCGAGCGATCCAATTTCTTGAGCTCGGTGGCTGGATCATGGGCCGTCGCCTCAACCACGATCTTGCCGCGGCGAAACTGACGGATTGGCCCCAACGCTAGGCCGGGCGCCGCGGAGATCCCTGCCGTGGTTCGGCCCTCGAACCGAATAGTTTGGCGGGTGCCGACAGCGGGCGTTTCGGCTTCGGCGGCAGCTTCCGCTTCGTTTTCGAGACCGGCCTCGATGGCCGCCTTCAGCGCCTCTAGCGCCCGATCGGCATCGGCGCCTTCGGCCATCACGCGAATGGTCGAACCGCCTTCGACACCAAGCTTGAGAAGCGAGATTAGGCTTTTGGCGTCAGCGACCTTGTCGCCGTTGCGGACACGCACCGTCGCCTGAAAGGACTTCGCGAGATCGACCAGCGCCGTCGCCGGGCGTGCATGTAAACCGTGTGGGCCGTTAATGGTCGCATCGAATCCTTGGGCGAGGTCGCCAGGCTGCGGAGCGATCGCTGATTCCGCTGGCTCCGCCGCGCCGGACAGTCGAAGCGCGATCTCGCTCGAATGTTCGGTGGTCGCAAGTCGCATCGCCTCGGCCGTGTCGCTCAGCACGTCGGTCAGATTGGAGAGGATTTCCAAGTGCTCGTCGGACTTGGCGGCGATGCCAACAACCAAGTGTACTCTCTCGCCCGGGTTCCACTCGACGCCGTGCGGCACCTGATAGACGGCGACGCCCGTATTCTTGATGAGCTCGCGGTCCTTGGGAATGCCGTGCGGGATGGCGATCCCGTTGCCGAGGAAGGTATTAGCAACTCGCTCGCGGGCGAGCATACTGTCGACGTATCCAGGTTCGATGTAGCCAGACTCGACCAGCAACTGGCCAACCCGCCGGATGGCATCGGTCTTGTCTTCCGCCGTACCGCCGACGTGAATCGCGGACTCCTTGAAAAGCAACATCGGTTCCTCCCGAGAACGATTGGTTCAAGCCTTGTTCGGTAAAGGCCAGTGAAACGCTTAAGGATGAACCGGTGATGTCACTGCGGCAGGGATCTGCTGTAATGTTTGTAACAATCGCGTCGCCACGCGGCGCGTGGGGCATTGGGCAGACAGGCGCATGCGACGCCGGCAATTGATCAAACGCGGAATCGAAGGGCTTGCCGCACTGGCACTTGGCAGCGCCTTCGCAATACCCAAGCGCGCCTTGGGCGGAGCAGAAAAATTGCTTGTCGCGACTCGCGATGGTGTGCCGATCGGTGGCCCCGCCATTCGTCACGGCCGCTCCTTTGCGGAGAGGATGGGGATACCCGTTCAGGTCGCTCAGACGCCGTTCGAACGGCTTTACGACGACATCATGGTGGGATTTATCACGGGCCGAAACGTTTACGACGTCCTGATCGTTCCGTCAGCCTGGCTGGGCGACCTCGCGCCGTACCTCGATTCCGTTCCCGATGCCCTCATCGCGACCGATGCCTTCCGCGATATTCACCCAGCCTACCGCGAAGGGCTGATGCGCTGGCAGGACGACTGGATGGCGATGACGATCGACGGTGATCTTCATGTCGGCGCTTACCGAACGGACCTGTTCAACGATGCCCACCACCGGCGCACCTTCGCCGTACGGTTCGGCTATCCGCTGGCGCCGCCCACCACATGGAAAAAGTACCGTGACGTTGCGGCGTACTTCCACGGTCAACGGCTCGCCAATGGCCGAACACTTGCCGGAACGCTCGAGGGAGTTGCGCCCGGTGGCCAGCGCATCTGGACCCTATTCAGTCGAGCGGCCGCCTACATGAGCGACCCGGACCGGCCCGGAAGCTTGTTCTTCGATCCAGAAACGATGACGCCGTCCCTCGACGGCGCCGGTTGGGTGCGCGCGCTTGAGGAGTTCGCCGCGATCCGGTCGTATGTTCCGGCCGACGCAGCAAGCCTTGACAGTTTCGAAATCCGGTCGCGCTTCGCTGCCGGCGACGCGGCGATGATCATCGATTGGACGGATACCGGCGTGCTGTCGAACGATCCGGCGCGCTCGATCGTCGCTGGGCGCGTCGGCTTTTTTGTTTTGCCCGGTTCCGACGAAGTGTGGAGCCGGTTTCGGCAAAGATGGGTTCCGCTCGGATCCGTCCGGCACGTACCGTTTCTGGCGTTCGGTGGCTGGATCGCCGTGGTCCCGGCCGGCAGGAAAAACGCCGACACCGCGTGGCGTTACGTCGCATGGTACGGCAGCCTGGAAAACAGCTCCAGAGACGTCATCGACGGCGCATCCGGCATCAATCCTTACCGACGCTCGCACTTGGCCGACTTCGCACTCTGGCGCAGCGCGCTCGGCGACGAAGCGACAGCTCGCGCCTACATGGCGGTCATCCGCGATAGCCTGGAATCTCCCAACCTTGAGCACGACCTGCGTATCCCGGGGTTTCGAGCCTATGCAGCGGCCCTGGATACGGCGATCGGCCGAGCAATGTTCGAAGGAATTGAAGCGAAGAGCGCGCTGGCGGACGCTGCGATCATCTGGGAGCAGATAACCGATCGCCTCGGCCGCGCCGGGCAGCGTCTACACTATCGACGGGCGATGGGACTGCCCGCGTGACCCAACCCTGGTTTCTTGGGCGTCTAACCATTCAGGGGCGCCTGTTTGCCATTCTCGCACTTGCCGCCGCCGCCGTTATGGTCGCAAGCATTGTCGCAATGCTCGCGATGACCGACATTCGAACGGAGTTCGAAGGCGTCGTTGACCGCGACTTGCCTGAAACGACGGCGGCCCTGCGGATCGCGCAAATTGGTGAACGCTTGCAGGGCCGCGCCTCAGCGTTGGTCGCCGCGACAGTGCCGGAAGAACGCCGCGAACAGGCCACGCTGATCGACATCGACGTCGCGGCGCTGAGTTCCGAAGCCGCAAACTTGCGTGGTATCGAGGGAGGCAGCGCCGTTCTGGTAGCTGAAATTTCGGACGCGGCGCGAGCGCTTCAGGGGACACTGAACTCACTCGCCCAGACTCTCGCCGCGCGGTCGGCAACAACCAAGAGGAGGATAGCGGCGGTCACCGAGGTTCTCGCGCTGCAAGATGATTTCAAACAGATCATCGGCCCGTCAGTATTGGCGATCACGGACGCCGTCCGTCGCGGCCCAGTCGCTGGCGAGATGTCCACTTCGCGGGTAACGGACGACGGCCGATCCGCATCCACGTTCGTACGTGCAGTCGCGGCGCAGGGTCCGCTGCTGGAGGGCGAGCGTTTGGTCGACGTCGCGATTAATGCCCTCTTGATTGCGTCCGAAGCGCCGGACGAGGAAACGCTTTCCGGGGTCACAACTGCGCTGGCGCGCATGCGGCACCAATGGACATCCCTGCTTCCCGCGATGCCCGCTGGACTTCGACCGCCGCTGTCTGCGGCCGTGTCGAAGTTGGAGCAATACGCGGACCCCGCCACGGGGTTTCCTGCTCTGCGTCGCGACGAACTGCACGCCTCGGCAACCGCCGAGGCGCTGATTGCCGAGAACCGGCGCTTTGCCGACACCCTGTCGTCTCGCGTGGACCGATTGGTAGCGGCGGCTGACCAGTCCGTGGTCTCTGCCGCGAGTGGCGTCCGCTCCACGATCGTCGGGCACACCGCGGCTCTAGCGCTGCTCAGCATCGCCGCGGTCGCTGCGGCTGCTTTGCTGTCCTACTTTTTCGTCATTCGAGACCTGGGGTCAGGCATGCGCGGCGTGACGACAGCCATGAGCCGCCTGGCGCACGGCGAACGCGACGTCCCCGTGCCCGCTACCGGCCGCCCCGACGAGATCGGTGACCTCGCTCGAGCATTCCTCGTGTTCCGTGACAACGCTCGTCGGATGGACGCCCTCGACCGACAGCTTCTCGAAAAGTCGAACCTGTTGCTAGCGACCTTCGATAACATGAATGACGGCTTCACCGTCTTCGACTCAGAAGCCCGGCTTCTGGCATGGAATCCCCAGTATGTACGGCTCTATGATTTCGCACTCGACGAACTGACGCCCGAAACGCAGCTCGCGGTAATCCTGGAGTGGCTTGTCCGACGCGGAGCGATTTTTCATACGCCGCTTGGCGCGGCGGCTTCTCCCAAGGATCTTGCGGAAGTCGGCGCCGGCGAAGTCAGAAGCCACGAGGCTCGTTTACCCAGCGGGCGGATTCTCGAGCTTCGGACCAATCCGATCCCGACCGGTGGCTTCGTAACCATCCACACCGATGTGACCGAACGGAAGGCCATCGAAGCGCAACTGAGGCAGGCCCAGAAGATGGAGGTCGTTGGCCAGCTGTCCGGTGGGCTTGCGCACGACTTCAACAACATGCTTGCCGTCATCCAAGGAAACCTCCACTTGCTCCACGAAGCGCTGCTCAACCAAGACGATTTGCGCGAGCGTGTGATACGGGCACTCGCCGCCAGCGATCGCGCCGCAATGCAGATCGAGCGTCTGCTCGCAGTCTCCCGCCGCCAGAAGCTCAGTCCGGAGGCCGTCGACATAAACGATCTCGTCGCGGGTATGGTCGATCTACTCGACTATAGTGTTGGGAATGCTGTCGACATTCGCACCGATCTGGCGAACGATTTGCCTTCGATTTTCGTCGATCCCGGGCAGTTGGAAAACGCAGTCCTCAATCTCGCCGTCAACGCCCGTGACGCAATGACGGCAGGCGGATCCATAGCCATTGCGACCCGCCTTCGCCCATCGTTGCCGCGCAGGCCGGATACTGGCACGTTCGTCGAGCTGGCGGTGAGCGATACCGGGTGTGGCATAGATCCGGAGACTGTCGACCGGGTATTCGAGCCCTTTTTCTCGACGAAGGAAACCGGCAAGGGCAGCGGACTCGGCCTCAGCATGGTCTATGGTTTCGTCCGCCAGTCCGGCGGCGACGTCTTGATCGACAGCGTGCCCGGAGAAGGCACAACGGTCCGCTTGTCGCTGCCCGTGGCTCAACGTGGTCGCGAGACCGAAGAGACACGCGATGCGCAGGCGTTCGCACACGGATCGATCGGAGGCTGCGTACTCGTGGTCGAAGACGATCCCGATCTGCGGAAAGTCACGGAGAACCGACTGCGAGACTTCGGCTGCAGTGTGATCGCGGCGGCGAACGCGGACGAGGCCCTGGCTCGGCTGCACGATAACCCTCGCGTGAATCTGATTTTTACCGACGTTATGCTTGGACCGGGCGCCAACGGCTTCGAACTCGCCGAGCTTGCCCGCGCCGAGCGACCTGCGCTTCCGGTGATCTTTACGTCTGGGGGGCTTGCGGAGGCGCTGGCACGATTGTCCGGTTACGAACCGCATGCTGAAATTCTTCAGAAACCGGTCTCTCCCGAGATTTTGGCCAAGGCG
>CAZUDB010000037.1:13418-35735 GCA_964619055.1 uncultured Rhodospirillaceae bacterium
GGCGCTTGGCCAAGCTCTCGGATGCTCAAACCGACTCCACGTCTGCATCGAAGATGTAACCTGCGCCACGCTCCGTTCGGATGAGTGATGGCGCGTGCGGGTTCGGTTCGATCTTCCGCCGCAACCGTAGCACGAGAACGTCGATCGTCCGGTCAAACACGTCCCCGCCATGCGATCGCGTCAGGTCAAGAAGCTGGTCACGGTTCAGCACGCGCTTCGGCGCGGTGACGAAGGCGTCCAGCAGCAGGAACTCGGCGTTGGTCAGCGACACGTCCCGGCCGTCGGGGGCGGATAGGCGTCGCCCCGTCCGGTCGAACAGCCATCCGGCGAAACGCCGGCAATCGTGCCCCATCACCGAGACAGCGCTGACGTCGGCCGGTGTGCTCTTGGCGCGTCGCAGGACCGCCTTGACGCGCGCAACGAGCTCGCGTGGGTTGAACGGTTTCACCACGTAGTCGTCAGCGCCGATCTCCAGCCCGACGATCCGGTCCACGTCGCCGCCGAGGCCGGTCAGCATGATGATTGGGATATCCGAAGATGCCCGGAGTTTCTGCGCGATGGTTAACCCGTCCTGATCCGGAAGCCGGATATCGAGCAGGATTAGGTCGGGGTGACCCTTCCGCAATCGCACCGCTAGTTCCGCGCCGTCGCCCGCCTCATCGACGGTCCACCCCTGTCCCGTAAGCGCATCTCTTACGACTTGGCGAACCGCTTCATCATCATCGACGATCAAAATACGAACCGAACGCATGACTTTCGGGCCCACCAGAAACGCTTCGAACCGTTTCCAGGGAACACACGGTTCCCAATCAACGAAATGCCACCACAATCAATCGATACATGATCGAACGGCGATCCACGACGCGCAACCAAATGTCTTCAGATTCGGCTGATGGCTACGAGCGGCCTCCCGGCTAATTGGCTTGTATGTTGGTTTGCTGCGGTTAGCGGGATCTGCCCCCCGGCTTACGGCGATTTCAGGTCGGTCGCCGAAATCGGGAAACAACGTTTGTTAGCCCCCGCTCAACCACGGCTGCGTCTTTCGTACAGGAGGGATTCCGCTTGGGGTGGTGGATCAGAAAAAATCAACCGAGCGCTCGGCAAATCCGAGCGGTAGGGCCGCGAGCCGGGTGTGCGTCGCGCGATACTCCGAAGCAACCATAAGGACCAAACCCGTTAGCCCGCCCTTGATGATCATGCCGTGGCGCTCGACTTCGTCCTCGCACGTCGTTCGGAGATGGTCTCGATTATGTAGTAGAACACGGGCACCAGGATGAGGGTGAGGATAGTCGCGACACACATTCCGCCGAAGACGGTGATTCCGATCGATTCACGCGAAAGTTCTCCGGCACCGCCGCGAAGGATCAGCGGAATGGTCCCCACAATGAGGGCGAGCGCCGTCATTACGATTGGCCGCACGCGGTCCCGTGCCGCGTGGCGGATTGCATCGAGGATCGCCTCCCCATCGGCGCGCCGCCGCCGAGCAAATTCGACCATCAGAATCGCGTTCTTGGCCGATAGTCCGATCAGGATGGTCAGACCGATTTGCGCGTAGATATCAACAGGTTTGCCGGCGATCCACAGCGCCAGATAGGCGCCAAGAACGGCTGTCGGCACGGCGAGGATGACGATGAAGGGCATCGTCCAGCTCTCGTACAGGGCCGCAAGCAACAGATAAACAAAAACAACGGACAAACCGAAGACGATCACCGCCAGATTACCCGCCTGCACTTGCTGGTAGGACGTGTCCGTCCACTCGTACCCGAAGCCTTCGCTCAGCGTCGCTCCTGCAACCTTCTCCATTGCGGCGATGGCGACCGCCGAGCTCACGCCGCTCGCGGGCGTTCCGTTGAGCTTCGCCGATGGGTAGAGATTGTAGTGGGTAACCGTGTAAGGGCCGTCGGTTGGGTGAATGGTCACCAGTGTGCTGAGTGGCGTCATCTCGCCGCTCTGGCTGCGCACCTTTGGCCGCAGGACGTCGTCCGTCGTCATCCGGTGGTCCGCATCGGCCTGCAAAATGACCTGGTAAACGCGGCCGAACCGATTGAAATCATTGATGTAATAAGAGCCTAAGAAAATCTGCAGCGTTTCAAAAATGTCGTTGACGTCAATGCCCAGGAGCTTTGCCTTCTCCCGGTCGAGGTCGACAAAGTACTGCGGAGTGTTGGTGGCGAAATCTGTGAACACACTTTCGATCTCGGGCCGTTCCTCGGCCGCCGCGATCAGCTTCTGGGCCTCCTGCTCAAGCGCTGTAGGCCCGGCATTCAGCAGGTCTTGAACCTCGAGTGCGAAGCCGCCGATTGTTCCCAAACCAAAGATCGGCGGTGGTTGCACAATGACAACAAGCGCATCGTCGATCGGTGCAACCGCCTCCTTCGCTGATGCCAGAATTGCGGGCAGTTGCAGGTTTGGTGCTGTTCGTTCTGACCACGGCTCAAGCACACCGAAAACGACCGCCGCGTTCGACTGCGTGGCGAAGTTGACGATGTTAAGCCCGAAGTTGCCGACGGTACCCCGGACGCCTGGCACCTTAAGGAGGGACTTCTCGACCTCGTGCCCAACATCAATGGTGCGGTCTAGCGAGCTTCCCGGCGGTAAGACGACCACGGTGATGAAAAATCCCTGGTCTTCATTGGGCAGGAACGACGATGGGACCACCGTTGTCAGACCGTAGATCGCCCCGAGGACACCACCAAACACGAACAGCAACACGACCCGGAGCCGAACCAAGCGATCGATCCCCTTATAGTACCGTTCGCGTCCGTGGTCGAAGACCCAGTTGAACTTGCGGAACAACCAGAACCGGCCCGCCCGCTCGTCATGGGGGCGCAACAGGACAGCGCAGAGAGCGGGACTGAGCGTGAGCGAATTAAAGCCGGAGAATGCGACGGCGATGGCGATGGTCAGCGCGAACTGGCCATAAAGCTCACCCGAAATCCCTGGTAGAAACGAGACCGGAATGAACACGGCCATCAAGACGGACGTTGTCGCGACAATCGGGCCGGTTACGTCCCGCATTGCCGCCTTTACCGCGTCGCGGACCGACGGGGCGCCCTCTCGAAGTCGACGCTCGACGTTCTCGACGACGATAATCGCATCATCGACGACAAGCCCGACGGCCAACACCATACCCAGCATCGTCACGACGTTGATGGAAAAACCGGCGACATGCATCACCGCGAACGTCGCAATGAGAGACACGGGAATGGCGATCACGGGGATCGCCGCAGCCCGCCAGGTTTGCAGAAACAAGAAAACGATCAAAACGACGAGCAGGATGGCATCGCGAAGGGTATCCACGACCGCGTTGATCGATGCTTCGACGAACGGCGTGGTGTCATAGATGATCTGATATTCGACATCATCGGGAAATCTCAGCGAGAGCTCATTCATGCGTTCACGAATGGCAGCTGCAACAGACAGAGCGTTGGCGCCCGGCAGCAGAAAGATGCCGATATTGCCGCTAGGCTGAAGGCTGTCTGTCGCCGTCGCGCCGTAGCTCTCGAGTCCGAGCTCGACCCGACCGACGTCACGGATCCGCACGATCGAACCGTTTTCCCCGGTTCGTACGATGATCTGCTCGAAATCCTCGACGGACTCCAGTCTGCCAAGGGCATTGAGCTGAAATTCGAATACCTGCCCGGCCGAGGCGGGCGCCTGTCCGAGCTTGCCGGCCGCCACTTCCACATTTTGGTCTGAAACCGCATCGGCAATGTCGCCGGCCGTCACCCCAAGGTTTGCCAGTTTCGCTGGGTCCAGCCATATCCGCATGGCGTATTGGCTGCCCCCAAACAGCATGACATCGCCGACGCCGGGGATCCGGTTCAGCGGATCCATGACGTGAATCTGCAGGTAGTTGCTGAGAAATGCCTGGTCGAATGTTCGGTTCGGCGAGATCAGGTCGATACCGAGAAGTATGGCCGGTGTTTGTTTCGATACAACGACGCCGGCTTTTTGGACGATCTCCGGCAGGCGCGGCAGTGCCGCTTGCATCTGATTTAGGACGTCGACCTGAGCGATATTGATATCATAGCCTACCTCAAAGGTGACGGTGATCGTCGATTGGCCATCATTATCGCTGATCGAAGACATGTATATCATGCCCTCGACGCCGTTGATCTGCTGCTCAAGCGGCAACGTGACGGTGTCGGCAACCACCTCGCTGCTTGCACCCGGGAAGGTTGCCTGCACCTGAACTTGCGGTGGCAGAACGGACGGAAAGTGGGCTGTCGGCAGCACGTTGATGCTGATTGCGCCCAAGATAATCATGATGAGAGCGATGACCGACGCAAAGATCGGACGGTCAATGAAAAAATCGCTCAGCACTGTCCCGCTCTTTCCGCCCTTGGTGTCCGTTGGTTGACGTCAGGACGCCGGTTTGCGTTGCGGTGAGACGGTCTCACCGACCTTCAGGGTCCGGATGTCTGACACGACCACGAGATCACCCTTTTTGAGCCCGTGCTCGACGATGTAGCCGAGCGCTCCCACCTGGCTCCCGAGACGGACGCTGCGTCGTTCCAGCTTGTTGTCCTTGGCCACAATCATGACAAAATGCTGTCCCTGAACCGAAGAAACGGCTTTGGCTGGAACCACGAGTGCATCGGGATGTTCACCGATGTGCAAGTCTACAAGCGCGAACTGCCCCGGCCGGATCCGCTGATCCGGGTTGGGCACTGTCGCGCGCATGGTGATCGTTCCCGTCTGGGCGTCCGCCGCATTGCTGATGAAGGTGAGCGTACCCTTGAACGTTTCCTTCGTTGCGTGCGGCAAGGTCACCGTGACGTCGAGCGGAGATTCCGCCTGCTGAGCCTCGATTTGCAGAAGCTCCGTTTCCGGAGGGTTGAAGTAAACGTAGATCGGGTCGACCTGGAGCAATGAGGTGAGCGTTGTTTCGTTCTCCTTAACCAATGCTCCGATGTTGACGAGCGTTCGCCCGACCAGCCCGTCAAACGGAGCGGCGATGGTTGTGAAGTCGACATCGATTTGCGCAAGCTCGATCTCGGCCTGGTACGCGCCAATGGCGGCTTCCGTTCTGGCCTCCAGTTCGACGGCCTGATCCAATTGCTCCTGGGCGGCGGCGCCGGCTTTGGCCGCGGCCGCGTATCGTTTCTGCGCCGTCTTCGCGTAGTCGAGAATTGCTTCCTGTTCCTGAAGCTGTGCCTGCTTTTGCTGGAGGGAGGCGACGAACCGGCGCGGCTCAATAATGTAGAGAACGTCGCCCTGCTTGACATTGCTGCCCTCGACGAATTCCCGCTCGAGGAGATACCCGGTCACCTGAGCCTTCAGCTCAACCGCCTTCGCTGCCGCCGTTGTTCCGGTATAGACGCGCGAGACCGGCACAGTTTGTCCGACGATTTCGGCAACGGAAACCGTTGGGCCGGATTTGCTTGCCGCCGTGGGATCGTCCGCACTTTGCGCAATCGTAGCACTCGAGGCCGTCGCGAACAGTGCCCACACAAAAAACAACGCTTTGGTCGCTGACCGTTTCCAGTCGGCGCGAACACGCAGCACCTTGATCGTCCTCCCCGAGATCCAGACAACGCGTTGCATTAACCCGCGGCACGGAGCACGCGTCAAGCACATGCGTCGCGCTGGCGTCGGCGATGTTACGCAGGGTCGAGGATTGATCAGCCGCTCGACCATCCATCGAACAACGTTCGAGAACGGGTCACGGGGTGGATGTTCAATCCCAGGGTGCGATGGCGTTGTTGCCCTCTTATCGTGGAAAGGATGCCCGATGAGAAAAGGACTGCATCGCAGCGCTTGGATCAAAATTCTAAATGGCAAATGGTTCCGATCGGACCGTCTAGGTCGCTGGCTGGTCACGCCACTTTCTTGGCCCAGCGCAGAATGTCGGAGCGCGCCCAAAGCATGGTGTAGCCCGTGGGCACGTAGTCGCCGGCTTCATAAAGTTGGCGCCGGGTCTTTGACGTGGCGAGGGCGTTCTTGGTGTGGATGTCACCCGGACCGTCGTAGCGCAGGAAGGCACCGCGCTCCAGTGGCCGGGTCCGCAGGTAGGCCAGATGCGGACTGACGCGCTCAAGCTGCGGATCGTAAAACCAACTGGTACCGACAGTTCCGCGAATGTGCGGATGTTGACGCAGCAGCTCGGCAATTCGAAGGTAGCTGGCGTCGTTGCCGGCTTCGTCGAAGCCTTTTGGAAAACGGCTGTCCACGTGGGTTCGAAACAGCGGCTGCAGCCCGCCGAGCTTGGCATAGACGTAGTATAGGCAGCGGAGATTGGCGACGATGCCGTTGTAGCGATAGATCGTTTTCGGCACGAAGGTCGAGTTGTCGATGATCCGGGCACCGCAACGGATCGAGCGAAGCGAGGCTAGACGTAACTCTCGGAACAGATTGGTGGATGTGAGGTAGGTGTTGTCTGCGACGGACACAATGTCGGCGACCAGAACGTCCAGGGTTTCAGGCAGGAATGCACGAATGGAGGCCGGCAAGCCAAGCTTTGCGACTTTGCCGTCGATCGCTCCGATCAGCTCAAGCACGACAAACTTGAGGTAGCGGCCTCGCATGATCGGACCATGCTCTTGTTCTATTGAGCGGATGGTCTCCAGCACGGAACCGGGCAGGTAATCAAACCGCGTGGGTTCGACAATCGTTTCGATGGCGGCGCGAACCGTGCTCGTTTGGTGGGTCTCCAGCGCTGGCGCGGCACTTTCTCGAAGCTCGTCGAGAGCGCCGTTTGCCGCCTCCAGCGTCGCAGGACTGAGAAATTGCGATTCAATCATCACAGAACAGGCCTTGGCCACGTGGTTTCCTGGCCACGGGCCGAGCAATGGTTGATTTCGGAGAGAGAGATCATCGTGCTCCCTGGAACGACGCTAACCGCGGATAATTAGACATTGAGCGTCCGCGAGCGGCGAGCGGCCGTTCAGACGAGCGGAGCGTCGCCACCGGCCCGTCGGCCGGGCGAGCGCTGGGCACGGTTTCGAAACGCCGCAAGACGCTGGCCAAGCATGGAGATCGGGCTCGTTTGCGCGACCCTTGTCAGTGTTGAACCCAGACGCGACAGCCGTTCCGCACCGGCAAGCCTGCGATCGAGGAACCCCCAGGTGGCAACGCAATCCTCGGACTCATCGTCGAGCCAGTACAGCAATGTCGCTGCATAGATCGTCGCCAGCGAGGCCCGTTTACCATAGAAGCTGATATCCACGGAGCGGTCGCCGGCGGCGTACCAGATTGAATCGACGGTGCGGTACAAGATCCGAGTGGCGTTCACGGCGTTGGCGGGCAAAGCGAGGTGCGCGATCGTCCGCCGCACCGTTTCTCGCTCGCCACCGTAGGCTTCAATCCGAAGGCGGGTGGCTCGTGCGACGCGAGCGGACGGCGCAAGCAGACCATCGTCGGCCATCGTTTCCGCCATGGCCGCCTCCATCTGCCGGTCACAGCGTATCGACCAGAACCGTATCAGATCGCTGGGCCCGCCGGGAAACAGCGGCTCGACAAGATCGGCCTCCAGCCCCGCGTCCTCCAGCCCTTGGCGGATTGCACGCAGCGACCATCCGTCGAAGGCCACGTTCGGCAGTGTCGCGTCCAGCACGCGGTCGCGCAGGGCATCGCTCGGGATATCGGATGTCATCGTCTAGGCCGTTTCAGCCGCGGTCCTGGCGGCAGCGGTCGCCGAAGCATCTCGCCCCCGTTCAGCCTGGCGCCGCCCAATTTCTTCGGCGAAACCGAAGTTGCGCAGATTGGTCATCCGTTGCGGATAGAGGATGCCGTCCAGGTGATCGCATTCGTGCTGGACCACGCGCGCATGAAAGCCCACCGCGACCCGATCGATCTCACTACCGTCCAGGTTGGTGGCCACGTAGCGGATGCGACGATAGCGGGGCACCAGACCAGTCAGACCCGGCACGGACAGGCAGGATTCCCAGCTTTCCCCGACGGTGTCCTCAAGGGCCTCGATCTGTGGATTGATCAGGATCGTGAGTGGGACCGGGCCATCGGGAGCACCCCGCTGCGCATCGGGATTGTCGGCCCGCGCCGGAGGCACGTGAAACACTACAAGGCGCAAGGGCACGTGGACCTGTGGCGCCGCCAGCCCAACCCCAGGGGCGTCGCGCATGGTATCCACCATATCCGCCACCAGCCGCGCGATGGACGGGTCCCGCGGATCGGAAACAGGGTCGCTGCGCCTGGACAGAACGGCATGGCCCATCCGGGCGATCTTGAGTATGGCCATGGCGCTTGAATGCTCGCAAAAGCAACACAAAAATCACGCTGGCCCGTTTGCTTCCGCCGCGGGCCATGATATACGCTTCGTTCTCTTGATTGTTTGTATCGGTTTCGGAAAAGGAGTGCAAACCCCCGTGCAGGTCATCGTCCGCGACAATAATGTCGATCAAGCCCTGAAAGCGCTTAAAAAGAAGCTCCAGCGCGAGGGTGTTTTCCGAGAAATGAAGCGCCGTCGATCCTACGAGAAGCCCTCCGAGCGGCGTGCTCGTGAGAAGGCCGAGGCCGTCCGCCGTGCCCGCAAGTTGGAGCGCAAGCGGCTCGAGCGCGAAGGTTTCTGACGCCTCCCTCCGCTCTCCGACTTCGTCAATCATCCGGACATGTGCACGCGGCTCCATGGTCGCGGTTGTGAAACGTGTGCGCGACCCTCGAGATTGATCACATCTAACTCAAGCGTTCGGTGAAAAAAAAGGCGGCGCTGAAACCAGCACCGCCGTCGGTGTGAGGGGTCGGAGGTTCGAAGTCGTTCGTCAGCCTATGGACTGGACGATTTCCTCGGTCATCTTTTTCGCATCTCCAAACAGCATCATCGTGCGATCCGCGAAGAACAGCGGGTTGTCGACACCGGCGTAACCGGAGGCCATGGACCGCTTGATGAACAGCGTCGTTCCGGCCTTATCCACATCCAGAATGGGCATCCCGTAGATATCGCAACTGGGATCGGTGCGGGCGAGCGGGTTGGTGATGTCGTTGGCTCCGATGATGAACGCCACGTCCGCGGTGGAGAATTCGTGGTTGATCTCCTCCATCTCGAACACTTCATCGTATGGCACGTTGGCTTCCGCCAACAGCACATTCATGTGGCCCGGCATGCGGCCGGCCACGGGGTGAATGGCGTATTTGACGTCGACGCCTTCTTCCTTGAGCTTATCGGCCATCTCACGCAGCGCATGCTGGGCTTGGGCCACGGCCATGCCGTACCCGGGCACGACGATGACCTTGGAGGCGTTCTTCATGATGAAGGCCGCATCCTCGGCACTGCCCGCCTTGACCGTGCCCTGTGGCCCCGCCGCGGCTCCGGGCGCCACGCTCTCGCCCCCGAAACCGCCCAACAACACGTTGAAGATGGAGCGGTTCATGCCCTTACACATAATGTAGGACAGGATCGCACCCGAGGAGCCAACGAGCGCACCAACAATGACAAGTGCCGGATTCTGCAAGGTGAAGCCGATGCCGCAGGCCGCCCACCCGGAGTAGGAGTTCAGCATGGACACGACCACGGGCATATCGGCACCACCGATGGGGATGATCAACGTGAAGCCGACGGTGAACGCCAGCAGCACGATCAGCCAGTAGGCGACGTAGGATTCCGTCGTGCAGAACCAGATGATGCACACCAGGATCAGAATGCCGATCAGGGCATTCAATTGATGCTGCATGGGAAAGACGATTGGATTGCCGCTCATCAACCCCTGCAGCTTGAGGAATGCAATGACCGAGCCGGAGAACGTGATCGCACCGATGGCCGTGCCCAACGCCATCTCGATCAGACTGCCCATGTGCATCTGACCGGGAATGCCGATGTTGTAGGCCTCCGGATTGTATAGAGCCGCTGTCGCGACAAACACGGCGGCCATACCGACCAGACTGTGGAATGCCGCCACCAGCTGCGGCAACGCGGTCATCTGGATACGCAGCGCGATGAAAGCGCCGATGCCGCCACCGATGGCCACGGCAGGAATGATTAGCAGAAGGCTAGCCGCCTCCACCATCGACAGGGTGGCGACCACGGCGATGACCATACCGGCCATGCCGTAGATGTTGCCCATGCGGGCCATTTCAGGATTGGAGAGGCCGCGCAGTGCCAGGATGAACAGCACAGCCGCGACGATGTAGGCGAACCCGATAATCAGCATCGTCTGGCCTCCCTATTTCTTCACTTTTTTCTTAAACATGGCCAACATTCGCTGCGTGACGATGAAGCCACCGAAAATGTTGACCGAGGCCAGAGCCACCGCGAAGAACCCCATGACGCCGGAGAACCCCATCTCCGCAACTCCGGCAGCGACCAAGCCACCGACGATGATAACGGAGGAGATTGCGTTGGTGACGGCCATCAGCGGAGAGTGCAGCGCCGGTGTGACGCTCCAGACCACGTAGAAGCCTACGAAGCAGGCGAGAACGAACACGGTGAACAGCGACAGAAAATCCATCCCTGTACCCATCTCCGCCACGGGCTGGGTCATATGAACGGCATCGGCCGTCATCTTGCCCGCTTCATCCGCAAGCCGCGACGCCTCTTCGGCAATCCGGCGTGCGGACTCGCTTAATCGCTCGGTGTCCATGCTCTAGTTCCCCTCCCCTTTGAGCGCCGGGTTGACGACCTCCCCGTCGCGGGTGACGCATGTTCCCTTCACCGTCTCGTCCTCCCAGTCGAACTTGAGGGCCTTGGCCTCCTTGTCGACGTGCGGGTTGAGAAAGTTGAGGATGTTCTTGGCAAACAGCGCACTCGCGTCCGACGGCAGCCGGCCCGGGACATTAATGTGGCCCACGAGCTTGACCCCGTGCTTGACCACAATCTTGCCCGCTTGGGACAGAGGGCAGTTACCGCCAGCCTCCACGGCGAGGTCGACGATCACCGAGCCGGGCTTCATGGATTTCACCATCTCTTCTGACACCAATTCAGGTGCCTGACGTCCCGGGATCAGGGCGGTGGTGATCACGATGTCCTGCTTTTTGATGTGTTCGGCGACGACTTGGCGCTGCTTTTCGAAGTACTCGGGCGGCATCTGCTTGGCGTAACCGCCTTCGGTTTCCGCATCCTTTTCCATTTCCGGATCCACCTCCAGGAACTTGCCGCCGAGACTGGCAACTTGCTCCTTGGTGGCCGGACGAACGTCGGTGGCGGTGACCACCGCGCCTAGCCGCTTGGCCGTCGCTATAGCCTGCAGGCCCGCAACGCCCACGCCCATGATGAACACCTTGGCGGGCGGAACTGTGCCCGCAGCGGTCATCATCATCGGCATGGCTTTGCCAAACTCGGCCGCACCGTCAATCACGGCCTTGTATCCGGCCAGGTTGCTCTGACTGGAAAGGATATCCATGGACTGGGCCCGGGAAATCCGTGGCATCAGTTCCATGGCAAAGGTTGTTACCCCGGCTTTGACCCATGCGGCCACATCGTCGGGGCTGGTCAGTGCATTCAAATTCGCGACCAAGATCGCGCCCGGCTTGAGCAAAGCCAGTTCGTTGGGTTTGTCGAGGATTGGCCGCTGAACCTTGAGAACTACGTCTGCGTCCTTGAGCGTTCCCTCTGCATTTTCTGCGATGGCCGCGCCGGAATCCCGGTAGGCATCGTCAGTCATCGACGACGGGTCGCCGGCACCGGTTTCGACAACGACGTCGAACCCGTGACCGACAAACTTCTTGACCACGTCGGGCGAGACCGCGACCCGGGTTTCCCCTGGCCTCCGCTCTTTCGGTACTGCTATTTTCATATCGGAGTCCCCGGAGAGCTTCCCCACTGGAAGGGTTTGGAGCCCCGTTATGGCATGACGCCAAAGCAGATCACAAGGCCGCGGGACGCCCGACGCACCAGCGCCCACGGCCAACGCACGGTTGCGCCTTGCTAATCCGCTTAAAGATTGGGATCTGTGTGCGAAGGCCGCGGATGGTGTGATTGCGGCATTCTTCGTTCGGTCGGCCGATGAGATGCCGGGGGCGTTTGCAAAGCTGCGAGCGGGTGGACGAAGACGCCTTCGCCCACCCGAAAACAAAAGTAAAACTTGAGCTTAGCTGCTGCGGTGGACGCGAGCGACCGTGAGCAGGGCAGCGATACCGCCAAGTGCGATCAGCGCCGAGGCCGGCACCGGCACTTGCGTGACGGTAATCCGAGCCACTTGATAGCCAGGGGCTAAAAAGTCACCGTTGGGGATTGCGGCCAAAACGTTACCGCCCGGCAAGAAGCCAGGGTGCAGCTCAACAAAGCCATTCTCGTCAACGCCGGTGTTCGGAGCCATTTGAGCGAGTGCGGCGGTGTTCTCCGGAACCTCGTCGTTGACTTCGGTTCCAGCGTCCAGCACCTGTTCGCCGAGAACGGTGAAGTCCACGCCCAGGAACATCCCATTCACATCGAAGATTTCGAACGCCAGCGGGTTGCCGTTGGCGATAAAGGCATCGTTGCTGGGGATGACCATGGATGCGTAGCTGAAGTACCGCGCGACATCACCATCCACGTTGAACTTTTGTGTGGTGGTCTCGCCAGGACGAAGCGGTGGGATGTCGGGGCCGAACAGCGTGCCGTCAACGCCACCAAGGGCCTCGGCTGCGAAGCGATCGGAAACGCCGGAGGTGATGCCGTCCTCGGCCAGGGTCTCTAGGCCGGCGAACTGCATGTTTTGAATGCTCTCGCCGCGGTCGTAGAGGTCGAACGTGCCATCATGGAAGCCGACCCAAAACGGCGTGAGCAATGTGCCGCCGGTCGGTGACAGGTTCTCGATGGTGACAAGCAGCTTGGTGGCTGCGTCTGCTGTCGGTGCGGCCGACAACACGGCAGCAGCGAAGCCGGCGGCCGCAACGCGGCTCCCGGCGGTCAGAAATGTCCGCATTTACTCCTCCATTTTTTGGTCCGGCGGGCCTGCATTCAGACCCACAACGGGGAGGATCATATGAGGTTGTTGTGCTCACGCGCGGTCACCAAGTGGGGAATGCAGTACACATTATTGGGAGGTAAACGTGAGGGGCCAACACCGGCGACGGGCGCTTTGGGGGCACGATCTCTCGGTGGTCACCCAACGAGGCCCTAGGCAGGCGACCGCAACCGCAACTGACATCGGGTCAGGACTGAAACGCGGCACTGGCAGCGCCGGCAGCATAGCCAAGCGCCAACAAACGGAAAAAGCGAATGGTGTCGCACCCAGATCCTATCCAATCGGCCTCATTTTTTGTTTCGGAATTACACATGAAGCGATAGTCCTAATCTATTAATCGATGACCGTATCTTTGGAGATCAAGGGCAGTATGCGTAAGCGGCACACAGATACAGCGCGCCTGATCAGCTTCACTGCCTTAATTGGCGCAGCTATGGCGTTGCAAGGCTGTGGTTTTATGAAAGCCGCGGTAAGCCCCGAGGCCGCCATGGCGGTCGCCCTTGCGGGCGTTCCCCAAGTCGATGCTTTCCTGCCGACGAACTCGGAGTTGCCGGCCGGTGACCCGCTGGCAATCGATGGTGTTTGGACAATCGAAGCCATCGACAAGCGGGTGCGCGTGGAAGGTGGACGTGCTTATGCCAAGGATCTCTGGTTACATGGCTTAACGCTGAGAATTCGCCCAAACATGGTGATCTTGAAGGATATTCAGCCGGACGGCGCCGGCAAGTTCGTAGGCGAGGATCTGGTCATGTTCGGCCGCAATGAACTGGTGCTCCAGGCCGATGGCAGCATCATGAGCACGGTCTTAGGATTCAAGTTCCGTTGGGTTCCGAGCGGTGTCGACGACCCGAAGGCGTTCGCAAATCTGATGCAGGAGGCCGGTTTTGTGCCGATCGAGCCGACTGCGCTGGAGCCCTAACGATGTGTTCGTCGTTGATGGGCAAACACAGTCGGCGCCACCAACCAATCAGACGTCAACGATCAGCCGGTGCCAGAAGGTCAGATCGTCCTCAAACGGGCAGCCGTCGGCCTCGAACACGCAAAAACAGCTATTGAACCAACCGATGAAACAGTCGGCATACTGGCCCGTTTTCAAGGGATACTGCCTTATCTTCCAGCGGTTCGCCGCCGCGCCCTCGTAGGCGATATCACCGGCATTGTAGGCACACGCCACCAGCGGCGGGTCAAGGCAGGTTATCGCCGCCGCCATTCTTACGAGGTAGGCACCCGCCAAAACCCCGTTTGCCGGTTCGGACAACCAAGTGGACGTCACAATCGCGGGGTCGCGCTCCGGCTCGTGCAAAGATATCGCCCGGCGGGCCGTCGCCAGGGGCACCAGCATGGGCCCACAGGCGACACGATCCGGCGTCGCTTCGTCGGAGATGTAGGCCGGTGCCTCGCGGCGCGCAGCCGGATCAACGACGCCGCCGTCCGCTTCGGTCAGCATCAACGCAACCAACAACTCCGCCGGCACCCCGGTTTTGGCCGCAGCGCTGGCCACGTCGGCGCCGAACCGCAACAAGGCGTGGCGCACGGCAGTGGGATCACCATCGGGAACCGCGTTCTCCGTCGGTGCGATCTCAACGCCCCGCGCTGACAGTCGCCAGCGTACGGACCCGGTGTAGCGCGCTCGCCACGATGTCAAGTCCGACAGCCTAGTGCCCACCATCTCGGTTGGATCACCGATGCCGACGGCGCCGGCCGAGGTGGTGCCTGACGGACATTCAACGACCAACCGTTGCCATGTCCGCGGTCCGACGATGCCGTCCGCCGCCAGGCCGCGGCGGCCTTGAAACTGTTGAACAGCGCGGCCCGTGCTGGGTCCAAACAGCCCATCTCGCTCGGAAGCCGTCATGCCCATGGTCCGCTGAGCGAACAGGACATCATTGCCGCGCATCAAGGGCTCGCTCACATAGAGGTAACGACGAAAGTCGGGGGCTGTTGTCATCGGGGGCACTCCCGTGCGACCTGGCGCGCGGCGGTCAATCGGGCCGCCCGGATCAGTTCGTCCAGCGTTGCAGCTTCCTCGTCCGGCTCGGCCGCCGGTTGCAGTGTATCCAGGAGTTGATTGGCCCGCTTGGATTGGGTGCAGGCCGCATTCCCGGTCACATCACGTCGGACCACCTCGTATTGCAGGGCGTTCGCTTGGAAATAGGCGCCTGCCCGTTCCCCGCCCGGCAGACCGGCCACGAGGGCACCGGCATCCATCAAGTCCGTGTTGGTGAGGCGGGCCGCGCCCAGATCAAAGGTGTTGTCGCGCAGTTCCTTGACCGTGGTTGCATACCCCCACGCCGGGGTCAGCCGGCGCGCCGGTTCCGCGTCTGCGGGCAATAGTGTCAGGGCTGTTTCCCAAGCAGATTTGCTTGTCGTGAGTGCTCCCAGCCTGGTGGGCTGGTTGGAGCGATGGCAGGCTTGCGCCCGGACCTCATGCCGCTGGATGCAGCTCTCCTCCTGCTCCCGACAAGTCACCGGCACCACGCACACCTCCGCATAGCTGCCCTCCGCCAACAGCTCCTTGGCGTCCTGTAGCTCGGAGGAGCATGCGGTTAGCGACAAGAGGACAATCAGCACTCCAACCCGGATCCCACCGGGGCGCCGTCGTGCCGGCCCATTTAAGGTGTGTCGATACATCATGCCGCTCGTCCTCCCGTACCCACCGCCACCGGTTTTGCCGCGATCCGCGCGGCCGCGGGCAGCATCTCGTCAACCAGCCCGACGACGTCCAAGCCGGCAGTGTCTGTTGCTGTCTTGATGAGCGATTTGACCAGCCGCCCGAGGATGTCCACGTCTTTTGCCGCGTCGCGGTCTTCCTGCACCTTGCCGATCGCGTCGAGGAAATCCAGCGCCTTGAAGACAATCGGCTCGTCGTTTGGTCCGCGCCGGGCCGACAGCGTGATATCGTTCGGGAAATCTTCGGTGCGGATCTGCCACATCAGCAAGGCGCGGCGGTACTCAGCCAGCCCCTCAGCAAATTCAGCGGCGTCTGTGAACCGCGTATCGATCGCCCCGGGCTGCCCTCGCTCCGGCAACCCGGGAAGCAGCGCAGGCTCGGCAAACACCTCCTTGGCCAACGTTTCCTCCGTCTCATGCCGAAGCGCCAGCGTCATCAGCGCAACCGCGACGGGATTGGACGGTGGCGGGTCGAAGGCGCGCCCGAAAATCGGCGCATCCAACAAGGCCTCCAGCGCGATTACCGGGTCCACGGGCGAGCCGGGCGACAAGCGCATGATGTATGGCGTCTTCAGGATACAGGCGAGCCAGCGATCATAGGCGTCGGACCCTGCCTTGACGGCGGCGATTGCACCGGCGAACAGGCTGAACAGCAGTCCTGCGGGTCCGGCAAGACCGGCCACGGGAACGGAAGCACCTGTAACGGATCCGAAGCTCCGAAGCGCTCCACCGAGGACCACCGCCAATGGATGGCCGTCTCCTATCACGTCTTCAATGACGTCGCCAAACTCTGCGGCGATGTCTGCGGCGGCGGACGGGATGGCCTTGGGGTCCACCACGCCATCGCTCAGGATGGCCTCGACCCTGGGCAGAAGCCGATCCGCAGTCTGCAAGGGAACGGCGACAACGCTCTCGTAGTAGCCGGAGGGGAGCACGAAACGCAGGATCGGTGCCAGAGTTTGGATCTGCGACAGCTTCTGCCGAATGGTCTCCAGCGTCGTGCGCTCCCGAGCGATCGTGCTCGTGACCTCCGCGACCTTCGCCTCGGCTGCGGTTGCGACCGTCGCATCGATCTCGGCTTTCTGCGCTGCCAGCGCCGCCTTTTCCTGCCGTACGGTCTCGTGAAGCCCCTCCGCGTCCCGCGTTTTCTGCCGGGCTTCGGCCTCGGTCTGCGCCGTCCGCGTCTCCGCCTCCAGGGCCCGCCGGTTGGCCGATTCGGCGTCGGCCGCGCCCACACGGCTGCCGAAATAGAAGCCGGCGACGGATGACAGCAAGGTGCCGAACGCGGTCGCCGCCACATTGCCAACGACCTTTTGAGCGAACAGCACAAATATCGCTGCAAAAAGAATGCAAATGGCCAGAAGGGCGCGAACAGTGCCTTCAGGCACGCCGAAGGGCAACGACAAATAGGTCGTGAGCGGGTCCTTGTTGGCGGCGTCAGCGCGGGAACGGGCGTCACCTACGGCACCGTCTCGAAACTCAACCGGCTTGCCTCGGGTGTCGAGCCACTTGTCGATGACGAGATAGACTTCCCGGCGGGCGCGCCATAGGAAAACGCCAAGGCCGACCAGCACAAAGATGAGGGCAAGGCCGGCGTACTCAATCAACCGGACAACCTCGTCCAAGGCCTTTGCGTTGGCACTATCCGTTACTTCAGCATGGACGGCCTCCGGGGTGACGATGATGCCTGCGAAGACCACCAAACCAGCGATCAGCCCAAGCGTGGTCCACGACGGAATGACTTTGAGCCGTGAACGACGAAAGAACACCATGGGCCTGTCGCCATGGGCGTTGCCGGCAACACTCATGTTCACATCCTACTGTCGCTGCCGACCTGTCATCATCATCAGGAAGACCTGGGGATGCCTGGAGCCGACAAATGGACACAGTGGAGGGAGGTAAACGCACAACGCGCAAAGAGAACCCCGTTTGGGGCTGAAAGGGGCTATGGCAGTCCCGCATCACCGAGAGCTTCGGCGCGCCAACACCGCTCTGCATAAAGATCAGCGCGCGTGGGCGGCATGGCGGACGGTCCCTTGCTGGCGTGCTTGGACGCAACCGTTTGATATATCCGCAGTGAGCCATCGGCGAACGCGAGCGAAACACCGGCCAGGTAGGCGAGCCACAGGCGACACCGTTCGCTTCCGACCAGCCGTACGGCCTCGTCGCTTCGTTCCAGGAGCCGCTGGTGCCAGAGCCGACACGTCAGCGCATAGTGTTCGCGCCACCCCTCCACATCGTGGATCTCGAAGCCTTGGTTCTCCATGGCCTCCAGTGTGTGTCCGATGTGGTCCAGCTCCGAACCGGGAAAGATGTATTTTAGAATCAGCCGCTTCTCAGGACGGATTTTTCGGAATTTGCGTTTGCTCGCCTTGGCGCGGCGGGTAATGCCGTGGTTGAGGACAATGCCGCGGTCAGCGAGCAAGTCGTTGATCTTTCGGAAATAGGCCGGGTAATTGGCGATTCCGATGTGTTCATACATGCCGATGCTGGCGATCTTGTCATATTGGCCATTGAGCGTGGCATAGTCGCGAAGCTCCACGGTCACTTGATCCTCAAGGCCCAGGGACTGAATTTTCTGAATGGTCGCGTCATACTGGGCCTGTGACAGCGTAACACCGTGTGCCGTAACGCCATAATGCCTGGCTGCGTGGCACAGGAGCGCCCCCCAACCGCTGCCAATGTCCAAGAACCGCTCGCCAGTCTGTAGGCGTAGCTTCCGACAAATCATGTCAAGCTTGTCAACCTGAGCTTGGTCTAGAGAATTATTCCAATCCGTGAAGTAAGCGCAGGAATAAACCATTTCGCTGTCTAAAAACAGCGCGTAAAAATCATTGCCGACGTCGTAGTGAAACTGAATGAAGTCCTTCTCGTTTCGCTGCTCCTGCACCCGTCCCGTCTCATCGGCCGTAAATTGATGTGAAGGCTTTATGGATTTCGAGGGTGTTACCAACAATGGCAACGCGTTGCGGAGGAGCAGCGCCTTGTTGAGGTCGCGACCGCGGAGCTTGATCCGTCGTCCGCGCCCCGCCTCAACAAACGTGATGAGATCAGAGCCCTTAAGGTCGATGTTGCCCGCTGCATAGTGTCGCAGCAGTGTCTCCAACGTCGGTCGACGCAGCAGGGAGCCTAGCACGCCGGGCCCGCTGATGGAGATCGCGAAGCGATCGTCCACATTCCGGCCGAGCGGAATGGTCGTCCCGTCCCAAAGTTGCAATGAAAAATGAGCATCCAGACGTTCGGCCAGATGATTGGCAATGCCGCAGGCCGCTGCGATCTGTTTTTTTTCAGTTTTATCCACGCACTTTACCGCTATGGCAGATGGAATCCTTGTTCGTCTTTCGGAAATGACCCCTGGGAGAACAATACAGGACCCAATTGAGATTGGACGGTGTCCGTGCAAGGCCAAGCCTTCAGCTGGTCGCCCCCTCGTTCCACCAACAGGCCGGCCTTTTCGCCCCAACCACGACCAATGGCCGTGTAGACCACATAGCGGTAGTCGCCGCGATCAAATGCCAAGTGGGCGCCTCCGCCGCCAGCAAGCATCATCACGCCTGAGGTTGCGACAGTACGCCAGGTTTTTGGGTTTTCCGGATAAGCCAACTCGACCGCGCCCGCCTTGCCAAACCGGTATTGAAGCGAGCCGCCGACGTCCGCGAGGTCAGCAGTGGCGCAGACGGAAACCAGCTTTGATCCAACCGAACAGGAAAACACCACTGTTTCATCGGCATGACAAAGTGACGCCTCAGCCGCTGCATTACTTGGCAAAAGGCACATGGACGCAAAGAGGGTGAGCGCAACGATCAAGAATTGATCGCGCACTCCGATTGCACGGACGCCTTCTGGGGTCCGACGAACCTGTGGTCGAACATCAAGCCAATTGCGATCCACGAACGTCCCCCTAATGGTACGTGCTCCAACCTGCTCATTTTCGTTCAAATGGACCACTTGGCCATCTCAAGCAATGCCATGGGAACAGACCCACCACTCGTACCCCCGACTTCACGATCTCACTTTGCCTCAGCGGAGCGCTCGGAACAAGCAGCCTGGTCGGCACCTTACGACGCAGAGCGTCGCCCGCCCCAGCAAAGACTGCCACGTGCTCAGCTATTGACCAAAATACCCTATTTGGGGTAATTAATTTCTTGACGAAACCCCGAGTCATCACCATGCGGGCTGACCGTTCGGGTGATGGATCGCTTGTGGGGATGAAACGCTATGCCGGGTTTTCACGGGTGTCTGACACGCCGCCACGTGCACTTTCCGTTGGCTACGATGCTGGCCGCTCTTGGCAGTCTGGTCATCGCGCCGGCTGGTCGGGCAACGCTGGTGGACTTGGGGGTTTGTAACGGTGCCATTGACTGCATCATTACCAACGATCCACCAAGCCCGATCACGGAAAACCCAAATCAGGGCATTCTCCTGGCCTGGGATGAGCGCCAAAATTTCACGCTGACATCGCCGCTCCGGGTCGACCGGGTCTTTGATCCTGACGCCGATTTCGTGGTCCGGGACGCAGGCGGATTTTCGATCGTGGCCGGCACCGTCGTTTCCAGCCACTATTTACAGTGGGACCAAGGCCTTGGAAGTTTGAACCGTGTCACGACCACAATTACATTAGATTCTCTAGTATTTGCATTCATCATATCAGATCAGAACTTGTTCGACAGCGATGCGTTGGTCGGCCTGCCCAACCTCGACTATAGTGACTTCAACGCGCGCGGTTTGGAAGACAGTGACACGACACTGTTCAATGGCAACAGTGTTGATGTCTCATGGGGCGCGGTCGACCCGGGCGACTGGACGCGGCTGATCACGGCCTTCTCACCCTCTGCGCCACAGGATACCCTGGCGATACCTTCCACGTTCGGTCTCGCTGGACTTGGGCTAGTAATTGTCGCGGTTTCGGGCCAGTTTCGCCGGGTCGCTCGCATACATTGATCACTTCGAAGCACTCGAGTCGCGACAACACCGCCTCTTAAAAAACACCGGCCGGCGAGGCGTCGCCGGACCACATCGTGCCGCACGGGTTAGGAGCTGGGCTTGAGGAGCGAAGTCCAGTCTCGCAATTGTGAGCGCTGTAGCCTTCGGCACGCCTCCTTTTCAATTGAACTGCCGGATGGAATGTTCATTTGATCGCGTGCGGGAAGACCCAACGTGCGTTCGCACGATGATTTAGTAATCAACAACTTTGATGTAGTGCTCCCGGGGGCGCACTCGACTTTTGGAGGAGTTCAGCAATATGGCGCCTACCATGACGAAATTGGTTGCTGTTGGCGCAGCGGTCGCGGGTGTTTTTAGTTTGACGGCAATTCCGTCCTCGGCCTCGACGTTTTTTCGCGCAACCCTTGATAGCGCTCAAGAGGTGGCGCCGGCCGGAGCGACTGCGTCCCCGCTGGTCGGTTCGGCAACGCTGGAGTTGATGGACCTCGGCGGCGGTGATTTTTCACTCAGCTATGAGATCATCCTCCCGGATGGCTTCGACTACCAGTTCTTTGTGGCCGGAACGGACTTTGACCAAATTCCCATGACGGACCCCCTCGTTGTTACCCGTCTGCACATCCACAATGGAGAGCGTGGTGTGAATGGCCCGGTTGTCTACGGCTTGTTCAATCCGGATCAGGACAACAACGATAATGTGTTTGTCACGGAAAACCCGGACGGCACGGCGACAGTCGTCGGGTCCTGGGATGCGGGCGACGGAAGCGAGCCGTTGACCGATTTTGTTGATGAGCTGTTGGCTGCGGACAAGGGTGAGGATGTTGCGCTCTACTTCAACCTGCACACCGTCGGCGATCCGGCAGGGGTGATCCGCGGCCAAGTCCAGGCCGTGCCGGCTCCCCTTGGCCTCGTGCTGCTCGGCATTGGAGCGATCGCTTTGGCCGCGACGACGCGGCGTAAAGCCAGCTAACTCAGCTTTCCGTCTCGTCACCAACAACCAATGGCGGTTCCCGCGTGGAGCCGCCATTATTGTTGGCAGAGGATTTTCGCTGGTAGCGGATGGGAGAGGCCCAATGACAAATGTCCTGATGACCAATGTGATGCAGTATGTCGGGCCAGGGGCACTCCCGATCCTCCGCCGCGAAGGACTGCATCTGCTTTGTCATGATGGGAGCTTCGACGACGCGGAAAACGCCCGCGCGTTCGAAGCCGCGAATCCAGGCTCGATTGCCTTGCGGGAACAGTCCCCAGACGGGCTGCACGCTGAACTGCAGGAACGCAGCGTCGGTATCGAAGTGTTTGTTTCAAATGATGTTTTTCCGAATACGCCACGGCCCATCGAAGATGTCGCCATAGAGACACTGCGTGATAGCTTTGAGGCCTTATTCCTCTTTCCGTTTCGGCTTACACAGTTGCTGTTACCGGAGATGAAACGGACCAGAAGGGGCCGATTCGTCTACATAACGTCGGCACGTTACCTGCAGCCGGAGGTCGGTTTTTCCGTTGCAACGTCGATTCGAGAGGGAACGACGGCCTTTGCGTTGGCGCTTGCAAAGGAGGCAGCGCCGTTCGGCATTCAGGT
This sequence comes from uncultured Rhodospirillaceae bacterium, assembly GCA_964619055.1. Lineage (GTDB taxonomy): Bacteria > Pseudomonadota > Alphaproteobacteria > Rhodospirillales > Defluviicoccaceae > CAYVUM01. The sequence continues at coordinate 35,451 of CAZUDB010000037.1, forward strand.
CAACGTGATGGCGCCCAACTATCTTTATAGTGAAGCCTATTATCCCCGAGCACGTTTCATCGATGATCCGGAGGGTCGCGAGCGGATCGCCGCTCTGGTTCCCATGGGGCGCCTGGGCGAGCCTGAGGAGGCGGGCGAACTTGTTGCCTTTCTGGCGTCCGGTCGCGCGCGATTCATGACAGGGCAGGTCATAAACTTCACCGGCGGGTGGCCGTGATCGGTTGTGCCTGAGGTCACGCCGGGGATGACGTTTGGCGAGCACCGACGTCACGCAGTGTGTCGTTT
>CAZUDB010000038.1:0-35324 GCA_964619055.1 uncultured Rhodospirillaceae bacterium
GGATTGTTCTCACCGCCGGCATCGGGCTCGGCTCCTGGTGGGCCTATTACGAACTCGGCTGGGGCGGCTGGTGGTTTTGGGACCCCGTTGAGAATGCCTCCTTCTTGCCCTGGCTCGTCGGCACCGCGCTTTTGCATTCCGCGATCGTGGTCGAGAAGCGTGACGCTCTGAAAGGGTGGACGATTTTCCTCGCCCTCGTCACCTTTTCGCTCAGCTTGCTCGGCACCTTCCTGGTGCGCTCGGGCGTGCTGACGTCCGTACACGCCTTCGCCGTGGACCCGGCCCGCGGCGTTTTCATCCTGGTGTTGCTGCTGATCGTCATCGGTGGCTCACTGCTGTTGTTCGCCTGGCGCGGCCCGTCGCTGACCAGCAGTGGCCTCTTCCGTCCCGTTTCACGAGAGGGTGGGCTGCTGCTCAACAACCTTCTCTTGAGCGCCGCTGCCGCTTCGGTGCTGCTCGGCACCCTCTATCCGCTGATTTATGAGGCGATGACGGACGCCAAGCTGTCTGTGGGCCCGCCCTTCTTCAACGCGGTCTTTCTGCCTCTGATGGTGCCGATGGTTATCGCCATGGCAGTGGGACCTCTGCTGCCCTGGAAGCGGGGTGATCTGGGCTTGGCGCTTGGCCGTCTGTGGCTCGCGGCCGCCGCCTCGGGTCTTGCCGGGGTGTGGGCCGCGACCGAGTATTCGCCCACCTCCTGGATCGGGATTGCCGGCATGGCGCTGGCCGGGTGGCTGTTCGTTGGAACGCTGGTGGAGCTGGCCGAGCGCATCCGGCTGTTCCGCGCGCCGGCGGCGGAGACGTGGCGGCGGCTGGCCGGGTTGCCGCGGTCGGCGATTGGCATGACCCTCGCCCACGCCGGGCTTGCCGTCGCCATTGCCGGCATGACCGGAGCCGGGGTTTGGAAGGCCGAGGCGATCCAGGTCCAAGCACCGGGGCAATCCGTCACGCTGAGAGGATACGCCTTCACCTTCGATGGCGCCGGTCCTGTTCAGGGCCCCAACTACCTGGCCACGCGCGGTACGTTCACGGTTCGCAATGGCGATGGAGACGAGATCGCCGTGTTGGTCGCCGAGCGGCGGCGCTATCCGGTGGAGCAGAGCGAGACCACGGAAGCTGGCATCTATCCGACGTTCTGGGGTGACCTGTACGCCGTGATCGGTGACGCCCAGGGGAACACGGGCGCCTATGTAACTCGGCTCTACTTCAATCCGCTGGTGGGCTGGATGTGGACGGGTGTCCTGATCATGGTCAGCGGCGGACTGGTCAGCCTCACCGACCGCCGCTTGCGTGTCGGTGCCCCGGCGCGGCGCCCGCGCGGTACCGTTTCCGGCGGCGCACTGGCGCGCCCAACGGCAGGATAGGGAGGATCAGGGACGTGCCGGAGACAACGCTCGAACATTCGTCCACGAGATCGTCGTCGCGCTCCGGACCGCAGCCATCCGCACAGGATAGCGCCCCGCGCACGCGGCTCGTTGTGCGCCTGATGTTTCTGGTGCCGCTGCTGATGTTCCTGGCGATGGTGGGCTACTTCTGGATCGGACTTGGCCGCGATCCGCAGGTCGTGCCGTCGGTTCTGATCAATCAGACCGTGCCGAACTTCAGCCTCGCCGCCATCGAAGGCCGGGACCAAGGTTTAAACAGCGACGACCTCAAAGGACAGGTGTCCCTTGTGAACATATTCGGCTCCTGGTGCGTGGCCTGTCAGTACGAGCACCCAGTGTTGATGGAGCTTGCGACTCGAGGCGACGTGCCGATCTACGGCATCGACTGGCGGGAGCCGGACCGCAGCGCCGGTCCCGCTTGGCTCGCTCGCCACGGCGATCCCTACACACTTATCGGCGATGACCCCGACAGCAAAGCCGCCATCGCCTTCGGCGTCACCGGCGCCCCGGAAACCTTCATCGTCGATGCCGACGGCGTCATCCGCTTCAAGCACGCCGGCCCCATCACCATCGACCTTTGGAACACCACGCTGTGGCCGATCATCGAACGCTTGCGCGCCGGCTGACGGGTATGGCTGGCGCCGCTTTGATGCTGGCATCGGCCACGTCCATGCCTGCCGATGCCCTTCAGCCCGATGAGATGCTGGCAGACCCGGCGCTGGAGGCCCGAGCGCGGGAGATCAGCAAGGAGCTTCGCTGCGTCGTTTGTCAGAACCAATCCATCGACGACTCGGATGCGGAACTCGCGCGCGATCTTCGGGTGCTGGTGCGCGAGCGGCTTGAGGCTGGCGAAAGCAACGAAGCCGTGATGCAGTATGTCGTCTCGCGCTATGGTGACTTTGTCTCGCTGACCCCGCCCTTCAAACCTGCGACCTACGCGCTGTGGTTTGGCCCCGTTGCGTTCGTGGCGGTGGGTGCCCTTGCTCTGGTCTTCGTGTTTCGGCGCAAGCGTCAGGCTCCGGCCCCCACCGCCGCCTTAACGCCCGAGCAGGAACGCCGCCTGGCCCGGGTGCTGACGGACGAGGAGCCATGACTGAGCTTTGGGTGGCCGCAGCCGCCGTGACGGCGGTCGTCATCGTTCTTCTGGCCTGGCCATTGTTGCGACGTTCCGACGCGACAGCGCGCGACCGGTCGGCTCACGATCTGGCGGTGTGGCGGGACAAACTGGCCGAAGTGGACCGCGACCTGCGACGTCGGCTTATCGATCCCGAACAGGCGGAGGCGGCGCGCCTGGAAATCAAGCATCGTATCCTCGCTCTCGCCGATGAGGCCTCAGCGTCGGCCCAATCGACCCGACCGTCGCCCTTATTGGCCACGGCGGTGGCCGTGATCATACCGGTCGCGGGGGTCGCGGGATACTTGGTGCTGGGAACACCGGAGGGCCGCGACCAGCCGCTGGCGGCCCGGGACATTGGCGCGGATAGAAACCCGGTGGCTACCGCTGACGGCAGCCGAGGCGCGGGATCGGACGGGCCATCCCTTGAAACGGCGATCGAGCAATTGCGCCAGCACCTGGCCGAAAGCCCGGACGACGCGCGAGGCTGGCAACTCCTGGGCCGTTCCCTGCAAACCCTGGAGCGCCATGGCGAAGCGGCTGTGGCGTTTGGGCGCGCTTGGGCCCTCGATGAACAGGATTCCGAACGGGCCGCCCTCTATGCAGAGGCCAGAGTCGCAGCCGCCGATGGCGTCGTTGACGCCGAGGCCGTCGACGCCTTCGCTCACGCGCTCGCCATCGATCGAGCCAACCCCAAGGCGCGCTACTACTTGGCGCTCGCCAAGGCGCAGCAGGGTGACGTGCAGAAGGCGCTACAAGGATGGGTCGATCTGGTCGCCATCTCGCCGCCGAACGCGCCTTGGCTTAAGATTGTCCGCCGTCAGATTGCACGCGCGGCCGAGGATTTGGGGGTGGAACCGTCTTCCGTGACGCCTTCGGACCGTGTCCCCACGCTGACTACGGCGCCTCCGGTTGCGGTCGAACCGATGACTGTTGTACCGGACGGAAGCGCGATTCTGTCCAAGGAGCAGATCGAAGCGGCGGAAACCATGTCCGAGGCGGACCGTGCCGCTCTGGTCCGCGGCATGGTCGAACGCCTGGCCGTTCGCCTGAAGGATGACCCCAATGATCGCGACGGCTGGCTCCGTCTGGCCCATGCCTGGGATGTCTTGGGAGAGCCAAAAAAGGCTGAGGCGGCCCGCGCCAGAGCCCAGGCCTTGCAGTAATCAATATTAACCCTTATGGGTTAAAAACACTTCTTCAGACGGTGTGGGTCGGCCTCCGGCTTTTCCCTCGCCATCACCCCAGCCATGGGATATTCAGCAGGTGCGGCCGGATACTGCAGGCGCGTTGGCGTTACCGTTCCCCTTATCGGTCACCGCGCGCCAGGGATCGATCAAACCTTGAGCGGATCAGCACAGAGCCTCGGCACGAAGATCGTCCACGGCGCCGGATGGATGCTGTTCGCGCGGTTCGGCGTGCGCGCCATCGGCTTTATCTCCACCATCATTCTGGCCCGCCTGCTCGTGCCGGAGGATTTCGGCTTGGTCGCGCTTGCCGCCGTTGTCGTGGCCGGCCTTGAGGCCATGAGCGAACTCAGCTTCAACGTCTACCTGATCGCCAATCAAGGTGGCGACCGGCGGCACTACGACACGATTTGGACGTTGCAGATTGTTCGCGGGCTGTTGATTGCGACCATCCTCTATTTCGGCGCCGAATGGATCGCCCATTTTTTTGAAGATGAGCGGATCGCCGACGTCGCGGAGTGGATTGCGCTCGCGGTTCTGATTTCCGGTTTCGAAAATACCGGTATCGTCGATTTCCAGAAGGATTTCCGGTTCTCCCGCGATTTTGTCTGGATGGTCGGCTCGAAGCTGGTGTCGTTCGTCGTCACCGTCACCCTCGCCATCATTTGGCGGGATTACTGGGCCCTGGTGGCCGGCATCATCGCCAACCGGTCCGCACGCGTGGTCTTGAGCTACACGATGCATCCGTTGCGGCCACGGCCGTCGCTCGCCGGCATCCGCGAGATCTTCGGATTCTCCGGTTGGCTTCTGGCCAACAACCTGATCATCTTCGTGCGCAATCGCAGTGATCATTTTGTCCTGGCCAAGCTGCTCGGTGTCGGCACGCTCGGTATCTATAAGGTTGCTTTTGATATCGTCAGCCTGATCGGCGGTGAAGTGCTCGCCCCCTTGCGGCGGGCACTGCTGCCCGGTTACTCCAAAATCTCGTCGAAGCCGAGCGAGCTTGTGGCGCTGTTCCTCGACAGCGTCGGCATCGTGGTGCTGCTGATGAGCCCACTTGCCGTCGGTATGGCGCTGACGAGCGACTTGGTCGTTCGCATTCTGCTCGGCGACAAGTGGCTGGCGGCAATTCCGTTGATCCAAATTTTGTGCGCTTACGCCTACTTCAACGCGTGGAACGCCAACACCGCAACCGTGATCCTGGCCCTGAAGCGCCCCGCCATTCTGACCCGCATCACCGGCATCACCGCCGTCCTGATTGTGCCTTCTCTGGCGGGCGCTGCACACCACTTCGGTAGCGCCGGTGCCGCGGCCGTCGTCGCCGCCACGGCCTTGCTGAGCCTGGTGCTGCAGTGGATTGCGCTCAGCAATCTACTGCCCATACCCCTGTCCGAGGTGGCCACGCGGTTGTGGCGCTGCATGCTCTCGATCCTCGTGATGACGGCTTGCGTCTGGCTGGTCCAAACGGAGACGGAGCCGAAGGGCTCGATCTTCCTGGCGCTCGGCCAGTTGGCATTGCAGGTTATTGTCGGTGCCGTCGCGTACGTGTCCAGCCTTGCGCTGTTGTGGCAACTGAGCGGCAGACCGAACGGCCCCGAGCGCGCCGTACTGCAGTTCCTGCTGAAGAGCTTGCGGCTGCCACCGCTGGCCATGGGCCGCAAAGCCTAAGCTTAGGTCTTTTCGGGTTTTTTGAAGCGTAGCCGGATTCGACCACGCGACCGGGCTGACCGGTTTGCTGACGTCGGCCGCAGCCACATCACGGCACCTCCTCCCAGTCGACTTTCCATTGCGGCGTCCCTCGCGCGGGCACGAACGGTGCCGCGTCCTTGCCCTCACAGCAACGAAACGCTCCCAGCATCAGCGCCAGGATCTTGCGTTAACGCATATTAACCTGTATGGGGTATATATGATATCCATTTGGGTTATTATCGCGCAGGCCTGCTTACCGTCTCTTGACCCATGCCTCGGGTCGACGACACGCACTGTCCAGGTCTGGTCGAGCGCTCCACGCCATCAACGGCATGCCCGGCTTGCCGAGCGCCCGGGTCCACCCCGCGCCCGTGGAACAGATGGACGACGCTCCGCTCAGCCGCCGACGGACCACCTGCGCCGGTTCCTCCATCGTTGGGTAAAGGACTGATTAGTGTTGCTAAATCAACGCGACATGGTGCGAAATCCAGAGATCAGCATCATCATCCCGACCCTGGCCGAAACCAAACGCGGCCCGGCGTTGCTCCGCGCCATCCGATCCATCCATGCGGGTCAGGGCGCGCCGGCCCGGCCGATCGTGGTCGTCAACGGTGACCGCTTCGACCCCGAACTGGTCGCGACACTGGCCCGAGACCCGCGCCTGCAACTTGAGCAGATCGCGCGACCGGGCCTGCCCAACGCGTTGAACCACGGCCGTAGCGTTGTGAAAACGCCCTACTTCGGGTTCCTGGATGACGACGACATCCTGTTGCCATCCGCGCTCGGAGACCGGCTGGCGGTTTTAGCCGAAAACCCCGTTGTGGATGCGGTGGTGAGTTGGGGCGAAACGGTGGACGCCACGACCGCAGGGTCTCGCCGCTTCATCGAGCGTCGACCAACGGCCGACGTCATGGATGAGCGCGACCCGTTGCGCGCTTTGCTGCGCGGCAATTGGCTCGCCAGTTGTGGCGCGCTTTATCGCAGCGATCGCATCGGGCCGGAGTACTTTGATCCGGAGATGTACTTTCTGGAGTGGACCTCCGTCGCCATTCGGCTCGCGCTGACACGGACCGTGCGGTTCCTCCATGCGGCCACCCCGCACTTTCGTATCTTCGAAACGCCCGACTCGCTGTCGCGCTCACGCGCCTACCTGTTCGGCGTGGAGAAGAGCCTTGGCCGGATACTGACGCTCGACCTTCCCGCAGACGTTCATGACGCGCTTGCCGCGCGGCGGATCAGGGAGTGGCACACCATTTCCGAGCGGATGCGTCATGAAGGCGAACTGGCGACGGCGTGGCGGTACCGGGCCAGGGTTCTGGCCAGCCGTGACACCCTCAAATACCTGCTCGCGTGTCGACATCTGCTTGGTGCGACGCTACAGCATATGGTTGTCAGTCAGATTCAGGTGTCGCGTCGGCTTAACGCCCAGCGGCAAGCATCTGCGCGTCCGGTACTGACCCTTTCACCTCGTATACGGTAACGGGTGTTTTACGGCCGCGAACCGTAACCGAACCAATGGGCTTGACGGCGAAGCCGCCACCCGCGGTCAGGACCGTGCTTTCGCTTGCGAGAATTTGAGTCTCGTACTGCTTGTTCAACTGTTCAAGCCGGGCGGCGATGTTGACCTCATCGCCGTGCACGGTGGCCAGAACACGCTCAGCCGTCCCCACGACACCCGCGATGACCTCTCCGGTGTTGATTCCACACCGTGTCGGCATCGCGATGTTGGGCCCGAAAAGGTGACTGTCAACCACGGCTTGGATGCCAATGGCGGTGCGAAGCGCGTTGGCGGCGTGTTCCGGATCGTCTGTGGCGGCGTTGAACGTGATCAGCATGGCATCGCCGCGGAACTCCGTGATGACGCCGCCGTAGTGGTGAATCACGGCCGATACGGACGCCAAGTAATCGTTCAGCGTCTTCATCACCTCCTGCGGACCGACCTGCTCCGCGATGGTGGAAAAGCCCGCGATGTCGCAAAATAGGATAGTCGCCGTTCGGATGTCGCCATCACCGGGCTGCACCGGGCGGTCCGCAGCCGTTACTTGTTCCGCGATTTCGCGCGACACGAAGCGGGATAGGTCGCCCGCCGCGGTTCCGCTGATCACGGCCTGGATCAGCATCCGACGGGCGCGAACCTGGGCCACGGCCAACACCACCGTAACCAACAGAATTGAAATCACCTTATCGACCTCGGCGCCGATGAGGATGCGATTGGACGTCATATAGTCCACATAGTCGCGGGTGATGGCACCGCCGATGGAGGGCATGTCATTCAACGCGAACCACACCAGCGCAAGCCAGGTCACGGCGGCGGTGAGGCCCGTGATCAGCACATAGAACGGCTCGTAACGGAGGGTTCGCGCCGAGATGAAAATGAAAACGTACAGCAACGTGGGAGCTTTAAGATAGAACGGTGCCGGCTGCTCGTACTGGAGGTGAAAGCTCCAGATCAGAACCATCAGCAAGACGACGTCGCTGACGACGGATATGACGAGAAACCAGCGCGGCAGCGCATGGCGATAGACCAGCCACAGCCGGATCGTCGTGAACACGAGATAACAAGCGAGCACGAACGGAACCGGCTGAAACGGCGTTCCTTCCGATGTCTTCGGCGCCACCGTGTAAAGGGCGAGAAAAAAACCCACGACAAGCAGCTGGCACCAGGCAATCAGCTTTTCGGATTGGATCTGATGCGCAGCAATAGAGGCGCGAACCCGTTGCGGCAACTGGCCGTGCACGGGCGGCCCAAAAATAAAGCTCGAGAGACGCTGCCACATCTTGCACGCCGCACCACGCTCAGAATTCAATAGTCGTCAGTTTACCAGTGTGTTGGCAACGGATCACAGCCCGCCGTCATCACACAACCATGTGATGTCATCGAGGCTCGCGCTGCCCTTTCGTCCGGTGTCCTCACGCCTCCAGGCCGAGAAGGCTTCGCGCAAAGGCTTTAGGATCAAATGGCCGCATGTCCGCGAGGCCTTCGCCAACGCCTACGGCATAGACGGGCAGGCCAAAACGGTCCGCCAACGCCACCACGACCCCGCCCTTGGCGCTGCCGTCCAGCTTGGTCATGACAAGGCCGGTTACGTCCACAAGATCGCGGAACGTTTCCACCTGGTTGTGCGCATTCTGGCCGACGGTCGCATCGAGGACGAGTAGGACGTCATGGGGCGCGGTGGCATCGATCTTCCGCATGACGCGCACGATCTTCTCCAGTTCCGCCATCAGGTCGGCTCGGTTGTGCAGCCGGCCGGCGGTATCAATCAGGAGCACGTCGGCCTTTTCCGATCGCGCCTCGCTCAAAGCATCGTAGACCAGGCCGGCCGGGTCCGCCCCGGGGGGACGCGCGATCACGGGGGCGTCGATCCGCTGCCCCCAGACCTGAAGCTGTTCGATGGCCGCAGCCCGAAACGTATCGCCTGCCACCAGTGATACGGACATCCCGACGTGCTTGAACAGACCGCCAAGCTTGGCAATGGTCGTCGTCTTGCCGCTACCATTGACGCCGCATACGAGGATGACGTGCGGCTTGTGGGCCTGGTGGATGCTGATCGTCTCCGCCACCGGGGCCAGCACCTTGGCAACCTCATCGGCCAAGGCCGCGCGCACCTCGTCGGAGCTGACCTCCTTGCCAAACTTGGTTGCAGCCAGCGCCGTGGTGAGCTTCCCGGCCGTGGTGACGCCGAGGTCGGCGGTGATCAGCAGTTCTTCCAGCTCTTCCAGCGCTTCGTCGTCCAGCTTCCGCTTGGTGAACAAGTCGCCGATGCCGGACGATAGCTTTTCGGACGACCGCGACAGCCCGGACTTCAGCCGGCCGAACCAGCCCCGCTTCTCATCGGCCTCGCCCGTGCTTTCGGACGGATCGTTCATGTCACCGCTTCCCCAATAAGTCCGTCGCTTCCCCAACCGGTGACGCTGGTGTCCACAATGGTCCCCGGTTCAACGCTGCCGGCGTTTCCAGCCGTGATCTGCACCGGTGCATAGTCCGGGCACCGGCCCCTTCCTGTCGGATCATCGGCGCTGTTATCGGCGGTTTCGATCAGGACGGCCACCCGTGCGCCGACGCGGGATTCGAAGTAGCGGCTCCGAACGGTATCACCATGCGCACGCAGCCTGGCGGCTCGCGCCTTTCGCGCGCTCAAGGGCACCTGCGGCATGCGCGCCGCCGGCGTCTCGGGCCGGGCCGAAAACGGAAAGACATGGAGGAATGTAAGCTCCATCTTGGCAATGGCCACGAGCGAAGCCTCGAACATCGCCTCCGTTTCCGTGGGGAACCCGGCGATTACATCGGCGCCGAACACAATACCCGGCCGGGCGTCGCGGGCGCGCGCCACGGCTTCTGCCGCCATGGCGACGCTGTGGCGGCGCTTCATGCGTTTAAGCACCAGGTCATGGGCCGCCTGTAGGCTCAGGTGCAGATGCGGCATCAGCCGCGCCTCCTCGGCGAGCGCGCAGAACAGCTCCGGATCGATGGCTGCCGGATCGACGGTGGATAGCCGCAGCCGGTCCAGCGCCGGGACATCGGCGAGGATGTGACGCACCAAGAGTCCCAGGCCGATACCGGTTCCGAAGTCGCGCCCCCAGGAGCAAATATCGACCCCGGTCAGCACGACCTCGCGATAGCCGTTATCGACAAGACGGCGGACCTGCTCGACAACCTGCGCCGCGGGTACGCTTTGGTTTGGTCCGCGCGCAAAGGGAATGATGCAGAACGTGCACCTGTGGTCACAGCCTTGCTGGATCTGCACGAATGCCCGCGTGCGGCCATCCAGGCCGTCGATCAGGTGTTCCGGCGGCTCTGGTGCCGCCATGATGTCCGTGACGTCGATCCGTTGATCCGGGTCGGCCAAGCGGGCGCGCTGCAGCTTCTCCCGATTGCCGAGGACCTGGTCCACCTCTGGCATGGCCGCGAAGGAGGCTGGGTCCAATTGGGCCGCGCAGCCGGTAACGACGATGCGGTGGTGCGGATGGTCGCGGCGCAGGCGGCGAACAGTCTGGCGGGCTTGGCGGACCGCTTCGGTGGTAACGGCGCAGGTGTTAATGACGACGGTCTCATCAACGCCGGCCGCCATCGCCTCGCGGCGGATCACCTCCGATTCCAGCGCATTGAGCCGACAGCCAAGGGTCACGACACGGGTTGCCGCCCCACGGGTCATGCCAGCACGCTCGGATCGAGGACGCCGGAGAACGCGGTCGCCACCGGCCCGGACATCATGACATGGTCATCTTCACGCCAGCTGATGATCAGCTCTCCACCGTTCAGCACCACCGTGGCCGTTCGATCGGCAAGGCCGCGGCGGTGGGCCGCAACCAGTGCTGCACAGGCGCCGGTGCCGCACGCTCGGGTTTCGCCGGCACCCCGTTCCCAAACGCGCAAGCGCAGGCGGTTCCGGGCCAATATCTGGATGATCTCGACATTGGTCCTCTCGGGAAACAGAGCGTGATGCTCGATCCGGGGGCCCAGGTTGGCCAAGGGAACGCTTGACACATCGGCCACGAAAAACACCGCGTGAGGATTGCCGACGTTGACGGCAACGGCTTCGGAGAGTGAGTCGACGTTGACCGGCACGTGCAAGGTGTCCATGGGTTCGGCCAGCGGGATCTGCGCCCAGTCCAGTCGCGGGGCGCCCATGTCCACCACAATGCGCTCACCGTCGGCGGCCGCCGTGATCACCCCGGCCGCCGTGGCGATCACGGCACTGTCGTGTCCGGTTTCGTCCATCAACAAACGGCCCACGCACCTGGCCGCGTTGCCACAGGCCTCCACCTCGCCGCCGTCGGCGTTGTGGATGCGCATCAAAGCTTGGGAACGATCATCCGATGGCGGTTCCAGCACGATGAGCTGGTCGCAGCCGACCCCAATGCGCCGATCGGCGATCGCACGCACCTGTTGGCGGGTAAGCGCAAGAGGGCGATGTCGGCCGTCCAGCACAACAAAGTCGTTGCCAAGACCATGCATTTTTAGAAACGACCACGTGTCCATGGTCGCCTACATAGGCGCGCGTGGACCCGGGTGTCTATGCTCTGTTGCGACCTGACGCCGCCGGCGGGCTCAATCCCACCGGCAACCGGTCAATCGCGATTCTTGCCGACCGCTAGGATCTTGATCAACGACCGAACTCGGGCCCGAAGCGCGTCGCTGGGCAGCGCCGAGAAGGCATCAACGAAGCGTTGCGCCTCGGCGATGGCCCTGCTGTCCGCACTTATTGGGTCGTTTGGTGGTGCTGCGTTCACATCGAACGCGGGCGCATCGGCGACGGTGGTCACCGGCGATGTTTCCGCTGGTGACGGTCTGAGCCCCTCAAAGAAGTAACTGATGTCGACATTGAGCGCCTGGCACAAGCGGTAGAGGGCGGCCGCGCCGATGCGACGCTCACCGGCCTCCACTTTTTCGATGGTGCCACCGGGCTCACCAATCGACGCGTCAACCAAGGGCGCTTGTAGTCCAAGCTGCAGGCGTCGGGCACGAATTCGGGCCGCCACGTGTAGATCGATAGCATCCAGTGCTCGGTGTGGCGAAGCCATCAAGTAAGTGCCCACGAACGGTTAATAAACTCAACCCAAAGGGGTAATAACAGCATTTATGCTACCACAGGTTAAAAAGCAGATACAACCTATATTTGCGTGAGTATCTAAAGAACTTCGCGTCGATTTGAATTGAAGCAGATTGGCTGCGATTTAATTGACCATTCCGGCGACATCGGCTATGGAACCCGCCTGTGCTGAATTGAGCGCAGCCGGTCCGCGAGTGTCGCGCACCGGCCTTTTTTGCGTGGGCATAGTGCGACGAACCGGATCGCCGGTCGTCGTCGGTTTCGGCGGGAGTGCGGACGTGTTCGAAAGCCTGAGCGATAAGCTGTCCGGCGTTCTGGATCGCCTGAAGCGCCGTGGCGCACTCACCGAGGACGATGTCTCGGCGGCGTTGCGGGAGGTGCGCGTCGCCTTGCTCGAGGCCGACGTGGCGCTGCCCGTTGTCAAGGATTTCATAGCCGCCGTGCGTGAGCGGGCCGTGGGCCAGGAGGTGCTGCGAAGTATCACGCCCGGCCAAATGGTCGTGAAGATCGTCAACGACGCCCTGGTCGACATGTTGGGAGGCGCATCCGCAACGGAGGCGGGAGACGGTGCCTCCGGGGTTCATTTAGCCGGTGGACCGCCCGCGGTGATTTTGGTGGTGGGTCTGCAGGGATCGGGCAAGACCACCACCTGCGGAAAGGTCGCCGCGCGCCTCGCCAAACGCGAGCGCAAGAAAGTCCTGATGGCGTCGCTCGATGTTTACCGGCCCGCCGCGCAACAGCAGTTGGCGGTGCTGGGCGAACAAACCGACACGCGCACGCTTCCCATCATCTTTGGTGAGATGCCCGAGGCAATCGCCCGGCGCGCCGTGGACAGCGGACGCCGCGAGGGCTTCGACGTGGTGATCCTGGACACCGCTGGCCGCCTGCATATCGACGAGAAAATGATGTCCGAGGCGGCGGCCGTCAAAACAGCCACCAATCCGGGCGAGGTTCTGCTCGTGGCCGACGCGCTGACCGGCCAGGATGCCGTCACGCTGGCCCGGGAGTTCCATGGCAAGGTCGGGTGCACCGGCATTGTCCTTACCCGCATGGATGGCGACTCCCGCGGTGGCGCAGCGTTGTCCATGCGCTCGGTGACGGGCGTGCCCATCAAGCTGATCGGCGTCGGCGAGAAAATCGATGCGCTGGAGACCTTTCAGGCCGACCGCATCGCCGGCCGGATCCTGGGCATGGGCGATGTGGTCGGGATCGTCGAGCGCGCCGCCGACACGATCCAGCAGGAGGATGCCGAGAAGCTCGCCAAGAAACTCTCCAAGGGCCAGTTCACGCTGGAGGACATGGCCGAGCAGTACCGTCAGATCCGAAAAATCGGCGACATCAAAGGCCTGCTCGGCATGCTACCCGGCATCGGCAAGATCAAGAACCAGTTGGCGGACGCCAACGTGGACGACCGCATGATCGCGCGCCAGGAAGCCATCATCCTGTCGATGACGCCGGCCGAGCGTCGTCAACCCAAGCTTCTGAATGCATCCCGCCGCCGCCGGATCGCGGCGGGATCCGGAACGTCCGTTCAGGACGTCAACCGTCTGCTGAAACAGTATCAACAGATGGAAGCCATGATGAAAAAGATGGGCAAGATGGGCCGCAAAGGGCTGCTGGGCGGCGGCATGCCCCCCGATCTTCTGGCGCAGATGTCGCGCCAGCGCTAACGCAATCACCCCACGGCCGGCGCCGGCGCGCCCTGGTCGCTGTAACGAGACGTTAAGGAGCCGGAACACCCACCATGAGTCTTCGCATACGTTTGTCCCGCGGCGGGGCCAAGAAACGCCCCTTTTATCGAATCGTTATCGCTGACTCGCGGAGCCCCCGCGACGGTCGCTTCATCGAGCGGGTTGGCACTTACAACCCCATGGTCGAACGCGATCATCCGGATCGGGTGATCTTGAAAGAGGAACGCCTGCGTCACTGGCTGGGCGTCGGCGCCGTGCCGACCGACCGGGTCGCCCGATTTTGTTCCGACGCGGGCCTCACTGAATCGCGTCCGCGGCGGGAGCAATCCAAAAAGCCGGTTCCAAAGGCCAAGGCGCAAGAGCGCTTGAAGGCCGCCGAGGAGGCTGCCGCTGCGGCCGCCGAGGCCACTGGCGTGGCCGCAGATGCGGCTCCTGTCGAAGCTGCCGAAGCCGCTACGGGCGACAGCGGTGACGCCGCTGGCGCGGAGGCGACGGCCGGCTGACCGGCTCTACAGGCCCTAATTGGAAATGACCACGATCCCGCCCGACGCAATCGCGAACGACGCCCGAACGGCCACCGGCACCGGTGCGCCGTCGGATGCGCGCGCGGAGGCGGACGGACGGGTCTGTCTCGGGGTCGTCACGGGCGCTCACGGCGTCCATGGCCGCCTTCGGATCAAGAGCTTCACGGCGGACGCCTATGCGATCGCCAGCTACGGCGCTCTCTCGGATGAGGCGGGGGAACGCACCTTCACGCTGCGCATCACCGGTGAAACGCGTGGCCAATTGATCGCCGAAATGGATGGCGTCAAGCGGCGCGAGGGCGCGGAGGCCCTGCGCGGCACGCGCCTTTATGTTCCCCGCGCCGCCTTGCCGTCGACGGACGAGGATGAATTCTACCACGCCGATCTGATCGGCCTCGCCGTAACCTTTGATGGCGACGAGTCGGCCGGGCGCGTGGTCGACGTTCATGACTTCGGTGCCGGAACCATGCTGGAGATTGCCCCGGAATCCGGCGTCTCGGGTAGCGGTTTGGGCAATGCCGCTACCGTGCTCGTGCCGTTCACGCGGGAAGCGGTGCCTACGGTCGACGTCGCGCGCGGGCATCTTGTTGTTACCGCGCTTCCCGGCCTTCTTGGCGATGCGAGCGAGAAGCGGGACGGAGCGGATGAGGCACCGGAGACGCGCATGGCAGCGACTCATGACGGGGATGCCAGACCGTGACGGCGGCTGTTCCCTGGATTGCCACGGTGCTGACCCTGTTTCCGGAGATGTTTCCGGGTCCGCTCTCACATTCGTTGTCGGGGCAATCGCTGACCGACGGGCGGTGGCGATTGGAAACAGTGGACATTCGGACGTTCGCCGGCGATAAACATCGTTCGGTTGACGACACACCGTTCGGTGGCGGTCCTGGCATGGTGATGCGCGCTGACGTCGTCGACGCCGCGCTCACGGCGACGGTCAAGCATGCGGCAACGGCCACACCGCTCGTTTTCCTGTCGCCGCGGGGCCGACCGCTCCGTCAGGTCGATGTACGGCGGTGGGCTGATGGACCGGGCCTCACCCTGCTTTGCGGACGTTATGAGGGGGTCGACGAGCGGGTGATCGAGGCGTGGGCACCCGAGGAGATCAGCCTCGGCGACTTTGTGTTGTCTGGGGGCGAGCCTGCGGCCCTAGCTTTGGTTGACGCCTGCGTCCGACTGCTGCCCGGTGTGGTGCATGCGCCGGACTCCCTCGTCGAGGAGAGCTTCGAGGCGGGACTTTTGGAGTATCCGCACTATACCCGGCCGCGGGTCTGGAACGGTCGGGAGGTGCCCGCCGTACTGCTGTCCGGCCATCACGGCGCCATCGAAACATGGCGGCAGAGCCGATCGGAACAGACAACGCGGAATCGACGACCGGATTTGTGGGCCCGATATCAGCGATCTGCGGCAGGAGCCGGCGGGCCGGTTGGGAAGTGAGACCTGAGCGGTCCGAAGGATGAAGGTGGCGTTCCATGAACATCGTCGAAGAGTTTGAGCAAAAGCAAATCACCACGTTGACCGGGCAGCGGGCAGTGCCGGTCTTCGCGCCCGGAGACACGGTGCGCGTCAAGGTCAAGGTCGTTGAGGGCACCCGTGAACGCGTACAGGCGTTCGAAGGCGTGTGCATCTCCCGGCGCAACCGCGGCATGGGCTCGTCATTCACTGTCCGCAAAATCTCCTACGGTGAGGGGGTCGAGCGCATTTTTCCGCTTTATTCGCCCCAGATCGCCGAGATCGAAGTTGTTCGCCGCGGCGACGTCCGCCGGGCCAAACTCTATTATCTGCGCGAGCTGCGTGGGAAGAAGGCGCGGATCAGCGAGAAGACCGACGGCTTCGCCGCTAAGATCGTGGCCGAGGAAAAGCGTCAGGCCGCGCAAGCCCGCGAGGCCAACCGTCAGGCGCAAGCGGCACTAAAGGCAGCCGCATCGAAGCCAGCCGATGATGTGGCAGAAGCTGTGGATGATGCGGCTCCGGGCGACGCCCAAGCCCACCCCGATCAGACGTAGAGCTGAGTTACGCAAGGAGGCGTGCCAACGCGCCGCGCGACATTTTCAACGTCCATTCGTCCACCGTGATTCTTTTTTGAGGGACCGTCATGACCATGGAGCGTGCCCAGACCCTCTTCGACAAGATCTGGAACAGCCACCTGGTGGCTGAGCAGGATGACGGCACTTGTCTGCTGTATATTGATCGTCACTTGGTCCACGAAGTGACCAGTCCGCAGGCCTTCGAGGGACTGCGTGCGGCTGGGCGCCGCGTCCGTCGGCCCGATGCGACGCTAGCCGTGGCCGATCACAACGTGCCCACGACCGACAGGTCCCACGGCATCGCGGACGAAGAATCGCGGATCCAGGTTGAAACCCTGGCCGAGAACGCTGCTGAGTTCGATGTCCCGCTCTTTGCCATGCATGACATTCGCCAGGGCATTGTCCACATCATCGGCCCGGAGCAAGGCTTTACCCAGCCCGGCATGACGATTGTATGCGGCGACTCCCACACCGCCACGCACGGGGCCTTCGGTGCCTTGGCGTTCGGTATCGGTACGTCGGAGGTGGAGCACGTGCTCGCCACCCAGACTCTTCTGCAAAAGCCGGCCAAGAACATGGCCGTCCGTGTGGACGGGGATCTTGGCGTCGGCGTAACGGCGAAGGATCTGATCCTGGCGATCATCGGCCGGATCGGCACGGCGGGCGGCACCGGTCATGTCATCGAATACATCGGCTCGGCCATCCGCGCCCTCGACATGGAAGGCCGGATGACGGTCTGCAATATGACCATCGAGGCCGGTGCCCGGGCAGGCTTGATCGCCCCGGACGAAACCACGTTCGCCTACCTGAAGGGCCGGCCCATGGCCCCGGGAGCCGATGATTGGGACGCGGCCGTAGCGCACTGGCGAACGCTGCCGTCCGACCCGGGCGCCGAATATGACAAGGAGGTAACGCTTGATGCGGCAGCAGTTCCGCCGCAGGTGACCTGGGGCACGAGCCCGGAGGACGTGGTCCCGGTAACGGGCACGGTTCCGGACCCCGACACGGCGCGCGACGCCAACAAAGCCAGCGCCATTCGGCGATCGCTCGAATACATGGCACTCACACCCGGCACTCCGTTGCAGGACGTGGCCATTGACCGGGTCTTCATCGGCTCCTGCACCAACGGCCGGATCGAGGACCTGCGTGCCGCCGCCGCCGTCGTCCAAGGCCGCCGCGTTGCGGGCACCGTGTCCGCCATGGTCGTCCCCGGCTCGGGCCTGGTGAAGCAACAGGCCGAAGCCGAGGGCTTGCACCGGATCTTCTCGGAGGCCGGTTTCGAATGGCGGGAGCCAGGCTGTTCCATGTGCCTCGCTATGAACGCCGATCGCCTAGAGCCGGGGGAGCGCTGCGCCTCCACCTCCAACCGCAACTTCGAAGGCCGGCAGGGCAAGGGCGGGCGCACTCACCTGATGAGCCCGGCCATGGCCGCCGCCGCCGCCATAACCGGGCGGATTACGGACGTGCGCGAGATATGAGTCGGGAAAAAGCCGACAAACACCAAATTCCCGCCACATAGGGACTCAATGACCAAGGGTCCCTGATACGAAGGGCTGAGAGTCCATGGAACCGTTCACCCGTCTTTCCGGAATCGCCGCTCCGCTGCCGTTGATCAATGTCGACACGGACATGATCATCCCAAAGCAATTCCTGAAAACCATTCGCCGCACGGGTCTGGGAACATCGCTGTTTTTCGATCATCGGTACTTGGATAACGGCACTGAACATCCAGAGTTCGTTCTCAATCACCCGGTGTACCGCGAAGCCGTCATTCTGATTACGGGCCACAATTTCGGCTGCGGCTCATCACGCGAGCATGCCCCATGGTCACTGCTGGATTTCGGGATCCGCTGCATCATCGCGCCCAGCTTCGCTGACATCTTCCACAACAATTGTTTCAAGAACGGCATTTTGCCTATTGTCCTACATGAGCAGGAGGTCGAGCGTCTTATGGAAGAGGCCTCGACCGCAGCGAACCCTACCAAGACCATCGATCTACCGGCTCAGATGATCACATCGGCGACCGGCCGTCAGGTGCCCTTTCATGTGGATCCGTTTCGGAAGCGTTGCCTGATGGAAGGATTGGATGACGTGGGTCTTACCTTCGAACAAGAACACGCCATCGATCGCTTCGAAGCTGACCAACGCTCACAACAACCCTGGCTCTACGCCCAATAACCGGATCTGTGCTCGCGACGGGGAGTAGCGTGCGATGATTTAACAGGGGGAAGGAACAGATCACCCATGAGCGAAACGTTTACCCTGCTGGTGCTGCCCGGTGACGGCATCGGTCCCGAGGTGATGGCGGAAGTCACCCGCATCATCGAATGGTTCAATCGCCGCCGTGACGCCAAATTCCACATCATTGAACACCTCATTGGCGGTGCATCTTTCGATACTCACGCAACACCTCTGACCGACGAGGCCATGGAGCAGGCACTGGCGGCGGATGCCGTGCTGCTCGGCGCGGTCGGCGGTCCCGCGTGGGATGCTCTGCCGTTCGAGCATAAGCCGGAACGCGGCTTGCTTCGCCTGCGCAAGGAACTGGAGCTGTTCGCCAACCTTCGTCCGGCCGTGGTGCTGCCCTCCCTGGAGGAGGCGTCCACGTTAAAGCCGGAGGTGGTGTCCGGCCTTGATATCATGATCGTGCGGGAATTGACGGGGGGCGTCTATTTCGGCGAACCACGTGGGATCGAGGTGCTGCCCAACGGCGTCGGACGCCGTGGTGTTAACACACAAGTCTACGTGACCGAGGAGATCCGACGGGTGGCTCGGGTTGCCTTCGAATTGGCGGCGGCGCGGCAGGGGCGGGTGTGTTCGGTTGAAAAATCCAACGTAATGGAATCCGGCGTGTTATGGCGCGAGGAAGTCCAGCACGTCCACGATAGCGAATTTCCGTCCCTGGAACTGAGCCACATGTACGCCGACAACTGTGCCATGCAGCTCGTGCGGCAACCATCGCAGTTTGATGTCATCGTCACGGACAATCTGTTCGGGGACATGTTATCCGATCAGGCCGCCATGCTCACCGGCTCCCTAGGCATGCTGCCGTCAGCCTCCCTGGGCGCGCCCGACGATCAGGGCCGGAGGCGCGCGCTCTACGAGCCGGTGCACGGCTCCGCACCGGACATCGCCGGTAAGGGGCTCGCCAATCCGTTGGCCTGCATCCTTAGCTTTGCGATGTGCCTGCGATACTCGTTCGGCATGCTTGCTGACGCAGATTTGGTCGAAGCGGCCGTTAACGAAGTGCTGAGCGGGGGCTTGCGCACGGCCGATATCATGCAGCCGGGCAAGGCTCGGGTGTCGACCCAGGTCATGGGCGAGTCCGTGGTCAGCGCCATGTCCAGACTGGCGGAATAACGTCGCTGCGAGCCGTCCCGGCGGTGCGACGGCCTGTCGGCGGTCCCGTCCTAATGCGTCGCTCCGAACAGCGCCTTCGCGTGTCGGGCGTCGTGGCCGTAAAGGTCCTCTCGGAACTGAACGACGCCGTCCCCGTCTACGAAGGCCGTAAAATAGGCCAGGTGCACCGGTACCGGGTCTGACAGGCGCACGACACGGTTGCGCGAGCGGGAGACCAAGCCATCGATCCGCTCCCGCGACCAGCCTTCATCCCGCAACAGCCATTGGGCCAAATCAAAGGGCCGCTCGACCCGCACGCAACCGGAACTGTAGGCCCGCGCCGAACGGGCGAACAGGCCTTTGGACGGCGTGTCATGCAGATAGACCGAATGTCGGTTCGGGAACATGAACTTGACGCGACCAAGCGCGTTGCGTCGGCCCGGGTCCTGGCGGAACCGGAACGGGAAGTTCCCCCGGCCCACGTTGTCCCAGTTTACGTCCCAAGGACTGATCTGTCGGCCCCCCACCAGCACACGGATACCGCTGTTGGCCAGATAGCCGGGATTGCGGCGGGCCTTCGGGAGAATGTCCCTGGTGGCAATGCTATAGGGAACATGCCAGTAGGGATTGAAATCCAGATACGAGATCTCGTCGCTGAAGGACGGCGTTTGGCGTCGGCGTTTGCCGACCACGACGCGCATCGTAAGCGCAGCTTCGCCGTCTTCTACGGCGTTCAGCTCGAAGGCGGCCAGATTGACGAACACGTGGTTCTGGCCCAGATCGGCCGGCATCCAGCGCCAGCGGTCCATGTTGACGATGATCTGTTGGACGCGTTCCGGGGCGGTCACGCTTAAGGCGGCCCTGGTTTTCGGGCCGACCACGCCGTCGGTGGCGAGGCCGTGGCGATGTTGAAACTGTTCCACCGCCAGCACCAAGTCGCTGTCGTAGACCGGGCTGTCGCCGTCTTCGTTTTCCAACAATCCCATTGCGCCGAGTTGGGCCCGCAAGGCCGGCACCCGGCGATCGGACATGCCGGGCTTGAGCGTCGGGCCATTGGGAAGCGGGCTCCAGCCGCCGGCCGCCGCCGCCGACCGATACTGCCGGAGCGCCTCCTGCAGCCCGCGATAGCTTGGATTTCGCGGTGCCAATCCGGCCAGATAAGCTGTCAGATCGTCCGACGCGGCCGCATCGCGCAGGATCACAAGGGGATCAACGGCGGTCCGGCCATGATCAACGCTCCGGTTGACCTTCCCGGAGCGGACTTGCCCTGTATGCACGTCAACGCCGTAGCGAAGCAACGTGATGGAGTAAAGCAGGTCCCAATCGGCCAAGGTATCGTTGTCGGTCCCGTCCGGTGTTGTGGTGTCGGCCAAGGTGTAGCGTTCGGGCCGAAGTCCGTGCGCACCAGCGTCCGCGATGGCTGCTTGGAGAGCGCTTGCCCGGTCCGTCGGCTCGTCGCCATCAAGCCACATCGGCTCATAGGCCCGTGAGCGATACAGTTCACGCAACGCGTGGGCATCGGCACTCCGCTCGGCGATGGTCAGGCGCTTCCCGGCGCGTTCGACGCGATCAGCGATCGCCCGTGCGACGTCGCTGTCGGGGATTGGCAGCGCGGGCAACGCGGCGACCGGCTCTTCGCGTTCCGGTACCGCCGTATCCGCGCTCGGATGGCCCGGTTCACGAACCGCCGGCAGGCGCGCGGCCGAAAGTGTTTCGGCTTCGCCCTCGTGGGAGATCTCTACCGGCCCGACGTCCCTTACGATGTCACCTGATACGACTTCGCCCGCCGTGGCCGCAATCGGCGCTGGGGGCCCATAACCACCAGCATCCCTGGCCAGGGTCGGCTCTGCAGCGCCGTCCGCCGCGAACGCCACCACGGCAACAACGGCGGCCGGAACGGTCGTTGAGAGACGTCTTACTCGTTGCAGCGCACCCATGGACCTGGCCCCTTTATCTTCCCGATCACGGCACGTTATTTTTTGAATTTGCCAGTCAAGTCCTAACACGTTGACAACGCGCGCGCTGTGACGGATATCACGGGCTCTGTTATGTTGCCGTCAGACTGCGACTTTGGGATCACATGTCGTGGCCGTCGTCACGGCCCGAGAGGTCCTCGCCGCGCCGATCCCGATCGAGCACACCGGCCCCGCCAGCGGCCGCGGCAAGAGCGGCCGGTGTCAGCGTCGGGGCCTCGCCCGTATCGACGATAACCCGGCGCGGAGCCACGTTAATGCCGTTGGCGGCAAAGGCCTCCTGGATGCGGCGATAAACCTCGCGCCGAATGACGAACTGCTCGCCCGGTTTGGTCATGAACTTGACCCGAACGATGAAGGCATCGTCGTCCATGCGATGGACGCCCTGAGACTTGACGGGCTGAAGGAAGTTCTTGCCGTAATCGGGATGGTTCATCATGTCCTGGCCGGTTTTCTTGACCAGCTTGCGAACTTTCTCCAAGTCAGTGTCGAACGGAATCCGGAACTCCAGCTTCATGATCGCCCAGTCCCGGCTGAAGTTCGTCAGGTGCCCGATCTCACCGAACGGAATGGTGTGAAGGGGC
Source organism: uncultured Rhodospirillaceae bacterium (assembly GCA_964619055.1). GTDB lineage: Bacteria > Pseudomonadota > Alphaproteobacteria > Rhodospirillales > Defluviicoccaceae > CAYVUM01. Next base: position 22,068 of record CAZUDB010000038.1, read on the forward strand.
CCCAAGTGGTGGCGAAGCCGCAGCGAGCGGACCGAGATATGCTCCACCATGCCCCGGACCTTGCCCACGTCGATGTACTCACCGACGCGAAAGGCATCATCAATCAAGAAGAATAGACCGCTCAAAATGTCGCGAACGAGGGTCTGTGCGCCAAAGCCAACGGCGATGCCGATAACACCGGCACCAGCAATAAGCGGGCCGATATCGACGCCCAGTTCGGACAGAATGATCAACGTGACCATAACGGCGATCACGATCAGCAAAAACCGGCCGAACAGCGGCACCAGTGTCTGCAGCCGTGTCCCGCCCTTACCGCCGATTTCGCTTTCGCCTGAGTCTTCATCGGGCTCCGGCGGCGTGGCGTTGCGGATCACGGCGTTGACAATCCCCCACGCAGCCGAGGCGATGATCAGCACGGCGATGATGTCCACGAGCGAACTCGCAATCACCTCGCCAAGGCCTGCCGACGCGAACGATTGTAAGTCCAAATCCCAAACATTAACGACCGCCGCAGCAAACAGAACGAACAAAACGACGCGGAGATTTCGAACCAGGACGCGGTGAATATCGCGGCGATTGTTGAGCGTGCGCTGCGCCTGAACACGCGCGGCGCTGGCGTTTTGGGCTTCGTCCGACAAGACCGCCCGCCGCCTTGCCAAGGCCTCGGATGCCTCATCGTCCTCGACGTAGGGGTCCGGGGCTGGAATGGCCGCCAAGGCCGCGCGGGCCTCCGATTCACGCTCTTCAGCGGCGACAAGGTTCGCGTGCGACTCCCGAATTTTCAGAAGCGAGCCCAACGCCCGGTTGAGCGTGAGGGCCACAGCCGGCAACGCAAGCATCAGGATCAGCGTGATCATGATCGGGGCCGGATCGTCGGCACCGGTCAACAGCCGTTGCCCCAGGTGCAACACGCAGACGATAATGAGAAATGCGGTCAACATGATGTGCCAGGTGTCCGCAACGAACCTTTGAAGCCGGCCCGGCGGCTCGTCCTGGTCCGCGTCCTGCTTCAGCAGAGCCTCTCGAACCGCCTTCCGGTCGTACCAAGCCATCACGACAATGACGGCAAGCGCCAGAAACGACACCAACGCATCAATCAGGAGCAACGTGCCGGGATCTGTCACCCCGATACGGTTTAAGAAGTTCCCGAACTGGAGGGCCAGGATAGTCGCTCCGGCGACGATCAGCAGTCGACGATGGAGGGCGAGGGCGAGAGTGTCAGAGAATTCAGTCAGCCGTGCCGGTCTGAGCTCACCGGGAGCCAAGAAAAAGCGCGACACCGCCGCGACCGAGCGGGTGAGCAAGATCACCCACCAAATGCTGGCTGTCAGTGCCCGCACGGCCTCGTTTCCTTGCCAAAGCAGAAAAAACCCGGCAGCCGCGGCAAGCGCAAAGATGCCAATCGACAGCACATCTCTCAGGAAATTCAACCCGAGCAGGCTCAACTTGGCCGTTGTGTCGATGGTCTGGTCGGCGGCGTGGCCGAAGGTGGGCCTGGGAAACAGTCGGCGAAACACGGCATCAGCGGCAAATCCGACGCCGAAGCCGACAAACGCGAACAGAATGACGTAAACGAGGGAGTCATCTCCATGCTCACGGAATTTTCCGACAATCGTTGAGCCCAAGTTGAGAGCGGACGGAATGGCATCGATGGCCGTCTGCAGCCGCCACTGCGCGGCCACGAGCATCGCATCGGTCGTTTGTTCGGCCGCGGCCGCTTCCTGGTTGGCGTCGGCGACCTTGTCAAGCTGCTGAATGAGCAACGTGCGAACATCTTCGTCCGACAGCCGCGACACGAGATCGCGCACCTCTCCTTCGCTCAAATCGTCGGGCAGCGCCGTCGCTTCAGTCGAAGACTTGTCGGTATCAGATACGCCAGGCGGCACCTGGGCCAAGGCCGACAAGCCCAAGGAGATGACAAGAGCAAATACAAGGACAAAGTGAAAACAAAGGAGCGCCTTGCACGCCTCAAATCGTGAGAGCTTCAAAAACCGAACCGCCATTACAGATCCCCGATTGAAGGGCATGTTGCGGCTCACCGCCGTTTATTCATGCCATCTTATAAGGAGTCTAGCGGTGTTACGGGTCTTTGTCACTGCCGCCACCGAACAGTCTTCCCAAATCCTTGATGAATGATGGTGTCAGCGATTTCAGCGGATGGACATCGACGTCCGGATCGTTGAGTGTTCCGGTAACGCTAACAGAAATCGCGAGAAATCCCTCGCCAGTCGAAAACAAGTCCCCAATCACGGGAATCGCGCCGAGAGCTCGGTTCAAGCTTCGCGCCGGCACGACCTCGCCGCTGGCGGCGATCGTCTTGCTGGTCAGGTTTATGCTTCCCTTGCCCAGGAAACTGACCGATGGATTTTGGCCGGCGATGCGATCGAAGCGCAGGGTTTGTCGGTCCAAAACCCCGCGTGCCTTCAGGCTTTGAAATTGCGTCACGTCGATGGGCGTGTCTCCCGACAGTCGATCGCGCGCGGCCGCCAGAGCGCGTCGGGCCACCGCCGCCTGGCGGTATGAAAAGTCATAAGCCTCCACGCTCCAGTCGATGGGTTCCGCCAACCCTGGCCCCTTGAAGCGGCCGGTCAGCGTTGCCCGCCCATCTTCGACCGGTGTTACACCAATAACGGAGTAGATTAGATTCCCCGCATCGGTTGCGTGAACATGGAAGGGCAGGCTGCCGTCAGCACTTGGCGGGCCGATGTCGGCTGAAAACGGCGCGCGGGGTCTTCGGCCGCCCGGCGCGCTTTCCGCGTCGGCATTAATCCGCACATCCGTCCATTGGCCGCGACGGCGAACGAGTCGCGTGCTCACATCCCGCCACGCCTGAGCCGGGCCCAGGATGACCCTGTCAAGGCCGGTTGCGTCGATCCGAACCGTTGTCGCCTCCCCAGCGGAGCCGGACGAAGTCGACGCCTCGTTTGCTTGCGACGAATCGAGAAATCCGGCCACGAATGGCGACAGATCGACAACACCGCCCCGCGCCGTCACGTTATAGCCCTCACGGGTGCGGTCGACGGAAAGGCTATCCAACCTGGACGGTCCAAGCATGGCCGAACTCAAGCGCAGCCTCTGAACATCACCAGACCGCGCCAGTTCTCCCCGGCCCGCGGCCTTGAGCGTTCCCGCTGAAACGTCCAGGCGCTCGACCACGATCCCGGCTTCCGAACCAAGCACCAGCGACACCCTGGCCGTGCCTTGCTCACCCGCTGGTTTTTGCCAGTCCACCGCCGGAACGGCGAGCGTGGCTGCCTTCAAATCCGCCTCAAGCTTGGCCGTCGTCGGTCCGGTCCCAGGAACGACAATGTTGATGGAGCCGGAAAGCGGCCCCGTCAAATACGGAGCCGTCTTCAAACCAAAGGCAAGCCGCCCTTGTTCGTCCCACCTTGGCACTGTCACGGCGAGGTTGACGCGTTCCGCCGCCTGCGCACCGAAGCTCTCCTTCCAGGAGGCGTCGATGGGGACGCCGTTGATTTTGCCTGGTCCCTTCAGCGTTGCCTGCTCGGCCGAAACCTCGACAGCGAGCGCTGCATCAGTGAGCGTGATGTCAGGATCGGTGAGTTGCAGCGATCCGTCGCTGATGGCGCCGGTATAGCCCAGGTCCACGTCTTTCAGCGCCAGCGCTTCGAGCAGCGGGAACGTGATATGCCCCTGGGCGGTGACCGTGCCATCCGCGTCGTTCGGCTTGATGGTTGTGGTCTTAAGTAGCTTCAGCGGCGGCTGATCCAGCGCCTCTAGGACCGAGCGCACGGGGCCCATCAAATTGTGCTCGACCGTCAGAGTCTGGTCCGCCGCATCAAGCCCGGAGATGACGACCGTGGCCTCACTGATGGCGATGTCGCCCAGGCGCCCGGATCGGGGACGGAAGCTCAAACGATCGGTGTCAATGGTCGCAGTACCGGTCAATCCCGTGATCGCGTCCATCGGCCGAAGGAAATGAACGGTAAGATCGCCGAAATCGAACTGCCCCGACAGATTTCGAAGCGTCGCGTCTCCGTCGGCATCGGTGTCGAGGGCCAAGGCGATCGTCAGATTGCTCACTGTCCCGGCCGTGATGTTTTCGGTCACCCAGGTTCGGGCATTGCCGGCGGCCGTAACCGGCCACCACTGCGAGAGCCTGCTGACGTCGTCCAACTTATCGACTGTGGCCGTGAGACTCATATCTCCTCGACCGTCTCGCCAATGGCCATCCGCGGTGGCCGTGATGGCGGGACCGGTATCCGCCGTTGTGCCGAGCTGCAGCCTCGCGTCCGCAATCCGGAACGCCGCACCGTCGCTCCCCAGTGACCAGTTCGCTGTTAGGCCGCCGCCGGTGATGGCCGCCGGTGCCTTCAACAGATCCGCCACATCAATCGTGCCGGGGCCGAACGTCAGCTCTGCCAGGGCTTTGGTGATCTCGGTTTTCTGTGCATCCAGTGTCGCCAACACCCGCCCGGAGACAGCGATCGCCAAGTCATCCATCAGTGAGCGATCCGCCACCAAAGGCGCCAGAGTGTCTGGGCGCAGATCGGTGAGCGTTGCCGTTACGTGGACGGGCGCCTTCGGCGCGGTGTGCTCCACGTCGATGGCAAGTCGGGCCGTTTCCTCGCCGTTGTTCAGGGCCAGCTCGACGGAGCACAGCAGCCCCTCATCGCCCGATAGGGTTCCGCGCGCCATCAAGGCCCGAACATCCGTGGCCGTCCACGTCGAATCGGTCTCCTGATCGCGGAGAATCAGCCGGCCATCGCGGAGCCGAAGCCGCTCGAGACCTGCCACCGGGTCGTCCCGATCGGGCGGTGCCGAAATGCTGGAGAGGAAGGCTTGCGCATCGGCGATGGTGCCCGCCGCCGCTGGGCCGGGCTCCCCGGCTGCTGCCACTTGCCAGCGTCCATCGGCAGCACGGACGATGACGACTTCCAGGCCGATCAGCTCCGCCGAAACCAGCCGGAGGCGCCCGGTCAGCAAGTCGAGCACGGCAAAGCCCACGTCGGCCGAGGGCAGCGCCATGATTTCGTCGCCATCCACATCCGTGAGTGTCACGTCGGTGACCCGGAGGGCAAGGGACGTATCGGCCCTGTCCCAGGTCAGCAGCAAGCCGCCGATGCGGGCGCCAACGCCGCCGGGCAGTGTTTCGAGCGCGCGCTCAAACCGAGGGGCGAGCCAGGTCAAGTCGATCGGACCAAGTGCAAGCCGGCCAACGGCCAAACCGATTGCAAGGATAACCACCGCAAGGGTGATCCGTGTGCCACGTCCGCACCACCGAACCACCCGCGGCATGCGCCTGCCCGATTGCTCGGCTGCCAAGGCGGGTGCTGCCGTTAACCGCTCTCGCGGTCCATCAGGGCCACGAAGCGATCAAACAGGTAGTGGCTGTCCTGCGGTCCCGGCGACGCTTCCGGGTGGTACTGGACGGAAAACACCGGTAATCCCTCGATGCGGATGCCTTCGTTGCTGCCATCGAACAACGAGACGTGGGTTTCGATGACATGAGCCGGGAGAGTTTCGCGGTCGACGACGAAGCCGTGATTCTGGGAGGTGATCTCCACTTTCCCCGTTGCCAGATCCTTTACCGGATGGTTTGCGCCGCGATGCCCCAGGTGCATTTTGAAGGTTGCGACCCCGACGGCACGGGCCAGCATTTGATGTCCAAGACAAATCCCAAACATGGGCCGGCCATGCTCCAATATGGCCCGGATCATCGGCACAGCGTATTCACCGGTCGCTGCCGGGTCTCCTGGACCATTGGATAAAAAAATACCGTCCGGATTGTGGCGCAGCACGCTTTCGGCGCTGCTGTCGCCGGGTACGACCGTGACGGCGCAGCCGGCACCGGCCAGGCAGCGCAGGATGTTGCGCTTGGCGCCGAAATCGACTGCGACCACGTGAAACCGTGGATCATGCAGCCGCCCGTAACCATGCCCTAAGTCCCAGCGGGTTTCGTCCCATTGGTAGGACTGACGGCACATCACTTCCCGGGCCAAGTCCATGCCGGCAAGGCCAGGCCAGCGGTCCGCCATGAAGCGGAGTGCGACCACATCGATGCTGTCGTCGGGCGTGTGGATCAAGGCACCGTTGGGCGCACCGCCATCGCGGATGCGCCGGGTCAGCTTCCGGGTGTCGACCCCCGTGATCGCCACCAGGTTGTTGCGTTTGAGCCAGGCATCCAAATCGCCGCCGGACCGCCAGTTGGCCGGCGCCGTGATCGGTGCCGCGAGCACGCAGCCGCGCGCTGCCGGCGTGGTCGCCTCAAGGTCCTCCAGGTTAGTGCCCACATTGCCGATATGCGGAAAGGTGAAGGTAATGATCTGACCGGCGTAGGATGGATCTGTCAGGATTTCCTGATAGCCGGTCATGGCGGTATTGAAGCAAACCTCGCCAATGGCGACACCGACGGCACCGGCCCCGCGCCCCCAAAACACCGTGCCATCCGCGAGGACCAAGGCCGCGTTGGCGAACGGGGGACGTACCGGCGATAGCACATCCCCGGGCATGGGCGCAGGCGCCAGTTCGACATCCACTTCTGACATGGGCGATCGAAACTCCTCCACCCGTCACAGTTGCGCTCCAGCGCCGAGCGAGCGGTGCGGGCCGAATCGGGGCGCTTGGGGAAGCCGCGATCGCGAGATGCGTGCAATCGATACCGACCACCATGGCTCTTTAAGCAAACCCCCGCACCCAGTCAACGGCGACGCTCGGGCAATGTGTTGCCGGCTGCTGTTGGTCCCCAAAGCAGAGCCCAAAGCAGAGCATCGTTCGGCCTAGCCCTTGCGGTCAGGTAGGTCCGGTTCCTATGCTGACGAAGTGGCTATCTTCGCCTGCCGAATTTCGGCTCACGAGCGCAGTCGCCACCCCGCGTGTGAAGGTGAGGTCTGATGCCAATACCTCCCGAATTTCTGGATGAAATCCGCAGCCGGGTCGGCTTGGCCGATGTGATCGGACGTCGGGTCAAGCTGTCGCGTCGTGGCCGCGAGTTGACAGGCCTCTGTCCTTTTCACAACGAGAAAACCCCCTCCTTCACCGTCAACGAAGCGAAGGGCTTCTATCATTGCTTCGGCTGCGGCGCCCATGGCTCGGTGATCGATTTCATGATGCAGGCCAATGGCCTGGCGTTTCGCGAGGCGGTCGAGAGGCTGGCCGAGGAGGCCGGCCTGTCGCTGCCCCAGGAGCGCGCCGGCGATGTTGCGGAGCGTGAGCGCAAAAAAAGTTTGCGCGACGCGATGGAGGCGGCAACCCGCTGGTTCGAGCGCCAGCTTCGTCTCGCCAGCGGCGAAGGAGCGCTTGCCTATTTGAAGCGGCGCGGCGTCAGCGATGACAGCCTCGATCGCTTTCGCCTCGGCTTTGCCCTCGAAGACCGGGGCGCGCTTCGCCAAGCAATGCATGCAGACGGCTTCGATGATGACGTGCTGGCTGCCGCCGGACTGATCATCCGCCCCGAAGATCGGGAGCGCGCGCCTTACGGCCGTTTTCGCGGCCGCGTCATATTCCCGATCTGCGATGTGCGCGGCCGCGTGATCGCCTTTGGCGGCCGCCTGTTGGGACCCGGGGAACCCAAATATCTCAATTCCCCGGAGACACCGCTGTTCCACAAAGGCACTCACTTGTACGCACTCCACCTGGCGGCGGAGCCGGCGCGCAGCAACGGCACGGTGGTCGTGGCCGAGGGCTACATGGATGTGATCGGTCTGCACCAGGCAGGGATTACGCATGCGGTCGCCCCCCTTGGCACCGCGTTGACCGAGGCGCAGCTGTCGGCTCTGTGGGGGGTCGTGGCGGAGCCGACCTTGCTGTTCGATCCCGACGCCGCGGGCGAGCGGGCAGCCTTGCGCGCGGCGGAGCGGGCTTTGCCGCTGCTCACGACGGGGCGGAGCTTGCGGTTTGCGCGCCTGCGGGTCGACACCGGGGACGATCCGGACGGCGTCGCCAGGCGCTTTCCGATCACGTTCCTGACCCGGGCTCTGGCCGACGCATTGCCATTGTCGGAGTTTCTGTTCGGTGTTGCCACAGCCGGCCAGCGCCTGGATCTGGTGGAGCGGCGCGCCCGCATCGAGGCCGACCTCACCCGCCAGCTGCGCCTCATCGCCGATCGCGACCTGCGTAACCATCTGATCAACGACGTACGTCAGCGGCTGCGCGCCGCAGGGTCATCGCGGCGCGCGATGACCAACCAAACGCGTGGGCAGAGACACCGCAATACGGGGACACGCCTGGATCGCCCGATCATCACGGCGGCCGAAAGCCGTGCCGCCGCTGGTACGGCCGGAACCGATCCGAGCCGGCTTCGCGAAGCAGTTCTTTTGGCCGTCGTGCTCAACCATCCCGACACGATTAATCAAGTCGGCGAGCGCCTCGGCGGTGTCTCGTTTGCGGATCCAATCCTGGAATCTGTCCGACAAGCCACACTCGGTGCACTTGCTGACCGTCCCGACCTTGACTCTCACACCCTAACGAGCCAATTGAGACAATGCGGTTTTTCCGCGTGCTTGGACGTGTTGCTGGGTCCCGGAACGCTTGGACACGCTTTTTTCGCCCGTTTGGATCAGCCTACGGATGTTGCCCTTGCGGGATGGGAAGAGACCTTTTCGGCGTATCGGCAGCAGAGCCTCCAAGCCGATATTGAAGCTCAAAAGCGGCGTGTCGGCGATAATCTTGCCGACTCACGGCGCTATGGTGCGTTGGAAGCGCTGATTCGTGAGAAGCGGGCGTCTCGGTCCGTGTCCTTCGGTCCGGACGATCGGGATGATCTTGCGAATTGAAGCGGGAGTGTATTTACGAGCGGGCGTCGGCGGCCATGGCCGTTTCGACCAACATTGCTCTCAGGAGTTGAGGCGGAATGTCGAACAAGGCTTCTGAAAAGGCTGACGTGGCGCAAGCACCGGACGAGGCGGCCGACCGGCCGATCCTGGACACGCTGGGTACTGCTATTAAGAAGCTGATCGGCCTGGCTCAGGAACGGGGGGTCGTCACTTACGATCAATTGAATGCTGCGCTGCCGCCCGATCAAGTCAGCAGCGAGCAGATCGAAGACACCATGGCCGCGCTCAATGACTTGGGCATCAGTGTCGTTGACGGTGACGAGGCTGAGGACAACCCGACGCCGGCCGAGCCCGCCGAAAGCGACTCCCGCCACGGCAATATCGACGAAACCGATATGGGCCGGACCGACGATCCCGTGCGCATGTATTTGCGGGAGATGGGGAGCGTCGAGCTGCTGTCCCGCGAGGGCGAGATTGCCATCGCCAAGCGCATTGAAGCCGGTCGTGAGATGATGATCGGTGGGATTTGCGAAAGCCCGCTGACCATTCGCGCAATCACCCAGTGGCACGCCGCTCTTGTCGAGGGCAGCCTGTTGCTACGTGATGTCATCGATCTTGAAACCACCTACGGCGGCGCCAATCTGGATGACGCTGCTGCGAAGGCTGCCGCCAACGGCAACGGCAGCCCCCCGGGCGATGGTGCGTTGCCGCCGCAGACGATCCTGACCCCCTGCAATGCCCACGGCGCGGCGTCGCCGGATCATAGCGGTGAACAGGGAGCCGGCGGGCCGACGGTGGATCCGATTAATGTGGCCGCACCGCAGCAAGAGAACGCCCCGGCCCAGACGAATGGGGACGGTGACGGCACCGCCCATGCAGCTCATGGCAATGGTCAGGATCACAGCGGGGTCCTGGCCGGCCATGTGGTCTCCGCCGTAACCGCTGCCAAGACAACGGTCAAGGCCAATGAGGACGACGACGACAAGGATGACGGCGACGAAGCGGAGGACGAAGAAAGCGACGAGTTCGGCGACGATGAGCTTGGCGACGACGAGGAGGACCTGGAGCAGCAGGCCCTATCGTTGTCGGCCATGGAAGCGGCGCTAAAACCGACCGTGCTGGAGACGTTCGACAAAATCACGACCACCTATCAGCGCATGCACAAGATGCAGCTTCGGCGCATCCACACCTTGCAACGCGGCGACGAGCCCAAGCCAACCACCGAAAAGCAGTACGCCAAGCTTCGTCAGGAGTTGGTGGGGCTGATGGACGGCGTGCACTTGAATCAGCATCGGATCGACGATCTGGTCCGTCAGCTCTACGATCTCAACCGCCGGCTTACAGGCCTGGAGGGTCGAATGCTTCGGCTCGCCACCGAGTCCGGGGTTGCGCGCGAATCCTTCCTGGAGCACCATTTCGGCCACGAGCTAGCCCCCGATTGGATCGATCGCGTGGCTGAGCTTCCGCACCGCGGCTGGTCCCGGTTCGTTGAGCGTCATCGTGACACGGCCGAGAAGCTTCGCGCCGAAATTGCCACGGTCAGCCATGACTGCGGCTTGCCGATCAGCGAATTCCGCCGGGTTGTGTCCACGGTCCAGAAGGGGGAACGCGAGGCCGCCAAAGCCAAGAAGGAGATGATCGAAGCCAACCTCCGGCTCGTGATCTCCATTGCGAAAAAGTACACCAACCGCGGCCTGCAGTTTCTGGACCTGATCCAGGAAGGCAACATTGGGCTGATGAAAGCGGTCGATAAGTTCGAGTATCGCCGCGGCTACAAGTTCTCGACCTACGCGACCTGGTGGATTCGCCAGGCCATCACGCGATCGATTGCGGATCAGGCCCGGACCATCCGCATTCCGGTGCACATGATCGAGACCATCAACAAGCTGGTGCGAACATCGCGCCAGATGCTGCATGAAATCGGTCGGGAGCCGACTCCGGAGGAGTTGGCCGAGAAGCTCTCCATGCCGCTGGAGAAGGTCCGCAAGGTCCTGAAAATCGCCAAGGAGCCCATCAGCCTGGAGACGCCCATCGGCGACGAGGAGGACAGCCACCTAGGCGACTTCATCGAGGACAAAAATGCGGTTCAGCCGCTTGATGCGGCGATTCAGGGCAACCTGCGCGAGACCACAACCCGCGTGTTGGCGACCCTTACGCCGCGGGAGGAGCGCGTCCTGCGAATGCGCTTTGGCATCGGCATGAACACCGACCACACCTTGGAAGAGGTCGGCCAGCAGTTCTCCGTTACCCGTGAGCGAATCCGGCAGATCGAGGCCAAGGCGCTGCGCAAGCTCAAACACCCGAGCCGCTCACGCAAGCTGCGGAGCTTTCTCGACTATTAGGCCACGTTCGCACGTGAAGGCCGATCCGGTTGCCGCTTGGCCCTGCGACCGAACCCTGAGGTGTCTCCGAGCATCCGCTGAGCCGCAACATTCAGCCTAAGATGACAGCGTGAGATGACATCAGCGCCGAACGCCCCCTTCGATGTTTCCAAGTACACCGGCTCATCACTGGTCGACGTGTTTGGAAAAGCTGAGAACTTCTACAAAGAAGGCATGTCTCACCTTCGAGAATCTCTGAATATATACGAGCTATGCTCACAACAAGACATACCCCTTCACGAAAAAGGTGTGCTCCACCAGAAAATATGGGAGTTAGAAAAGAAATTCGGACATCATAGCCTTTATTTTTCTCAATCAGGACAAGATCGCTTTATTCATAAAAGCTATTTCGAAGACAAAAGATGCGGAACGTTCATTGAGCTAGGTGCCTACAATGGTTGGCATGGAAGCAACTGCTTATTTTTTGAGAAAATCTTGGGCTGGAATGGCCTGATCGTAGAAGCATCGCCTAGTTTGGCACGATCAGTTGCTGCCGTTCGCAATAGCCAAGTTATTCACGCCGCCATTTCCGACCATGAAGGCACCTCAAAATTCATGGATGTAACATCAGGCTATAAGCAGATGGGTGGCATGCTAGATTATTACAACGCTCATATTTTGGGCATTGTCCGGCGTGACCCAGAACACCTCGAGCAGATTATCGAGATTCCAGCCATTCGACTCACAACGTTACTACGAAAAAACAATCTTCGAGAAATTGATTATTGTTCTATAGATATCGAGGGAGCAGAACGGGCGGCACTAACGTCTTTTGATTTTGATGAGTTTGATGTATCTATATTTTCTATTGAAAATCAAACAGGAAAAGCATCGGGATCTTACGGAGATATTATGAAGCCGGCGGGCTACGAGCTTGTCGCTGTGCTTGGTGCCGACGAGATTTGGGTCAAGCAATCCTTCATCGCTTCTCATAGATAAAAATCAGTGGGCGCCGCCCGTTTTCGAAGGACATAGACTCGACAGTTCGCGCGCAGCGTGCGGCCCGATGTTCACGTTTTACCCCAAGTTGACCGCGACTCCCTCGAACCGTATATTTGCAAATAGTTGTTGAGGCTGCCGTGATGATAGGGCAGCGGACAGATGCGGAGCACGCGATGTATATCGGCGGCAATCGCAAGGCAGCGGTCGAACTGTTGGAGGCGGCGGGCTGGGATTATGGCCTGATGAAGCGGGCCTTGAGTGCCGCGGAGCGGGACGCCAAAACCGGCGAAATTCGATTCGCAGATGCGCTTAACGCGGTCCGGGCGCTCCGGGCACAGTTGGCACCCACACACGGCGCCGTCTCCGAAGCCCGTCCGGCCCAATAGGGTTTCCGGCGGCACCACTCACCGTTATCCTTCTCTCGCGCCGCTCTGGCGCACACCTGTCCCGACACCGACCGACACAAGGGGATCGACATGACGTCGTTGAGCGGCAACGTCTTTTTGCTGTTCATCCTGCTCGTCCCCGGCTTTCTGTTCGTGACGGCCTTCTACATGTCCGGGCGGCTGTCCCGCTTCGATTTCCAGCACGGCCTCCTGTTCGACGCCTCGGCCCTGGTTGGGCTATCGGTCGCCGGCCACGTCCTCTTTGGCTTTGCCTACTTCCCGGCCGTGGAGGCTATGACAGGCTGCACCCAAGCCGCTGAGGTGGTGCTGTCCCAGGCGTTGCCGATGTTTGTCAGCCCTGTGGAGCCCGAGTGTGGCGAGGCCACATACCTGGCCACCTTCGGCCTCTATGCGCTCCTGCTCGCCGGTCTGTCGTGGCTCCTGGGCCGGCTTGCGATCCGTCGGATCGAAGACGGCACACTGCCGATCCGCGCCTTCCACGGCGTCTATTATGAGGTGATTTGCGGCAAGGAGGACCCGGTGGTGCTGGCTTCCGTGGTTACGGACATCGCCTACGGCAACCGCATCGTCGTCTATGAGGGCATCGTCCAAGAGATCTCGCTCGCCTCACCGCGGCGGTTGAACTATCTGGCGCTCACTGCCGCCAAGCGTTTCCTGCTGAAAATCAAAGACGACACCTCGGAGATCGACGATCGCCACTTCAGCGCCATCGACGACGCGGAGCCCGCCGACACCATCCTGGTGATCCCGGGGGAGCAGATCCGCAATCTCGCCCTGCGTCCCTTCCGCATG
>CAZUDB010000039.1:0-33363 GCA_964619055.1 uncultured Rhodospirillaceae bacterium
GCGATGTAATCCGCGCGGCTGTTGTTAATGATCGATGTTTTCGGTTTGTTGATTAACATGCGGCTGACGGTGGATTGCTCCATTGAGAGCGTCCAGATATTCATTTAGGGAGTTTGACCAAATCGTATAACCACGAGCACTCATATGAAGTGGATCGGCGCCAAAGCAGCTCCGGAGATCGTGAAGTCCCCGGCTCACCATTCTTCGGGTTATGTCAAGATAATGAGCATCACCGCGAGGAAATAGAGATCGCTCAATAATGCGGTTGGTGTACTCAATCTTGTGCATAAAATGAAGGCGTGCCGGACTGACTTTAATTGAGATGTATGCTAACGGAATCGGGCCAAAGACCGCCCGTTTTTTCATAACGAAATGTTCAACACGCTCCAGCACTTTTTCCGGCGCGTCACCATTGCCCAGATCATTGTCGCCGGCGTAAAGGACGATGGCCGCCGGCTTCATGGGGGTCACCAACCGGTCAAAGTAGGTGATGCAGTCGCCCATGGTAGAGCCGCCAAAGCCGTGATTGACGATGCGATATGAGGGTAAGGCGGCCTCTAACGTTGACCACAGCGTGAACGTGGAACTTCCGTAGAACAGAATGAGGCCGTTCTCGCCGCGTCGAGGGCGGGTTCGTTCCTCCAAGGCTGTAACTTCATCGTCAAACCAGCCGGACATGGTGCGATCCCATAGCGAACGAAACCAAAATGAGTGGGGTGGCGGCCAATGTGGGTGCAGCGTCATGTGCTCGATCGCCCGAGGTAACCGTCGGCGCGCGTAACCGAACCATAGCAGCTTCATAGAATGGCAGGTCGTACATTCACGTGAGCACTCTGTTGGTGTTCATAAAGTTGTAACATTAGTAAGGGTGAGTGATCCGTTAAGGATACCAGGTTCTTTCAAGTACAACAATTGTACGGAGTGCTTTAAATTCCCGAAAACATATGATACTGAACTTCGACTCTCGGTGGAATTGTAAGGATTATGAGGGGCGAGCATGCGCCCATTCTCGGAAATCCTGTATGGGTTCCGGAGCGTCTACACTTGTTTTAGCATCCTTCCATAGTTTGTCACAAGATTGTCACGATAATGAAACGTGAATACAAGAAGTGGTATTGCCAGCCCCTTGAGAGGGACATGGAACTTCTCATTTTCGGGCATGGCGGGGCTCGCGTGCTTGCGTTTCCAACGCGCGTAGGTCGGTTTTTCGACTATGAAAACATGGGCATGATTGAGTCGATCCGCCACAAAATTGAGCAGGGGTGGATGCAAGTTATTTGCGTAGACTCCATTGATCATGAGACATTTTATTGTCAATGGTGCGAGCCTAGAAATAGAATTTTGCGCCACATGAAGTACGAGCAATATATTTTACATGAGGTGTTGCCGCTAAGCTGGCATATAAATCGGACGCCGTTTCTGACAGCGCTAGGTTGTAGTTTTGGAGCGTTCCACGCAGTTAACATTTCGTTAAGAAATCCGCAAGCATTCAATCGTGTCGTTGCGATAAGTGGCCGATACGACCTGACGAAACCGGTAGATGGATTTCGCGATCTGCTCGATGGCTATTATGATGATAATGTGTATTTTAATACACCACCACATTATTTAGTAAACTTAAATGAAAGCGAAAAATTAGAAGCCATTCGTCGCTTGGATATCAAAATAATTGTCGGAGAGTACGATCCATTTTTGCCAGATAACCGTCAGCTTAGCGATATCATGTGGAGCAAAGGGATTTGGCATTTGCTTAAAACCTGGAATGGCCGCGCCCATGGTCCACGACGATGGCGAGAAATGTTGAATTGGTTTTTATAATATTTCAATTAAGAATCACCACGCGCTTCCATCAAGTATTGTGCCCTGTTATCACGATTAACGGCTTCTCGGCCTTCTGAGGGTCGCAGACTCGTGATAACGGCAAGCATTCGCGAACTACAGGTAGCCTTGTCATGGATCTTTTGGCGGGCCTTGCGACGCGTCGCGCGTCGACGACCAAAGTGGCTCACGCGACTAAGCCGCTCCGTTATGGGGTGTGACCCATTTCAGATACCGAACGCAGGTAAGGCGGTCTGCTCAGCGGCGATTCCGCTCTGCGTTGATCTGTTCTAAGGTTCGATTTCTGAGGCGTTTATCAGAACGTCGCAGCCGTGGCCTCATATCCATGGTCGACGAGGCGCCTCTCTGGTCCGTTTTAGTGAAGGTCCCCGCGGGCAACGCCATCGGGCGTGGGTTCCGAAGGGGGTGACGATCATGGTCATGACCACTTGTATGGGTGAGGCGAGCGATCCTGAGATTTGGGTTCTCGCCGACGACCGCGCTGGTAATCGCGCCCAAGCCATTGGTGTGGCAGAGGCCCTGCAGCATCCATTCGACGTCAAGGAAATCCGTTATCGCTCATTCGCTCGGCTCCCCAACGTCATACTTGGCTCGACGCTCGCGACGCTAGATGAGGGCAGCCGATTGGCGCTCACACCGCCATGGCCGGCAATGGTCATCACCGCCGGTCGGCGGGCAGCGCCGGTATCCAGAGCAATCAAGCGCATAAGCGCTCGGTCCGGCGATCGCCCGGTAATCACCGTGCAGATCATGGATCCTGGCAGCGGCTCGGACGAGTTCGACCTAATCGTTCGTCCCTGTCACGACGACGCAGGCCCTCGGCCCAACCTCTTGACGGTTGTTGGCGCTCCTCACCGAATGTCGGCGGAGCGTTTGGCGGCGGGAAAGGCGCTCTGGGGACCCCGCCTGTCGGCGCTGCCGCGACCGAGACTGGCCGTGCTTGTGGGAGGTGGCACGCGGGGTCAGGGATTGACGAACGCCCATGCTGAGGCCCTTGGTCGCCTGGTCTCCGGCCTTGCGGAGGCCAACAATGGGTCGCTCATGGTTACCACGAGCCGCAGAACCGGGGACGCCGAGACAGCGTTGCTGGCATCCTTGAGTGGTCCCAGGCATGTGCATCGCTGGGGGGCGACCGGCGACAATCCGCTAACGGGCTATCTTGCGCTCGCCGATGCCATCGTCGTTACGGGCGACTCCGTATCCATGTGCTGCGAAGCGTGTGCCACCGGTGCGCCAGTCTATATCTGGGCGCCGCCCGGGTTCGCGCCGGCCAAGCATGTTCGATTGCATGAGACTTTGATCGCGGCTGGCCATGCGCGTCGGCTCGATGAGGCAACCACGCTCAAGACATGGCACCGATCGCCGCTCAACGCTGCCGACGACGTGGCGCGTGCAATTCTCCGTTTGTTCGGAAGCCGTCTTGGCGGCAACGCTGTTGAGGTTTTGGAGGCCGAACAGCAGTGAAGTCGAACATTTCGGGAAGGAGCTAAACTGGCATGTCACGGCAGAGCCTGGGATTGGATGAGGCGCTTTATGCGTACCTATTGGATGTTTCTTTGCGGGAGGACCCTCTGCTCGCACGCCTTCGCGAGGAAACGGCAGCGATGCCGCAGCGTTCGATGCAGATCTCCCCGGAGCAAGGTCAGTTCATGGCGCTCCTCGTTCGGCTCATGGATGCGCGGCGCATAGTCGAAATCGGAACATTTACCGGCTATAGCGCCCTCGTCATGGCAGCTGCCTTGCCGGAGGCGGGCCGCGTGGTCGCGTGTGACATCAGCGAGACCTTTACGGCCGTTGCACAACGATATTGGGCGGAGGCGGGCGTGGCGGACCGCATCGACTTGCGGATCGGCCCCGCGCTCGACACCCTAGATGGCTTGATCGACAACGGTGAGGACGGAAAATTCGATCTGGCGTTTATTGATGCCGATAAGGAATCCTATAGGGCGTACTATGAGCGGGTAATGACCCTGCTGAGACCCGGCGGATTGGTGATGGTCGACAATGTTCTTTGGAACGGCAGTGTCATTGACCCGGCCAAAACCGACTTGGACACGGAGGCGATCCGAGCCTTTAACGCCTTTGTCCGAAACGATGACCGTGTCGAGTTGAGCCTTGTTCCCATTGGTGACGGCCTCACTCTTGCCCGCAAACACACTTAGCGGTTCTTGTCTTCGACAAGCAAACCGGCGGAGAGCGTCGCGTGCGCTCTTGGTTGCGTTGGGGAGTTTGGGTGTCGCGAGTTGCGGGCCTGATCCCGCTCAAGTTGCGTTATGCGAGCGGATCATTGGTGCCTTCGAAGATGACCTTGGCGCCGTTGAAATCATCAGCAGCACGACCCATCCAGTGGCTGGCCATGGCGTTGTGATCGATTACAGGGTCTTCAGGCCTGCGGGTGAGAACGGGTTCGGGCGGCGTCGGACCCTGTCCGCTGTCGATGCGATTGATGAGGACGGCGAAGCACACTGGGTTTCCTGCCGTTTTGAGGGCAGTTTGTTTAGCGGTGGGCGTTTGAGCCTCGTGGAGGTCGCCACGGATCAAAATGGCCGTCTCAACGACATTGACCTGCATATGCTGCGCATCTGGCTGGATTTGGCGGTATCGGCCATGCACCAGCCCACAAGCGCGCCGCAAGCGTTACGGGTGACCCAATCTTATTCGAAGGACACGTCAGCGCGGGATCTGGCGAGCCGGCCTTCGCCCCACTTCTGATGTCTGATCGTCGGTGACGCTTCGGTTCCGGCTTGCCCTGGCGCCCTACCGCCTTCGAGCCCTGGTGCAAAAACGTCCACACCGTCTCGGTCCGGTGTCAGCTCGATCCGTTGGCCAAAGGCATCCACAAAAACGCTGCGCCCTTCGAGCAGCGCAACCTGCAGGTGGCCGGGGTCGATGCGTCCCCAGAAGGTTGTTCCGCGGATACCGATCGCACCCAGAGTGGTCTCGATTGTCATCGGAACTGTGCGTTTTTCGTCTTCGCTGTCGGTGATGCCGAGGAACACACCATTGAGAAAGTCGAAGATGATGCCCTTATCATCCGGCTCGTATCCCTCAACGGTGAATGTGCTGTTGTCCCCCACTGTAATGACAGCGCCGTCGAGCAGGCGTAGTTGCAAACGGGTGTTGGTGGCGGTCGCAATTTGTTCGCCATATTTAACGGCATCGCCGACCGCGAGCGTGCGGTTTCTATCCCCATAGACCGCCGTCGCCAATCCGCGTAATCGGAGCACGATGCCGGCCTCATCCGCCAGGGACGGATGCCAGAAAAGCAAGGCGAATGCTACCACAACCACCGAACAAGCCGTTCGTACCAAAAATCGTCTCATAACCTGCCCTAAACGGCTCTGGAGTGGCGGCCGACGCCGACGCCCAAATAGGCGTCGAAGGCTGCCGCGATGAGGCGCAGGAACGGTCGCCCCCGCGACGTTGCGCTGACAAACCGCCCATCGATCGTTGCAAGTCCGTCTTCAACAAGAGGTGCCAGTTGGGCTATAGCCCCGTCGAGTGCGAAAACCTCCGCGCCATTTCGGCGGCACACTTTCGCAACATCGACCGACAAATCGCACATGAGGCGCTCGATCACGTCGGCACGCAGCCGGTCATCGGCAGTCAAGGCGAGGCCCCGCACCGTCGCCGGCCGCCCGGCTCGAATGGCATCCTCATAGGCCGACAGTGGCGCCGCGTTTTGAACGTATCCGTCTGGCAAAGACCCGATCGCGGAGGCCCCGAGGCCGATCAACGCGGGCGCGGTGTCGGTCGTGTACCCTTGAAAGTTGCGGCGAAGATGGCCCGTCGCGGCAGCCAGGGAGAGGCCGTCTGCTTGCTTCGCAAAGTGATCAAGTCCGACCGGACGAAAGCCGTGTTGAACGAGGCGGGCCGTGGCCGCATCAAACTGCGCGAGCCGGTCCGCGGCGCTGGGCAAGGCGGTCTCGTCGATCAGGCGTTGATGAGATTTCATCCACGGAACATGGGCGTAACCGAACAGCGCAATCCGGTTAGGCTCAAGCGTCATGGCACGATCGACCATCGCTACGACACAATCCGAGGTCTGGTGGGGCAGACCGTACATCAGGTCAAGATTGACGTTCGGGACGCCATGGCGGCGGAGCCAGCCGACAACGCGCGACACAACCTCAAACGGTTGGTGGCGATTGATGGCGTTCTGCACCGTTTGATCGAAGTCCTGAACTCCGATACTGGCTCGATTGACGCCGCCCGCCGCCAGAGCCGCCACGTATGTTTCGGTGGCGTCTCGCGGATCGAGTTCTACGGCCACCTCGGCATCCGATGCGAAGTCGAAGCCGGATTTCAGCTTCGCGAATGTTCGTTGCCAGTCGGCTTCTGTGAGGATCGTGGGGCTGCCACCGCCCCAATGGACATGACGGACGGTAAAGCGCGCGGGCAGCACACCAGCAATCAGGTCGATTTCGGCGAGAAGGACGTCAAGGTATGCAGCTACGGGCTCGTACCGCGCCACCAACTTGGTGTAGCACCCGCAAAACCAGCACATGGTATCACAGAACGGAATGTGAAAATAAAGAGACAGTGGGGTGCCGGCGTCCAAAGAACCGAGCCAACGCAGGTAATCATCTCCAGTAACTGTGCCAGAAAAGTG
This sequence comes from uncultured Rhodospirillaceae bacterium, assembly GCA_964619055.1. GTDB lineage: Bacteria > Pseudomonadota > Alphaproteobacteria > Rhodospirillales > Defluviicoccaceae > CAYVUM01. Next base: position 6,452 of record CAZUDB010000039.1, read on the forward strand.
CGGCGCCGTCGGATAGCTGGTGTAGCGTGGGACTTGTAGGTCATACTTGTTGATCAAATCTATTGCCGGTTTTACGTGCGTTTCTGCGGTAGCTTCTGCGTGCATCAGTGTTGAGATCCCGCAGGGCCTGGCCACGCGTGCACCGTCTGATGCTGTTCGCCGAGGCCGTCCACGCCCAGGTTCAGCCGGTCGCCCGGCTTGAGGAACACGGGCGGAACCGCTCCCGCCCCCACACCTGCCGGTGTCCCGGTCGTGATCACGTCACCGGGCATTAAGGTCATGAATTGGCTAAGGTGGCTGATAATTGCCGCAACGCCGAACACCATATCACCGGTTGTGCCACGTTGCCGCGCCTCGCCATTAAGCGTGAGCCACACGCTCAAGGACTGCTGATCGGGCACTTCGTCCTTCGTGACCAGCCACGGACCGAGTGGCGCAAAGGTGTCGGCGCTCTTGCCTTTCACGAACTGTCCGCCGCGGTTCTTTTGGAAATCGCGCTCGGAGACATCGTTCATGACGGCATAGCCCGCAACGTGCTCCATGGCCTGATTCTCGGAAACGTACTGTGTCTTGGTTCCGATGATCACGGCCAGCTCGGCTTCCCAGTCAGTCTTGGTTGACCCCTTTGGCAGCGTGATGCCGTCGTTCGGACCCGTAATCGACGTTGTCGCTTTCGAAAAGACCAGCGGCTCCGACGGCGGCGTTGCCCCGGTCTCGGCGGCATGGGCTCTATAGTTCAAGCCGATCCCGAGGATTTTGCCGACCTGAGCCACCGGACAGCCCAGCCTGACGTCACCATCGATCGCGGGCAAAGATGCGGTATCCAGCGCCGCAAGCGCGCTGAGCCTTGTGGGCGACAACACGTCACCACCGATATCCGGCACGTGGGCGCTCAAGTCCCGGATCACACCATCCCGGTCAAGGAGACCTGGTCGCTCATGGCCGGGCAGTCCAAATCGCAACAGTTTCATTTTGGCCCCGATGGCTCTGTCCGCGCCTGCGGATCATCTCATTCCACCGTGAACACTAGCGCCACCACCATCGGCGTCAACGGTCGCGACGGCGGCGGCGATCGTCTGCCAAGTCAGAGTATGAACACCACTGCGCTCGCCTTTTAGCGGTCGCCGCGTTAAATGGACGGAGGCGGCCGACGGTGCCGCGCAAATCCCGTTGATCACGCCGCCACCGCAACCATGGCCCAGGCCCCGCCGCTCCTTCTTCTTCAGGACATTGCTCTGACATTTGGTGGCACACCCTTGCTCGCCGGGGCGTCGTTGTCGGTTGGGGCGGGTGAGCGCTTGGCGTTGGTTGGACGCAACGGTTGCGGTAAGTCCATCGTGATGAAGATCGCCGCCGGGATCATCGAGCCCGACGCGGGCCGTCGGTTCATCCAGCCGGGCGCCACCATCCGCTACCTGCCCCAAGAGCCCGACTTAAGTGAGTTTTCTTCAACATTACAATATGTCGTGGCCGGACTTGGCGGCGATGGCGATCTCCATCGCGCGCGATACCTCCTTCAACAGCTCGGCCTTGATGGCGACGAACAACCTGCGCGGCTGTCCGGCGGAGAGGCCCGGCGGGCAGCGCTGGCCCGGGCGTTGGCGCCGATGCCGGACATTTTGTTGTTGGACGAGCCGACGAACCATCTCGATCTGCCCGCCATCGCATGGTTGGAGACGGAACTGGCCGCTCTTCGTGCGGCACTGGTGCTCATTAGCCATGACCGTCGGTTTCTGGAGACGCTGAGCCGAGCTGTCGTTTGGCTGGACCGCGGCGTGACGCGACGCCTTGACCGTGGCTTCTCCGCCTTCGAAGCTTGGCGCGACGAGGTCTTGGATGATGAATCCAAGAATGCTCACAAGCTCGACCGCCTCATTGCCAGGGAGGAGGACTGGCTGAGATACGGCGTTACGGCGCGGCGCAAACGGAACGAGGGGCGGTTGGCCCGGCTCAACGACCTGCGGGAGGCGCGACGGCAACGTGTGTCCGCGCCCGAGTCGGCAAGAATGGCAACGGCGCAGGGGACCATGTCCGGAAACTTGGTCATCGCCGCTGAGGGTATCGGCAAGCGTTATGATGGCGTTCCCATCGTCAGCGATTTTTCGGCGCGGATTCTTCGGGGCGAACGGGTCGGAATTGTTGGTCCCAACGGTGCGGGCAAAACCACCTTGCTCCGACTGCTGACCGGCGATCTGCCATCCGACACCGGCACGATCAGTCATGGCGCGAACTTGGTGGCCATGTCCATCGACCAGCGCCGCGAGAGCTTGGAGCCGACGGCAAGTTTGGCCGACACGCTGACAGGTGGTACCGGCGACATGGTCACGGTCGGCAACCAGTCACGTCACGTTTACGGCTATATGAAGGACTTCCTGTTCGCGCCCGAGCAGGCGCGCACACCCGTCGGCTCCTTATCCGGCGGTGAACGCGGTCGCCTGTTGCTGGCAAGGGCGCTGGCTCGACCATCCAACCTTCTCGTGCTTGATGAGCCCACCAACGATCTGGACTTGGAGACGCTGGACCTGTTGCAGGAAATCCTGGCCGACTACACGGGGACGTTGCTCCTCGTTAGCCACGACCGGGATTTTCTCGATCGGGTCGTCACGTCAGTCATCGTGTGGGAGCGGCCCGGCATTTGGCAGGAGTATGCAGGCGGGTACAGCGATTTTGTGCGCCAGCGCGGCCATGGCGTCGAGGCCAAGGCGCAGGCCGCGACGAGCCGTCAGACCTTGGCCAAGCCGAGTGGCGGCGCCAAGCCGAAGGGTGCAGCGCCTCGCTCGAAGCTGAGCTACCAACAAAAACGCGCCCTGGAGACCTTGCCGGGCCACATTCAAGCACTCCAGAACCGCATCTTTACTTTGGAGGCTGCGTTGGCCGACCCGGATCTTTATAGTCAGAGCCCGGAGAAGTTTCAGCGGGCCACGTCGGAACTCGCCGCGACCAAGTCAGAGCTGGAAACAGCCGAAGACGCATGGCTGAACCTAGAGCTGCTTCGCGAAGAGGTGGAGGGTCGTTAGGTGACCGGGCCGCGCCCCCTTTAAAGAGTCGGGCGCCAGGCATCACGGATGTGCTCCGGCCAGTGGCCAGGGCGGACACGCATGAGGTCAAAGCGTCGTCCGAGGCTCGCCAGATTGGGGTGTCCAACCAGAAACCAGTCTGCCGCCCGAACGATGCGCTGACGTTGCTTTGCCGACAAGACCTCGCCATCGTCGGCGGTCGAGAGTCGCGCCTTAACTTCAACAAAGGCAACGATGTCGCCGCGGCGGGCAATGATATCGATCTCACCCACGGGAGTTCGCAGGTTGGCGGCCAGGATGCTGTAGCCCTTTAAGCGAAGCGCCGTCCGGCACACGAGCTCCGCTGATCGACCAAATCGAACCGCTGTGCGCCGCCTTTTTTGTCCTATAGCGCGCTTCACCCGACTCATTGGCCCGGCTTGTCCAGTTCTTGGGCGAGCAAAAGGGCACGCGTGTAGACCGTGCGCCTCGGCAGGCCCGTCTCGGCCGCTACACGGGCCGCAGCAGACCTCACCGAGGCGTCAGTCAGCGCGGTTCGCAACAGTGCGTCCACGTTGTCTTGATCGGGCGGCTCGCTCGCTGCGTTGGGTGGAGCGATGACGACCGTCACTTCCCCTTTTGGTGGCCCCGCTTGGAGATAGGCCTCCGCAAGCTCCGCCAGCGGGCCGCGACGGACCTCTTCAAATCGTTTCGTCAACTCGCGACAGACGGCAGCCGAACGTGGTCCCAGCTCCGCTGCCAGGTCGGCAAGTGAGGCGCCAAGGCGCTGGGTCGATTCCAGAAGGATGATCGTGGCGGGAACATGGGCAATGTCGGCGAGGAAACGCCGACGGGCAGTGGGCTTTGACGGCGGAAAGCCCACGAATAGAAAGCGGTCCGTCGGAAGACCGGAGACACACAACGCCGCGAGGACGGATGAGGCTCCAGGCAAGGGCACGACCGGAATACCCTCGGCCAAGGCCGCATTGACGAGGCGAAAGCCTGGATCCGACACCAGCGGCGTACCGGCGTCGGAAACCAGCGCCACCCGCGCACCGGCCCGCAATTGATCGACAATTCCGGGCAGCACCTTCTGGGAATTATGGTCGTGGTAGGGTTTGAGCGGTGTCCGCAGACCATGGATGGCCAAGAGCTTCGATGTCACGCGCGTGTCCTCGCAAGCGATGACGTCGCACAGCGATAATGTGCGCAGGGCGCGCAACGTGATGTCGGCCGCGTTGCCGATGGGGGTCGCGACCACATAGAGGCCCGCTGCAAGGCGCTCCGTATCGCTGTCGCCCGCTTGTTTACTCTGCGCATCGCTCCCGATACGCTGCGTCTGATCGTGGTAATTTGAGATCGAAACCAATTGATCTTGGGATGAGGGGTTTGGACCAGACGATGGTAGACCAGGTGCGCGTTTCTCGCCTCGCGGTTTTAGGGACATGTTTGCTGGCCCTTGTGTTGATGGTCGGCGGCTGTGAGCATCTCGACTTCCTGTCACCACAGCAAGAGGAGACAGAACCTCTGGCGCCGCCGCAAGTGCCGCAGGCGGTTAATCCAGGAGCTTCGGCAAATCCGTTTGTTCTGGTTACGGACGTGGCGCCGGTGAACATTTTGTCACCCGACGCGCGGGTGACCATCGACACGCACGGCTTCGCCGCAGAGGCTGAGACGGACGAAGCGACACGTGTGGCTGTGCTGTTGCCACGTAGCGGGCGCCATGCCGAATTGGGCGATGCCATCTGGAATGCCGCCCAGTTGGCTTTGTTCGACCTGGGCGGTGGTAAGCTGGAATTGATGCCCTACAACACGGGCGGCACGCCCGATCGCTCTGCTCGCGTTGCCCGCGAGGCGATCAACGACGGAGCCCGGATTATCTTGGGTCCACTGTTGTCGAGTTCTACCCAAGCGGTCGCGAAGGTCGCGCGAAGCGCGTACGTTCCGGTTGTAACATTCTCCAACAACAGCACGGTGGGCGGACGAGGCGTATTCGTCCTCGGCTTCACGCCGGAAACGGAGGTTCGCCGGGTCCTCAACTATGCCCATGCCGCGGGCTTGAGCCGATTTGCTCTGATCGTGCCGGACAATCGCTACGGTGACCTGATTTCGTCAACATTTCGTGAGACAGCCGACGACCTTGGTAGTGACGTGGTGCGGGTCGAGAGGCTGACTTGGCGTTCCCCCGATTACTCAGGTGTGGTCAGGTCCATTGCCGTTGACCGCGCCGGCGTTTCGAGCCGTCCGGGAGGTGGGTTCGAGGCATTGATGCTGGCGGAATTGGGATCGCGGATTGCCAATCTGGCGGCCCGACTCCCGGAAAACGGTATTGAGGCCGAGACCCAGATTTTAGGCACGGGGACGTGGGAGCAACCGCGAACCGGCGGCGAACCAGCTCTCATCGGTGGCTGGTTTGCAGTGCCGGACCCCGCATTGCGGGCGGATTTCGAACGCAGGTATCGAGAGAACTACAACACGTCACCGCATAGGCTGGCGACATTGGGTTACGACGGCGTGGCGTTGGCGGCCACTCTGGTTCGAACCCTGCCACAAGCGGGCTTCGACCGCGACATTCTACGGGCACCGGCCGGTTTTATCGGGGTCGATGGGTTGTTCCGGTTCGGCGGAACAGAAATCGCGGAGCGAGGTTTGGCTGTCATGAGGGTTGGCCCCGGCCGCCTCGAGGTCCTCGATCCGGCACCCTCCCAGTTCGGACCCGCGGCCGGTATCTGAGGCCGCTCACGCCAACAGTTGGCCGGTGATGCTGTTCAGGCAAAGCCGGCCCTTGGGCGTGGTCCGGAGCCCGGCTGCATCGATCGTCACGAAGGATTCTTCCACAAGCCGGTTCAACCCGTCCCGATTGACCGCGTCTTCAATGTTCCGTCCGGTCCGTGACCAAAATTGATCGCGATTAATCCCATCCGTAAGCCTGAGCCCCAGCATGACGATCTCCTCTAGTCGTTCCTCGGAGGTCAACGCGTGGGCGTGGGTTGCGGCACCGCCGCTAACCGCTACCTCATTGAGCCAGTGATTCGGTGCTGACGTCCGAGTGGTCGCAACGGTCTTGCCGTCGCTCGTTAAACGCCCGTGGCTGCCAGGGCCAATGCCGACGTAGTCGCCGCCCTGCCAGATCCGGAGATTGTGGCGGCATGCCCCGTTGTGTCGTGCATGGTTTGAGATCTCGTAAGCGGGAAATCCGGCCGACCTCAGCCGATCCATGGTGATCTCGAATAGCGCGACACCGGTGTCCTCGTCACAGCCTGTGACGCCGTTCCGGTAAAACGCTGTCCCCTGCTCTATGGTCAATTGGTAGAGGGATAAGTGATCTCCTGCCAACGGCACTGCCATATCCAGGTGTTTTTGCCAATCAGCCACGCTCTGGCCCGGAAATGCGTAAATTAGGTCGAAAGAGACCCTCTCAAACAGTGTGTGGGCGGTCTCGATCGCGCCGATTCCGTCATCCACCGTATGGTTGCGACCGAGAAACTGCAGCGCGCGCTCGTCGAAAGATTGAACGCCAACGGAAACACGATTCACACCCGCATCCCGAAACGCCGTAAAGCGGCTTGTTTCTACCGTTGATGGATTGGCTTCAAGCGTGACTTCAAGTGCCGCGACACACGACCAGGTCGCCTTGACGAAATCAATGATTTCCGCAGCCGTCCTTGGGTCCATCAAGGAAGGCGTGCCGCCACCAAAGTAGATGCTCTCCACCAACCTTCGGGTCGTGCCTACTGACGCGGAGCTCAGTTCCCGCAGCAAGGCGCTCCGCCAACGATCCTGGTCGATGGCGTCGGCGACGTGGCTATTGAAATCGCAGTAGGGGCATTTTGATCGACACCACGGCCAATGCACATAAATGCCAAGCGGATCTTCCAGCGGCGTGCTGTCGTCGGTCATGTCTTGAAGCAAGCATCCACCAGTTGGCGAAACGCAACCGCGCGATGACTGATGGCGTGCTTTTGCGTTGGCTCCATTTCGCCGAACGTCACTTCGAAGCCGTCGGCCAAGAACATGGGGTCATAGCCGAAGCCTCGATCGCCACGAGGTGGCCATACCAGTCGCCCCGTGACATGCCCTTCGAAGGCTTCGTTGGTCCCGTCCGGCCAAGCGAGGACCAGCGCGCACGTGAACCAGGCTCGTCTGTCGACCTGACCGGTCAGGCGCTCCTCGACCGTGCGCATGGCCACGGAAAAGTCGCGGTTCGCTCCTGCCCATCGCGCCGAATGGATGCCCGGCTGTCCGTCCAACGCAGGAACAACAAGGCCGGAGTCATCGGCCAAAGCAACATGGCCGCTTGCGGACGCGGCCGCCTCTGCCTTCAGCACGGCATTGGCGATGAATGTGGCCCCGGTTTCTTCCGGCTCCGCCAAGCCCAGTGACTTAGCGGACAGCACATCGGCGCCGTAAGGCGCCAGAAGGTCCCTGATCTCCCTGACTTTCCCAGCATTATGGCTGGCGATGACGAGCGTTCCTCCGGTGAACCGGCGTGCCAAGCCGCCGCTCAGTCCAGGTTCAGCACGCGGCGCTGTGCCGCGATCAGCTCGCGGGTCCCTGCGCGCGCGAGGGCGAGAAGCTGAAGGAATTGCTGTTCGCTGAACGGTCGGTCTTCTGCTGTGCCTTGGATTTCAACGATGCCACCAGAGCCTGTCATGACGAAATTGGCGTCCGTTTCGGCCGTGCTGTCTTCCGCGTAGTCCAGGTCGAGAACGCCGGCACCCCCGACGAGTCCGCACGACACGGCCGCAACCTGATCAACGAGCGGCACCGCATCAAGCAGGCCCAGGTCAACCAAGTTGCGGAAAGCGGCGTGGAGGGCGATGTAGGCCCCCGTGATGGACGCCGTGCGCGTGCCGCCATCCGCTTGAAGGACGTCGCAATCGATCCGAACCTGAAGTTCGCCCATTGCTGGCAAGTCCGTTACGGCCCGCAGCGACCGGCCAATGAGGCGCTGTATCTCGTGGCTGCGACCAGACTGGTGGCCCCGCGCCGCCTCCCGTTGGGTGCGTTCTTTGGTCGCCCGCGGCAACATGCCGTATTCCGCCGTGATCCAGCCGCGGCCGGTGTCGCGCAGCCATCTGGGTACGTTGTCTTCGACGGAAGCCGTGCACAGTACGTGGGTATCGCCAAACTTGACCAGGCAGGATCCCTCGGCGTGCATGTTGACATCGATGGCGAACGTGACCGTCCGTAACTGGTCGGGGCGCCGCGCGGACGGACGAGTCGCTTGAGGCTGTGCTTCCATGGCGACGCACCCTAATCCCCGTGGGATGGGGCGTAAACCCTTACCGCGTTGACGGTGTTGGCGCGTAAACCTACATCTCTCGCGCAAATGCTGACAGCGGTTGGTGTCGCCACTCTAGGCCAGCTCTCGGCATCGGCACCCTTTAAAAGCGCACGTTGCCAGGGCCAGAACCATGACGGTAACAGAGCTTAACGAACGGTCACGGGCAATTTTCCGTATGATCGTTGACGCTTACCTGGACTCCGGTGATCCCATTGGCTCGCGCACGCTGGCCAAGCGTCTGCCTTTGAATTTGTCGCCGGCCACAATTCGCAACATCATGGCGGATCTGGAGGAAAGCGGGCTGCTTTGGGCGCCGCATCCTTCGGCCGGGCGGGTACCGACGGAGGTTGGGCTTCGGTTGTTCGTCGATGGACTTCTCGAAGTGGGGGACATCAGTGACGAGGAGCGATCGAACCTGGCTGCGCAGTGCGCCGGTGTCGGGACAAGCGTGGAGGGCCTTCTGGAAAAAGCAACGGCGGCGCTCTCTGGGCTTTCCCACGCCGCCAGCGTTGTGACCGCACCACGGGTCGAGGGGCCGCTTCGGCACATCGAGTTCGTCAATCTCAACCCGGGCCGTGCTCTGGTCGTCCTGGTCCGTGAGAGCGGAGCCGTCGAAAACCGCATCATTGAGACGGCACCCGATCTGCCGCCTTCGGCACTCGTGGAGGCATCCAACTATCTCAGCGCCCGTCTGGTCGGTCGGACACTGGACGAGGCTGTGGAGCAGATCAGGTTGGAGCTGGAGTCGCACCGAGCCGCGTTGGACGATCTGGCTGCCCGGGTTGTGAACACGGGCTTGGCCACGTGGGCCGGCAACCAAAGCGGCGGTGCGCTGATCATTCGCGGCCAGGCAAACCTCCTTGACGACGTGCAGGCGATGGGAGATTTGGAGAACATCCGATCCCTCTTCGCTGCTCTCGAAACTAAGGAGACCATGCTGAAGGTGTTGTCGCTGGTGCTTGCGGCCGATGACATTCAGATTTTTATCGGTGCTAGCAATGATCTCTTTAAGCTGACCGGCTGCACCATGATTGTCAGTCCATACCGTGACAGCCAGCGCTACATCATCGGAGCCATTGGCGTGATTGGGCCCACGCGCATGAATTACGCACGGATCATTCCGATGGTCGACTACACCGCGAAGCTGGTCGGCCAGATGATTGGATGAAGGAGCAAGAACAAGCTATGCCGGGTGACAAAGAGGATATGCATCAGGAATCGGAGCGATCGCCAGACGCTGTCAAAGCGGCGGAAGGGACGGCTCCTGAGCTTGCCGGCGCATCGCAATCACCGCACCCGACGGACGCTGCTGGCGATGCGGACTTGGCCGGTAAAGTTGCTGCCTTGGAAGCCGAGATCGAACGACTCGACGACGCCTGGAAGCGGGCCTTGGCCGAGGTCGAGAACATTCGTCGCCGGGCTGCGCGGGAAAAAGCCGATGAGCGCAAGTATGCGATCGCGCAGTTTGCTCGTGATCTGCTTCCCGTGGCGGACAATCTCGGCCGGGCGCTGGCCTCGGTCGATTCGGCCGCGCGTGCAAATGATCCGGCCCTCGACTCCGTGGTGGTCGGGATTGAGATGACTGGCAAAGAGTTGACCGGCGCGTTGGAGCGCCATGGCATCACGCCGATTGCGGCGCTCGACCAGCCGTTTGACCCACACGTCCATGAAGCGATGTACGAGGTGGAAAATGCTTCGGTGCCGGCGGGCACGGTTGTTCATGTTGTTGAGGATGGATACGCCATCCACGATCGGCCGCTCCGTCCGGCCCGCGTCGGCGTTTCCAAGGGTGGCCCCAAGCCGGCAAACCGGCAGAGTGCATCTTCTCACGACCAAGCAGCCTCGGCTGCGGACGTGACCGGTGAGGATGGCGCCGGTGCCAAGGCCTATGATCGCTCGTCCGAAACGGCGTCGGATGGCACCGGAAGCCGCGTCGACGAAAAACTTTAGTCCGCGCCGACGGCCGATCCGGCAGGGCGCGCGGGGAGCAGGTAGGGGTCGCTCGGGTCATGTCGGCGGAAGTTTCCGGTCGCGATCCGGCGATTGTTGACCGCATAACAGTAAACGCAGCCATGAGGACAGCTGTCGTAGGCGCCGATATCGCGCGAGGCCCAGCAGCCGCACTTCGGTCGATGCGCTTTTTGGGAGGCTTGAATCGGTATGCCGGCCACATCTGACAAACGATCGGCGTCAATGCAGCGCGCGGCGCCGATGCCTTCGCCGAGCAACTCTGGTTGTCCGCAGAGCGTTAACGTTATGCCGTGATTGCGGGCGATCTGGGTCATGCGGACGAGCAACGCGACCTTTTCCGTTGTGCTCGGATCGTGCCACGAAAAGGAATGGCGGCGGGCGGCATCATCCAGGTTTCGCTTGGTCTTTCGGTATATTTGCGCAACGGATACGACCACTTCGTCCACTGAGCCCGCCACGCGGGCGCACAATCGCTCGAATGTGTGAGCATGCCAGTCGGGCGGCGTAATGTCGGAGAAGACGATTGGATCATAGCGCCAGACGGCGACCCGTTTGCCGAACATTGCCGCGAGTTGGCGGAATTGGTCGGCAACCCGACTTGGCGGTGGCGTCGACAGGTCCAGCGCTCTCGGGTATCCGGTCATCGTGAGTTGAACCACGAACGGACGGCGGGTTGCGGACAAGCCGGAAAGGATCGGCACGAAGGGCTTGACGTGGCGGGTCCAGAACACGAATGCAGACGCGTGTTCCGGATCCAGCCGCACGCGCTTCGAAGGCCCACCATAGGGATTAGCAACGTCAGCGAATCCGGCGGCTAAGCGTTTTCGAAACCAGTCAGCGTAGAAGGCCGGAATGTCGGTTCTGTAACTTGCTGAGATAATCACGCTCTGGGTCTTTGCTGCGGGCGGTTCAGAGGTCGGACACAGGGCCGAAGCGCAGCCGATTCCGGCTTGATCGGTTTCGATTTACGCCAAGGGGCGGGCGGTTGCGGGGTCTGGGTCACCCGCATATATAACCGGCAACTCGTGGCGTCCGGACGCTTTTTTCATCCCCTGCACAGCGTCGAACGCTAACAGCACGTGTTCAGCACAGGGGACCTCGCGAGGCGCTCGACGCTGAGGCCCGCGTGATCCGCCAGAAGATGAGGTGTAGCATGAGCAAGGTAATCGGTATCGACCTCGGCACGACAAACTCCTGCGTCGCAGTTATGGATGGGCGCGACGCGCGGGTTATTGAAAATGCGGAAGGCGCGCGCACAACACCGTCGATGGTCGCATTTACAGATACAGGTGAACGTCTCGTTGGCCAGCCCGCCAAGCGGCAAGCTGTGACCAATCCTGAGAACACGCTCTTCGCCATCAAACGCTTGATTGGCCGCCGTTTTAGCGATCCAATCGTAGCCAAAGACAAGGATCTGGTGCCTTATCGGATCGTCGGGGCCGATAACGGTGACGCGTGGGTGGAAGCCCAGAGCAATAAGTATAGCCCGAGTCAGGTCAGCGCGTTTATCCTGCAGAAAATGAAGGAGACCGCTGAGAGCTTCCTTGGGGAAAGTGTGACCCAAGCGGTCATTACGGTTCCGGCCTACTTCAACGACAGCCAACGGCAAGCGACAAAGGATGCGGGCAAGATCGCCGGCTTGGAAGTGCTGCGGATCATCAATGAGCCGACAGCGGCTGCGCTGGCTTATGGCATGGAACGCAAGAAGGCCGGCACCATCGCGGTGTACGATCTCGGCGGCGGTACATTCGATATTTCAATCCTCGAAATCGGTGATGGTGTGTTCGAGGTGAAATCGACGAATGGTGACACTTTCTTGGGCGGTGAAGATTTCGACAAGCGCATCCTTGATTACCTCGCCGATGAGTTCCGCAAGGATCAGGGTATCGATCTTCGCCAAGACCGGTTGGCGCTGCAACGTTTGAAAGAAGCTGCCGAGAAAGCCAAAATCGAGCTGTCCAGCTCGCTGCAGACGGAAGTCAATCTGCCGTTTATTACGGCCGACGCCAGTGGGCCTAAGCACCTGAACATCAAGTTGTCGCGGGCCAAGCTGGAGGCGCTCGTCGAAGAGCTGGTCGAGCGGACCGTTGGACCGTGCCGCGCGGCGTTGAAGGACGCGGGGCTGAAGCCGAATGAAATTGATGAGATCATTCTGGTCGGTGGCCAGACCCGGATGCCAAAGGTGGTTGAGACCGTTAAGGCCTTCTTTGGGCGTGAGCCCAACAAGGGCGTAAACCCGGACGAGGTGGTTGCCGTCGGTGCCGCGATCCAGGGCGGCGTTCTTAAGGGCGAGGTCAAGGACGTCCTGCTTTTGGATGTTACGCCTCTCTCGCTGGGCATCGAGACCTTGGGGGGGGTATTCACTCGCTTGATCGAGCGGAACACGACAATCCCGACTCGCAAGAGCCAGGTGTTTTCGACAGCGGAGGACGGGCAGAACGCGGTCACCATTCGTGTCCTCCAGGGCGAGCGTGAGATGGCCGCCGACAACAAGTTGCTCGGCCAGTTCGATCTCGTCGATATACCGTCGGCGCCCCGTGGCGTTCCGCAGATCGAGGTCACGTTCGACATCGATGCAAATGGCATTGTCAACGTCTCCGCTAAGGACAAGGCCACAAGCAAAGAGCAGAACATTCGCATTCAAGCGTCTGGCGGACTGTCCGACAGCGATATCGACCGCATGGTCAAGGATGCCGAAGAGCATGCGTCCGATGACAAGCGGCGCAAGGAGCTCGTCGAAGCACGCAACCATGCTGACGCCGTGATCCATTCCACGGAGAAAACGCTCGTCGACGTGGGTGATCAGGTGGCAGCTTCGGACAAGCAGACTATCGAGGCAGCCGTTGCTGAGCTCAAGACCGCCATGGCCGGCGAGGACGTCGAGGCGATCAAAGCCAAGACAAGCGCTGTCAGCGAGGCGGCCATGAAACTTGGCGAGGCGCTCTACAAGAACGCCCAGGCCAGTGCCGGTGGTTCAGGTGACACGCCAGAGGGTGGGCCGACCGCGGATGGTGCCGGTGGTTCGACGGACGAAAAAGTGGTCGACGCCGATTTCGAGGAAGTCGACCCGGAACGTGACAAGAGAGCGAGCTGATTCCAGTCTTTTCTGGCTGCTTGTCCTGATGTCTGATGACTTGGAACCTGCCGTGAACGCGGCTCTGCCGCCGGCGCTCGATGATCGAGCGCCGGCGATCTGGCATGTTTGAGCGGTCCGCCATGGCAAGAGAAGATTACTATCAAGTTTTGGGTGTCGAGCGAGATGCGGGTGGCGAGGCCATCAAAAAGGCTTACCGTAAGCTTGCCATGCAGTATCACCCGGATCGCAACCCGGGCAACGTCGAAGCCGAGCGCCGCTTCAAGGAAATCAACGAAGCTTACGATGTTCTGAAGGATAGCCAACGACGAGCCGCGTACGATCGCTTCGGCCATGCGGCTTTCGAGGGCGGTTCCGGTGGTGCGGGTGCCGGCGGCTTTGGCGCCGGGTTTGCCGACATCTTTGAGGAGATGTTCGGCGATTTTATGAACCAGCGTGGTGGCGGGCGGCGAAGCCGAGGGGCCGACCTTCGCTACAACCTGGAGATTTCGCTGGAGGATGCCTTCGCTGGGAAGAAGGCAACGCTGCGAGTCCCGACGACCGTGCTTTGTGAAGCCTGTGACGGATCGGGCGCGGCTGCGGGAAGCGGGCCATCGACCTGTCAAACCTGTCGGGGGACGGGGCGGGTTCGGACTCAATCCGGCTTCTTCACGGTCGAACGCACCTGTCCCACATGCGGCGGCAGTGGACAGGTCATCACGGATCCGTGCCGATCCTGCGGCGGGTCCGGGCGCGTCCAAAAAGAAAAAACTCTGCAAGTTACGATTCCCGCGGGCGTCGAAGATGGTACCCGTATTCGGCTTTCCGGAGAGGGTGAAGCGGGATTGCGGAATTCTCCGCCTGGAGATTTGTACATTTTTGTCAGTGTTTCGCCACACCGCTTATTTGTTCGTGATGGTGCTAACATATATTGCCGCATGCCTATCCCCATGACGACGGCAGCGCTTGGCGGGTCGGTGGAGGTGCCCACGTTGGAGGGAGTTCGAGCGCGGATCTCGATCCCCTCAGGAACGCAGACGGGCCGACAGTTCCGCTTGCGCGGCAAGGGTATGCCGGTGCTTCGGTCCCAGTCACACGGTGACATGTTCGTAGAAGCCTTCGTCGAAACGCCCGTGAACCTGACAGAACGGCAAAAAGTGTTGTTGCAGGAGTTTCAGGACGGTTGCAGCAACGAGACGCACAGCCCGGAATCCCACGGCTTTTTTGCCAAGGTGAGGGAATTTTGGGACGATCTAACCGAGTAGCGTACGGCCCGCACACGATCGAGAATGATCTTGAGCGCCACTGCGCTTCTATCATTTGCTGACACATTAGTCGGTTAGGGACGAGCGCAGCAAAGTCGATGCGTCGGCGTTTCTGCCTCATGCGTCGTTTCTAGGGGAGTTCGTGAGATCAAGATCGGAATTACCGGGTGCGCCGGCCGGATGGGCCGGATGCTCATCGAGACTGTTTTGAGCACCGATGGTGCGATCGTTGCCGGCGGCACCGAACGTGCCGGCCAGAGGGACGTAGGATCCGATTTGGGCACGTTGGTGGGACGGCCAGCCGTCGGGGAGGTGGTCTCAACCGATCCTGCGGCGCTGTTCGACGCGGCCGACGTGGTGATCGACTTTACGACTCCCGACGCGATTGCTACGCATGCCGAGCTGGCCGTGCGTCATCGTACGGCCCTCGTCGTCGGCACCACTGGGCTTACCCGGGAACACGCGGACATCCTGGCTGATGCCGCCTGCACCACACCAATTGTGCAGGCGGCCAACATGAGCGTGGGAATCAACCTATTGCTCGGATTGACCCGTCGCGTGGCGGCCCTGCTCGGGGACGACTACGACATCGAAATCGTGGAGATGCACCATCGCCACAAGGTGGACGCGCCCTCAGGCACCGCCCTAGCTCTGGGCCGAGCGGCAGCCGATGGCTGCGGTGCGGACATTGACGCCGTGAGCCGGAGAAGTCGCGATGGTTTGATCGGCGCCCGCCCACGGGGCGAAATCGGCTTTGCCACATTGCGCGGCGGTGATGTTGTGGGCGACCACACGGTTGTCTTTGCCGGCGATGGCGAGCGTCTCGAACTGACGCATCGTGCGTCAGCGCGCACTGTGTTTGCGCGTGGCGCCGTGCGAGCGGCGCTATGGACGAAGGGGCGTCAGCCGCACCTCTATGGCATGCAGGAAGTGTTGGGTCTGGAGATCTGATTATCGTGTTAGCCGGCCCAGTTCGCGGCGGAGCGTCTGTGCAAGGTGGAGTCGTTCCTCCGGCAGCAGAAAACTCGCAATGATCAGCGATCGACCGTGGGATCGCAACTCCAAGGGGCTCCGACGGGTAGGCGGATCGTCGATGTTGACCTGGAGCCAGAATGGCTGGAACGATACGTCGACCTGTTGACCCCAATGGCTGACTTTGCGAACCGTGAGCGCGCTGGAAGTAAGGTTGATAGCCTCGTAGGCGTTGCCATGCCGCTGGCACAAGCGAAAAGCTCCCCACAAGAGGAGCAACTCAAGGCCGAGGAAGGGCAAAACGGGCCACGCGCCGGCCAAGACAAAACCAAAGCCGACGACAAACAGCACGCTACCCACGAACAGGATAACATTCCTGAGAAGCCGAGGTGATGCGCTGCGGTGTGGCCGCAGAATCGCTCCGAATAAAACCCTGGTGTCCGTGCGTTTTTCCGTCACCTAATCTCGGTTCCATAAATGTTGCGCCGCGCCGCAGCGCAATCGCGATGCATTAGCATTTGATCATATCACCGCACCGAGTAAAGTCCAATGTGCCCGTTTGTTTCCGTCCCAACGCCATGTACCGTTCAACCCCTTAGTCACGCACCGATTTCCCCATGGATCCCTCCCGCATCGACGCCTTTTACGCTCGGCTTGCGTCGGATCTGCCCGATCCTAAGACCGAGCTTTCCTACGTTGATCCCTACACGCTTCTGGTGGCGGTGGTGTTGTCGGCCCAAGCCACGGATGTTTCCGTAAATAAAGCCACGGCGAAGTTGTTCGCGGTGGCCAGAACGCCGCGGGACATGGTTGCCCTCGGCGAGGCACGGTTGCGCGATTTCATCAAGACAATTGGCCTGTTTAATTCCAAAGCCAAGAACGTCATTGCACTTAGCCAATTGCTCATCGAACGTCACGGCGGTGTGGTGCCCGCGGATCGTGAGGCCTTGGAGGCGTTGCCCGGTGTTGGTCGGAAGACCGCAAGCGTGGTACTTGCCGAAGCGTTTGGTGAGCCCACGATCGCCGTTGACACCCACGTCTTCCGTGTTGCCAACAGAACGGGTCTGGCGCCCGGCAAAACGGCTCAAGCCGTAGAAGCTGCATTGCTTAACGTGACGCCATCACATTGGCGGCGCGGTGCTCATCACTGGCTGATCCTGCATGGTCGATACACGTGCAAGGCACGCAAACCAGAATGCGCAACCTGCTCCGTGTTTGACCTTTGCGACTGGGACCAAAAACCCGTCCAGCCAGGGAATGCAAAAGGGCCGATCTGATCCGAAGAGAACCTGTCGTCCCGCCAGGGCCTTCGTGTCAGGAGCCTGTGATCACGAGGTTTCCGAGGTCCCGGACGCTTGGGCTTGGGCCTGGTCCGAAGCACGCTCCGGCGATGACATTGCTGCGGGTGTGCGCATGGCCGGTGGTTGCGGACGTTCCGCGGCGGCCGGCGTGCGAGCCAAGGCCGCCTGCGGTGGAGCCTTTGGATGTGTGGCGGCGGCTGCTGGGCGCTCCGGCAAGGTGGTAACGCGGTTCGCGGAGCCCGCATCGCCTGCTTCCTGGGGAGCGATCATGCTTACGTCTCCCTGAAGTTCGCCACCGGCCTCCACGATGATGTTGCCGTAGCGGACGGTACCAGAGATTCGACCTCCGGATCGAATGGTCAGGCGGCTGCGCGCCGTCAACTGGCCCTCAAAATCACCGGCGATGTCCGCCTCACGCACATCAACGATACCGTGAAATGAAGCCCCCGAGGCGACGCGGATTTCTTTGGCGTCCGTTCTTGAAAGCTCGACGCGACCTTCGACCACAAGAACGTCGCAGGACGTGACTTCGCCCTTGAGGCAGATATCCCGGCCAACAATGAGCTTGCGTTCTTCGGTGGGTTGCTCAGCGCCGCACTTTCCACTGTTGCTCCCGCGCCCAGGCAGCGGTGGCGCGGCCGGTGCGCTGCGCCGGGGGTCCGCCGGCATGCCGGGAATGTTGGCCGCAAGCGACGGCGCCGCCGGTTCGGCTGCCATCGGTACCCGACGCGGCGTGGCCCGCGTCAACAAGGCATCAAGCTCATCGGCTGAAGCCGAAGTCTGCGGTGTCGCATGTTCGGATTGCGGACCGTCTTTCTTCCGTTTGAACATGATTTCAGGCCTTTCTGGGTCTGATCGTAGGCTTCACTCGGCGCAGCATCGCCAAACTAAGTCCGCACGTTCCAAGCCTGGAACAGGTGCACCATGGCCGCCGTGCCGACAATCGGCGCCAAGAGATTCACCACCGGCACGACCAACAAGAAAGCCAAAACAAGACCGGCAGTAAATACGCCGATGCGATGGGATCGGCGCAACGAACGGACCTGAGTAGGTGCGAGGCGGCGCGCGGCCACGAGTTCAAAATACTCCCTTCCGAGAAGATAGCCGTTCACCGAATACGCGACAAAAGGGAAGAGTGGAGTGAACGGCGGGATCAGAAAGAACAAGGTCATAATGTTCAACAAAACCAGTATGATGAGGAACTTTAGGCCCTCCAGGATCGCCTCGATTACAGGCGTTTCGCGCGCTGGTGGAAGCCCTGGATAGTGCCGTGATTCGACGGCTTGGGCCACCCGTTCCAGGAACAGCCCGATGAAGGCACTGACCACGGCTGGAAAAAGAAACAAGCTCAGAACGAACGCACCGGCCCCGCCGAGGATGTCCAGGATGGTATCCAGCCAGCCCTGCTCAAAGACTTGAAGATAATCCAGCCCGAAACCGACGGCGGTCCACAACACGATGAAAACCACCACGGACAGCGTAAGCCCAAGCCAGAGCACACTGCGTGTCCTGGGGTCGCTCAGTTGGTCGAATGCCTTTGCAAATGCACTGAACACGGCTTGGACATCTCCTTGGTCCATGGGTCGAAGGGAGGATGTGGACCGGCAGCACGCCATGCCGGTCGCGCGGGTCCCGCTCCCCATACTCGAAGCGGTGCTGATGCTCAAACGCTCCGTGACCTGCCAATGGTGATGGCGACAGCTTTCTTGCCTGCCCTCCCGCCGTCAGTCGGATATACTCCATCACCACCGCAGGCCCGCCACTCGCGACCGACCTCACGCCGGCGCGAACTCCCATAAGGAATAAGGACACGTCTTGCCGATGCCGGACTCGCCGATTGCCATCCAGTATGACGTTGTCGGTGTTGGCAACGCCATCGTCGACGTTCTCGCCCACGCATCAGATGCTTTTTTGCAGAAGAATGGCCTCGGAAAGGGAACGATGACCTTGATCGACGCGGACCGCGCGGAGGGCCTTTATGACCGGATGGGGCCGGGCGTGGAGATGTCCGGCGGCTCCGCAGCCAACACCATTGCCGCGCTGGCGTCCTTGGGCGGCACCGGCGCCTTCATCGGCAAGGTAAAGTCCGACCAGTTGGGCGACATTTTCCGTCACGATATCCGATCGCTCGGCATCACCTTTGAGACTGGCCCGGCGCGGGATGGAGCGCCAACGGGCAGGTGCCTGGTGTTCATCAGTCCCGACGCTCAACGGACGCTGCAGACCTACCTTGGGGCGGCCTCTAGCCTGGGGCCCGAGGACATTGATGAGTCACTGATCGCGATTTCGCGCATGACTTATCTGGAAGGGTATCTGTGGGACCAGCCACGGGCCAAACAGGCCTTTGTCAAGGCGGCGCAAACGGCCCATAGCGCCGGCCAGGAGGTGGCCTTGTCGTTGTCGGATCCGTTTTGCGTTGATCGCCATCGCGCTGATTTTCTGGACCTAGTCGCGGACCACGTGGACGTTCTGTTCGCCAACGAGGACGAGATCGTCTCCCTTTATCAGGTTCACTCGTTCGACGAGGCCCTGCAGCACGTGCGCGGACATTGTCGCGTGGCGGCCTTGACACGGTCTGAGAAGGGCTGCGTCGTCGTTGGCGGTGATGAAGTCCATGTGATCGATGCCGAACCGGTGCGTGATGTCGTGGATACCACCGGCGCAGGTGATGCCTTCGCCGCAGGCTTTCTTTTCGGGCTGACCAAGGAACAACCGTTAGACGTCTGCGGGCGAATTGGGGGCATCGCTGCGGCCGAAGTGATCAGCCACGTAGGAGCGAGACCGGAGGTGCCGCTGGCTGAACTCTTGGCGCAGAAACGGAGCTAGCAACCGCTAGGACGTCTGACAATTGTCGAGCAGATCGCAAAGGGTTGCGACCTGGTGGCAGGCGTTGGCGGTCTATCGCGACCGCCGGGTGCTCGCCATGGTGTTTTTGGGGTTCTCCAGCGGCCTGCCGTTCGGTGTCCTTGCTGAGCCGTTGTCGGCGTGGCTCGCCGAATCCGGCGTCAGCAAAACCGGCATCGGGCTGTTTGCTCTCGCGAGCCTGCCCTACAGTTTGAAGCTCGTCATCGCGCCGTTCCTGGACCGATTGCCGCCTCCACTATGGTTGGTGCGCTTTGGGCGCCGACGAGGTTGGGCCTTGTGCGCACAAGCCGCGTTAATCGCCACGATCGCCGGCCTCGCGACGACTGATCCAGGGAATGCGGCCATCTGGACAGCGGTGTTTGCCGTTGCCATTGCCTTTGCGTCGGCCTGCCAGGACATTGTTGTTGACGCCTATCGAATTGAGATCCTCGAGGAGAGACAGCTGGCGGCGGGTGCCGCGACCTTCGTGCTGGGGTGGCGGGTTGGCCAGTTCGGTGCCGGCGCCGGCGGCTTGATCCTGGCCGATCTACTCCCGTGGTCGACCGTAATGGTGATTGTCGGCTCGGGCGTGGTGATTGGCATGATCGCCATCTTCCTCAATCCCGAGCCGAAGGCGTCGCCGGACGCCGACGCATCGATTGCAGCGTCGGCATCGCGGCTGGCGAAGCGATGGCGCCGACTACCTCGTCAGGTGATTGACGCCCTGGCCTGGCTCGATATGGCAGCGCTAGGGCCCCTTCGCGACTTCTTCGCCCGCCCCGGCTGGCTTGCCATCTTGCTGTTCATCCTCCTCTACAAATTGGGGGATTCCGTACTGTCGGTGATGAAGATCCCGTTTTTCTTGGAGCTTGGCTTCACCAAAACTGAGATCGCTGAGTACGTGAAGGCATTCGGGGTCTTTCCACTGATTGGCGGTGGCTTTCTTGGAGGTATCGCGCTGGCAAAGTTCGGAATCCATCGCGGATTGCTCGTGTGCGGGCTTGCCATGGCGGTGTCCAATCTGATCTTTGTGGCGCTTGCCAACGCGGGACCCGACCGTGCAATGCTGGCGCTTGCCATCGCGGTGGAGAATACAACCACCGGGATGGGGACAACGGCGTTTGTTGCTTTTCTGTCAAGCCTCTGCAACCAAGCCTATACGGCGACCCAATATGCGCTGCTAACGTCGCTCATGGGGTTTTCGCGGACCACATTGGCCGCGTCCGCTGGTTGGCTTGCGGATCAGATGGCGTGGGTGCCGTTCTTCGTTTTGACAACCGTCGCCGCTGTCCCTGGTCTGATACTGTTGGTGTGGATCACGCGGCGGTATCCACCCCCGCGCGAGGGCGCTGCGCCCACCGTTTCGGCCTGATAGACTTGTTTATCGGAGATCAGAGTAGGATTTGAGAATCGGGGCTCCGATGACCGTGGATAGCCACATCGAGATCATCCAAGGTGACATCACGACGTTGGCCGTTGATGCCATCGTCAATGCGGCCAATTCGACGCTGCTCGGCGGCGGCGGTGTCGACGGGGCCATCCACCGCGCTGCCGGCCCAGGGCTCTTGGAGGAATGCCGCGGCCTTGGTGGTTGCCTCACCGGCGAGGCCAAAATCACCGGTGGTTATCGTCTTAGCGCCCGTCACGTTATTCACACGGTGGGGCCTGTGTGGTCTGGAGGTGAACAGCGGGAGGAAGAGCTGCTCGCCGCCTGCTACCGCCGATCTTTGGAGATCGCGGCTGAGCACGACGTTCGGGCCATCGCTTTTCCGGCCATTTCGACGGGCGTTTACCGCTTTCCACCGGATCGCGCCGCGGAGATTGCGGTTGCGACAGTTCGAGCCTTTTTGGCTGAGAGCGCCTTACCGGAACGGGTAATCCTGTGCTGCTTCAGTGAAGCGTCGGCGCAAGCCCATATGGCCGCATGCGAGCGGCGGGCATGACCCAAGAACTCAGAAGACGAGGACGTGCTTGATGGGGCCGAACGACGTGGGCGGGCTGTCAAGCCCCAACGATCTTGCCGCCTATTGGATGCCGTTCACGGCCAACCGCCAGTTCAAGCAAGCACCACGATTGCTGGTGGCGGCCGAGGGAATGTATTTCACAACGGCCGATGGCCGCCAGGTGCTGGATGGGATCGCCGGATTATGGTGCGTCAATGCGGGCCATGGCCGGGGCAAGATCGTCGAAGCCGTGCAGCGTCAGGTTGCGGAACTCGATTACGCGCCGCCGTTTCAAATGGGCCACCCAAGGGCATTCGAGCTGGCCTCCAGGCTGGTGAACCTCAGCCCGGCCGGGCTGGATCACGTGTTTTTCACCAATTCGGGCTCCGAATCCGTGGAGACGGCGCTCAAAATCGCGCTGGCCTACCATCGCGCGCGAGGTGAGGGGCAGCGCACCCGATTGATCGGCCGGGAGCGGGGCTATCACGGCGTTAACTTCGGCGGCATCTCCGTCGGCGGCATGGTGGCCAATCGCAAGGCCTTCGGATCCCTTCTGTCCGGGGTCGATCACCTGCCGCACACGCACGATCTGACCCGCAACGCCTTCTCCCGCGGTCAGCCGAGCCGTGGTGCCGACTTGGCCGATGCGCTGGAACGGCTAACCCAGCTTCACGATGCCTCGACCATCGCCGCCGTCATCGTGGAGCCCGTGGCCGGATCGACGGGTGTTCTGATCCCGCCCGAAGGCTACCTGGAGCGGCTGCGCGAGTTGTGTGACCGCCACGGCATCCTGCTCATCTTTGATGAGGTGATAACCGGTTTTGGCCGTCTCGGCGCCGCCTTTGCCGCCGATTACTTTGGTGTGGTGCCGGACATCATGACGACGGCCAAGGCGCTGACCAACGGCACCATCCCCATGGGGGCGGTGTTTGTGCAGAACTTCATCCATGAGGCCTTCATGACCGGGCCGGAGCATGTGATCGAGTTGTTCCACGGCTACACCTACTCCGGCCATCCGGTGGCGGCCGCGGCCGGATTGGCGACGCTGGAGGTTTACAAGGAGGAGGGGCTGCTGACCCGGGCCGGTGAGCTTGCCGGCTACTGGGAGGATGCGGTTCACAGCCTCAAAGGCTTGCCCCGCGTCATCGATATTCGGAACCTGGGCCTGGTCGCCGGGATCGAACTGGAGCCCATGGCCGGTGAGCCGACCAAGCGGGCCTACCGGGCTTTCCTCAAGGCCTACGAGGCGGGACTGCTGGTTCGGACCACCGGCGACATCATCGCGCTGTCGCCGCCCTTGATCATCTCCACCACCGAGATCGACCGCTTGATTGGCGGGTTGGCTGAGATCCTCAAGCGCCTCGATTAGGTCGTCTGCCGAAACAGTGTGTCACGGAGGTCAACGCTTCCAGCCGGCGCAAAGGCAACCCATGTTGATGCCGTCATTGGAGCGCAGCTAGGACCGCAAGCCTGAGGTCGGGAGTGATGGATGCGATACCTCAACACGCGTGATGGCTATGGTGTGGTGAGCCGCGTTATCCATTGGTCCATGGCGATTGCGATCATTTCCATGTTTGCGCTGGGCCTGTGGATGCGAACGCTCGATTACTACAGCCCGTGGTATCGGGAGGCGCCGGAGATCCACAAGAGCGTCGGCATCATCCTGCTTGGCCTTCTGGTTCTTCGGTTCATCTGGCGGATCGTTACCCCCAGGCCCGGGGACGAAAACTTGACCCCCCTGGAGCGAAGGGTCTCCAGCGTTGTTCATTGGGGGTTCTACCCGCTGCTTCTGGCGTTGATGATCAGCGGCTACCTGATCTCCACCGCCGACGGGCGGGCCATCGAGGTGTTCGGGCTGTTCAGTGTGCCGGCCGTGTACGAGCAAAAGGGCATGGAGGACCTGGCCGGCTTCATCCACGAATGGTTGGCTTATGGGGTCATCGCCGTTGCCTCGGTCCATGCCCTGGCGGCGCTCAAACACCATCTGGTCGACCGGGACGACATCCTGACGCGGATGTTGAAAGGACCGCCCGAGCCGACCGCAACACCACAGCACTCACCGCACGGACAGGAAAGGACCGACGGATGAAACTGACAGCTATTGCTCTTGTCGCCGGGCTGACGACGGCGGTGTTGGCGGGACCGGTGACGGCCGCCGAGTACGTGATCGACACCAAGGGCGCCCACGCGTCCATCAACTTCAAGATCAAGCACTTGGGGTATAGCTGGCTGATCGGCCGGTTCGACACGTTCGAAGGCACCTTCAGCTTCGATCCGGAAAAGCCGGAAGCATCGACCGTCAACGTCGAAATCGACGTCAACAGCATCAACTCCAACCACGCTGAACGCGATAAACACTTGCGCAGTGCCGACTTCCTGAACGTCAGCGAAAACCCGAAGGCGACCTTCACCAGCAAACGCGTGGAGGTGACCGGCGACACCACGGGCATCATCTACGGCGACTTGACCTTGAACGGGGTCACCCGCGAGATCGCCATCGAGGGCGAATACATCGGCGGTGGCACCGACCCCTGGGGCGGCCACCGCCAGGGATTTGCCGGCACCACGACGCTGACGCTCGCCGACTTCGACATCGACTACAACCTGGGACCCGATGCCCGGGAAGTGGAGTTGAACCTCCACGTGGAAGGCATCGAGCAATAAGCCTTAACCATAATCAGGCGCGCCGACACGGTGGGAAGTGGGTGCGGTTTCGCACCCCTTCCACGCCGCGCACGCGAAAATTGGATTTTTAAACCAAGTGGTTGCGAGGTTTTTTAGAGCCATTCCAAAGTGTTTCACGTGAAACAGTTCGGAATCGTTCTAAGACTCGTCGTAAGCTGCTGAAAGCGAACGGCCCCGCGCACCGAAACAACCGCTAGCGACTCCCCCCATAGATCCGATTCCGCGGATAGTTGGCCGCGCAGACGCACCGGCAAGGGCCGGGATGATCCGGCCCAAGCAGGACCCAGTCCCCGACCAGGCCGGACGCGTCGCGCCAGCGTTGCGTTGCACTCCCTAGACCTTCTGGTACTCTGTTCGGGTCAGGTGAGAAAGGGGGAGCGCAGACGTGGTGATGGTTGGCCGGTTGCCGCAGCCGGACGATCCGAAACAGGGGATCGTTCGAGTCTTGGTGGGGGAAGGACCCAAGGTCGCCGGGACCGGTTTTTTGTTGCTTGGTGGCATGGTTGCGACCTGTGCCCATGTGGTGCAAAAAGCCGCCGACTTAGGCGAGGAAACAGCGCCGGATCACCGAACCAAGGTTTTTGTCGAGTTTCCCTTTGCAGTCGGCTTGTCCGACAATGGTGCGCCCCTGCGGACCCATGTTGCCGAGCAAGGTTGGGACCTCGCAGTCGATATCGCGATACTGAAGATCGAACAGAGCGCGCCGTACGAAAACGGTTGCCTCCGCCTCGCCGACTTTGGCAATGGCGACGCCTTCAACGTGTTTTGCTTTGGCTTTGGTGAAAGTGTCCCGGTCGAAGGCGACACGGCGCGCGCCCTTGTTCCAAATTTTGCGATAGCGGGCACGGACGCAACGCTGCACGAACGTGGCGCCCAGGGCGGAGCGTTGTTTGTCGAGCCCGGTTACAGCGGAGCGCCCGTCTGCTCTGACGATGAGCCGACGAAATGCTTGGGAATGCTGCGAGCGACCGGTAGAGCCCAGGGCCTACGGCTTGCCCGCATGGTGCTGGTAAGCGAGGTCAAAGCCTTATTCGGGAAGGCCTGGGCAGCGGAGAGCAAACTAAAGGAAACCACCGACGCAGACGACTTGGCACCGCTTTTCACCGCCGTTCGCGACGGCATCAACGCCATGCAACGGACCACCAATCAAGAGAAGCGGGTCATTCGCTTTATTTCCCAGCCCCTTGATCAGCTTGAGAAAGTGATCCTGAACCCCGACAGCATCAGCCAGTCCTGCAAGCTGCTCGGTGGGATTGAGCGGCGGTGGCGAGAAGCCAGCAAAGAAAATGCCGCCCGGTTTTTCTCAATTGTCGATCCTGGCGACCTGATCACGACGCTGGATGCATTAATACCCAAACTGAAGGCGGCCGCGGAGGCCAGTGGTGATTGTGTCATCAACAATGATGTGGATGACGAAAATCTGCCTCACGCTGCGGAAGTGTGGCGGCTCCTCGACGAGATCGAAAAATGCCGGGACATACTGAACGCGCCGGTTCCGGGCATGCCCGAGAGCACCCGCCATGCCGTGCTGTCCGTTTTGGCCGAACTTGAGTCCATGTTGGGTGAGCCCACGCTGTCGTTGGCGGAGTTGGATCGGGTGCGGGCGGAGCTGGAGCGGCTGGATCGGGACGTGCTCGCCGACCTGATCCGCAAATGCCAAGTGATCCTTGGTCGGCACGTAAACCAACTACCGGACCTAGCCGTGTTTCGGGATTTGGATGAACCGTGGTGCCCGGAGATGGTGGTGATTCCAAGTGGGTCGTTCCTGATGGGCTCGCCGGAGGACGAGGAGAAGCGAATCGACGCTGAAGGGCCGCTGCACCGGGTGGAGATCGGCTATCGGTTCGCGCTGGGCCGGTATGCGGTGACGTTCGAGGAGTACGATCATTTCTGTGAGGCCACGGGGCGGGAGAAGCCGGAGGACAGAGGCTGGGGCCGGGGCCGTCGGCCGGTGATCAACGTTTCCTGGCATGATGCGCAGGATTTCTGTGCGTGGCTGAGCCGGGAGATTGGGGCGGAGTACCGACTGCCCAGCGAGGCGGAGTGGGAGTACGCCTGTCGGGCGGGGACGACGACGCCCTTCAGCTTCGGGGCGACGATCTCGACGGACCAGGTCAACTACGACGGCAACTTCCCGTACGGCGGCGGCAAGACGGGCGTTCGCCGGAAGAGGACGGTTGAGGTTGGCGGCCTGCCGGCGAACCCCTGGGGTCTTTACGAGATGCACGGCAATGTGTGGCAGTGGTGCCAGGACCACTGGCATGACAGCTATGACGGGGCGCCCGGCGAAGGCTTGGCCTGGGAGGACATGGGCGCGCCAGCCGGCGCGATCCGGGTGGTCCGCGGCGGCTCGTGGAACGACGACGCCCGCTACGTGCGCTCGGCATATCGCGGCAGGAGCGTGCCAGGCTTCTGCTACAACGACCTGGGCTTCCGTTTTGCCCGTGATTTGGGCTGACGCTCCTGGTACTGCTTTGAAAGTCATGCACGGGCGTGGGCCCGTGCCTCCACGGCTTGTTGCTGCGTCCTCAGGAAGGGAAGGCGTGGATGGCCGGGACAAGCCCGGCCATGACGG
>CAZUDB010000040.1:0-1868 GCA_964619055.1 uncultured Rhodospirillaceae bacterium
CCTGGCTGCGCCGCCGGGACGGGATAGCGCCGAGCCCACCTCCGGCCTGGTGGCTGAACTGGAGCGCCGGGCACCCACGCTGACCGAGTCCGAGGCTGGTTTCGCTCATTTCGCCGTGATCCGCACGACCGTCCGCCGGCTCGACTGGCTGTATCTGGCTGCCCTGGGTCATAGGCGGGCGGCTATCACCTGGGACGAAAGCGGCCAAGCTGAAGCCACCTGGCTGACGCCCTAGCGCCCGGTCGGGACCGACTGGTAGGCCCCTGAGGTTGCAGCCCTTGAGGCGCTACAACTTATACCTCTTACATCTATAGATTTTTCGATGAATTGCGAGCGGCTGTGACGTTTGTCACAGCAACCGCGAATGATTCTCATTACTCTCAGGTCAAGATGTTGGGATGACGATACAGCATGTCCAAAGTGCGCTGAGGAAAGCTTGAATAGAGACTAAGCGTTCGCGACCGTCGACGCACGTTGATGAAAGCGTTGACTGAACCCGGAGCCACAGCCACCTCCGTGCTGCGGCAACCTGAGTCGCCAAGAAGGAGACGTGTGTTGCTCCAACTCTAGGGATCTAAGAACAAACCTAGGGTCGGAGAAATGAACTAAAGACTGGAGATCTTATCACGCGCCAACGGCAATGGCAGCGCACGACATAGAAGGGGAAGAAGCATGAGCAACATAACACCGAATGCCACCAACGGCTCCATCAGCGGTCAGGTGCGCGACGATGACGGCAATCCATTGGTGGGCGTCACCATCGAGCTGCTGGATGTGAACAGTAACACTGTTGCCACGACGACGACCGATGCCATTGGCAGTTACATGTTCACCGACCTCGCGGCGGGCGACTACACCGTGGTCGAGACCAACCCGGCTGACCATCCGATCGACGTCAGTGATCAGGATGAGCTGCCGGACGGCGATGGGACGGACGGTGACACGACGGTCGACAACTCCATCGGCGTCACGGTGGCGGATGGCGAAAATGACACCGGCAACAATTTCGTGAACAGCGACAAAGGGTCCATCAGTGGTCAGGTGCGCGACGACAATGTCAATCCGTTAACAGGTGTCACCGTCACCCTCCTAGATTCGAACGACAGCACAGTCGCCACAACGACGACCGACGCCAGCGGCAACTACAGTTTCACCGACGTTGAGCCGGGCGACTACACCGTGGTTGAGACCAACCCGGTCAACTACTTGGTTGACGTCAGTGATCAGGATGGGTCGCCCGACGGCGATGCGGCCGACGGTGACACCACCGTCGACAACTCGATCGGTGTCACGGTGACACCGGGTGAAGACGACACCGGCAACGACTTCGTCAACGCCTTTAACGCGTCGCCGACGGTGGTCAATGATGCCTTTGCCACCGATGAAGACACGATTATCAACCTGGACGTGCTGGCCAACGACAGCGATCCGGAGGGGGATTCGCTACTCGTCACCCAGGTCAAAGGCACGACCGTGTTTCCGATCTCACTCTTCCCCGGTGTGTTTACCCCGGAGGGCGCGGTCGTCACCGGTGGCGGCGCAGGTTCCCTCGGCTACGATCCGACCTACTTCTTCCCGGGGTTCAGTACGTTCTCCACACTTGACCAGCTACGAGAGGGGGAGGTTGTTGAGGACACCTTCACCTACACGGTGCAGGACAGCGTCGGCAACACAAGCCAGGGGAGCATCACGGTCACAGTCACGGGCGTCAACGACGCGCCGCGGGCACCGTTCGGCCTTGTCTTCAGTGCCCTTGTCGAAGATACGGGTGTGGCAACGATTCCTTTTCGGGTCGTCGATCCCGACCACGACATCTCCGAGCTGACCTTCTCCATCGACAGTGTGACCGAGTTCAACGGGGCACCCGT
>CAZUDB010000040.1:1968-33353 GCA_964619055.1 uncultured Rhodospirillaceae bacterium
TCTCCGAGCTGACCTTCTCCATCGACAGTGTGACCGAGTTCAACGGGGCACCCGTTGTCATACAAAACAACAACGACGGCACCTTTTCGGTCGATACGAATACGGAGCTTCAGGCACTGAAGGCGGGTGAACAGCTCGGTGTTTCCGTGATCTTCACGGCCACGGACCCTTTGGGTGCTGCCTACACGGCGGATGGGGGATTCCTGGCCATTGGTGTCAACGACGTCCCCGACGCGGTCGACGATACGGCAAGCACGAGCGAGGATTCCTCAACCACCATCAACGTGCTGAGCAACGATACCGACGTTGATGGCGACCCGCTTTCCGTGTTCCAGGTCAACGGCATGGATGCCAGCGTCGGCAGCCCGATCACGTTGGCCTCCGGCGCGCTCCTCACCCTCAACGCCGACGGCACGTTCGATTACAACCCCAACGGCCAGTTCGAAAACTTGAACCAGGGCCAGACGGCGAACGACAGCTTCACCTACACCGTCACCGATGGTCAGACCATGCCGAACCCGGCGGCCATCCCATACCGGTTCGACTTGTCCTCCCTGGACGGCACCAACGGCTTCGTCATCAACGGGATTGATAGGTCAGATGAAAGTGGTTACTCGGTCTCAAACGCTGGCGACATCAACGGCGACGGCATCGGCGATGTCATCATCGGGGCCCGGTTCGCCGATCCGAATGGCAATGACAGCGCCGGCGAAAGCTATGTGGTGTTCGGGTCGTCGAGCGGCTTTGGCACCAGCTTTGAACTCTCCTCCCTCAATGGTTCAAACGGTTTCGTGATCAACGGGATCGACGGTAACGACTTCAGCGGTCAAACGGTTTCCAGCGCCGGCGACGTCAACGGCGATGGCATCGATGATGTGATCATCGGTGCTTACGGTGGCGATCCGAACGGCGGCTATTCTGGCGAGAGCTATGTGGTGTTCGGCTCCTCCAGTGGTTTTGGCGCCAGCCTGGAGCTCTCGGCTCTTAACGGCTCCAACGGCTTCACCCTCAACGGAATCGATGCCTCCGATAGCAGCGTTGGCTCGGCGGTCTCGAACGCAGGAGACGTCAATGGCGATGGCATTGGTGATTTGATCATTGGTGCCAGTCGCGCCGATCCGAATGGAAACGGCAGCGCCGGCGAAAGCTATGTGGTGTTCGGCTCGTCGTCCGGTTTCTCGGCCAGCCTTGAGTTATCGTCATTGAATGGCTCGAACGGCTTTGTCCTCAACGGGATCGACGGTAGCGACTACAGTGGTCGGTCCGTCTCCGGGGCCGGCGATGTCAATGGCGACGGCATCGATGACCTGATCATCGGCGCGAACGGTGCCGCTCCAAACGGCAGCCTTTCGGGCGAAAGCTATGTCGTGTTCGGTTCTTCGAACAGCTTCGCGGCAAGCCTGGAGCTGTCGTCTCTCAACGGGACCAATGGTTTCGTTGTTAACGGCATCGATGCTGGCGACGGCGTCGGGCGCTCAGTCTCAGGTGCCGGCGACATTAACGGCGACGGCATCGGCGACCTGATCATTGGAGCACCCTATGCCGATCCCAATGGAGACGCCCTAGCCGGCGAAAGCTATATCGTCTTCGGCTCGTCTTCCGGCTTCGGGCCGAGCCTGGAGCTGTCCTCCCTGGATGGCTCCAACGGCTTCGTTCTCAACGGCATCGACGACGATGACTGGAGTGGCTTCTCCGTCTCGGGCGCGGGCGATGTCAATGGCGATGGGATCGATGATGTGATCATCGGCGCCTACAATGCCGATCCGAACGGCGGCTATTCTGGCGAGAGCTATGTTCTATACGGAAGGCCATTCAGCAACTTTCCGCAGAACTTTCAGTTGTCCTGGTTGGACGGCTTCGACGGCTTTGTGCTGAACGGGATCGACGCGGTTGACAGGAGCGGCGTCTCCGTCTCGGGCGCGGGTGATATCAATGGTGATGGCCTCGACGACCTCATTATTGGCGCGAATGGCGCAGATCCAAACGGCAACGGTGAGGCCGGTGAAACCTACGTGGTGTTCGGCCAGAAAGCCGATCTGCCCGCCACCGACACCGCCACCGTCTCGATCACGATCAACGGCGCCGACGAGGACCAGGTCATCACCGGGGATGATGGTCCCGAGACGCTGACCGGGGGCGCCGGCAACGACCTGATCGACGGGCTCGGCGGCAACGACACCCTCGATGGTCAGGAAGGCAATGACACGCTGATCGGCGGCACTGGCGTGGACCGCCTCCTCGGTCGCCAGGATGATGACACGCTTCGGGGCGGCGCCGACGCGGACACGCTCAACGGCGGTGGCGGCACCGACACGGCCGACTACACGGACTCAGGCGCGGGCGTGGACGTCCGCCTCGGCCGCAGCGGCACGCAACTGGGCGGCGATGCCCAGGGTGACCTCCTCGTCGCCATCGAGAACGTGATCGGCTCGGCCTCCGCCGACACCCTGATCGGCAACAATCTCAACAACGTCCTGAATGGCCTCGGCGGCAACGACAACATCGTGGGCAAAGCCGGCAACGACACTCTGATCGGTGGCTCGGAGAATGACACCCTCGACGGCAACGAAGGCAATGATGTTCTGCAAGGGGACGCGGGCAACGACCGGCTGCTGGGCCGCCAGGACAACGACACCCTGATCGGCGGTGAAGGGGCGGATACGCTCAACGGCGGCGGCGGCATCGACACCCTCGATTACTCCGCTTCGAACGCCGGCGTCGACGTCAACCTCAATCGCTCCACTGGCCTTCAAGTGGGCGGTCATGCCGAGGGCGACATCACCAACGCCACCATCGAGAACATCATCGGCTCCACCTTGAACGACATCCTGGGTGGGCGGAATGATGCCGGCAATCGCTTGGAGGGCCTCGGCGGCAACGACACCTTGGAGGGCCGCGGCGGCGACGACACGCTCCTGGGCGGTGCCGACAACGACACCCTGGACGGCGGGACCGAGAACGACGTGCTGGATGGCGGCGAAGGCGATGACAGGCTGTTCGGTCGCCAGGGCAACGACATGCTCACGGGCGGCGCCGGGGCCGACACCCTGAACGGCGGCAGTGGCATCGACACCATCGACTACTCGGCTTCCGGCTCGGGCATCGACGTCAACTTGAATCGCACCGGCGCTCAATCCGGCGGCGATGCCGAGGGCGACATCACCAATACCAACATCGAAAACGTCATCGGCTCCGGCTTCGCCGACACGCTGGTGGGCGTCAACACTGTCACGGGCAACAACGTGCTGGAGGGGCGTGCCGGCAACGACACCCTCAATGGCCGCGCCGGCGCCGATACTCTGGTCGGCGGTGCAGGCAGCGATACCCTCACCGGCGGCACCGAGGCGGACGTGTTTGTGCTGGGCCTCGGCGAGGGCACGGACACCATCTTGGACTTCCAGGACGGCGTTGACCAGATCGGCCTCGGCGGTGGCCTGACATTCTTGGATCTAACCATTGGCGTCGACGGCAGCAACGCAACCATCACCCATACCGGCACATCCGAGCTGTTGGCGGTGGTGACCAACGCCGCCGGTCAACTCGACCAAACCGACTTCATCGACAGCTTCGCGCTGGCTTAAACGTCCCGCCCGCTCAAGCCCGCCCGGCTTGCCTCAGGCAGACCGGGCGGGAGTTAGCGAAAACGCTCCATACCAAGCCCGTCGATGTCCACTTCGGGTGTCCGACCAGCGATTATATCGGCGATCAGCCGGGCGGAACCACAGGCCATTGTCCACCCCAACGTGCCATGGCCGCAGTTGAGAAACAGCCCGTCGATGGACGTGGCTCCGATCACTGGGACACCGTCCGGTGTCGACGGCCGCAAGCCGGTCCAAATATCCACGGGCGTGGGATCGCAACTGCCGGGAAACAGTTCCAGTGCGCGGTCGAGCAGAAACTGCGCCCGTGGTCGCGACACCGTCTCGTCATAGCCGGTGAACTCGGCCGTGCCCGCGACCCGAAGCCTGTCGCCGAGACGGGCATACACCATTTTTACCTCGTCATCGATGAGGCCGACCGTCGGTGCCAGCCCCGTTCCATTGACGGACAGCGTTACGGAGTACCCCTTCGCCGGGTAGATCGGCACACGAAGGCCGAGGGGCCGCAACAGTCGCGGCGTATGGCTGCCAAGTGCAATCACAACGGCGTCCGCGGCAAATCGGCCGTGGTCGGTCTCCACCGCCGCCACGCGGCCATGCTCAACGATCACACGCTCGATCGTCGTCGCGTAGGAGAACCGGGCGCCTTCGGCGGTGCAATGGTCCGCAAGCCGCTGACCGAACAGGTGCGCGTCACCGGTCTCGTCATCGGGGCTGACAATCCCACCGACGAGATGTTGGCGCCGCGGCTCCAACGCGGGCTCAATGGCGACGCACTCAGCGGCATCGACGATCCGGCGCGTGCATCCGAGCCTGTTCATGGGTTCCACCTGAGGCAGCGCTCGCTCAAACTCACGATGATCGCGGAAGATGTGGAGAATACCCTCCTCTCGCTCGTCATAGTGGATCGCTGTCGCCTGACGTACGGCCTGCAGCCGCCGACGGCTGTACACGGCGACCCGGAGCGCGCGCTCGATGTTGGTCATCATCCGGATGCGCGTGCAGTTGCGCAGGAACTGAGCTGTCCACCGCCACAACGCCGGGTCCAGGCGCATATGATAAAGCAGTGGAGCATCCGTCCGCCCGAGCGAGCGAAGCGCCGTCAATGGGGCCGAGGGGGTCGCCCAGGGCGTCGCGTGATTGGCCGAGATCTGGCCGCCGTTGGCATAGCTCGCTTCGCGCGCGGGTCCCGGCTGGCGATCGATGACCGCTACATCGTGGCCATCGCGGATCAGCTCGTAAGCCGTTGCGATGCCAACAATTCCGGCACCGAGAACGAGGATTTGCATCAGGGGAACACTCTCAAAAAAGAGGTCAACGGTGGGCTCGGCCTTACCAAATCGATCGGTTTCAAAGCCATGCTAGTATGCTCCCAGCCCAAAGGTGGCGAAAAAGGCCACGGAAAAGGCAGACGCGAAGCGCTGGCTTTTCCTTGTCGCTGCGCCGCCCCGATCTGATATGCTTGGACGTATTGTGTTCGTAATGAAAACAAAAGCAAACGGCCCGAACCCGCGTGCGCAGCATCATCTATGTGATTTGACAGTAAGCAGTCGGAAGGCGCGTTGGCCACGGCCTCATTGGGAGAACAAACGGATGTGCCTTGGTGTGCCTGGCCAGATCCTAGAGAAAAGTGAGAATCCACTTGGCATGACGATGGCCAGGGTCCGTTTTGGCGGGATCGTGAAGGAAATCTGCCTCGCCTTCGTGCCCGAGGCCGAGATCGGCGATTGGGTGCTGGTGCATGTCGGTTTCGCCCTCAGCAAGATCGACGAGGAGGAAGCGGCGCGAGTGTTCGAGCTCTTGGACGAGATCGTGGAGCTGGACGAGCCGGCGGTCACCTCGACCGCTTGAGGGCCTGGAGATGTCAGCGTAGAGGGCGCGGCCATGCGGTTCATCGACGAATATCGCGACCCGGCTGCGATTGAGGTTCTGCTCGGTAAGATCGAGCGAACCACATCGCGGCCGTGGATGATAATGGAGATCTGCGGTGGCCAGACTCACACGCTGATCAAGGCCGGCATTGACCGGATGCTGCCGGACGCGGTCACCCTGGTACACGGCCCCGGCTGTCCCGTGTGCGTAACACCCCTGGAATTGATCGACAAAGCACTCGCGATTGCCGCGCGACCGGAGGTGATCTTCGCTTCCTTCGGAGACATGCTGCGCGTGCCCGGATCGGGCCTAGACTTGCTCGGAGTAAAGGCAAGAGGCGGTGATGTCCGGATCGTCTATTCGCCGCTCGACGCCGTAGCGCTGGCGCGAAGCCACCCGGAACGAGAGGTCGTATTTTTCGCCGTTGGGTTTGAGACGACGGCTCCAGCCAACGCTATGGCGGTGTGGCAGGCGAGTCGTGAAGGGCTTCGCAACTTCTCGATCCTGTCCACCCACGTACTGGTTCCTCCGGCGATGGAGGCGATCCTGAATGCACCGGATAATGGCGTTCAGGGCTTCCTCGCCGCCGGTCATGTCTGCACGGTCATGGGCACCGCGGCGTACGACGCAATCGCGGCGAACCACCGCATCCCGATCGTAGCAACCGGTTTCGAGCCGTTGGACCTGGTCCAGGGGATCGCCATGACTGTCTCCGCGTTGGAAGAGGGTCGCTTTGGCGTCGAGAACCAGTATGCGCGCTCGGTGCGGGTCGAAGGCAATCCGCAGGCCCAAGCGGTCGTCGACGACGTTTTTGAAGTTTGCGATCGCGCCTGGCGCGGCATCGGGCGCATTGCCAACAGCGGCTATTGCGTGCGTCCGGCCTATGCCGACTTCGACGCTGAGAAGCGTTTCGCCGTCGATGGCATCACCACCGAGGAGTCGCCTATGTGCATTGCCGGCGCGATCCTGCGCGGGGTCAAGAAGCCGACGGCATGTGAAGCTTTCGGCCGTACGTGCACGCCGGAGCATCCCATCGGCGCCCCTATGGTCTCTTCCGAAGGTGCGTGCGCAGCCTACTATCTCTATACCGATCGCGCGGATGCCGCCCAGTGACGGTGATGTTGAAACAAGCGGCGAACTGCCCGCGCGGAGCCACCGACCGTGGATGATGGGCGAACACTCTCGGACCTGCAGTGTCCGATCCCGCTCACCGACTATCCCACGGTGACGCTTGCCCACGGCAGTGGCGGGCGGCTTACCCATCGCCTGATCGGCGACATGTTTCTCAAAGCCTTCGACAACACTACCCTGTCAGCGCTAGGCGACGGCGCCATCATTGAGGCTGGGCCCGGCCGCTTGGCGTTCTCAACAGACTCTTTTGTCATTCACCCGTTGATGTTTCCCGGCGGCGACATTGGCTGCCTCGCCGTGAACGGCACCGTCAACGATCTCGCCATGTGCGGTGCGCGCCCGATCGCCCTATCGTGCGGGCTGATCATTGAAGAGGGGCTGGCCATGGCCGACCTGTGGCGCATTGTCCAGTCCGTCGCGAACGCAGCTCAAGCCGCAGGTGTGTCGATTGTTACGGGTGACACCAAGGTTGTCGATCGTGGCAAGGGTGATGGCCTGTTCATCAACGTCAGCGGGGTCGGCGTGGTTCCCGATGGTATCGATGTGACGCCAGCGCGGGTGCGACCGGGTGATATCATCCTGATCAACGGGCCAATCGCCGTCCACGGCATCGCCATAATGTCGGTCCGAGAAGGGCTTGCGTTCGAAACAATGCTGGAAAGCGACACGGCCCCTCTCAATGGTCTCGTCGCATCGGTGCTGGAGGCGATCGGCGCCGACCTCCACGCCATGCGCGATCCGACCCGCGGCGGCCTCGCCAGCACGCTCAACGAAATCGCCGATCAAGCCGCTTGCAGCATTCACTTGGACGAGGCTTGCATCCCTATCGATGACGACGTTCGCGGCGCCTGTGAGATCCTGGGTTTGGATCCACTTTACGTGGCCAACGAAGGCAAATGCTTGATGATCGTTGCGCCCGAGTCCGCTGAGGCTGCACTGACTGCGATGCGGCGCAGCCCTTACGGCCAAGCGGCTGCGGCCATCGGCACGGTGGCTGCTAAGCAGGCGGGGAGCGTTGTGTTGAAGAGTAGGATCGGCGGCGAGCGCATCGTCGACGTGCTGACAGGTGATCCGTTACCGCGGATCTGTTGACGCGGCCGCCGCCATCGGTACCGGGCAGCAGGAGGGCGAGACTATGTGCACAGTCTGCGGATGCGGAACAACCACACTAAAGGTCGACGGAGAATTGCCGGCACACACCGACCATTACCACGATCACCACCATCATCACGGTAGCCATGGCCCGTCCGCTCACCGCCCCTCTCCGGACCACGCCCACGCACCGGGCCTTAGCGATGCCCGCAAGGTCGAGATCGAGGAAAGTCTGTTCGCGGAGAATGATCGCTTCGCTGCCGCAAACCGGCAGTTACTCGCCGCGGGCGACGTTGTCGCTCTCAACTTGATGTCAGGACCTGGCGCAGGGAAGACAACGCTGCTCGAAGCGACCATCCGATCGCTTTCGCCTCGGTTGCCGATCGCTGTGATTGAGGGAGATCAGGAGACCGCCAACGATGCCGAGCGCATTCGCGCCACTGGCATTCCCGCCGTCCAGATCAACACCGGTAAGGGATGCCATTTGGATGCACACATGGTGGGACATGCTTTGGACCAGATGCCCATTCCGACGGGCGGCATTCTCTTCATCGAAAACGTCGGCAACTTGGTCTGCCCCGCCGGCTTCGACCTAGGCGAAGCCATCAAGGTCGTGATCTTGTCGGTGACGGAGGGCGACGACAAACCGCTCAAGTATCCGGACATGTTCGCCGCTGCTGACGTGATAATCGTGAGCAAGTGCGACTTGCTTCCCCACGTTGACTTCGATGTGGATCGCTGCGTCGAGTTCGTCCGTCGCGTCCGCCCTGATATTCACGCGATCCAGATCTCGGCCCGATCGGGCGATGGTATGGCGGAATGGCTCAGCTGGCTGGAAACGGGCATCCGTTCCCGTGCAGCCACCGCGGTCCACGATCCTCTATCGGGCGCCGACGTCGCGTAGTCGCTGTCGGACGTCAAGCCGAGTTGGTGCGAGGAGGGCATTCTGCTCCCTCCTCGCTTTGCCATCCAAGGTCAACCGGAATTGTGCACGCTTAAGAGGCCGCGCGAGACTTTGCGTAGCCGATCCCTTCTAGGGCGCCTGTGATTTCATCCAGGATCGCCGGATCATCGATTGTGGCCGGCATTTTCCACGGTTCGTTGTCGGCGATTTTCTGAATCGTTCCGCGAAGGATCTTGCCGGAGCGGGTTTTTGGCAGGCGGTCGACGACCACGGCGGTCTTGAACGCCGCAACCGGGCCGATCTTCTCGCGCACCAACGCCACAACTTCCAAGCAGATCTCCTCGTGAGACCGGCTAACCCCAGCCTTAAGGCAGACGAAGCCGACGGGAAGTTGGCCCTTGAATGAGTCGGCCACACCGACAACAGCACACTCGGCAACGTCCGGATGCTGGGCCAGCACTTCCTCCATGCCGCCCGTGGACAACCGATGACCAGCCACATTAATCACGTCGTCGGTTCGGGCCATGATGTAGACATAGCCGTCGTCATCGATCATGCCGGCATCAGCGGTGTTGTAGTAACCGGCGAACTCGTTCAGATAGGAGCTCAAATAACGCTCATCATTGTTGTACAAGGTGGGCAAGGTGCCGGGCGGCAGCGGCAATTTGACGCAGATCGTGCCGATCTGGTCTGGCGGCACTTGGTGGCCGTTCTCGTCCAAAACTTGGACGTTCCAACCTGGCACCGGCTTAGTCGGCGAGCCCGCTTTGACCGGAAGAGGTTCTAGTCCCATGCAGTTGGCAGCGATGGCCCAACCGGTCTCCGTTTGCCACCAGTGATCGATCACCGGGCGGTCCAGCGCGTTCTCCGCCCAATGAAGCGTGTCGGGATCGGTCCGCTCGCCGGCCAGGAACAGTATCTTGAAGTGGCTTAGATCATAGTTGCCCATGAGCTGAGCATTGGGATCCTCGCGTTTGATGGCGCGAAAGGCCGTTGGCGCCGTAAAGAGAGCCTTGACCTTGTGCTCATTGATGACCCGCCAGAAGGCACCGGCATCAGGCGTTCCCACCGGCTTGCCCTCGTAAACGATCGTGGTTGCCCCGTAGATAAGGGGTGCATAGCAGATGTAGGAGTGACCGACGACCCAGCCCACATCGGAAGCAGCCCAGAACACCTCACCCGGATCGATGTCGTAAATGTTCTTCATGGTCCAGTGCAACGCGACCAGATGGCCGCCGTTGTCGCGCACAACGCCCTTAGGCTGACCGGTCGTTCCCGACGTATAGAGAATGTACAGCGGGTCCGTGGCAGCCACCTCCACACAATCGGCGGGCGTGGCATTGGCCACTTCGGCTTCCCAGTCCAGGTCGAAGCCGGGCTTGAGCGCAGCTGGTTTCTGCGGGCGCTGCAGGATAATGGTCTTCTCTGGCTTCGTCTCCGACAGCTCAATGGCACCATCGAGCAGAGGCTTGTAATCGATAACCCGATTGACCTCGATCCCGCAGGAGGCGGACACCACCACCTTTGGCTTGGCATCATTGATCCGAACGGCCAATTCGTTGGCGGCGAACCCGCCGAACACCACCGAATGCACGGCACCGATGCGCGCGCATGCCATCATAGCAATAACTGCTTCTGCTACCATCGGCATGTAGACGATCACTCGGTCGCCCTTGGTTACGCCTTGCGCGGCAAGAACACCTGCGAACTTGGCAACGGTATCGCGCAATTCGCCGTAGGTGTATTTGCGGACAGTGTTACCCGTCACCGGGCTGTCATAGATCAGCGCAATGCGATCACCGTGGCCGGCCTCGACGTGGCGGTCGAGGGCGTTGTAGCAGGTGTTCGTGGTCGCACCCGTAAACCAGCGGTAAAATGGTTTGTTGGAGTCGTCGAGGACCCTGTCCCACCGCTTGTACCAGTGGATGGCTTCGGCGGCATCGCCCCAAAACCCTTCAGGATCGTTGATCGAGCGGTCGTAGGCCGCTTGATAGGCTCCAGTCATGGTTCCTCCCAGTCACTCGGACGGCTTTTTTAAAGCGACCGCGTGGACGCGGCCGGCAGCTGACGCGGCTGGAGTGTGGGGCAAATCCGCCTTTCTTGCCAAGCCTGAATGTGCGACACAGTCGTGTTTAAAAGGCCAGAAAGAACATGTGCATTGGGAGGTTATCTGAAAATGTCACGAGCTGCCGACTCGTCAAATCCGTTCGAAACCGGGCTTGATCGCAATGCAGCCAATTACGCGCCGCTGACGCCGCTTGGCTTCATTGAGCGCTCGGCCGCCGTTTACCCCGACCACTTGGCCGTAGTTTACGGTGATCGTCGCTACACTTGGTCAGAGACCTACGCCCGTTGCCGCCGGCTGGCATCCGCTCTGCAAAAGCACGGCATCGGCGTTGGCGACGCGGTGGCGGTCATGTCCATGAACACCCCTGAGCTTTACGAAGCCCATTTCGGCGTTCCGATGGCGGGCGCCGTGCTCAATGCGCTCAACACCCGCCTTGATGCGGCCGCTCTCGCGTTCATTTTGCAGCACGGCGAAGCCAAGGTCCTGATTACGGATCGGGAGTTTTCGTCGACGATGTCGAAGGCGTTGAGCGAGATTGATCGTGAGCTTCTGATCATCGATATCGACGACGACCAAGCCGCGACGCAAGGACCGCCCCTCGGGACGCTCGACTACGAGGCACTGCTGGCCGAGGGCGACCCCGAATTCGGGTGGTCGCCGCCCGACGACGAATGGCGAGCCATCAGCCTCAACTACACGTCCGGAACCACAGGCGATCCCAAAGGTGTCGTTTATCACCATCGGGGCGCCTACCTGCTTAGCCTTGGCAACGTGATTTCCTGGCAGATGCCGCATCATCCGGTCTATCTGTGGACCTTGCCCATGTTCCACTGCAACGGCTGGTGCTTTCCATGGACGCTCGCGGCTGTGGCCGGCACATCCGTGTGCAGCCGCGCCGTCTCGAGCCGGGTGGTATTTGATGCCATCGCCGATAACGGGGTCACGCACTTCTGCGGCGCGCCAATCGTGCTGAACATGGTCATCAATGCCGCCGAGAGCGAACGCCGCGAGTTCGATCACATCGTCAGCGTCATGACGGCGGCGGCACCGCCACCTGCGTCGACCTTGGAACGGATGCAGCGTCAGGGCTTCCAGGTGACGCACGTGTACGGCCTAACAGAGGTATATGGTCCAGCTGTCGTATGTGCTTGGCATGATGAGTGGAATGAACGTCCCATCGAGGAACAAGCCGCCCTCAAATCGCGTCAGGGTGTGCGCTATCCAGTGTTGGAAGGCTTAGCGGTGATCAATCCGGACACCATGAAGCCCGTGCCAGCCGATGGCGAGACCCTGGGCGAGGTCATGTTCCGGGGCAACGTGGTCATGAAGGGCTATGTGAAAAACCCGGCGACAACGGAAGCGTCCTTTGCGGGTGGCTGGTTCCATTCCGGCGACCTCGGCGTCATCCATCCCGATGGCTACATACAACTGAAAGACCGGTCCAAGGACATCATCATCTCCGGCGGAGAGAACATCTCCTCCATCGAGGTGGAGGACGTATTATATGCCCATCCGGCAGTCCTGGCCGTTGCTGTCGTTGCGAAACCGGATGACAAGTGGGGCGAGACACCGTGTGCATTCGTCGAACTGAAACCTGATGTTGAGGCCCAAGCCGAGGATATCATCGCTTTTTGTCGGGAACGGCTGGCGCACTACAAATGCCCACGCACGGTGATTTTCGGCGAACTTCCGAAAACATCCACTGGCAAGATTCAAAAATACCTCTTGCGCAGCCAAGCGAAAGTCGCCGATCTGTCTTAGAGTAGCAGCCTAGCTTCATCTTGTGCTTTGAGAAGTACCGAAAAGTAATAACGCTGAGGTGCCAATAGCACCGCGGCAATCCAGGAGTGGGTGCGTGCGTCCCTCCATTCAGGTTATTAAGCAAAAAGGGCCTGTATTGCACGAACACCGAAAGCGAGGCACGTTTACCGTGCCTCGTTTGATAGTATTTTCGCGCTAATGCGTCGGACGGGAAAGAGTTGCAATCTCATCCTTTATTCGCAATTTCTGCTTTTTGAGCTTGACGATCTCGACGTCATCTGGATGCGGTCGTATGCTTTCGGCCGCGATGAGAGCATCGAGATTCTGATGACGGGTCTTCAGCGCATCGATCCGTTCGTCAAGGCTCATGGCAGATTCCCTCCGTGTTTGACAATGATGTGACATGCTAGCGTGTTTTTCCAGTCGCTGCCAAGCCGAAATCGACGCGAGACTTGCGCAGATGTTCAAGACCCGTATACTCCGCAGTTTTTCTGATTTCGGCCTTCTGCAACGGGGTGAGATCAGTGAGTGGAGGGTACAAAGCCGTCAATGGCTTTGGTGAACAGCACTAGCCAAACCGGTCGCCGGTTACGGTCTCAGGCGTGCCGCGAACGCCGCTAGGTCCGAGGCAAAGCGGTCCGGTTCCGCCAGATGCGGTGAGTGGTCTGCACCGTCGTAAACGATGAGGCGGGCACAGGGGATCTGCTCGGCGACGTATACGCCCGTCTCTACGCCATAGTAGTTGCTCTCAGAGCCATAGATGAGGAGCGTTGGAA
This sequence comes from uncultured Rhodospirillaceae bacterium, assembly GCA_964619055.1. Classification (GTDB taxonomy): domain Bacteria; phylum Pseudomonadota; class Alphaproteobacteria; order Rhodospirillales; family Defluviicoccaceae; genus CAYVUM01. The sequence goes on from CAZUDB010000040.1 coordinate 15,172, forward strand.
TGGTGATCCGTGACAACACCGGCCGCCAATCAGCTTCGGTCAGGCTTGCCCAGATCCGGACCAATGGACCCGCGTCAAGCAGGGAGAGATAGGCGCGCAGGCGCGAAAAGCTGTCGTCCGCGGCTAGATAGCGCTCTCGTGCCTGTTGATTGCGGCCCTCGGCGACAAGGCGCAGGACAGTTTCAACGAAATCAGTACGAGCCGCCGCCATAAACCGGACATTCCGTTCAACGGGCCAATCATAGTATATGCCAAGATGCCATGCCTCGTCAGTGACCAAGCGGGGTGATTGATCGAGCACGCACAGGCCACCAAGCCGGTCGCAGCCATGGTGCGCTACGTATTCCCAGGCCACCAACGCGCCCATGGAATGACCAACGATTATGGGGCGAGACAAGGCGAAATGGTTGAGCAGGTCGGCTAAATCACTCGCCATCCGCGTGACCGTAGTCGTATGAGGGTCCAAGGTCGACCGGCCGGCGTGTCCGCGGGCGTCCCAGCGATAAAGCGTGTGGCGACTTTCTAGACGCGTGACCGATTGGCGCCAAACACGATGATTGGATGCCCACTCATGAAGCAGCACGATGGGTGGTCCGATGCCGGAAACCGCTACATGGATTGGCTGACCGTCGCTGGCAGGGAAGGATTCCATAACCTGGAGACCTTACAGGGGCTCGCCACGCTGGGCCGCGGTGCGGGTGCCGGCTGCGGTTCTGGGGCCGCTATCAAGCCGAAAGGGTTTCAAAGACATCTCCGTCGGGGGAGTGGCCAACGATATGGCATTGATGCCATAGCGCATAAAACAACAGAATCCAGGCGGCCTGGTCCACTCGGGGCCGGGATGTTACCGAGGCGAACAGCGCCTCCACACGCCCTGGGTGACAGGCCGCCGCTACGCCGGGCTGGCGGGCAACCAGGCGACCCAAATCGCTCGCACGGCTCGCCATCCAGTACGCCACCGGAACCGTGAACCCCTTTTTGGCCGCAAACGGGCGCGACGCTGGCAAAGCGTCGGCCAGCCAACGCCGCAGGAGGGACTTTCCAAGCCCGCCGCTGATCTTGAGACGATCCGGCAGCAAGAACACGAAGCTCGCTACACTTGGATCGAGAAACGGCACGCGACCCTCGACGCCCTGCGCCATCAGGCATCGGTCCAGCTTGCTGAGCAGGTCATTGGGAAGCCAATCGGCCACGTCTACGGCCTGGGCGACCTGAAGACGAGTCCGACTGCTCTGCGCCGCCGCGGATTCCGAACGGGCGATGCCATCGCGCCAGCCGCTTCCGTCCACCAATACGTCAAGGCCGTCGAAGACACCGCGGTGTCGCATCGGTCGACCGCCCAGCAACGGCGACCGCACACAACGACGGTAGCGGCCATACCCGCCGAACAGCTCGTCACCGCCTTCGCCCGTGAGCACAACCTTGATGTCCGCTTGGCGCGCTACGTTCGCCAACCGAAACGCGGGCAACGTCGCATAGTCAGCGACGGGATCATCAAGGCAATTCGCGACCTTGGGCAGCAATGTCCAGAAATCTTCGGCTCTGAACTCTACCTCGACATGCTCAGCACCTACAGCGCTCGCCATCGCCCGGGCGTCGGCCCGCTCATCGTGAACGGGACCGTCGGGAAAGCCGGCCGTGAAGGCAACGACCGGGTCCTGGCTCAAGCGTGCCATGGCGGCCAGGATGGCGGCCGAGTCGATACCACCGGAAAGGAAAAGACCATAGGGCACGTCGGCGCGGCTGTGGACGGTGACGCTGTCCATCAGGATAGCGTCCAAGCGCTCCAGCGCCTTCTCCTCGTCCAGCACAAGTGGGGCACCGTCGGGCAAGGCCGGGCGCGTTCGCATCTCGCTGATCCGACCGCGCTCAACGACGATCGTCTCACCGGGCAACACCCGACTGACGCCTGCGAAAATGGAGGCCCGCCCCGTCGTGAATTGGAGCTGGAGCAACTCGTCCCGAGCCGGGCGTCGCAGTACGGGTGACGCTAGGCCGGCTTTGAACAGGGCCTGAGGTTCAGATGCAAACGCAAACCCCTCATCGGTCTCCAAGTAATAGAGCGGCTTAATACCGAAGGGATCGCGACTAAGGACCAGGCGGCCCGTGTCATTTCCGGTTCGGATCGGCTCCGCTCCGGGCCGGGGGTCGTGGATTGCAAGAGCATACATTCCGCGCAGGTGATCTGCAAAGCCGAGGCCGTGATCCTCATAGAGGATCAAAGGCGTTTCACAATCCGAGCGCGTCACAAAGCGATGCTCGCCAACCTGGGACCGCACCAATGGGTCGTTGTAGATTTCACCGTTGGCGATCAGAGCAAGCCAACTCTCGTAGGTCGGAACCTGACCGTTCCCACCGCTGCGAATAGCATCCTGCCCCCGCTCGACAGGCGCGCTTGCCAGATCCAGGTTGGCAAACAGCGGCTGATCACCTGTTTCAAGGTCAACGATCGCCAGTCGGGTGTGGACCAAGCCCAGTCCACCAGACACCGTCCATCGTCGACCGTCGGGACCGCGATGGCCAAGGGCATCGGCCAGCTTTTCCAGCAAGCCCGGCGTGGGCGGGCGGCCATGGCGATCCATGACGCCAGCTATGCCGCACATGAAACGGTACCGTCCGGTTTGCCGGCCGAACCACCCGAACCGGATGGATCGGCAATTGTGCGAAGGAAAGCGAGCCACTGCCCGACCACCGCTGGTTCGCTAAAGTCTCGCTCCCACACTTGGTGCCCGGATACGGCAAGCTCGTTGGCCAACGTAGCATCGTTGATAAGGCGGCGAATGGCGGCGGCCAAGGAGATCCAATCATCAACGGCAACCAGGAGCCCAGTCTCGCCATCGCGAATGAGCTGCCGGGGCCCCTGGCTTGCGGCAGCAACCGCGGGCACGCCATGGGCCCAGGCCTCCAACACAACGTTGCCGAGCGGCTCGTGACGCGATGGGCAAACGAAAACGTCGGCGGCGCCCAAAATGCCAGAGGGGTCGTCCCGCCACCCCAGGAATGAGATCCGCGGTGTTATGCCGAGTTCGACGGCCAGGGCCATAAGAGCATCCGCCTCGGGACCGGCCCCGGCCAACCACAAGTAAACGTCCGGCAGGTCTGCCATCGCTTTCAGCAGCACATCGAAGGCCTTGTTGCGGTGAAGCCGGCCAAGGGCCACCACCACGGGAGCCTCAAGCGGCGTCTGGAGCGAGGCCCTCACCACCGCACGCTGATCGTCTTCCGGTTTGGCCGGAGCCGGCACGAAGTTCGGGACGTAGTGGACGCGGTCGCGAGAAAAGCCGGCGCCCACGAGATACCCGACCAGATCGATTGTGTTGGCGATCAGGTGATCGCACGCACTGTAATACTTTGGATCGTAGTAACCGCCGAGCCGACCGACGTGGACGAAGGAGCCGCGCGGGCAGGCCGCTGTCGCACGATTCATCCAACTGACCAAGATGTCGGGGCGAAACGACTTGATGGCGTGCCGCAGTTTCCAGCGAGTAGGCAAATCGAGCGGACCACCGAATCGGAGTTGCGTCGTGGGAACGCCGGCGGCTTCGAGCGCCGCCGCCCGTTCGGAATGGCGACGGATCACGGCATGCTGAAAGACGCCGGCCTGCTGCAAGGACGGCACCAAGCGCGCGAAGAACGCCTCGGCTCCGCCATACGCGGCGCCGGCCATAACTTGCATTACGCGGATCGAGGTTATCGCGATGGGCCCGCCCCCGCATCATCGGTTTCCAGCGTTGCCTTAAGGTAAGACAGCAACGGATACAATCCGGCGCAAACAGCGAGCAACACCCCCCATCCCCCTTCACGGTAGCCCCTGCGACCGATGTAGCACTTGATGAAACGGGAAAACAGCCGCCGCACGTTTCCGGCCAGGGTGCCCATGTTGCCCGACGCGCGTAGATCACATGCCTTCGCGCTAGAGTAACGATCCAGCCGGCGCAGCATATCGGAGATGTCGCGGTCGACATGGTGGATTAAGGCGTGGTGTAGACGCGCACCTTTGTCACCGGTCCAAGTCAATGATGGATGGACCCGTTGTTGCCCCCATACCTTGGTGCCGGCACGAAATAACCGGGGCACGGCCGTGGTCCCGAATGAGCCGCCCCACCCCCAGCGGATCAATCTATCGCCGACATAGTTATCGACCGGAATTTCATGCCAGTCGGCTGGGCTGGCCGTGATCTGTGCCATAATCTCGGCGGCAAGCTCGGCCGGCACCCGCTCGTCGGCATCGACCTCCAGCACCCAATCGCCGTGGCATGTCTCGATCCCGGCGTTGCGGCGGTCGCCCTCCAACTCCCAAGCTCCGTCGAGCAGACGCGCTCCATAAGCGTGCGCCACCGCGGATGAGCCATCGCTGCACCGGTCCAGTACCACAACGAGCTCATCGGCAAACTGCAGGCTTTCCAGACAACCCGGCAAACGCGCTTCCTCGTTGTGTGCAACGACCAGAGCCGAAAGCCGCGGGTGGTCTCGCAGTGATGCGGCGGTCATGCCGTCACCCTTTCGTTTGCGACCCGGGTCCACAACGCGACGGCTGCGGCCTCAACGCGATCCACGTCCAAGCCGTCCATCAAAAGTCCTGGCGCCTGGGGGTCATACCCCGGCCCCACCAAGTCAGCATAGCTGGCCGGCGTCCGAACCGCAGCGCACAGCGGCCCCCACGGTGCATAGAGGTCATCGCGACTGGGGCCGAACAAGCCGAGTGTCGGCACGCCAACGGCCGCCGCCATGTGCATCAACCCGGAGTCGTTGCCCACGTACAGGGTCGCGCGCTGCAAACAAGCGGCCACATCGAGCAGGTCGAGGCGTCCGATCAAATCGATGCAGCGGCTGGCAGGCAGAACCGCCAGAAGTGGCGCTACGGCCTCGCGCTCGCTGGCATGCCCGAACAAGGCGACACGCGCACCGGGAAGAATACCGCCCGCTCCGGTCAACCGCTTGATCAGGGCGGCGAAGCGGTCCGCTGGCCAGGTCTTGGCATGCCAATTGGCCGTTGGCCCAATGGCTAGAACAGGCGGGCCGTCTGGTATGGCAGCGTTGGCACGCTCCCGGTTGCGATCAGCGAGCCAAAGACGCGGTGATGGGGGGGGGACTTCCACGCCGAGGAGCCGGCCGAGACTGACCACGCGGTGCACACCGTTGTCTGGGCTGCCTTTGTGCAATTGGCGCCGGGCCCACAAGCATCGGGTGATCGGCGCGCCACGCAAGTCCACGAGCGTATCCCAGGAATGGCCCGCCGTGGCCGCCCAAAATCGCAGCCAATGGAGTGACAAGGGCTGCTTCTCCAAGACGACAATCCGATCAAGACCAGGCACAGCCGTGAACAGCGGAGCCGCCGGCGCACCGCAGGCGATCGTGACACGCATTTCCGGCCCTTCGGTGATGAGATGCTGGAGCAAGCCGGTCGACAACACAGCATCGCCAACTCGGGTGGCCGTTACGAACAGAAGCTTCATCGGGCAAGCGTCCGGCGCTGGCGCCCCACTTGGTCGTTCGGAGGGCTCAACCATCCAAAAAGGCTATTGATCGAATCATCGTTTATGACTGGGACGCCCAGCGACGGATTGCAGCGATCCTGACCTGTCACCAACTCAAGCGGCATCATCAGTGATCCGTCTAAAGGGCCAATAGGAATGCCTAACCGATATGCCTGCCTGCTCGAAGACCGCGGCGTCCTATCCATCGCCGGCCCGGACGCCCGCACGTTCCTGCAGGGATTGGTCTCCAACGACATGAACCAGGTGTCAACGACGCGGGCCCAATGGGCGGCGCTGCTGACGCCACAAGGAAAGTACCTGTTCGACTTCTTTGTGGTCGACCATAACGGTGCCCTGGTGCTGGACGGCGAGGACGCGCGTCTGACCGACCTGATTCGCAAGCTGTCCATGTACCGCCTGCGCGCCGATGTGACGATCACCGACCGGCGGGCCGACTTGGCCGTGGCCGCGGTTTGGGGCTCGGACGCGCTGTCGACACTCGGATTATCCGAGCGCGGCATCGCGGCGCCTTGGAATGATGGTGTTGCCTTTGCCGACCCGAGAACCGAGTCCATTGGCGCTCGAGTTGTGTCCCCTCGGCACGCGCTCTCGGAACACCTCCAGGCCGAGGGCTTCGAGATGGCCGACCGATCCGGATGGGAACACGGCCGCATCGCACTCGGCCTTCCCGATGGCAGCCGTGATCTCGCGATCGAAAAAGCCATCTTGCTCGAAAACGGCTTCGACGATTGGGGTGGGATCGCTTGGGATAAGGGCTGTTGGATGGGCCAGGAGCTGACAGCGCGAACGCGGTACCGTGGGCTCGTCAAGAAACGCCTGACAATCGTCGACGCGGATCGTCCTCTGCCGGCGTCGGGGACAGCGATCATGATGGGTGAGAAGGAGGTGGGCACCCTTCGCTCCGGCGTGGACGGCATCGCTTTGGCCCTGGTCCGATTGGACGCCCTGGCTGCGGTCGAACGCGGCGAGGCCGTGCTAACGGCCGCCGACGTGGCGATTTTGCCTCGTCTTCCTCGTCGCGCACTCACCATGGACGAAACGGCCCTGCCCCCAACCGTTTCCGTCCGCTGAGCGCAGCGCCGCGAAGACGGCGTCGGTGAGGTCCTAGGAAGCGGTGCTTTCGGCCGGTCCGCGCGCACGCTCAATCTGGCGGCGAAGCCGGTACATCTCCGGTGTAAGCTGAGATTTCCGCAGCGAAAGCAGATAGGCGTCGATCCCGCCGTTGTGCTCCACGGAGCGCAATCCTTGCGTGGAAATGCGCAACCGCACCATCCGCCGCAAGGCATCGCTGTAGACGGACGCTTGCTGCAGGTTGGGCAGAAACCGCCGACGGGTCTTGTTGTGGGCGTGGCTGACGTTGTTGCCAGTCAAAACACCTTTACCGGTCAGGCCGCAACGCCTTGCCATCCATAATCATCCTTACAACCGAGTTGCTTGCTCGTGCTGCCGCGCCCGGGTCACATCCAGTAGACGCCATGGAGCCAAACCGGCGCCTTCGTGGAAAAGGTACCGCAGCGCACGGCTTGTAGAGAGCCCAACACGATTCGTCAAGGTTCCAAAGGCCGGGGAACAATGACAACGGGATCGTTAGACGATCAAGCGGCCATGCGGGTCGTCAAGTTCTCGTCGAGTTTCTGCAGGAACTGCTGTGTTGTCATCCATGCTTGGTCCGGGCCGATCAGGATTGCCAAGTCCTTGGTCATATGACCGCTTTCGACCGTTTCGATGCAGACAGCCTCCAGGTTGTCGGCAAAGCGGACCACATCGGGCGTCTCATCAAAGAGACCGCGATAATGCAGCCCTCGGGTCCACGCAAAAATCGACGCGATCGGATTGGTGGAAGTTTCCTTGCCTTGCTGGTGCATACGGTAATGGCGTGTGACGGTCCCGTGCGCCGCCTCTGCCTCAACGGTTTTCCCGTCAGGCGTCATCAACACAGACGTCATCAGGCCGAGCGAGCCAAAACCTTGCGCAACCGTATCGGACTGCACGTCGCCGTCATAATTCTTACAAGCCCACACAAAGCCGCCGTCCCATTTCAAAGCTGCAGCAACCATGTCGTCGATCAACCGGTGCTCGTAGGTAATGCCTTTCGCGTCGAACTGATCCCGAAACTCGGCATCAAAAACGTCCTGGAATAGGTCCTTGAAGCGCCCGTCATAGGCTTTCATGATCGTATTCTTCGTGGACAAGTAGAGCGGCCATCCGAGATTCAGCGCATAATTCATGCAGGCTCGTGCAAAGCCGCGGATTGAATCGTCCAGGTTGTACATGGCCATGGTCACGCCCCCGCCGGGGAACTGGAACACTTCATGCTCGATGGCGGGCGACCCGTCCGCGGGCTGAAATTTTATGGTTAACGTACCGGCACCCGGAACCACAAAGTCCGTGGCGCGGTACTGATCACCAAATGCGTGGCGGCCAATCACGATCGGCCGTGTCCAGCCCGGCACCAAGCGCGGCACGTTATTACAAATGATTGGCTGGCGAAATACCGTACCACCAAGAATGTTTCGAATGGTTCCATTCGGTGACCGCCACATCTTTTTCAAACCAAACTCTTCTACGCGGTCTTCATCAGGCGTGATTGTTGCACACTTAACACCGACACCACACTCTTTCACCGCGTTAGCACAATCTATTGTTACTTGATCATCGGTCGCGTCACGACTTTGTATTGATAAATCATAGTACTTGAGATCAACGTCCAAGTACGGGAGAATAAGTTTTTCTTTAATGAACTCCCAAATGATGCGAGTCATTTCATCCCCGTCGATTTCGACGATCGGGTTTTTGACCTTGATTTTTGTCATGACCCTCGTTCTCCCCATCATCCGATGTTAATTGTCCGCGGCGCTCAGCGATCTGCCTCGACACGTTCCGCGCAGACAGCCCGCTGACAGGCCGCGACCCTAAGCACAAGCTCGCGATCTTGGCAAGCCGACGCCTCGCGATGCGGGTCCCGCTATCTATGCGTCGGCGTTTCATTCACACGGTGCGGATCTGTTCCGATCGTGGTAGCACACACTCGACCTAGCGCGCACACCCGGTGCCGCCAACGGTTCTTGCCGTGTTTCGGGATCTGATCATGAACTTCGAGAAAGTCGTCTTTGGGTTTTTCCTCATTCTCGCGCTCACGCTAAATGTCGGCTTCGTGGTTGGCGATATCGACAATCCGACCCACCATCACAGCGTCGAGTTTTTCTTTGTTGTGCTTGTCAATATTGTCGCGACCATTCTGAAGCTTGGCGATCGAACGCAAATCGGCGCTTTGCTACTCGCCTCCAGCCTGGTCGCTGACCTGCAGCTCATCGCGGCCTCCGTGGTATGGGCACACTCCCTGCATGTGTCCGAGGCCGGCCTAACGGGTGACGACATGGTGACCATCGTCTCGCTGTCGATGGGGGCGCTCGTGGCCAACGTGGTTTCGGTCACGGTGTTCGTTGCCGAAACAGTGATGTTGCGCCGATGACAGCGCTTCCGACGCCGCGGGATGCTGGGCGGGACAGCGGCAAACGCGCGCAATACCTGATGCTGCGCTTCATGCGCCGACCGTTGTTCGTGTTGGTAGCGGTGTATGGCGCCTCGATGATCGGCTGGGTCATCATCCCGGGCCCCGAGAACCACCCGGAGCCATTGGGCTTTTTCCACGCATTCTATTTCTTGACCTACACGGTGACGACGACCGGCTTCGGTGAGATCCCATATGCGTTTAGCAATGCGCAGCGAATGTGGGCGATCATCTGCCTTTTTGCGGGCGTGGTGGCTTGGCTTTATGCCATCAGCGCTATCATTCGTTTGGTGCAGAACCCCAGCTTCCAACGGGCACTGGAGGAGCGGCGCTTCTCCAAATCCGTTGCACGATTGCAGGAACCGTTTGTCATCGTCTGCGGCTTTGGCAATCGTGGCAGCTTGTTAACGCGCGGCCTTTCCGATGCTGGGATCGCGATCGTCATTCTCGACAATGACGAAGACCGGATCAACGCGCTTTATGTGCGAGACTATAATGTGGCGACTCCCGCATTAGTCGCCGACGCACGCGTCCCAGACCGCCTGATCGAAGCCGGCCTGCTCGCGCCCAACTGCCTCGCCGTAGTGGCCCTAACCAGCGATGAGGAGGTCAACGCGAAGATTGCGATCGCGGCCCGCCTGCTCCATCCCAAAATCAAGGTGGTTACGCAGCTTACCGAAGATATCTACGAAGAAACCCTGGCCACGTTGGGCGGAGATCTCCACATCATTGATCCGTTTCAAACGTTTGGACGCTATTTAGCCGGAACCATCCATGCTCCGGCGATCCACATGCTCTACCAGTGGCTGGTCGGCTCGCCGGGAGCCAATCTGGCCATGTATGCGGACGTGCCGGGCGGAACGTGGATTGTGTGCGGCTATGGGCGCATGGGCCGGGCGGTGAAAGAGGGTCTAGACAGCGTTGGCGTCAACACCGTCGTCATCGATCCGCGGATGGACGAAGCCACCGCCATATCCGATAACTTCATCGTCGCCCGGATCAATCAGCGCACTCTCATCGATGCCGGTATCGGCGATGCCGCCGGCATCGTCGTTTGTACTCGACATGACACGGAAAATCTCGGCATTGCCCTAAATGCACGGGCTCTCAATCCGCACATCTTCGTCCTCGTCCGCCAGAACCGTCATCGCAACGAGATCCTTTTCTCGGCCGCACAGGCCGACCTGATCATGCAGCCCAACCTGGTCAGCGCGCGGCGCATTCTGTTTCTGCTGATCGCTCCGCTATTGCGCGTTTTCTTCGAAACCATGCGCGATGCGCCAACCAACCACCGCAACAGTCTCCTCGCGGAAACGGTCCGGACCCTAATTGCGACGGTGGGCGGCGATGCGACGCCGGAGATCTGGACTGTTGAGATCAGTCCTGCGGCCTCGGCAGCCGTCATCGATGGCATCCAGGCTGGCGAGCGCCCGTGTCTGAAGGACATCCTGCGCAGCGCCCACGATCGATCGGAAAGCCTGCCAGTGGTGGCCCTAGTGATCCGGTCGGGCGGGGAGACGGTTGTGATGCCGAATTCCGATCGGCAGTTGGCCTGCGGCGATGAGATCTTGCTGTGCGGCCGCCCGTTCAGCCGTCGCCTGCTCGACGCCAACCTGAACAACCCCTACACGCTCCGCTATCTCCTGACCGGCGTGGACGAACCGCGCAGCTTTGCCTTACGCTGGCTAACTTCCCGACGGGCGGCCTGACGTGCAGCCGTCGCGTGCGCCGACCAGTTTGCAGGCAGCGCACGCCCCGGGTTCCAGCGTTGCGAATCCGCTGATCCGGCGAATGCGCAGCGGGACACCTCCGATGGTCCGGGGAAGATCAGAAAATGTTTCCGAGTCCACCTCGGCATCGATGTCAATCCGGAGGCACGCCTTGCCGGCCCCGTCCCAGCAAGCGGCAAGTCCGCGATAGCCCGGCCGGTCCCGCAATCGCGCACGCAACAACTGCTTGATGTCCCCCAACCTACGTCGTCCCTCGCGTAACGGTTAGCCGATCAGACACGCGCGTGCTGCTTTGAGCACCGTGCCAAGATTACAGGCATAGCTGAGCCCCAGCTCCTTGCCATTCATGTCCAGGATTCCGCCCGCGAAATGCAGGCCAATCGCCGAGCGGCAGGCAGGAGCAAACACCACGCTGCCGGAGTCACCCCCCAAGGAAAACGGGAACCGGGTGCCAAACCAGGTGACCTCAAGAACATCATCAAATCGAACGTTGCCGATCCCGGGGACAAACACCGGAACATCATCCAGGGAAACGGCGGTAAGCTTGCCCAAGACGTAGCCCGTCGTACGCCCGATTTTGGCGACCATGGGCTCCGGTCCCAGCTGCTCGGGTGCAACGACGCCCGTGAACGGCAGACCGATCAGCTCCGGCGGCACGTTGGCGGCAACGGGCACGATGTTGCCGGCATGTTCGACGCCGTCCAACCGGGCGATGGCATAGTCCACAAGGTTTGAGCCCGCGTCGGCAAGAACCGAAAAATCGACGAGAGAGCCGATATCGTGCTGGCTCTGCAGGATTTGGGTGTCGCCGCGGCCGGGCTGATAGATCCGATCGCCGCGCCGGCCATTTCCGGACAGCGCAAGGACGTGACTGTTGGAGAGGATCGCGTCGCCGTCCTCCGTGGCGACAAAGGCACCCAACGTGCCCGGCCCGCTGTCCTTACGCCCCACGGACAGCCCGATGCTGAGCGGGCGCACCGCCGGTAGCTGTTGGCTGGATGCCTGCGGCAAGGCGGCGACGGAGACGGTTTGGAGAAAACCCTCCGCCATCGGGCTACCATCGCCATCAAGAAAGGGACGAAAGGCCGCGAAGCGGCCCGGCATGGCGACGCGATGCAGAATCCGCACACGGACGTCGTCGCCGTACCGCTCCTGGAGGCGTTCCGCCTCGCGCGCGGCAACACCCGTTCGCCGCTGCACCCGCACCTCCAGCCGATAGGATCGCATGCCGCGACGGCGCTGCCCTGCAACAGAATAGCCAACGGCTATCCGCCGTTCCGGCCGCCTTTCAATCGTCAGTCCTTGGCTGCGAATTTTGGGGTCAGCACCAAGGTTCTCGCGGTAATGCTTGGTAAGCACCGCTGATTTGAGCTCCAATACCGATGTTCGGTCCACGTCTGACCCCTCTTCGCCAGGCCTCGTCCGAAACCGGCTGCGACGAGCACCATATCTGATCGCTTTAAAAATCGAACCGGCTGAACCGACAGGTGGAATTGCGATTCCGCTCTCCTACTTTGTTGTAACCAATCCGAAGCCGATCGCCATTGGGGCGAGCACCAACGCGCCTATATACAACGTGAAGTAGGGAGAAAAATCAGCCGAGATCGCACGCGGACAGTAGCGACCGACCCGACAGGCCGCTGAGATCCGTTGCGCTATCGATCAGTTGCGAATGGCTGCGAGGGAGAACCGTTAAGAGAGTACGGGAGCCCGCAAGCTCCCGTACTCCTGCGGTCAGCGGCACACTGACCCGCCCCCCGTTTGATCCGTCGTCCTTGCGACACGGGCTACGCCGGCTAGGACCTCGGCATCGCCGTGATGCCGAGAGTTGCCAAGCCTTCAGCACGCGGACGCCAAGATCGTACGTTCCGGAGTTCACGGGCTCGGTCGCACCGTGCGACTGGGTCAACTCCGACCCGAACGGTCAATAGTCTGGGGTGGCGGGCAGAAACCCGGTTGAGGTGGTCGTGTCCACCTTTCATCACACCCTCCTGTCCTCTCGATCGCATCGCTGGACGGATATCCATCCAGTCATTGGGGCTTTTAAAGCACCTTATGTCGGGAGCCCGGCTCCGAATGTGAACTACATCACACTCAGCGACATGTACTGGCCGAATTTGTTCGTGAGCACTTAAATCGTTCTGATCAGGGAAGGTAAGAACAGGAGGACGGTGTTATGGTGGTTGGCGGCCGCTCGGACCCGGCTTTGTCGGCCCACTCGTAGATCTCGAAGTCGGCCCCAGGGCAGACCGTACAGCCACCGCACCTTTGCCCATCCACGCGGTGAACCTTACCCTTGCGGACCCAGAGCTCAAGCATGGGACGTACAGCATCTGGGTCGGCTGCAAAGTGGCGGGCAATCTCGCTCAAAGACGCGCACCGCCGTTCTGTCAGGTAGCCCTTCAGATCCATCAGCACCGTTGCATCTCCGCAGTCGCCAGTGTCAAGCTCATGTACCGGGCACAATCACGGCCCGCGGCAGTGTTTCTCGCCGCCCGAAGTATCGCATGGCCGCAACAGCGGCCGCTAGCAACATGAGCATGCCCGTAATCCAGAATGCGGAGGCCGTCGGGCTTCGTGAGAACGTTGCGGCTTGATAGAATAAGACGGCTCCAGCGTAGCCGACGAGCGTGGTCCAACCACAAACGAACAAAGTCCAGCGCAGATTGGTCTCGCGATAAATCGCTCCGATCGCTGCCACACACGGCATGTACAGGAGCACGAGGAGCAAGTAGGCAAACGCGCCCGCAGCACCATCGAAGCGAGCGGCCATGGCCGTGTAGGTCCCAATCGCCACTTCCTGCTCCTCCGCGGCGGTACCTAGCTCACTCACATCGCCCACATCCAGACCAAGCGGATCCGAAAACGTCCCCAAAGCGTCGAAAAGGTTGGCGGGAATCGTCGCAAAAGCGCCTTCGATGCCTGCCCAAAAATCGAAGCTCTCAGGTTCTTCCGGCTCCGCCCCCGTTGTTGGCTCCGTGTTCGCCAACGCAGCAGCATCACTTTCCGCCAAACCTGAATAGAGGGCGTCCAAGGTTCCTACGACCGCTTCTTTCGCGAGCAGGCCGGTAAAAATCCCGACGGTCGCGGGCCAGTTGTCTTCGGTAATGCCCATCGGTTCGAAGGCTGGAACCATGGCCCGGCCAATTGAGGCGAGCGCCGACTTGTCACTATCCTCATTGCCAAAGGTTCCGTCCGACCCAAACGAATTCAAGAATGCGATGACAACGACAACCGCCACAATGACCTTGCCTGCCCTCCACAGAAACGTCTTAAGACGATCCCAAGTACGGAGCAGTACGTTCTTGATTGTCGGCAAATGGTATGGCGGCAGCTCCATAATGAAGGGTGTGGTCTCACCCTTGAGAAGCGTGTTCTTGAGTGCCAGTCCCGTCAGCACGGCCACAGCGATACCGATAATATAGAGCCCGAAGACCAGATTTTGGCCCCCGACCGGAAAGAACGCAGCGGCGAACAAGGCATACACCGGCAGGCGCGCGCCGCAGGACATGAACGGCGCCATCATCATGGTCATGGTTCGGTCGCGCTGGCTCTCCAACGTTCGCGTCGCCATGATGGCCGGCACGTTGCAGCCGAACCCAACGATTAAGGGGACAAAGGACTTCCCCGGTAGACCCACGTACCGCATGAAGCGATCCATAACGAAGGCGGCTCGAGCCATGTAACCGGAATCTTCAAGAAATGAGAGAAACAAGAACAGAAAGGCAATCACGGGGATAAAGGTGGCAACGGTTTGGATCCCGCCGCCAACGCCATTGGCAAGCAGTGTGGTCAACCATACAGGACTACCGAGCCCCGCCAAGATACCACCAAAGCTATCAACAAACACGGTACCGAACAGGATATCGAAGAAGTCGATAAACGCGCCGCCAATGTTAATTGTGAACATGAACATGGCATACATCACGACCATGAAGATCGGAATGCCGAGCGCGCGGTTCAGAACCACACGGTCGATCCGATCGGACATCGTGCGGCCGACATCGCGCAGCCGTGTCAATGCTTCGCCCACAATGCCGTGGACCCAGGCATAACGCCCGGCAGCAATGAGGATATCAGCCTCTTCACCCGCCTTCTCCTCGATGCGCGACGTTAGGTCCTTGATCGTGGAGGCCAGGTTCGATGGCGCCTGGTCGAACGCGCCGGCATCCCCCTCTAGCAACCGAATGGCCAGCCAGCGTGTATTTGTGTCCGCTCCCAAGAGCGTTGAGAGCTCGCCGACGGCGTCTTCGACGGCGCTTGGATAGCGAAGTTCAACACGTGATATGGCCGGACGCTTGATGGCCTCGGCAATCTCCGCTTTTAGGGCCTCAATGCCTTGCTTCTTGGTCGCAACGACCGGCACGATGGGACATCCAAGCCGGCGCGCCAGGGCATCAATATCGATCCGGAGCTGCCGGTCGCGGGCAACATCCATCATGTTCAGGGCGACAACCATCGGCCGCTGCAGTTCTAGCAACTGCGTCGTCAGGTAGAGGTTTCGCTCCAGATTTGAGGCATCGACGACGTTGACGATCAGGCCAAGCTCCTCGGACGCCAGAAAGGCCTGCGAGATGCGTTCATCAACGGCGCTGTCGCGGCCGGGCGTGCTTAGCGAGTACACACCGGGGAGATCCACCACCTCGATTGAGAGTCCTTGGCCCTCAAGCTGCCCGGTCTTCTTTTCGACGGTGACACCAGGCCAGTTGCCGACCCGCTGTTGTGCGCCTGTCAGGTCGTTGAATACGGTCGTTTTTCCGCAGTTTGGATTCCCGACCAGAGCAACGGTGTTTGTGGTCAAAGCGAAGTCTCCTCCCTGGCACCGCGCTGCATGCGGACCATCAGCGCCAGCCGCACGTGGCTTCTCATCCCTCTTGCACGATTGACCGGTTCTCAGATCGTCCGAGAAACGGTCGGCGCACTAATCACCGCACCTGACTCGCAAAGCGTCTGCTTCGGCTTTGCGAAGGCTCAGCAAAAAACCGCGAACCTCGATCTCCACGGGATCACCGAGCGGCGCCAAACGCTTAAGCGTAAATCTCGTCCCAGGCGTGAGCCCCATGGCCAAAAGACGGGCGCGATAGTCGTTGGTGCCTGCTGCAAAGCCCACAACCTCCGCGCTATCCCCCACCACCAACTCCGACAACGTCACATCCCGCTCCTTTGTTGGGCGCTTGGAAGCACCGTAAGCTTCAGCGCCAAGCCAAATCCTAAGGCAATCCTGCTTTCGCCGACCGCGACGAGCATCGGCCCACCTGGCTGGCGAGACACCACCTCAATGCTCTGACCAAGAACCAGTCCGAGATCTGCAAGTTTGCGATGGCTGCCCTGGCCGCCGTCGATGCCAATGATGTCGACGCGTTCGCCCTCACCTGCCTGAGCCAACGGAAATCCGCTCATGGTGCTTTCCTCTAAACCGCCGCTTCAACGGCTTGATCCGGCTACTACCACTGGCGTGCCCGCACGAGGCTAGGCCTCGACCAAATCATTGGCGCTCCGTTTTGAGTGGGCGCTGCTCAATAACGAGAACCATCCGCACGGTATAGCCCAGTGCAGCCCGTGTAAAACGGATATGGGCTAGGGTTTGCGCATGAAAGGCATGCGCAGATCGCGCGGCTGAAGGGGGGTGAAAATAGGCTTTTGCAAAGGATTTTGCGACCTGACCGCGCAGTGAAGAACACTGCCGTTTAGGCGGCCGCTGTAACCATCTCGAATGCCTTCAACGCGCGCGCGCGCGCGAAGGCGTGGTCGACGATTGGCCTGGGGTATGTTGTGCCGAACCGTACACCTGCAGCTTCCAAATCCAATCCCGGTGCCTGCCACGGTTGATGGATCCAGCGGCTCGGAAGCTGGGAAAGCTGCGGCACCCATCGACGAACATAGGCCCCGTCAGGATCGAATTTCTCCCCTTGCAAGACGGGGTTGAAGACTCGGAAGTAGGGCGCGGCATCCGTGCCGCAGCCAGCGACCCACTGCCAGCCACCTGCGTTGCTAGCCAAGTCGGCATCCACAAGCGTGTCCCAGAACCAGGTCTCGCCAGCCTGCCACGGCTGCAGCAGATGCTTGACCAGAAACGAGGCCGTGATCATACGGACCCGGTTGTGCATCCAGCCAGTGTGCCACAGCTCCCGCATGCCGGCATCAACGATGGGATATCCGGTCAGCCCCCGCTGCCACGCCGACAAACCTTCAGGGTCATCTCGCCAGGGGAACGCAGCAAAGCGGGCTTGCAGCGGCTCATCCGCCATGGCCGGAGCGAGAACCAAGGTGTGGGCCATGAACTCCCGCCATCCGATCTCCCGCAAGAACGCTTCGGCACCAAGATCCAGTTGTGGATCCGCTAGTGACCAATGACGGGTGGCGTGCCAAACCTGCCGCGGCGACACCTCGCCGAAATGCAAATGTGGCGATAAGCGGGAGGTGGCGGCGGGTTCAGGCCGGTTGCGAAGGTCACGGTAGCGTTCAACATCGTGATCCAAGAACGCTTCCAGCCGCAACCGTGCGCCCTCCTCGCCGGGCGTCCAGGTCTCACGAAGACCCGAGGCCCAATTGGGCTTACGTGGCAGCAAAGCCCAGGCGTCAAGATCGTCACTCCGCACCTCCCCATCGGGAGCCGGAATTCGCATCGGAGCGGGGCACGGCGCACCCAAACCGTTTCGGCTCGCGGCCAAAGCCAAGCAAGCCTTCCAAAATGGCGTAAACACCTTCAGTGGGGCCCCGGACTTGCTCGTAATCTCGCCGGGCTCGAACAACAGCGAAGCGGAACACGCGTGCGCGGCGATGCCGGCAGCATTGGCTCGCGTCTCCAATGCAGCCTCCGCGCGGCGCCAGAACGGCTCGTGGTGCCGAGTCCAAAAAACGGCGCGAGCTTCGCACGCGGTGGCCACATCCAAAATCTCGTCGATGGCGACGCCGCGGCGTAACACCAGGCTTCCGCCCCGGTCTCGGATCGCCCGCTCCAGGGCTTGCAAGCTATGGTGCAGCCACCAACGGCTCGCTCCGCCCATAATCCATGGTCCGGGAGTTTCATCGTCTAACACAAAGATCGGGACTACCGGCTGGTAGGGGTCTTGAGCCATAGCGGCTGCAAAGGCGGGCTGGTCCGAAAGGCGGAGATCCTGTCGCAGCCAAACAACAGCAGGCCTAATGGCCATTGCGTGCTCCCTCGTCGTTGCCGTCACACTCACCATCCCTACGTCCGATGCTCGGGTGCTAGATTTGTCGAACAATGCTTGATGGTGGCGAGCATCCGCAGCGTTATCGAACGTAGGCCAACGGCACAGCCAACTTCCGGCGGCGATACGAACGGCGGTGGGATATTTTCGTTGCGGTCGTTTTCGGCTAAAGAGTTGGTGCCAGTGCCGGGCGGTCGCAGCTCGTTAACGGCAGCCGGCTTAGCTCAGTTGGTAGAGCGGCTGATTTGTAATCAGTAGGTCGGGGGTT
>CAZUDB010000041.1:0-32725 GCA_964619055.1 uncultured Rhodospirillaceae bacterium
CCTAGGATTTATCCGCGACGTCGTCGTCAATGTGTTCGATTACCTCGCCGATGTCGTCGTCGTCCTCGCCCAGTTCGGAAGTGTCCTCAATGACATCATCGTCCTCAGACTCGATTTCATCAATGCCGTCGCCCTCGGCCACATCGTCGCTGTCCTCAACGTCCGCAAACTCTTCCGCCTCCTCCAGCTCAGGCGCCGCCTGGGCCACGGCCGCAACCGCCATTTCCGGCTCAGGCCGCGAGGCCGCGCCCCGTGTCCGCTTGGGCTGGCGCTCGGGATCGAAAACGGTCGCGCAAATGGGGCAGACGATCGGACTGCGGTGCAGATCATAAAACCGGGCCCCACAGTTCTGACAGGTCCGCTTCGTCCCCCATTCCGCCTTTGCCAAGATGTCTCTCCTGCGTGTCGTTGCTCACTAGTGGTCAGCGCACTTGCCATGATGGTGCGCTGCTGTCAAAAGCAAAACACACACGTTGACTGTTGACCCCCCATGTCCGCCCTCGTTTCCCACGCTGCGCCCCCACTCTCCGGCCGCATCCGCGTTCCCGGCGACAAGTCGATTTCCCATCGCGCGGTCCTGTTCGGCCTGCTCTCCGTTGGCGAAACCCGGATCGACGGCCTCCTTGAAAGCGAAGATGTCCTGGCTACGGTTGCGGCCGCCCGAGCCTTCGGTGCCCACGTCTCGCGGTCAACCGAAGCGGGTTCGCAGGCTTGGTCGGTCCACGGTGTGGGTCTCGGCGGACTCGACGAACCGGATTCTGTGCTGGATATGGGCAATGCTGGCACCGCAGCGCGACTTCTGATCGGCGTCGCTGCCGGGCAGGCCATCACGACATTTTTCACGGGTGATGCGTCCTTACGTCGTCGCCCTATGGAACGGGTGCTGGCACCGCTTCGCCAAATGGGCGCCACGTTCCTGGCGCGCACCGGCAGCCGCCTACCGCTCGCCGTGACAGGTGCGAGCACCCTTGGCCCGATTGTTTACGAAACACCCATGGCGTCAGCCCAGGTCAAGTCGGCCGTCGTTTTGGCGGGGCTCACCGCACCAGGCGAGACTACGGTTGTCGAATCCGAGCCCACCCGCGACCATACGGAACGGATGCTGGGCCGGTTCGGTGCCACGGTGTCGGTCGAGCCGACGCCCTCCGGCGGCCGGCGCGTCACCGTTCAAGGCCAGCCGGAGTTAACCGCCACGGACGTGGCCGTGCCTGCCGACCCGTCATCGGCGGCGTTCCCGTTGGTGGCCGCCCTACTCGTGCCGCAGTCGGCGGTAACCGTGGAGCATGTTGGCACCAATCCGCTGCGAACGGGCCTGCTGACCACGCTCGCTGAAATGGGAGCCCTGGTGTCAGCCGGTGGCGACCACGACGTCGGTGGCGAGCCCCAAGCCGATCTAACTGCGTCGTCCAGTTCCCTAGTCGGTGTCAGCGTGCCGCCTGAGCGCATCCCGACGATGATTGATGAGATCCCGATCCTGGCCATCGCCGCCGCCTGTGCCGACGGGCCGACCTACCTCTCGGGACTGGCCGAGTTGCGGGTTAAAGAAAGCGACCGGCTGTCGGCCATTGCCGCCGGGCTCTCCGTCTGTGGCGTCCGGGTCGACGAAGGTCCGGACAGCCTGATCATTCATGGCACAGGTCGCCCTCCGGCCGGTGGGGCCACTGTTGCGGTCCACATGGATCATCGCATCGCCATGGCGTTTTTGGTCCTCGGTATGGTTACCGACGCCCCGGTCGCCATTGACGACCCCAGCGCCATTGCCACAAGTTTCCCCGATTTCGTCGCTCTTATGTCCGGCCTCGGCGCCGAGTTCCGCCAAGCCTGACGCTCCACTCAGGGACCTCGTTTCGAACACCCATGCCCGGCTTCATCATCGCCATCGACGGCCCCGCGGCATCGGGAAAAGGCACGCTCGCGCGCCGGATTGCTGACCATTTCGGCCTCGCCTACCTGGATACAGGCCTCATGTACCGCGCCACCGGCATCCGTGTCCTTCGCGCGGCCGGCAATCCGTCGGACCCCAGAGATGCCGAGTTCGCGGCGGAGCAGCTTGAGTTTTCCGACCTTAGCGATCCTGACTTGCGCCTCGACACAACCGCCGGCGCCGCATCGCAAGTCGCCGCCATGCCGGCGGTGCGCGACATCCTGGTGAGCCGACAACGCGCCTTCGCCGCCGAACCTCCCCCCGGGCAAAAGGGCGTGGTTCTTGACGGCCGAGACATCGGCACGGTCGTGTGCCCCGATGCCGATGCGAAGCTGTTCATCACAGCCAGTCCGAAAATCCGAGCCGACAGAAGGGCGAAAGAGTTGAAGGCGCGCGGTCTGGACGTTATAGATAGCGACGTCTTGCGGGAGATGCGGGCTCGGGATGCGCGCGACTCCGGTCGCAGCGTCGCGCCACTTCGTCCGGCCGATGACGCCACGGTCGTCGACACCAGCGACCTTGATGCAGATCAGGTCTTCCAGGTTGCGCTTAGCATTCTTCGCGATCGCTGCCCGGGGCTTTCTGCGCTGGAGCGACTATCTGGGTCGTCGTGAGTCACCGGGTCGGCGCCGAAGACGACAGTACACCAGTGCGGATGGCGTGGCCCGCCGGTTCACGAAGCGGTTTGGGCCGCACCGCGCTATTTGGATTAACGTGTTAAGGCAAGCTGCAATGATCACAAGTGCGACCGAGCAATCCGCAGAGTCCTCCCCAGCCATTCCGGTGGACGGCCCACCCGATGCCCACCATGAGGACTTCGCCGCCCTTCTGGACGAGTCGCTAGGGGCCGGAGAGGGCTTCGAGGGGCAGGTCGTTCGAGGTGTTGTGGTCCGCATCGACAGCGACATGGCCGTTATCGACGTTGGTCTGAAGTCGGAAGGTCGCATCCCGCTGAAGGAGTTTGCGCCACCCGGCAAGCCCATCGAATTGCAGCCGGGCGAGAACGTGGACGTGTTCGTGGAGCGTTACGAGGACAAAGATGGCCTCGTCATGCTGAGTCGCGAGAAGGCCCGCCGCGAGGAAGCCTGGACAAAGCTGGAGCAAGCCTTCAAAGGCGGCGAACGGGTTAACGGCAGCATTTTTGGTCGGGTCAAGGGTGGATTCATCGTTGATCTGTCAGGCGCCGTCGCCTTCCTGCCTGGGAGTCAAGTGGATATCCGACCAGTCCGCGACGTGACCCCTCTCATGAACACACCGCAGCCCTTCCAGATCCTAAAAATGGACCGCAGTCGCAACAATATCGTGGTGTCCCGGCGAGCGGTTCTGGAAGAAACCCGCGCCGAGGATCGCTCTAAGCTGATCGCCAACTTGAAGGAAGGGCAAATTCTCGAAGGTGTGGTCAAGAACATCACCGACTACGGCGCGTTCATTGATCTCGGCGGCGTCGATGGTTTGCTCCATGTCACTGACATTTCGTGGCGTCGCATCAACCATCCGTCTGAAGCCCTGACCATCGGTCAGACCGTGAAGGTGCAGGTGATCCGCTTTAACGCCGAAACGCAGCGGATCTCGCTCGGCATGAAGCAGTTGGAGGAGGACCCGTGGTCGGGCGTCGACATCAAGTATCCCGTAGGCGCCAAGTTCAATGGGCGGGTCACCAACATCACGGACTATGGTGCCTTCGTTGAGTTGGAGCCCGGCGTAGAAGGGCTCGTCCACGTTTCGGAGATGAGTTGGACCAAAAAGAACGTCCATCCAGGCAAGATCGTCTCCACGAGCCAGGAAGTCGAGGTGGCTATCCTGGACGTGGATCCGGACAAGCGCCGCATCAGTCTCGGCCTTAAACAATGCATGGCCAACCCGTGGGAGAGCTTCCTGGAGGCGCACCCCGTGGGCTCCGAGGTGGAGGGCGAAGTCAAGAACATCACCGAATTCGGCCTGTTCCTCGGCTTTGCCGGCGAAATCGACGGCATGGTTCACATTTCCGACTTGGCCTGGGAAAAAGCCGGCGAAGAGGCGCTGAACGACTACAACAAAGGTGACATGGTCCGCGCCAAGGTTCTGGACGTGGACATCGACAAGGAACGGATCAGCCTCGGCGTTAAGCAACTGGCCGATGATCCGTTCGAAAGCGGCGCCGAAAATGTTAAGAAGGGTCAGATCGTTACATGCACCGTCACCAGCGTCCTTGATGGTGGTGTCGATGTAGAATTGATGGACGGGGTGCCCGGCTTTATCCGCCGCAACGAATTGTCTCGGGACCGCGGCGAGCAGCGGGCGGACCGCTTCGCGCCGGGAGAAAAGATCGACGCCAAGGTGGTCCAGGTCGATCGCAGCGGCCGGCGTATTCTTCTCTCGGTCAAGGCGTTGGAGGTCGAGGAGGAGAAGAAGGCCGTTGCCGAATATGGCTCCACGGACTCCGGCGCCAGCCTCGGGGATATCCTCGGTGCCGCCATAAAGGAAAAGCGGGAGGCCGCCCAGCGCGCTGCCGCCAACGCCGCCGAGGACGATGGAGACGAGACCGCCAGCGATGCTACGTAAGCCGACTGCGCCCCATCGACATCTATCATGTCGCTAAGCGCGGACATCGTCGTCGACCGGCGCCGTTTGAAGCGGCGCTTGGTGGTGTGGCAGATCGTCGCCGTGCTGTCTCTTATTGCAGGGGCGATCGTCGTTTTCGCCCAGAGCAATGGGCCCGGACAGGTCCTTCGGATTGGCCCCTACGTGGCCGTGGTCAGCGTAGAAGGCGTGATCATCGACGACCGCGATCGCGCACTCCTGTTCCGCCGTCTCGCCGAGGATGACGACGTTCGCGCTGTCTTGGTTCGGATCGACAGTCCCGGCGGTACTGCTGTGGGTGGCGAAGCGCTCTTTCGCCAGATTCGGAGCGTGGCAGAGGTCAAACCGGTGGTGGCTGTCATGCGGAGCTTGGCCACATCGGCCGCCTACATGGCCGCGATCGCCAGCGATCACATCATCGCGCGCTCCAGCACAATCACCGGTTCCATCGGCGTGCTGTTGCAAACCACGGACGTGACAACGCTGCTGGACAGCATCGGCGTGAAGCCGGAAGCGATCAAAAGCACTCCGCTGAAGGCACAGCCAAACCCGCTGGAGCCTTTTAGCGAGGAGGCACGTCGCGCAACTCAAGCCGTGGTCGACGATATCTACGCGATGTTTGTCGAAATGGTCGTTGACCGCCGCAGCGCTGCACTCAGTGGTAACACTACGTTCGCCGATGGTCGTGTTTTCACGGGTCGCCAGGCCAAAGAACTCGGCTTGATCGACGCAATCGGAGGTGAGACGGAAGCGCGCAGCTGGCTTGCCGAACAGCGGGACATTGATCCCCGATTGCCGTTGCGCGAGCGCGCGCTTGATCGCGACCACCGCAGCGTGGCCGAATTCGTATTGCAACTTCTTGGAAACGCATTCTTTTCGGGCGCACACCAACTTGACGGCGTGGTGTCGGTCTGGCACCCTAGCAATTAAGCGTAGGCTAACGTTGGGGGTCGGCATGGTTTTGGGCGGTTGACCGAAGCGGCGTGCTGTGCGTGAGGGGGGGAGGAGACGCAACCGGTGACCAAGTCCGAATTGATCGCCCGCCTCGCTGCGGCTAATCCCCATCTGTACCATCGCGACGTGGAGCGAATTGTTACCACCGTGTTTGAGGAGATCACCGTCGCACTCGCCCGCGGGGACCGGGTGGAATTGCGGGGCTTTGGCGCCTTTTCCGTGAAGGAACGGGAGGCTCGGGTCGGGCGCAACCCACGGACGGGTGAATCTGTGGACGTCGACGCGAAGCATGTTCCTTACTTCAAAACCGGCAAGCAGCTGCGCGAACGATTGAACACTGACGAGTGAGATCTGCCGTCGGCCCGCCCGTCCTTTCCTCACCGCTGCCGGCGGATGCGACAAACAACAACTGGGTATTAGGCGGAGGAAACCTTGGCCACGGTGTTTTGGATCTTGCTGATCGTCGTGACGGTCGTGTGCACCGCATTCACCGTTAATAATCCCCACAATGTCGCGGTTGATTTCTGGCCCTTGGCGCGGGCCGAGTTGCCACTGTTCGCTATTGTCCTGGCAGCTGTGGCGCTCGGATTCATTTTTGGCGCCATTGTTGCCTGGTTCGGTTTTGGGCGGACGCGCCGGCGCATGCGGGAAAAATCACGTCAGCTGGAAACGGCTGGTCGTGAGGTGGCCGTCCTCAAGCGTCGGGTGGAGAAGTTCGAGGAGGCCGAAAAACAGGCTGCCCTGCCGCCGCCATCGGCAACGGCGGCTTAAGCGGAGCTCCTTTGATGACGGTGGCGGTCCATGGAACCCGCTGAACGCATATTCGTCGCCCTTGATACGGTCGAACTCGATGATGCTGTTGCCCTTGCGCGCCGCCTTGCGGGACGGGTCGGTGGTGTCAAGATCGGCAAAGAGATCTTCACCGCCCACGGCCCGGCCGGCTACCGGCGCATCGCCGATGTTGGCATGCCGATCTTTCTGGATCTCAAGTTCCACGATATCCCCAATACGGTCGCCGGTGCGGTGACCGCAGCGCTGGCGCTGCGTCCTGCCTTTGTGAACGTCCACGCACTGGGCGGCGCGGCGATGCTTCGGGCTGCGGCCGAGGCTGCGGTCGCAGGCGGTCCGGATCGGCCTCGCGTTCTCGCTGTAACGGTGTTGACGTCGTTGGGCGACGCCGACCTAGAGATGATCGGGCTTGATGGCTCGGTGCTGTCCAATGTCACCCGGCTGGCAACGTTGGCGAAATCCTGCGGCCTGGACGGCGCCATCTGCGCCGTTGCCGACATCATGGCCGTGCGAGGGGCCTGCGGCAGTGACTTCTTGCTGATGGTACCTGGCGTGAGGCCGAGTTGGGCCGGCATCGACGATCACAAGCGCGTTCTGGCGCCGGGCGAAGCCGTCGCGCTTGGCGCGGACCTTCTTGTCATCGGTCGCCCGATCACGCGTGCGAACGATCCACTTGCAGCAGTGGACCGAATTGCCGACGAGATCGCCAACGTCAGCCCCGCAACCGCCGGCTGACGCTCGACGGAAAAGCCATGGCCATCGGCGTCAAGATTTGCGGCCTCTCAACGCCAGAGAGCGTGGACGCGGCGGTCCGGGCCGGTACTCGATATGTCGGTTTCGTGTTCTTTCCATCATCGCCACGGGCTGTCGCCATTGATACGGCGGCGGGGTTGATGGCTCGTGCCGGCTCCGGCGTTACGCGGGTGGGTGTCGTCGTGGACGCAGATGATGACCTTCTGGACCGGATCGTTGCGATCGGTGCCGACCTGATTCAGGCGCATGGACAGGAATCGCCGGAGCGAATTGCGGAAATGCGTGCCAGATTTGGCCGGCCCGTCATGAAAGGCCTCGCCATCGGCACGGCGGACGATGTCGTGACCTCCGCCCGCTATGATGGGGTTGCGGACCGGCTGTTATTTGATGCCCGACCGCCGCCACACGCCACTCGTCCGGGTGGCAACGCAGCGTCCTTCGACCCGGCCCTAATTGCCGACCACCACTGGAGCACACCTTGGCTTCTGGCAGGCGGTCTCACCGTGGAAACTATGGCGGATGCCGTGGCAGCCTCTGGCGCCCGGGAGGTCGACGTCTCCTCCGGTGTGGAAACGGCGCCTGGTGTCAAAAGCATCGCGAAAATCACCCGTTTTTTGCAGAAAGCCGGCACGTTGTAGCCGGCGAACCGGATCGAGCGACTGACATGACGCTTTCCAGCTTGGTGCTGGCGCCCCCATCTCTATAACTGGATCAACCTAACCACGAGATCGATTGCGGATCATGACGGACGCAGCCTCAGCCCTCCCGGACACTGACGCCACACTGGCCAGCGGCCTGAACTCCTACCGCAGCGGACCCGACGACCAGGGTCACTTCGGAGTGTATGGCGGTCGCTATGTAGCCGAAACACTTATGCCCTTGATCCTGGAGCTAGAGGAGGCGTATCGGAAGGCCGCCGCCGATCCCGCCTTCACGGACGAGTTCGAGGCTTATCTGGCCACCTATGTGGGCCGACCGAGTCCGCTCTATCCGGCGCATAGTTTGAGCAAACTGCTCGGCGGTGCCTCCATCTACTTCAAGCGCGACGAACTCAACCACACCGGTGCTCACAAGATCAACAACACGCTGGGACAGATCCTACTCGCCCGGCGCATGGGTAAAACCCGAATTATTGCAGAAACCGGTGCCGGCCAGCACGGCGTCGCGACGGCAACTGTGTGTGCCCTGTTCGGCCTCGAATGTGAGGTCTACATGGGCGCCACGGACATCGATCGGCAAGCGCCTAACGTTTTTCGTATGAAGCTACTGGGCGCAAATGTGCGCCCAGTTACCAGCGGCAACGGCACTTTGAAAGATGCCATGAATGAGGCCATGCGCGATTGGGTCGCCAACGTGGAAACCACGTACTACCTGATCGGCACGGCCGCCGGCCCGCACCCCTACCCGACCATGGTGAGAGAGTTCCAATCGGTCATAGGCCGGGAGGTGCGCGAGCAAATATTGGCGGCCGAAGGCCGGCTACCGGACACGCTCGTTGCCTGCATCGGCGGGGGCTCCAACGCCATCGGACTGTTCCACCCCTTCCTCAACGATCCAGGGGTGCGGATGATCGGGGTAGAGGCGGCCGGCCATGGCCTGGATACCGAAGAGCATTGCGCATCTCTGACCGCCGGTCGCCCCGGCGTGCTCCATGGCAACCGCACCTATCTCCTGCAGACGGCGGATGGTCAGATCAAGGAGGGCCACTCGATTTCCGCGGGGCTGGACTATCCTGGCGTTGGGCCCGAGCACGCTTGGCTTCGTGACAGCGGCCGGGTTGCGTACGTGGGTATCACGGACGAGGAAGCAATGGCGGCCTTTCAGATGTGTGCCCGCGTGGAAGGCATCATCCCGGCCCTGGAACCCGCCCACGCTCTTGCCCACGTCACATCGCTGGCGCCGACCCTGCCTCGCGATCACCTCATCGTCGTCAATGTCTGCGGGCGTGGTGATAAGGATATCTTCACGGCCGCCGAACGCCTTGGAATGAGCTTATGATCGCCGCCTCGGAGGGCCGGATCGCGCGCCGCTTTGCGGCCCTTCGTGGGGAGGCACGGGGCGGCTTCATTCCGTTTGTAACTGCCGGCGATCCTGACGCCGACCGGTCAATGGCGGTGCTCAACGGGCTTGCTCGGTCCGGTGCCGACTTGATCGAGATCGGTGTCCCGTTCAGCGACCCCATGGCCGACGGCCCGGCGATTCAGGCCGCTTCCAAGCGGGCGCTTGATGCCGGTCAGACCCTCGCCAAGACGTTAGAAATGGTCGCAACCGTTCGGCGCAGCGATACCACGACCCCAATTATCCTGATGGGTTACTACAATCCGATATATATCTATGGTGCTGAACGCTTTGCTCGCGATGCCGTTGCAGCCGGTGTGGACGGTACCATCATCGTCGATTTGCCACCGGAGGAAGACGCGGAGTTTGCGGAGCCGGCCATGGCGGTTGGCCTCGACCTTGTGCGCCTCGTCGCACCCACCACCGGCGAAGCGCGCTTACAGGCGATTGCGGCGAGGGCGCGAGGGTTCTTGTACATTGTCTCGATCACGGGGATCACCGGCACGCGGTCCGCGACTGATGACGCCATCCGCACGGCGGTGTCTCGGATTCGCGCCGTCACGGACCTGCCCGTCGCCGTCGGCTTCGGCATTCGGGAGCCACAGCAGGCCGCCGCCGTCGCCCGCGTGGCCGACGCAGCCGTTGTCGGCTCGGCCCTCGTGGAGCGGATGGCTGCGGGCAAAGGCGATGGCGTGGTTGCGCAGGCCCTCGATTTCGCAGCGAGCATCGCCATAGCCGTGCGCAAAACCGACGACGTCCGGTCCGAGCACGCGCCAAACTGACACAACGCGCATGAAAGCTTAGGCCCACCACCATGCCAACTTGGCTCAGCGACCTGGTCGGTCCACGCTTGCTTGAAATCGTCACCGGTTCGGCGGACGAGACCCAGGATCGCGAGCCGGCCTGCGAGCGCTGTGGTCGAACCGATGAGGACGAGGCTTGGCGGGCCTGCCATCGGGTCTGCGGTTCTTGCGGTTACCACCGGCCCATGCCCGTCATGGAACGCCTGAACCTGCTGCTCGCCGTTGAGTCTGGCCATGTCGTTGAGCTTCGAGCGCCGGAGGCCGATCCCCTCAAGTTCCGTGACACCCGCAGGTATGTGGACCGGCTGCGCGAGGCTGAGGAGCAAACAGGCGTTGCAGAAGCCATCACCGTGGCCCACGGCCGGATCGACGAGGAGTTGGCCGTCATTGCCGCCGTCGACCCGGCATTTCTGGACGGGACTATCGGGACTGCGGTCGGACAGGGCGTGTTAACCGCGGCGCGGCTGGCGGTGGTCCAGGAAGCCTCTCTGATTCTTGTGTGGGCGACTGGTGGGCTTCGGATGCAGGAAGGATTGCTGGCTGCGGCCCAGATCCATCGGATCGCCGTGGCGATCGAGGACGTGCGTCAAGTCGGTCTGCCGTGCCTGGCCTTGGTGCCCAATGGCGCGACTGGGAGTGTAACGGCCACGCTCGCGGCATTGGCCGATTTCGTCATTGCCGAGCCCGGCCCCGACCAAGCAGCCGTGCACGCGGACCTGATCGTCGAGCGTGCTCAGCAACCACAGATCATCGCTCAGCTGCTTCGCCTGATCCGCCGGCCTCGCCCATCCGCCGACGTGGTGGCACTGATCCAGCCCGAGGCCACGGTTATGGGCCTCGATTTTCTTTCGGCCCGCGACGGCCGCACACCCAGCCCAGAGTGAGCTTTCGTCCAACCCGGGAGCCGATGCCATCAGCGTCGGGCAGGGCCGATGCGACGAAGAGTTCGGTGCTTCTTGATCGACTGCTGCGGCTCCACCCCCGGCGGATCGACCTCTCGCTGGACCGCATCCATCGGCTGCTAACGGCGCTCAACAATCCGCACACCGTGCTGCCGCCGGTCATTCATGTGGCCGGAACCAACGGCAAAGGATCGGTAATTGCGTTTTTGAACGCCATTCTTGCGGCCCACGGCCTTCGCTGCCATGTCTACACGTCTCCTCATCTGATCCGCTTCCATGAACGGATCGTCCTCGCCGGCATCCCGATCGATGAGACGACGTTAGCCGCTACTCTGGCTACATGCGAAGCCGCGAACGAAGACCAACCGATCACCGCGTTCGAGATCACGACGGCCGCAGCGCTCCTTGCCTTTGCGAACCAACCGGCCGACGCGGTGCTGTTGGAGACCGGCCTCGGTGGCCGGCTCGACGCCACCAATGTGCTGACCCGGCCGGCACTGACCGTCATCACGCCCGTCGATCTGGATCATCAGGATTATCTAGGCGACACGCTCGCCGCGATTGCTGGCGAAAAGGCGGGTATCCTGAAAGCCGGCGTTACCGCGGTGGTCGCCCGACAGGCGCCCGAGGCGGCTCGAGTGATCCGAACCCAAGCGCTTGCGCTTGACGCCCAGATCCGAATGGGCGGAGATGCGTGGCGGATTTCCGTCGATTCTGACGCCTCGAGCTTTCGTTACACCAGCGAGCGTCTCGACCTGAAGGCGCTGGCGCCAACCTTGTCCGGCATGTTTCAGTACCAAAATGCTGGTACGGCAATCGCCGCGGCGGAAGCGTTTTTGGGCGAACGGATCGACTCCACAGCCATTCGTCGTGGCGTCGAAATGGCGACGTGGCCCGGCCGACTACAGCACCTGAAGCGTGGGCGCCTGGTTGATCGCCTGCCGCACGGCTGGGAGCTTTGGCTAGACGGCGGCCATAACCCGGCGGCGGCCCGGGAGTTGGCGGCCTTTCTGGCCGTCAAGTGCCGGGACCGGCCCGTGCATCTCATCTGGGGAATGATGGCCGGCAAGGACGCGGCTGGCTTTCTTTCGGCACTCCGCGAGCACATCAGCCGCTGCGTGACCGTGCCAACCCCGGGGACCGAAAGCGGTTCGCCGCCAGCCGCGCTCGCCACGCTCGCGCGGGCCGAAGGCGTTGACTGCTATGAGGCCGACTGCGTGTCCACCGCGCTTACAAAACTGAGAAATGTGTTCGAGGCATCCGCGCCGGCGCCACGTGTGCTGGTTGCCGGGTCACTCTATCTGGCTGGCGCAGTTTTGAAACAGAATGGACCCGACGAGTACTAACGTCTGATGCTCGTCAGAGCACGGATTCTACCCATTCTACCAGCTTGTTTTGAGGCAGAGCCCCGATCTTGGTAGCGGCCACCTGCCCTTCCTTAAACAGCATCAAGGTCGGGATACCCCGCACCCCATACTTGGACGGCGTCATGGGGTTCTCATCGATGTTGAGCTTGGCGACGGTCAGCTGGTCACCCATTTTTTCATGAAGTGCTTCCAGTGCTGGCGCGATCTGCTTACACGGCCCACACCACTCGGCCCAAAAATCTACAAGCACGGGCTTGTCCGACTTAAGGACGTCGGCGTCGAAGTTTCCATCGGTCACAGCCTTTGGCATGGCGAGTTCCTGTCTTGTCCTTCACTAGTCCCGCCGGCGGGGTCGCCGAAGGAGCCCTCTATGTATGGAGGTGCGCATGACCACGTCAAGCCATGGGGTCATAAACACGGTACTGCTCCTAGCTTCGATCGAGCAAACGAAAGGTTGTCTATGAAAACACCCAAACAACGACGCGCGATCTCAATGTCGGCGCCCAATGGCATGTTTGCCGCGACCGTCTCCTTATTTTTGATAACCAGTGCCTCCAGCACCGCCGCCTCAGACGCAAAACCGCAGCCTCTGGAGTCGACCGTGCGGGGTGAAACGCCTCTGCGACCCGCCACAATTCCGCCACCGGGAGCCCCAACGACCAAACCGCCCGGCAATCTGCCGAGCGGCGTCTCCGGTCGCGCACCCTCCCATGGGCAGGTCCAGCCGCGCGGCTATGGACCCGGGCGTGGAGCGTCGCGCGGCGGCTTCCGCGGCTCCGTGCGGTAACACGCCGCTACCCAAAGCCGCCAAGCGAACGATCACACCTTTGCTTGCGGCAGGAACGGATCGGGCTCGAATCCGGCCAAGGGGTCCTTCTCAGGCGTCGCGGGCACTGTCAAGTCGTGGATGTGGACATCCTCACCGCCGTGCTGGCGCAGCAACGCTTCGGCCCGAGTCGCCTGGTCGTCGCCGACAACACGGACCCAGAGCAATAGACCGCCCCGCTCCATCTGATTGCTCATGGAATGCGCCAAGTCACGGCCTAGATGGCGGGCGATAAGAGTGCCAAGCAAACCGCCGCCGCCGCCTGCAGCCACCGCCGCCGCGATCGCCATGCCCAGCGAACCGCCAGACGCGACGACGGCGCCTACAGCCGCCAGCGCACCGACGTAGGCCAAGCCGCCGATGGCCCCTGTCTTGGCTTCCACCAGGGAATCCCGCCCAACGAAGGCGGTCTTTGGCACAGTAGGATCATCCTCCAGATCCGCGACCCGCTCATAGTCGCCGCCCAACTTGTCCTCAATGGCCCGCTGGCTGGCGAGCAGGCTCAAGGCGGATCGATCGAAGCCTCCCGTCAGCAGGGCATCGACGGCTCCCTGAAACGAGTCGCGATCATGGAACACGCCCACGGCCTCACGGACGGTTGTTGTGGCGATCGGTTCCTCGGACATGGCGTTCCTCCGTCTGTGTTGGGCCGACCCCCCCCTAATAAGCCGGCGCGTCCGATGGCGCCACAATGGCCCGATTTGGTCCGCAACGCCATCCTAGCGTTGTTATGGTTTTGCCAGCACCCTCTAAGGGTATTCTTTGGCACGCAATGGGGCCTCAGTCGCGCCACTTGATCTGAAACTCGAGCTCGTGCTCCCCGCCTTCGCGTTCGTGCTCGATGTTGACGATGGCGCGATCCGGAACGTAGATCCGCTCGCCGGCCACTTGAATCTCGAAGTTCTTGCCGGTCTCCAGACAGTCGGCGAGGCGGCGCAGCTTGGCGACAAATTCGGCAGTGGAATAGCTTTTTTCGATGTCACGATCAGGAGGCATGGTCACGGCTCTTGCTCCTTAGTGCGCGGGGCTCAGGCGTTGAACCAGATGAATGCCGCAATCTTTGGCGAAGTCCAGACAAATGCGCAGCACTAGGCAATGCGAGCCGCGGCATTCTCGCCCGCGTTGACCATGGCCGAGCATGTTTTCGTGCGGACCGTGGCTCATCCGAAGAAGCGTGTCGTGGCTACAAGGCGCCATCTCAAATCATGACCCATTTCGGACAACCCGGCGTGGAGTTGGTCATCCACTCGATTGATTTGCCGTCGCGATCAATTTCGGTAATTGTACGATCACGACGAGTGAGAGCAGCGTCGTCGCGATGACGTAGTAGACTGGAGCAAAGTCATCATGCTTGCGCTGGATGAGAAAGGTGGCGATAAAAGGGGTGGTGCCGCCGAAAACGGCCATACACGTGTTATAGCCGAGCGCAACTGCGCTGCACCGAACCCGGATTGGCACCATCTCGGACAATACCGTGATCGCCTGAGACCAACCGATTGCGTTCAGAGCCGCGAAACCGAGCTGTCCCAGGAACACGACCGTCAGGTCGCTCTGATGCATCAAGCTCCAGAGCGGCCAAGCGAACAGCAACGTTCCGATGGCGCCAAACGCAAGCACGGGACGGCGACCGACCCGGTCGGATATGTAGCCGATAATCAACCCAACCACCGCAATGGCGAAGAGGTTGATCGTCGAAATATCGAGGGCCTGCGCCGTCGAAAAGTGCATTTGCTCGGTTAGGTAGGATGCCGCTACAACAAATATGAGAAAGTAAATAATCGCGGTCGGGATTAAGAGGATGACCATCTTAATGATCACACGCCAATAATCCTTGAGTGCCGTGCGAATCGGAAAATGATCGCGATCGGCTTCCGGTTGGATTGCCGAGGACTCAGCCAAGTGGATTCGAAGGATCGTACCAAACAGCGCGACGACCGTTCCAACGAAAAACGGGATACGCCACCCCCACTCGGCCATTTGTTCCGTCGACAGCAACGAACTGACCAGGGCCGGAACGCCGGACCCCAGCATACAACCCAACATCATGGCGCTGGTAATCCAGCTGCCGGCACGGCCACGGTTGCTGTCGGCTGCCTCCTCCACAACCAAAACGCCCGACGCCGGCAATTCTCCCGCCACCGAGACGCCTTGGATGATGCGGATCACCACAAGCAGGATCGAAGCCGCGATCCCAATCTGCGCGTGGCCCGGCAGCAGGGCGATCAGGAGCGATCCGATCCCCATGATAACGACAGAGATCATCAGGGCCGGCTTCCGACCGAAGCGGTCGCCTATATGGCCAAAGATCACGCTGCCGATGGGACGTGCGGCATATCCGACGGCAAGGACGGCGAACGCCGACAAGAGAGAGGCGAAGGGATCATCGGATGGAAAGAAGGTTTGCGCGATGATCGGGGCTAGGAACCCATAGACCGTGAAATCGTACCACTCGAGGACGTTGCCGATCGTCGCTGCGACAACAGCCCGCGGTGTCATGCGCGTAGTTGGCTGTCCCAAGGAGCCCTCCTTCTTGGCCGTAGCGGCAAAGTCGGATCAATTGAGGTTCGCCTTGCCGGAGAAAGTCAGCCTGGCTGGCGGACTCAACGACGTTGTAAGCAACGCCCTAGTGGATCACGGGATGATAGCCGCAGGTTGGTCAGCGTTGAACCATTTTGCAGGGCGTCAGAAGAGAGGGCTCCCTCCCCAGCAATAATGCGCGGCATGCACGAGCGTCAGCCCTTCGCCAACCGCAGATGTACAGAAGTGAGGCTTCGGTACGGCACCGACTCACCGCTATCCCGATCAACGGCCTCAGCAGCGCAAGGACCGCAGCCGGTAATGGTACTTTCCACCGCGATTTATTCCGGTCGAGATAGGCTTCATTCGCCTTCCTTGCCAAACTCGCGCAGCACCCGGCATGGATTGCCGGCCGCCACGACATTTGGCGGAACATCACGAGTGACGACGCTGCCGGCACCAATCACGGTGCGCTCCCCGATCGTGACGCCGGGCATCACCGCCACGTTGCCGCCCAGCCAGACATCATTGCCGATCCGGATCGGCAATGCGAACTCCACTGTCCGTCGGTCCATGGCATCGATTGGATGGGTGGCTGCCGAAATCAGGACGTTCGGCCCGAACATAACATTGTTGCCCACCTCAACCCGATTGCCGTCGAGAATGACCAGATTGTGGTTGGCGTAGAAGTTCACGCCGAGGTGAATGTTGTAGCCATAGTCACAGAAGAACATCGGTTCCAGATGCGTTCGGCCCTGCAGATTTAGGATCTGAGCGAGGATCGCCATCCGCCGTTTTGGGTCTGTCGGATCGGCGACATTGAAGGCGTGACACAGGGCTTTTGCTGTCAGCCTGTCCTGAACGAGTTGCGGATCCCAGGCTTCATAAGGCTCACCGGCCAGCATTTTTTCCTTTTCCGATCTCATCCGCACGTTCCTCCCGTTCCTTGCCATTCGGCACCGGCCGGTCCACGTCGTCGTCGGACTCCGCCCCGCAAAGCAACAAGGACTGGGGTTTCGTAATCGAAGAAAGCGGGTGGGCCATCTACCGGTCGATGACCGGCGGGGGGCCATCGCGCAAGGTGCCGATCTAGTCCCCAAGCGCGTGCAGGATGATGTTGCGTGGCTGGGGCTGACTACGGTGCTCGAACAGGTAAATCCCTTGCCAGGTGCCGAGAGCAAGTCGCCCACCCTGGATCGGGATCGACAAGTTAACGCAGGTCAAGGCGCTGCGGATGTGGGCCGGCATGTCGTCCGGCCCCTCCTCATTGTGAGCGTAAAGATGCGGGTCCTCGACCACGAGCCGCCGAAAGAACGTCTCCAGATCGTGGCGGGCGTTCGGATCAGCATTTTCCTGAATAGTGAGGGATGCGCTCGTATGCTGACAAAATACGGTCAATAGACCGACCGACAACGCATGTGGTGTGAGCCACGCAACCACGTCCGCCGTGATATCGGTGAGGCCCGCTCGCCGCGGGTGGAGTGTCAGATTTCCACTTACCTGGCGCAAGGCACCAACCTAAGACTGTTGAGTGATACCGACGGCATGAGGGGGGAAGGTTCAAGGTTCCTACCCCCCCTTGCCCAAAGCAACGTCAGATCATCACCAGAGCAATGATGGTCAAGAGCGTGCCCAGCGCCGCGAGGCCGTAGACAACCATCGCCACGACTGTGTCGGCACGGATGCCGAAGTCATGGGCACAGACGCGGAGCCGATGCGCGGCGTGCCACATCATCAGGCCCAAGACGCCAAGCGCGATCAGCTTGACGAGCCAGTTGGCGAAAAAGTCCGACATGGTCTCATAGCTGAAGGCGCCCTCGAACACGCCAAGCGGGCCCAAGCCGGTCACGAATACGAGCACGGGCCAAAGAAACGCCGTCACCGTGCCGCCGGCGGCGAACACCAGCCACGGGATTGCTTTTGCAGAGGGTTTGGGATTGCCGGCCATGTTACGCCACTCCCGCCAAGATCAAGATGAAAGCCGAAACAGCCGCGAGGCCCGCGTAGTGAGCCCCGATGATGACTTGGCCCGGCACAAAATCCTCGCCCTGCTGAATACGCATCGCCTGCGGCACCACACCAAACCAGGCGATGGTCATGACCACCGAGAAAGCGAACATGATCAGGTGCAAAATCACGCCGAAGGGGCTGGCCACGAATCCAATCCAATTGGCCCAGGAGTCGGGTCCGCCAGCGAGTGCGAACAATCCCCAAATCACGATCAGGCAGTAAAGAGCAACGAATACCGAGCTGATTTCGTGGAGCATGTAGTGTTTGTAACGACTGTGGGTGAGAAACCACGTCGTCTTGGACATCTCACGTTTATAAGGCTTGCGAGCCATTGCGTTATTTCCCCCCGATCCCAACCAGGCCGGTCACATAGTCGATGGCACTTTGAATCTTCAGCTGCTGAATGGCACCCGCCGGGTCCACGTCCTTCGGGCAAACTTGCGAACACGCGCCAACGAAGCTGCACTGCCAGACGCCGTCATGGTCAGCGACCACATTGTCGCGAACCTTACGTCCCACGTCCCGGGAGTCGGCATTGTAGCGGTGCGCAAGGGCCAAGGCGGCCGGACCGACAAAGCCCTCCTCCAGGCCGAATTGAGGGCAGGCGGCATAACAGCACAGACAATTGATGCAGAGCGAATACTGCTTGAAAGCTTTAAGCTGAGCCGGTGTTTGCATGTATTCGCCCTGATCGAGCGACTTTTTTTCTTTTGGTACGATATACGGCGTGACGCTATTCAATTTTTCGACGAACGGCTCGATATCTACGACCAAATCGCGTTCGATAGCGAAGTTGTTCAGCGGCTCCACACGAATTTTCGTGCCGAAGTCTTTCAAGAATGCCTTGCATCCGAGCATGGGTTCGCCATCGATCATCATGCCACAACTGCCGCACACGAACATGTGGCAGGACCAGCGATAGCTGAGCGTG
Source organism: uncultured Rhodospirillaceae bacterium (assembly GCA_964619055.1). Lineage (GTDB taxonomy): Bacteria > Pseudomonadota > Alphaproteobacteria > Rhodospirillales > Defluviicoccaceae > CAYVUM01. The sequence continues at coordinate 18,394 of CAZUDB010000041.1, forward strand.
CGATCGATCTCATCCTTGATGTAATTCAAGGCGTCCAGAACGACCCACTCTTCCTCGCACGGCACGGTGTAGGTTTGGAAAAAGGGCTCTGAGTCCTGCTCCGGACGGTAGCGGAGGACTTCCAGGGTGATATCTCGCGTGCTCATTAAAGGGTCTGCCCTCCCGCGGCGGCGCCGTAAACGCGTTCAGCCGGTTGCGATTTGGTGATAACCACATCCAGATAGTCGATGCGTGGATCGCCATTAGGATTATAGTAAGCCATGGAATGCTTCAGGTACTTTGTGTCGTCGCGGTTCGTGTAGTCGAGACGCTGGTGGGCGCCGCGCGATTCCTTACGCTCCAGAGCTGAGACGGCCAGGGACTGGGCCACCTCAATCATGGCGCTTAGCTCCAAAACCTGGATCAGGTCCGTATTGAACACCTGACTCTTATCTTCCAACATAACGTCTTGAAAGCGCCCGCGTACATCCGTCACGGTGTTAACCGTGGACTGCAGCGTGTCTTCCGACCGGTAGATCCCACAGCCATCCTCCATGGAGAGGGTCAGCGTCTTGCGGAGCTCCGATACCTTCTGGGTTCCTTTTCGCTTGTAGAGTGCCTCGATACGGGCAACGGCATCACGAGCCTGGGCATCGACCACCTCCTCCTTGCCCGCCTTGGCCGTCTTGGCATGCTCCACGGCGTGGAGAGCGGCGCGGGCGCCGAAGACGAGCAGTTCGCCCAGGCTGTTGGAGCCGAGACGATTGGCGCCGTTGATACTGACGCACGCGCATTCGCCAGCAGCGTAGAGGCCGTCGATGGTCGTCGCACCGTTGATGTCCGTGTGGATGCCGCCCATCATGTAATGCACAACCGGACGCACAGGTACCAAGTCCGTCACCGGATCGGCGTCCACGTAGTTCCTGGCCAGATCACGGACCAGCGGCAAGCGCTCGTCGATCTTCTTCTCGCCGAGATGACGCATGTCGAGCCAGACGACGTGGCCCCACTTGGTTTCGACGGTCCGCCCTTTTTGCTGCTCATGCCAGAACGCCTGGCTCAAGCGATCGCGCGGGCCCAGCTCCATGGATTTGAGCACAGGCTCCTTGGTCTCCGGACCCAAGCCGTAGTCCTGCAGATAGCGATAGTGGTCCTTGTTGAGCAGGTAGCCGCCTTCGCCGCGGCATCCCTCCGTCAGGAGGATGCCACTGCCGGGTAGGCCCGTCGGGTGGTACTGCACGAACTCCATATCCTTCAATGGAATACCGGCCCGGTAGGCCATGGCCATGCCGTCGCCCGTCTTGATCGCGCCGTTGGTGGTGAACGGAAACACTCGCCCGGCGCCACCGGAGCACATGATTACCGACTTGGCCTTGACCAGCTTCAGTTGGCCCGTCCGCATCTCCAAACACACAACACCGTGGACATGCCCCTCGTCGGTGATCAGGTCCGTGGCGTAATGCTCGTCGAGTCGCTTGATGGATGGGTACTTCAGCGTGGTCTGAAACAACGTATGCAGCATGTGGAACCCGGTCTTGTCCGCGGCAAACCAAGTGCGCATGATCTTCATGCCGCCGAACGGCCGAACCGCCACGTGACCGGTACCTTCCCGGCTCCACGGGCAGCCCCAGTGTTCCATTTGCGTCAATTCTTTTGGAATCTCGTTGACGAACAGGTCGACTGCGTCCTGATCGGTCAACCAGTCGCCACCAGCGACCGTGTCGTGAAAATGGTAGTCCAAACTGTCATTACTCTTGATCACACCGGCGGCCCCGCCCTCGGCAGCACACGTGTGGCTGCGCATGGGATACACCTTCGAGATCAGGAGAACGTCCAAGTCCGGATCGGCTTCCGCGACCGCAATGGCGGCACGCAGGCCGGCGCCACCGGCACCGACGATGGCAATATCTGTGTTTATGACGTCCATGGGTTACTCCCGTTCCTCCCCTGCCCGGCGCGACTATACAGAACTAAATTGAGCGCTCCCAGGGGGGTTTTCCAAGGTATTCCACAATTTGGCAGCCCTTTTTGCGCGATCTGCAGCGATGAACGCCACAGCGCACGCTCGGGTATTGTGCCCAGCGAGCAACAAACTCCAATGACACCCTTTTAGCACGGATCAACCGCATGATCCGGGGTGATCATGCGCTGTCGTGGCAGATAAGGTGGCCACCGGAAAGGCCGTCGACCGGAAAGGGATGCCATGTGGGATGATGGTGGGCGAGTGAAGCAGGACCTGGAAACCTCTGGCCACGCTGTCCTGCCGGCGTTGCTGAACGATGATGCGTGCCAGCGCGCCCGGGCGCTGTGGGATGACGAAGGACTATTTCGATCCCGCGTCGTCATGGCGCGCCATGGCTACGGCCAGGGCGAATACCGCTACTTCGCCAACCCGCTGCCCGCGGTCGTCGCGGCACTCCGCGAAACGCTCTATCCTCGGCTTGCGGATATCGCCAATCGCTGGAGATCAGCCCTCGGACTCGAGAGCGCCTATCCACCGACGCTGCAGCAGTGGCTCGCGCTCTGCCATGCGGCAGGACAGACCCGCCCAACACCCCTCTTGTTGCGGTACGGACCCGGTGACTACAATTGCTTACATCAAGATCTCTATGGCAAGCTGCATTTCCCGTTACAGGTTGCGATCCTGCTCAGCTGTCATGGGCAAGAGTTTAAGGGCGGCGCCTTCGTTCTCACCGAGCAGCGACCCCGTCGCCAATCCCGGGTGGAGGTGGTGCCTCTGAATCAAGGCGATGGCGTTGTCTTTCCGGTGCGCCAGCGTCCCGTCGAAGGCGCTCGGGGCACCTCCCGCGCCACTATGCGCCATGGTGTTAGTCGCGTGCTCACAGGTGAGCGATTCTGCCTCGGCCTAATCTTCCACGACGCCCAGTGACGACGCCCCTGGCCATAGCGCTACCGGCGGATTTTCGCTGGCAGGAGGTGTTTGCCTACCACGGCCGCGATGCAGGGGGTCCCGCCGAACGCGTGACCGGGATGGCGTTCACGAAGGCCGTGACGCTGGCCGGCGTGCCCTTCGCGATCACGCTCGATCTTAGTCGGACCGAAACCTGCAGAGTCTTGGTCGATCCACCAAGCCCCGCCGAGACGGCGTGTCTACTCGCAGGGAGACTGCTGGGCCTTCACACCGATCCCGCACCATTTCGGAAAATGGCCGGTGCCATCGACGTTTTGGCCCCACTGGTCGCCGCGCGGCCTGGACTTCGCGTCGTCCGTACAGCGACCCCATTCGAAGCACTGGCCTGGGCCATCGTCGGCCAACAAGTGACGCTCGGCTTCGCCGTTCAGCTGCGACGGGCCTTGATTGAAACCTGCGGCCGCCCAGCACCTTCGGGCTTGATCGCCTTTCCGGGACCAGAACAGGTGGCGTCCGTGGAACCGGATACACTCGGCCGTCAGCGTTTTTCCCGGGCCAAGGCGGAAACCCTGGTGACGGCAGCCCGCGCCATCGTCGACGGACGCCTGCCCTTCGACGACCTAGCGGAAGGTCGGAACTCCGAACTTCGCGATACGCTGATGTCGATCAAGGGGGTCGGGCCATGGACGGCCGACTACGTGCTGTTGCGGGGTTTTGGGGTGGTCGACGCCGCACCTTTCAGCGATGCGGGTTTGGACGCGGCCCTGCGTCGCCTCTTGGGCTATTCAGGACGACTAGGGCCTAAGGCCATCGAAAGCCTCCTGGAACCGTACCGACCCTGGCGGGGCATCGCGTGCTGCCACCTGTGGGCGAGTCTCGCCGCATCGTCGGACGTTTCCCTAAGCGCTCACGTCAGACGGGCGTGAAGACTCCTTGCGATCCGTTCCGCCGTATGGCCGTCCCAGTACTCCGGCCGGCGCGCCTGCGGCCAATCGCCGGCAAGCGCCACATCGATCAAACCGCCCAAGTCTTCCGGCTGGCATAAGCGATTACTTCCCTGAGTGACGGTAACGGGGCGCTCCGTCGTATCCCGCACCGTGATGCAGGGAATGCCAAGATAGGTTGTCTCCTCCTGGATACCGCCCGAATCCGTGATGATGAGGCGTGCATCGGTTACCAGGCTCAAAAACTGGATATAGCCTATGGGCTCGGTGATGATCAGACTGCCGGCGGCATCCAGGAGTGGCTGCAGGCCGAAGGCCTCGACGCGCGCCTGCGTCCTGGGATGGACCGGAAAGATGAAAGGCAAGCGTTCGGATGCAGCGATGAGTTGTTCCAAAAGGGCGGTCAAGGTCACTTTGTCGTCGACGTTCGCGGGACGGTGCAGAGTCGTCACCCCATATCCCCGTGACGACAGGCCAAAGCCCGCACACGCCTTGGCAGCCTCAATCCGCGGCCGCTGCATCTCGTAAGCATCGATCATCACATTGCCGACCCGCTCAATCCGCTCCGGCGCCACACCTTCAGAGCGCAAGTTATCATCGGCATCCGGCGAGGGCGTCCACAATAGATTCGCAACGGAGTCTGTCACGATCCGGTTGATCTCCTCCGGCATGGCGCGGTCACGGCTGCGAAGTCCCGCTTCCAGGTGGGCGACCGGAATGCACAACTTTGCCGCTACGAGTGCGCAGGCCATCGTCGAATTGACATCGCCGACCACGATCACCCAAGCGGGTTGCTCGTCCCGACACAACGCCTCGTGGGCAACCATAACCGCGCCAGTCTGCTCGGCATGGCTCCCGCTGCCCACACCCAGGTGATGATCAGGCGTGGGCATCGCCAGGTCGCGAAAAAACGCACTGGACATGTTGGCGTCATAGTGCTGGCCGGTGTGGATGATCCGGAGCTGACACCATGATTCGTTCTTCAACGCGTGGTAGACGGGAGCGACCTTCATGAAGTTAGGACGCGCGCCGGCAATCAGATGAACAATGGGAGCGGTCATGAACGGGGTCCGGTTGCGGTGGCGAAGAGCTGCTGACACCGGCCGAATCCATCGACCGTGCGCCTTTAACAGAGCGGCTTAACCAATTGCAGTTAAAAAATGTAAAGCAGTTGATGGTTGGCGTTGGGTCACCGAAGTTCACGCGGACTGCGTGATTTGCGGTGACGCGTCAATTGGCCGTACGATCCGAAATCATGCTGTATCTAGTATGCGACCAAAGCTACGGTCTCCCAAGCTGAGCAGCGGCGCGTCGCTCAATCCTAATGGTCCCGTTTCATATCGCCGTCTACCGGTGAGTGTCCAGAACGCGAGGGGATGCGCTGGCAACCATGAAGATACTGATCGTGTCATGGTATTTTCCACCGTCGAACACCATCGGTGCCAACCGGCTCGGACACATCGCCCGTGACCTTCTCGCTAGCGGTCACGACGTGCAGGTGCTGACCGCAGCCAATCCGCCCTACTCCCAAACCATGGATCTGGTCTTTCCGCCCGAGCGAGTCCACGCGTCACCTTGGACGGACATCAACGACGCCCCTACCCGCGCAGTCCATCGCATCAAGCGGCTTTGGCGCACGCCCCCGGCGGTCTCTGAGGCCGACACTGCGGAACCAAGCCACGACCCAGCTGGCGCAGCGGCAATCGGCGCTGCGGGCCAGAAGGGCAAAGCACTACGAGAGTCCTTGGCAAGCCGATTGTGGCGGACATGGGCGAACTTTCCCGATTCCCAGGTGGGCTGGATGCCCGATGCAGTGCGGCACGGCAAGTCGCTGATGCGCGACTGGCACCCCGACATCATGCTCGCAAGCGGCCCGCCGCACACAACGCTGATTGTCGGTCGCCGGCTCGCCGGCTGCGCGAACGTTCCGCTCGTGGTCGAATTGCGCGATCGCTGGTGGGATGACCCCTACTACCCGCCGCCCTGGCTGCGCCGGCAGATGGAAAAGCGTGCTGAGACGTGGGTGATCAATGGCGCCGTTGGCATTTCAACGGTCTCCGAGCCATGGGCCGAAGCCTATCGAACACGTTACAATAAGCCGGTGGTCACGGTTTACAACGGCTACAACCCTGCCTCCATTGGAGACGACGACGCACCGGGAGCAGCGGGCTCGCCGACCTTAGAGATTGGTTACTTTGGCGGAATCTACCCGGGACGGCGCGATCCTTCGCCCCTGTTTTCGGCGCTGACGACGCCGGCCGTCGCACCACTCCGCATCAAGGTGACGTTCCAGGGCACCCGACCCGACCTGGTGTGGCCGCTGGTCGACAAGTATGGGGTGCGCGATGTCGTAACGGTATTACCGGAGGTGCCCAATTCGGAGGCGCTGCGCCTCCAGCGCCGAAAAGATGTTTTGCTCCTGATGCAGTGGAACAGCCCGTTGGAGCAAGGTAACGTCCCGGGCAAGTTCTTCGAATACTTGGCGTCACGTCGGCCGATCCTGGGCCTCGGACCCGAGGATGGGGTGCCGGCGACGATCACCAAGAGCCGCAACGCCGGAACGTTTCGGAACGACCCGGACCAGATCGCCGCCGCGCTCGTGAACTGGGCAACGACGAAGCGGGAGACGGGAATGATTGCTCCGTTGCCGACGTCTGTCCGCGCGGGTTTTTCCCGACCCGAACAATCCGCCCTTCTGGAGAACCTGCTTGTGAAGCTGGGACCGAACCGTGCCGACTGACGCGCCCCCGGACGCGCGCCATCCAGAAATCGAAGATGTGCTCTTAGGCGATGCGCTGGGCCAGCGTTACTTGGCCTATGCCCTCTCCACTATCGTGTCGCGGTCCCTGCCCGATGTCCGCGACGGGCTGAAGCCGGTTCACCGCAGGCTGCTCTACGCCATGCGCGCGCTCGGCCTGGACCCGAACGCGGGCTACAAAAAATGCGCCCGTGTGGTTGGCGATGTGATCGGTAAGTTCCACCCCCACGGCGACACGGCCGTTTATGACACACTCGTTCGGCTGGCCCAGGACTTTGCCGTCCGCTACCCGCTGGTGGATGGCCAGGGCAACTTTGGCAATGTGGACGGCGATAACCCGGCCGCCATGCGCTACACGGAAGCCCGCCTCACCACGGTGGCCGACCTGCTGCTCGACGGAATCGATGAGGATGCGGTCGACTTTCGCGCCACCTACGACGGCGAGGACGAAGAGCCCGTGGTCCTGCCGGCCGGCTTCCCCAACCTGCTTGCCAACGGCGCCACGGGCATTGCCGTAGGTATGGCCACGAGCATTCCGCCCCATAATGCCGCCGAGGTTTGCCATGCGCTCTGCCATCTGATCGACACCCCCGATGCCTCCATAGTCGACCTCCTAACCGTAATGCCGGGTCCCGACTTTCCTACAGGTGGCATCCTCGTTGAACCTGCCGCCAGTATCCGCGAGGCCTACGCCACCGGCCGGGGCGGTTTCCGGCTGCGCGCTCGTTGGGAGGTCGAGAAGCTGTCGCGCGGGACCTGGCAGATCGTTGTGACGGATGTGCCCTATCAGGTTCAAAAATCCCGCCTGGTCGAGAAGATCGCGGACCTGGTCACATCCCGCAAACTCGCGCTCCTGGCCGATGTGCGTGATGAATCGGCTGAGGATGTGCGCCTTGTGCTTGAGCCGAAGAGCCGTACCGTTGCCCCCGATCACATTATGGAGCCCCTGTTCCGGCTAACGGATCTGGAGATTCGGATCCCTCTCAACATGAACGTGCTCGATGGTGGCATCGAACCCAAGGTGATGGATCTCAAAGGGGTCCTGCAGGCCTTCCTGGACCATCGCCACGAGGTGCTGATCCGCCGGAGCTGCCATCGATTAAACAAGATTCAGCGCCGGCTGGAAATTCTGCGCGGCTTTCTTATCGTCTATCTGAATCTGGATGAGGTCATCCGCATCGTGCGTGAGGAGGACGAGCCGAAGCAGGCCCTGATAGCGACGTTCGAGTTAACGGAAGTACAGGCCACGGCCGTCCTGGACATGCGGCTTCGCCAGCTCCGCAAGCTCGAGGAGCTGGAAATTCGCAAAGAGCACAAGGCGCTTACACGAGAGGCCCGGGATCTCAACGTATTGTTGGCGGACGAGAGCAAGCGCTGGCGGGCGATTTCCGCACAGTTACGCGAGGTGGCTCGGCAATTCGGCCCGGAGACGGTCCTCGGCCGCCGCCGGACAACATTTGGGCAAGCGCCCGCCGTGACGGACGTACCGGTGGCGGCGCTCGTCGAGCGCGAGCCCGTAACGGTGATCTGCTCTGAGAAGGGCTGGATCCGCTGCGCCAAGGGGCATCTGAGCGATCCGGGAGAAATCCGTTATAAAGAGGGTGACGCTGGACGCTTCGTGGTCGCCGCCGAAAGCACGGATAAGTTGCTGGTGTTCACCTCCGACGGGCGGTTCTACACCCTCGGCTGTGATCGTCTGCCGGGAAGCCGTGGGCAGGGCGAACCCCTCCGCCTGATGATCGACCTGGCCGACGAGGCGGAAGTCATTGCAATGCTTGTTTATGCGCCGGAAAGTCGCTTGCTGGTGGCCACCGCGTCCGGCCGCGGATTTGTTGTGGAGGCCGACGCCGTCGTGGCCCAAACACGCGGCGGCAAACAAGTGCTTGGCGTAGACGACGGTGACCGGGCTTCGGCGTGCGTGTTTGTGTCCCCCGATGCCGACCACGTCGCCGTCGTTGGAACGAACCGAAAAATGCTGGTCTTCCCCCTCGCGGACGTGCCAGCTATGGCTCGTGGCAAGGGCGTGATCCTACAGCGCTATACCTCGGGCAACCTGTCCGACATCACCACCTTGGTGCTGACCAACGGCCTGAGATGGAAAGCCGGCGGCGGGCAGCGCTTGGAAGCGGACCTGTCTCTGTGGCGCGGACGGCGTGCAGGATCGGGCGCCAAAGTGCCGCGCGGGTTCCCCGCAAGCACGAAGTTTGAACCGCCGGTCGCGTAAGCGCGGCGGCTGGAGATCCGCCCGCTTGTCGCAGCGCTTGTGGCGCGCGTTATTCCCCCGCTTCCGGTTGGATCAAGCCGAAGGCAGCACCGCTACTATCGGCAACGATGACGAATGTACCGACACCGGCAATGCAGATTTTGTCGCGGTATAACTTGCCGCCAGCCTCGAGCGCGGCGTTCAAGTCACTGTCGATGTCATCGGTGGCAAGATAAGTGAGCCAGTGGGAGGGAATGCCATCGAAATCCGGCGAACGCAGCGTGAAGATCCCGCAGACAACCTCGCCATCTCGTTTCGCGAGCCAATACGGCGGCAGGCCCTCCGGCGTCACCGGACCGCTCTCGAATGTCCAGCCGAGCGCCCGTTGATAGAATGCCTTGGCTCCTTCGGGATCCCAGGTGTTGAGCTCCGTCCACCAGACCTTGCCACGGTGTGTCATTGCCAGCTCCCAGCCGCCTATGATTGGTCGCGCCAATCTAGCTAACTACGGCCGCGACGCAACCGCAGACCGAGCGAGGCGGCCGAAGGAGGTGGATTGCAGCTCGCTTGAGCGAGGCCGTCCGCTCACGCTTGACAGCGTCGGCTCGCACTGGCTTGATCACGGCCCAGATGACCGCTGTTCCCACCAGCGGCGCGTCGTTATTCGCCACCACCTGACCCGACTATGGCTTCCGTATCCGACGACGTGCCCGAACAAAACGCACCCTCAAAGGCTTCGTCCGGACTTCGCTCCGCGTATGAGTTCGTCAAGACCATCGTCATCGCGGTCCTCATCGCGGCCGTCATTCGTACGTTTGCGTTCGAGCCGTTCAGCATTCCCTCGGGATCTATGAAGCCGACGCTACTGATCGGCGACTACCTGTTCGTGTCCAAATACGCCTACGGCTACAGTCGGCATTCATTTCCCTGGAGCCTTGCTCCGTTCGACGGTCGGATCCTGGGCTCGCCGCCCGAACGGGGAGATGTTGTGGTATTTAAGACGCCGGCTGACAACAGCACTGACTACATCAAACGGGTGATTGGCCTGCCGGGTGATCGCATACAGGTCACGAACGGCGAGCTATTTTTAAACGGCAAGCTTGTGCAACGGGAGCGGATTGGAAAGCAAACGGAACGCGGCATCTTCGGCGACGAGGTAACGCATATCGTCTATGAGGAAACGCTTCCGGGCGGACGCCGGCATCTCATTATGGAGGCTACCGACACTGGGCGTTACGATAATACTCGGGTGTTCACCGTGCCGGATGGCCATTTCTTCGCAATGGGCGACAATAGGGATAACTCCGAGGACAGCCGATCTCCGCAGGTCGGCCCAGTGCCGTTCGAGAACCTCGTTGGGCGTGCCGAAATCATCTTCTTCTCAGTCGACGGCAATATCTGGGCGTTCTGGGACTGGCCATCGACGATTCGCGGTAATCGCCTGCTCAAGTCGATCCAGTGAGACGCGCCACGCCGGTGGGAAAACAGGCCGGCACGAACGCGGACCCGTCTCTCATCGCCCTACAACAGCGTTTAGGGCATGCCTTTCGTTCTCCCGCGTTGCTGGTCCAGGCGCTGACTCACTCAAGCGCGGTCTCCGGCCCGGCGAACACCGCAGTGATCTCCAACGAGCGGCTTGAGTTCTTGGGTGACCGGGTGCTCGGTCTCGCCATGGCTGGGCTGCTGTACAAACGCTTCGGGCAGGAGAGCGAGGGCGCCCTCTCACGTCGTTTCGCCGCGATGGTCCGCAGGGAGACACTCGCCGGCGTGGCCAATGCGCTCGACCTGGGAACAGCGCTAATCCTGGCCGATGCCGAAGCGGAAAACGGTGGAAGGCGCAATCCGACCATTCTTGCCGACGCTTGTGAGGCGGTGATCGCCGCGCTCTATCTCGATGATGGATTTGCTTGTGCCGAAGCCTTTGTGGCTCGGCAGTGGTCCGTCTTGATCGGCGCGGACGTCCGGCCACCCAAGGACGCCAAAACTGCTTTGCAGGAATGGGCGCTTGCTCGAGGCCTAGGCCTACCTTTGTATCGTGAAGTGGGTCGGAGCGGCCCGGCCCATGCTCCAGAGTTCGTGATCCAAGTGGCGGTTCCCGGTCACGCGCCGGGACGGGCCGCGGGCACTTCGAAACGCGCCGCCGAGCAATCGGCCGCCGCGGCTCTGCTCGCCATGCTCCGCGGCAAAGACGCCGAACGCGATGAGCGCTGAACCCAACGAGCCTGCACCGGCGGTCAAGCCACGGGTGACAGTCTCTGAGCGGTGCGGGTTCGTAGCTGTCCTCGGCGCGCCCAACGTGGGCAAGTCCACACTCGTCAACCGGCTGGTAGGAGCCAAGGTCACCATCGTCTCGCCAAAGGTCCAAACCACCCGCTCACGCGTGCTCGGCATCGTCATCGCAGGCGCGGCCCAGCTGATCCTTGTGGATACGCCCGGCATCTTCCAACCGCGCCGTCGCCTCGACCGAGCCATGGTCGCCGCCGCCTGGGGCGGGGCCGCCGACGCGGATGCAGTTATCCTGGTCATTGACGCCGCCCGACGTCTGGATGGGGATACGACCGCTATCCTCGAGCGCATGCAGGATGAGCAGCGCCGGATCACAGCCGTGCTCAACAAAATTGACCTTGTCTCCAAGCCATCGCTGTTGAGCCTGACCGCTGCGCTCACAGCGGCGGCCTCCGTGGAGGCCACCTTCATGATCTCGGCGCAAACCGGTGACGGCGTGCCGGACTTGTTGGAAGCTTTGGTCGCGCGGCTTCCCCTCGGCCCTTGGTTGTTTCCGGGAGACCAGATCTCGGACATGCCCATGCGTCTGCTCGCGGCCGAGATTACCCGGGAGAAGCTGTATTTGCAGTTGCGCCAGGAATTGCCGTACTCCTCCGCCGTGGAAACCGAGGCGTGGGAGGAGCGACAGGACGGCAGTGTTCGCGTCTCTCAAGTCATTTACGTGGAACGCGACAGCCAACGCGGGATCGTGCTTGGCCATGGTGGTAGCCGCGTCAAGGCCATCGGCGCCGTCGCCCGAGCCGAGCTCGAAACGCTATTGGGGCGACGGGTTCACCTTTTTGTGCACATTAAGGTCCGGCCATGGGGCGACGATCCGGAGCGCTACCGGGATTTAGGTCTAGATTTCAACACCTAAACTAAGATCCAGGGTGTCTTCAACGGACTGCTCTAGAAGTACTTTGATCAAGGCCGTGCCGATTGCCGGGCGGCTCCTGGCGCCGACAGGGTGAAGCTGACGACCACATAACTAGGGATCGCTCGTCCGGAGTCCACTAACGCCTGCTGGCGTGACCCCTGATGCAAGGCTTAAATCTTGGCCATGGAATGGACCGACGAGGGTTTTGTCGTCGCTCGTCATCCGTACGGCGAAGGCTCCCTGATCGCCACACTGCTGACGTCCGAACATGGTTGCCACCGCGGCTTGATACGCGGGAGTCGCCGGACTCAATCGCTGACGCTCGGCGACCGAGTGCGCGCTCGTTGGCGCGGCAGACTTGTGGACCACTTGGGCACACTGACCTGCGAAACCGTGGATTCCATCGCTGGCCGCGTTCTGACGGAGCCAGATCGACTGGCGGCTCTCGCGGCTGCCGCTGCGGTGTGCGCGTCAGCGCTGCCGGAACGCGTTACCTCGCCCGAGGTGTTCGTACAGTTCGAGGACCTGCTCGCCGCCCTTGATTTGGACCCGGCTTGGCCGCAGGGATATGTGCGTTGGGAGCTGGCCTTCCTCGCGGCGCTCGGCTTCGGCCTTGACCTGCAAGTATGTGCTGCCACAGGCAGAAATGACCAGTTGGCCTACGTCTCACCGCGAACGGGCCGGGCCGTTTCTCTGTCGGCCGGCGAACCCTATCGCGATCGCCTGCTGCCGCTGCCCACATTCCTGCTGCATGCGCCCCCCGAGCCCCCCAACGACGCCCCGCCGCGGCCTGCGCCGCGCGCCGCAGGAACGAACGACGTCAGCGATGGTCTTTGCCTCACCGGATACTTCTTGGAACGTCATGTATTTGCAGAGCTCGGCAAACGATTGCCGCCGGCCCGCGTTCGATTGGCTGAACGATGGAGCCAAGGCAAGCCCGTGAAATAGGGACGCGAGGCATAGGGACCACAACACCTCTGCGAGACCGATCCCCGAAAAAACTTGCATTCGCACATGCAAAAGGTGAGATAAAAGCGACGTGTTGAGCCGATATTCCCACGCATGCATGCAAAGGGGTTGAGCCATGACCGATCAGGTGTCGACACGACCCCGGGCCAACACAGCGCCGCCAGAAAACGACTCCCCAGATGTCGGCAGCTACGAAACCGTGGAACACGAGCTCCGCACGCCGCTCGCTGTCATTCGTGCCGCTACCGAGATCATTCGTGACTATCCCAACCTAGACGAGGCTGAGCGGGATCAGCTTCTTTCGGCGGTCGCCGATGAGTTGCAACGGCTGGACCTAACGGTCGACCGCCTGCTGGAGCCTTGGCAGGAATCCAGCCTTCCGCCCTGCCCGCCTGCAGTCCCCAAACGTCGCTGACGCTCGCGCGCGAGGAGATCGCGCCGGGCCAAAGGCACATACTGTTCTGGTGCGGATCGGACGCTACGCCGCCCTAATGCGGCGTGAGTTTTCGCTATCGTCTTGTGGGGCGAACCGTGTCCGGCACAATTCCGGCAACAATGTCAGCTAGCTTCTCGACCAAAGCCATCCGGTGGTACCCCTTTCGGTAGGTCAGTCGAACGGTGCGTCCAGCGGTTCCGCTTCGTTCGCGACGGACGGAAATGCCCCCATCCGTAACCCAGCTGCCGAACAAGCTCGTCGCGGGTACCAACGTGATCCCGAGGCCGGAGCCGACCAGCGACAGGATCGTAGAGAGACTGGTTTTCTGGGTCCTCGGGCCGTGGTCGCCCATTGGGCGCGCCTTGTTCAATTTGCAGACCTCATAGATCTGATCTCGCAGACAATGGCCATCCGACAGCAGCAACAACTCATTCGGCTCGATTTGTTCGACGTCGACGGCGTCGTGCTGGGTCAGTGGATGGCCGTTGGGCATCGCCACCCAAAAAGGCTCTTCATACAAGAGTAACTCCGACAAGATCGTGCGCGTCGGGGCCGTCGCGAGGATTGCCATGTCCAGCTCGCCATCCGCCATTTGCTTTTCCAAGTGGTCGGTGAAATCCTCCACAAGATCCAAACGAAGATCCGGCAAATAGTGGATTATGGCCGGCAGCAGAAGCGGCGTCAGAAAAGGGCCGATCGTTGGCGGCATGCCGAGCGTGCATTTCCCAGTGAAGGGATCCCTGTTCGCCGAAGCGATATTCGTCATCGTATCGACCTGGTTCAGGACCTCTCTCGCCCGCTCGACGATTTGAGCGCCAATCTCAGTCAGACGGACATGCCGCTTCGTCCGTTCGAAGATCCTGACCCCTAGGTGGTCCTCCAACTTGCGCAGCTGGCCGCTTATGGCAGATTGACTGGCATGACACCGCTCCGCAGCGCGCCCGAAATGGAGCTCTTCGGCGACGGCAATGAGATACTCGAGATCCCGTGTGTTCATGACGGCATACCGTTGGTTCGACGCCGACTAGT
>CAZUDB010000042.1:0-31655 GCA_964619055.1 uncultured Rhodospirillaceae bacterium
GCGAGCGGCAGGGCCGCCTCCCGACAGCGCCGATCGCCGGCGATGAGCGCCAACACCGGTGTCTCGGTTCCCCCCGTCCCGTCTTGCCCACCTGCGTGGATCAAGAACACCAGCGTTTTGACGATCGCGCCAAGGGGACAGCCGATGGCGGCGGCCGCATCCTCGGCACTTCGGGCCGTACCGGAAAGCACCACCACGTCCGCAAGGGAGCCGCCGGCCCCCAGCGCCTCCCGGACCCGCTGCACAGCGGGCGTGTCGAGCGGGCTCATGGCCGTATTGTCCTGAAGTAAGTCATCACAACGATCTCAAGCCCTCCGCTGCGCGCCGTTCCTGTTTCCATCGTCCAGCATTCGTTCGTAGACGTCGAGTGTCTGTCGGATCACCAAAGTATCCGCGAATTCGGTGCAAGCCCGTTCGCGAGCCGCGGCACCAAGCCGCTGCCGGAGGCCCCTTTGGCCGAGCAGCCGTCCGATCCCGGCGGCCAGCGCGCGGGCGTCGCGCACGGGCACGAGCAGGCCGTCCACGCCGTCGCGGATCAACTCCCGGCAGCCCGGAACATCCGTCGCCACCATCGGCAAGCCCGCCGCCGCCGCCTCCAGGAGGCTTTTGGGCAGCCCCTCTCGCCACGACGGCAACACCGCGATCGTCGTCTCCGCCCACACCGCCGGCATGTCGGTGCGGTAACCCCACCATTCGAACAGGCCCTCGTCCCGCCAGCGGCGAACAACGGCCTCCGGGACGCCTTGGGGGTTCTCGGTGTCGAGATTGCCGACGAGGACGAAGCGAACGGCCGCCCCTTGGGCTTTCAGGAGCTGCGCTGCTTCGGCCAATTCGGCCAGGCCCTTGTCATAGAGCAAGCGCCCCGCGTAGGTGACAACCGGCACGCCTTTTGGCTCCTCCGAGCCGGGCTGGAATAGCGCAACGTCAACGCCGGAGCCGCGGATCAGCCAGGTCCGGGCCTCGACCCCGATGCCGCGATCGGCAAGCAGGGCCTGGTCGTCCCGATTCTGGACGATGACGTGGACGCCGGGGGATCGGTACAACGGGCGAAGGGCCGTCATCACGCCCGCACGCAGCACCCGCGCCTTGGTCGATTCCGATGTGAACAGGTAGCCTAGACCCGTGAAGGCGTTGACGCTCCGCCGCACGCCGGCGAGGCGGGCCGCGCCCGCGCCGAACAGGCACATCTTCATGCTCACATGGTGTGTCAGGTCGGGGCGAACCCGACGATAGATGCGGGTGATCTCGCGCACGGCCAGCGCTGCCGCCGCCGGGCTGGAACTGCCACGGGCAATCGTCAACGGTTCCGGTGTGAAGCCGGCATCGCGGATGCGCTGCCCGTGCTGGTCCATCCGACATGCGACGACAACCCGGTAGCCCCGGTCGCGCGCCGCCGCCGCCAACGCCCGGCGGTGAGACCAGAAGAACCAGTCCTCCGTAACGAGGTAGAGCAGGGTTGGAGGCGCGGTCATGACGGGGACGAGCGGGCGTCGTGGCGGGGTGACGGACGCAGCGACAGAAGTAGAACCACGAGCAGGATATGGGCGAGCTGCCACCAGGATGCCCAGAAGGAGAAGTTGAACAGGCCGGACGTCCAGTAGCCGACGCTGACCAGGAGCGCGGCGAGGCTCGCCCGACAGCCGCGACGGAGCCAGGCGCGGAGCAGGCTCAGCCCGAAGATCGCGATGAAGGCCAACATCGGCGCGAGCCCGACCACGCCCGCCTCGGCAAAGATCTCCAGCGCCCAGTTGTGGGGATGGGATGGAATGCGTTCCGCGCCGAGGCCGGGCACGACGTCCTTGGCACCCTCGACGCGATTGATGACGTCCAGGCCATGGCCGAACGCCGGCGCCTCGAGGGCTTGCTCCCACGTGAAAGTCCAGATCACCTGTCGGTGCAAATCCACGAGAACGGTCGGCAAGAACGGCTCAATGTCAGCGCTCGCGTACACCGATTCTCGGTCGACGAGCAAACGGCCGGCGAACAGCACTGCCGCCGCGAGCAAAATGGCCAGCACGATCGCCTGCCAGCGTTTGCGGTTGCGGGCCACCAGCGCCAATGATGCCACCGCCAGGATCGCCAACATGCCCGCCGCCGCCGCCGCCGTGGCCGTCAGCATGATCACCGCTCCAGCGCCGAGAACCGTGGCGCCCGCCGCCAGCCGCCAGCCCCCGCCAAGACGTGCTCCGGCCCAGACCACCGCGGGGATCAACAGCATACCCGCATTGGCGAAGGCCTTCAGGCCGTTGGCGGCGTCGCGTGGGTGCCAGCCCTGGAAGCGGATCAGGTTCAAAAGCTCAGACGGACCGGTCAGACTGGCAAGCGCCAGGCCAATGCCGATGGCACTGGCGACGATGACAATCTGAGCCGCCCGCTCGGCCAGCGGTCGTTCCGGGTGCTCCTGGTCGGTTACCACGGTCAACCACGCCAGCACCCCCAGCGCCACCACGCCGACCGTGCGCAACCACGCCCACGCGCTGGTCAGCGGGTCAAGGGACAGTATCACAGCCGGCAGCCAGGCAAGGAACGTCGCAGCAAGCAACATGGCCGGCGCCGACCGGCACGGCCGCTGGACGTGATCCGAGAGCGCCGCGCGCGGCAAACCCAACAGGCTCGCGATCACGAGCACGCAGAGAGGGACGGTGACAACGCCGATGGTGGCGGGGCCCAGGACGAGGCTCGGCACGGCGGCGGCCGTGAGCCCGGCGATCAAGGCTTTAGTCATCGACGGAGCGGTCGACGCAGGATCAGCGTGCTCCAGCCGTCGCGGTCAAGCTGGCGCTGGAAAACGAGGCCATGGCTGGTGTAGGCGGCAAGCAGGGACCGGGCGTCGTCGGTGATGAAGCCGGACAGAATGATCGTGCCCGTGGGCGCCAGCACGGCCGAAAGCTGCGGCGCCAGGCGGCGCAGCGGGTCGGCCAGGATGTTGGCGGTGATCAGATCGAAGGGCGCGCGAGACCGGATCAAGGGTGCGCGACAGCCGTTGGACACCACGGCTCGGACAGCCGGTTTGAGCCCGTTTCGCGCCGCATTGCGGGCGGTCTCGGCCACTGCGCGGGCGTCCACGTCCGCTGCCAGAACCGGTGTTCGAAACAGCCGTGCCATCGCCAGCGTCAGAATGCCGGAGCCGCAGCCCAGGTCGAAGGGGCGACGGATCGCTGTTGTCGGCCGCAGCGAGCCCAGCGCCAACAGGCAACCGGCTGTGGAGGCATGCCGGCCCGAGCCGAAGGCGAGGGCCGCGTCGATCATCAGGCCGGTCAGGCCGTCGGGAACGGGACTGTCGGCATCATGGTCGCCGTAAATCCAGAACTGGCCCACTTGGATCGGCGGAAAGGTCTGCAGATTCTCGGCGAGCCAGTCGCGGGGCTCAATGGGCTGCAGGCGCACGTCCGGCAAGCCGACATCGGCGGCGGCGGCCGCCAAGCGGATCGCGACGTCCAGGGCCGCTGGGTCCGGCGCGGGATCGGCGAAGCCGTCGATCTGCCAAAGGCAGCGGTCATCGGTCTCGAACGCCGCCACGGACCGGCAAATCGGCTGAAGGGCCGCCTCAAACGGCTCGTGAGTGCCCGCGGGCACGACGAAGGAGATCAGCCACATGGCAAAACGCGTTCTCGACTCACGGTGAAGGGGCGGGGCGGCGGTCAGGCCGCCTGGACGAAACTGTGGACGATCTTCTTGGTGCCGGCTTTGTCGAACGCCACGTCCAACTTGTCGCCGTCCACGGACAGCACTTCTCCATATCCGAATTTTTGGTGAAAGACTCGTTGGCCGACAGTGAACGGGACTTCCGGAGGTGGCCGGGTGACTTTGGTGTAGGAGACGCCGCTTAACAACGGCGCCCGCCGGCTTGCAAGCGGGAAGGCGGCATCGGCGATCACGCTGCCGGCTTGATCCCAATCTGCTTGGCCGCGTCCGGCGCTGAGCGACGGCGTGCCGTGCGGGCCCGTCGGCATGCTGACCTTGATCGCGGCCTCCGGAAGTTCGCCCACGAACCGGGAGGGGATCGTCGACTGCCACGACCCATAGACGTTGCGGTTGGCCGCGTAGGAGATGAAGGCGCGCTTGCGGGCCCGGGTCAGCCCGACATAGGCGAGCCGCCGCTCCTCCTCCAGGCCCCCCGCGCCACCCTCGTCCAGTGCCCGCTGGTGGGGAAACAGGCCATCCTCCCAGCCGGGCAGGAACACGCAATCGAACTCCAGGCCCTTGGCGGCATGCAGCGTCATCAACGTCACCTGATCGCTGTCGGTGTTGCCGTCGACATCCATCACCAAGCTCACATGCTCCAAGAAGGCGCCAAGGCTCTCGAATTCCGCAATGGCACCGACCAGCTCTTTGAGGTTTTCGAGCCGGCCCGGTGCCTCGGGGCTCTTGTCCTTCCGCCACATTTCCGTGTAGCCCGATTCATCCAGGACAATGCCGGTGAGTGAGGCATGGTCGATTTCGGCGAGCTGTCCGCGCCAACGGGAAAAGTCGTTAAGGAGGCTGCCCAAGTTCTTCCGTGCCGCCGGCCGGAGGTCCTCCGTCTCAACAAGCCGGCCGGCAGCGACGGCAAGGGACAGGGACTGCGCGCGCGCCAGGGCGTGGACCGCCGCCATCGACGCCGCGCCGAGGCCCCGCTTCGGCAGATTGACGATCCGCTCGAAGGCCAGATCGTCATCCGGCTGGACCAGCACGCGAAGATAGGCAATGGCGTCCCGGATTTCCTGGCGCTCATAGAAGCGCGGGCCGCCGACGACGCGGTACGGCACGCCGACGGTCAGCAGCCGTTCTTCGAACTCCCGGGTTTGGAACCCGGCGCGAACCAGAATCGCGACCTCCGCCAGCGAATGGCCCGTACGGCGCAGACGCTCGATGTCGTTCACGACCAATCGGGCCTCGTCTTCGCCGTCCAAGGTGCCGCGCACAGCCACGGGCTCCCCGGCCGCGTTCGCATCGGTGAACAGGGTTTTGCCGAGACGCTTTTCATTGTGCGCGATCAGGTGGGAGGCGGCGGCGAGAATCTGCGGGGTCGAGCGGTAGTTGTGCTCCAGGCGGACGACCGTCGCGCCGGGGAAGTCCTGCTCGAAGCGGAGAATGTTGCCGACCTCGGCGCCGCGCCAGGAGTAGATCGACTGATCGTCGTCGCCAACGCAGCAGATGTTGTGGTGCGGCTGGGCCAGGGCGCGCAACCACAGGTACTGCGCGACGTTGGTGTCCTGGTACTCGTCGATCAGGAGATAGCGGAAGCGGCTTTGCCAGCGGCTCAGCACCTCGGCCTCGGTTCGGAACAGGGTCAGGACGTGAAGCAGAAGGTCGCCGAAGTCACAGGCGTTCACGGCCAACAAGCGGGCCTGATAATCCTGATAGAGCGCGTGCGCCAAACCGTCGAATTCGGCCGCTCCTTCGGCTTCTGTCACCCGGTCCGGGGTCAGGCCGCGGTCTTTCCAGCGCTGAATGATCCCGCTGATCGCGCGGGGCGGGTTGCGTTTCGGATCCAGGTTGCGGGCCTCGATCAACTGCTTGATGAGTCGGAGCTGGTCGTCGCTGTCGAGAATCGTGAAGCTCGGCTCCAGGCCGACACGCTCCGCCTCGCGGCGCAGAATCCGAGTGCAGGAGGCGTGGAAGGTGCCGACCCACCAGCCGTCGACGGAGCCGTCGATCAGCGCCGCAACCCGTTCTCGCATTTCCCGCGCTGCCTTGTTGGTGAAGGTGACGGCCAGGATCTGCCAGGGCCGTGCCCGCCCGGAGGTCAAGAGGTGGGCGAAACGCGTGGTCAGCACCCTGGTTTTGCCGGTTCCGGCCCCTGCCAGCACCAGAACCGGGCCATCCAGCGTCTCGACCGCTGAGCGCTGCGCCTCGTTCAGGGCCTCCAGCCAGGGTGCCGGCGGCGGCCGATGCGTCGGTTCTGCCGGCGATGCTGCGGAGCTCGGCTCATCGGAAAAGGCGAAAGGATCATCCATGACGCCATGATAGCAGGGACGCCCGCCGAACGTAGAGCGGATCGTGAAGCGCCGGATCGGCATCAACGACCCTTCCTCCGTAGTCACGGCAACCCACATGCTTAGGATCGCATGACATAGGGAGGCCGCCATGGGTCGCTGGTCGAGAATGTTGGCGTTGGGAACGATCCTGGTCACGATCACGTTCTGGCTGGTCCGCCCGGCCACGGCGGCCGATGAGAACGCTTGGTCCGTCGAATCGGTGTTCTCGTCCGTTGTTTTGATCCACGCCGATATCCCCGAGGAAGCTCGGACGGCCACGGCGCTCGGGTCCAAGCGAGCCGGTAACGGCGTCATCATTGACAACGACGGCCTGATCGTCACCATCGGCTACTTGATCCTGGAGGCAGAGCAGGTTCGGGTCACGGATGCCGAGGGCAAGACCAGTGCGGCCACCCTCATCGGCTACGATCACGACACCGGGTTCGGCCTGATTCGCTCTGAGGAGCCGTTGGGCGGTGCCGCTCTGCCGCTCGGCTCCGCCGCAGACCTGGAGGCCGGCGAGCCGGTGATCGTCGCCGGGCGCGGCAGTCAGGTTCCGATGATCCCGGCCGTGGTGGCGTCGAGGCGACCATTCGCCGGCTACTGGGAGTACTTGCTTGATGCCGCCATTTTTACGCAGCCGCCGTTTCCAAGCTATGGCGGTGCCGCGCTGGTGGCGGCCGATGGCCGGCTGGTCGGCATCGGTTCGCTGTTCGTGGGTGACGCGGTCACGGAGGGCGAACGCTCGCCCGGCAACATGTTCGTCCCCATCGATGGGCTGCGCCCGATCTTGGCGGACATGCTGAGCGAGGGGCGGCGGACTGGACCGGCACAGCCCTGGCTTGGCGTTCATGCGCGGGAGGTTAAGGGCAGGGTGTTTGTGACCCGGTTGGCCGATGGGGGCCCGGCGGAGGCGGCCGGACTTGGCGCGGGCGATCTCATTGTCGGTGTTGAGGGTCGGCGCATCGGCGGCCTCGTCGATCTTTGGCGGCGTGTCCACGGCGCTGGCAGTGCCGGCGTCGAAATCGGCCTCGACGTGGTCCGCCGCGGTGGATCGGAATTGACGGTGGAACGAGTTCCGATCGCGTCGGCCGATCGCCACAATTGGCTGCGTCTTAAGGCGCCGGACAACTGATCATCCGTTAGAGCCGTTCGTCACGACGTGCCTGCAGCAGTAGGGCATTGAAGGCGCGGAGAGCATCCCGCTCGGTCAGGATGCCGGCGAGCGTCCGATCGTGTTGGCCGACCACGACGGCCATCTGGCTCGTGCCGCCTTCGTCAAACTGGTTCAGCGCCGTTTCCAGGGTGTCATCCAGACTGAGGGCTGGTTCGCTGCGATCGCAAATCATGCCCGCCGTCTTGACCGGTTGTTTGCCATCCGCCGTCGCGTGATCGCACATTTGGTGGCGTGTCAGGGCGCCGATCAGGCGACCGTCGTCGTCGACCACGAACACTTGTCCGGAACGGGACCAGTCCAGCATGGTGCGAAGTGCATTCACGGGCATGCTCGCGTCCACCACTTCGGCCCGTCCGGTCGCGACATCCGTCACATGCGTTGCTCGGAGCACCTGATCGCTGAGGCTGACATGAATGTCCACGCCCCGTTGCCGGAGTTGCCAGTCGAAGAACGACTGGCCGCAAATGGGCCGGCTGACCAGGGAACCAACCACGACCGCCAGCATGACGAACATGGTCAGCGCATAGTCGCCGGTCATTTCGAAGACGATCAACGTTGTCGAGATCGGAGCGCCGAGGACAATGGCGGCGACCGCACCCATGCCGACGATGGCATAGGCGTCGGATCCCACGGAGAGTTCCGGAAACAGGCTGGCAACCACGTAGCCGTAAGCGCCGCCCAACGTGGCGCCGATGACGAGGGAGGGCGAAAACACGCCGCCTCCAAAGCCAAAACCAAGGCAAAGAGCCGTCGCCGCCAATTTCAGTGCACAAACGGCAGCCAGCATCCACATCGGCCACGTGGCGGCCAGCGCCGCTTCCGTCACGCCATAGCCGACCCCCAGGATCTCGGGAAACCGGATGGCGACCAGACCAACGACCAGGCCGGCTAGGGCGGGCTTCAGCCATTGCGGACCGGGAACGAGTCGCGCACCCTGTTGTGCAAAGCCGATCGCGCGGATGAACAGGGCGGCCGCGAGACCCGCCGCGATGCCGAGCCCGAGGAACGCTGGCGTCTCCCAGGCGGACAGGCCGCCGTGTTCAATGACAGCGAAGGCGGGGTAATCACCGAACCAGGCTCGGGATACGATGGTGCCGACGATGCTGGCGATGACGATGGGTGCGAAGGTTCTTAACGCGTAATGGCCGAGCACGACCTCGCCGGCGAACAGCGCACCGGCGACGGGCACGTTGAACGATGCTGCGACGGCGGCGGCAACGCCGCAGCCGAGCAGCGTTTGGCCGGCGCCGGGGGCGAGACCGAGCCTGGCGGCCACCGCACCGCCGACGACGGCCCCCAGGTGAACGGCCGGCCCCTCACGTCCAACGGATGCGCCCGAAGCGATCGAGCAGGCGTTGACGGCTGCCGCAGCCAGGCCATCCTTCACGGACATGCGTCCGCCGTGAAGCACGCTTGCCTCGATGGCATCCGCGACCCCGAACGGGCGCCGTCCCTCCAGCCAATAGCGGACCAGCAAGCCCACGATCAGGCCGCCGATGACGGGTGGCATTAGCACTCCCCACCAGGGCAGCGTATGAGCGAACAGCGACAGATGGTCGCTGCCGGTGCCGAACAGACCGAACTGTAGGACGGCAATGGTCTCACGAAACACGACAATGGCGGCCCCGGTGGCCGCGCCGATGATCACTGCCAGGATCAGAAGGCGAAAGGCTTCATGGCGCAGGGCGGCCAGGATCCGAAGCAGATAAAGGCGCGTTGCCGTGCCGATCCGATCGCGCAACGCCAGGGGCGCGTCTGGATCGTGCGGTATCACCGGATTGTCCGGTCCGCAGCTGCGCGCCGTGGCGTGCTCACACCGGGGTGATGCGCGGCCAGTACTTCTTCGGGCAACATCATCAGCGTTGGGCCGGAGGTCCACAACAGCCCGCAGCGCACCGTGAGCCCGGGGGAGACGTTCGCGAGAACCGCGGCGTAGGCCGCCATCTGGCGCAGGTATGGTGTTGGAACGCGCTCCGCCGATCGCGGCGGGTCGCGTTCGGTTTTAAAGTCGACAACGGTGGCCGTGTGCGCAGAGGCATCGATCACCAAACGATCCACGCGGCCCTCGATGCGAACGCCCGCGACTGTGCCGGCGACGGCCACCTCGGGCCGGCTATTTGGGCCGAACAGCGCTCCGACCGAGGGATCGGACAGCAGTGCCAGGACCGTGTCCAGAATGTCGGTCGTGGCGGCGTCGTCCAAACCGTGCGCTGACTGACCAAGAAAACGCTCCGCGCGCTCACGCTGCGCGGCCGCCGGGATACCCGGCAGCACCTCCAGCAAGCGATGGATCAGGATGCCGCGCTGGAATCGGGAGTGGCCAGCATCTCCGCCCATCGCGCTTTCATTATCCGTTGCCACGGGCCGCGATGGCGCTAAGGGACTGGACACCGGCGCTTCCGGCTCGGCCGGGGAGAGGGCCCAATCCGGCAGCGGTCCGGGATCATCCCAGGCGGCTGAGGCCGCTTCGGTCTTGGCGGGCCCCTTCTGTGGGCAGCTGTACCGCAAGAGCGGGCTGCCGTCAGCGACCGTCATGGCAAGGGCACCGGAGGCCGTGGTCTCCTCGTGCCCGGACAGGCCCTCGATCGCCCGCCGCACCAAATGGTACCAGCAATCCTCATGCTCTTTCGGTTTGGTTTGGCGCCAACCGCACACGACCAGGCGGTCCTCCGCCCTGGTCATGGCGACGTAGAGGAGGCGGTTGGCCTCTCGCCGTTCGGCAGCCCTTAGGCTCTCCTTTGCGGCCTTGACGGCTGCCCCCCCGGTGGTGACGCCGGGCGCCCACAGCGGCGCATCCCCGCCTGGTCCCGAACCCGACCAAACAACACTAGGCGTTGGCGAATGAGCGTAGGTGGTGTCTGGCAGGATCACGATCGGGGCTTGCAACCCCTTGGCGCCATGAATCGTCATCACCCGCACCGCGCTGGCCGTGGACTGGTCCAGATCGCGCTTGATCTCCATGTCCGTGCGCTCGACCTGGTGCAGGAAGCCCTCGAGGGACGGCGCATGATCGCGATCGTAGCGGAGCGCCAGCGTCATGAATTCGGCGATCGGGTCCTCCGCGTCGGGACCCAAGCGCGCAAGCAATCGGCTGCGACCTTCTAACGGGCCGAGGATCCGTGCGTAAAACTCGAACGGCGGCATCCGGTCGGCCCAGGCCAGCACCTCCGAAAGGCGCTCGGCGGCCGCACGGAGCTTGGGATCGTCGTTCGCCTTGGCGCGGAGAGCGGTCCACAGCCGTCCGTCCCGATCATGGGCGAGGGCGAACAACTGTTCCTCCGTCAAGCCGATCAGCGGGCTTTTCAGTACGCAAGCGAGCGTCAAATCGTCCGTGGGCAGCAACGCAAAGCGCCCGGCGGCGATCAGGTCCATGACCGCGAGCTGATCCTTCAGCACCATGCGGTCCATGCCGGCGACGGGGACCTGGCGGCGTTTGAGCTGACGGACAAGCTCCTCCATGATCCGGCCGCGACGGCGGACGAGCACCATAACGTCGCCGGCGTGGATCGGCCGCCCGGCGGACGGTAGCAGCTCCTTATCAACGATCATGCTGCGAATGCGCTCGGCAACCAGCGCGCAGACCTGTTCTTCGGCGCGCGCCACGCCAGGCGTGGGGGTCGGTGTCGCCCATGGTTCCGGCGGTGGTGCTTCTTGCTCCACGACCAGCGGCCAGAGTTCCACGGATCCCCCGGCGCGCAGCCGGAAGGACTGGTGCTCGACCCAGTGATCGCCTTCAACGACGCCAGCCTTGGCCGCGGGCTGCTTGAAGACCGCGTTGATGACCTCCAACACGGCGCGGGTGGAGCGGAACGAGACGGACAGATCGATCGGACGGAGCGGCCGCCTCGCGGCTTGTGCACGCTTAACAAATCCATCGCGGGCGTCCAGGAATGCCTCAGGGCTGGCGCCCTGAAAGCTGTAGATCGACTGCTTGAAGTCTCCGACGCCGAACACGGTTCGCCCCGGGTTGGCCGGGTCACGGCCGCGCTCACCGCCGGCATCGCCCGCGAAGAAATCGCTGACCAGGGATGTGATCACCTCCCACTGCGCCGGGCTGGTGTCCTGGGCTTCGTCGATCAACACGTGGTCGAGGCCGCCGTCGAGCTTGTACATCACCCACGACACTCCGCCCTCGGCCATGAGGAGGGTTGCCGTCCGCTCGATCAGGTCATCGAAATCCAGGGCGCCCCGGTTGGCCTTCAGGCGCTCGTAGTGGTCGATCAAGGCGGTCGCGATCGCGAGCAGTGCTGCCGTCGCCTCCGCTGTTTCGATGGCACGGAGAGTTAGGCCGGCCGCCAGCAACCGATCGGCTTCCGTCCTCAAGATCTCCGAGATGTCAGGACAGGTGCGGGCCGCCACTCTGGTGCCGAGAGTGTTTCGAACCTTGAGGTCGTTTCCACCGGTCTTGTCGTCGACCAGGAACGCCCGGCAGTAGTCGAAGAACTGTTGCTTGCGGTCTTCCGCATTCGCGTCGAGCCACGGCTCAAGCGCCGCGGAGATTTTGGCATCGCTTGGTTTGTCGCTGACCGCCAGGGCTGTCGCGGCCCGGCGCAAACGCGCCGCATCGAAGGCCTTATCGCAACAGGCGCGGTCAAGCAGCCGCTCGCGGGTTGCATCGGGCTGCAGGCCGAGCCCTGCCCGAACGGCGGCAATGGCGGGCTGAACACCGCCACAGATGGTCAAGAACCGACGCACGCGGTGGCGCTGTTCGATAACTTCGTCGAGGATTTTGTCGAACGTCAGCTCATGAACGTTGGTCGACATCCACGTCAACGCGTCCGTGATTTCGGGGTTATCTGGACCCTGGCTCAACAAGTGCCGGCGCGCGGCGGAATTCAGCGCCGCTTGGGCCTCGCCTTCGATAAGTTGGAAATCGGGCGGAATCGTCGCTTCCAGCGGGAAGCGGGCCAAGACGGACTGGCAGAAGCCATGGATGGTTTGCACGTTCAATCCGGTGGGATCATCGAGGACGCGTGCGAACAGCGCGCGGGCATGGCGAAGCTGCTCCGGTTCCGGCCGTCGTCCGAGCAACCTGAACAGGCGGTCGTGGAGCTGTTGATCCTCGACGGCGGCCCAGGCGGCCAACTCCCCGGTCATGCGGAGCTTCATGTCGGCCGCCGCCACGCGCGTGAAGGTGAGCGCCAGAATGCGTCCCGGCTCACACCCCGCAAGCAGAAGCCGGAGCACTCGGTCCGTGAGCACCTTGGTTTTGCCCGTCCCGGCCGAAGCCGCCACCCAAACCGACGTCGTGGGGTCCGAGGCCCCGCGCTGGCACTCATTGGCCTCGGCGGCCAGGTGGTCCGGGTCCGGAGCGTGCGGTGGTACGGTTGCGGCCAAGCCGGTCATAACTCCTTACCGCCGGTGTCGGCGCTCCACTCCCGCACGCGGGTGAGATGATCATAGTCGGAGTGGTCCGGCGCAACCTTCGGATTGGGGCGCGCCACATAGGCCATATCGGCGTCGTCGAACGCCTCGATCAGCCCCTTCAGGCCCGTCAGGGCCGCTTCCGCCAGGACATCGGGAGTGTCCCTGTCGGCAAGGGACAGGGCCTTCGGCCCCGATGCTTTGAGCTGCCAGTACATCAGGTCGGAAACGCGCGCGGGGCCGATTTCAACGAAGCCACCAGCCCGGGCAATCGCTGCCTCCAGGGGCAACTGCGGGGCGAGGCCGCTTATGACTTCGTTCACGCTGCCAGCGGCTTTGCCCAGCGCCGGGAGGGTCCCGGTCTTGTAGTCGAGCACCGCCACGGTGCCATCCCGGCACCGGTCGATGCGGTCCGCGCGGGCGGTGAGCGTGAAATCCCCGCCCGTCATCGGGACCCGCATGGTGCCCTCGATTTCGCCGAAGCTCTCCGCGATATGACCGTGCCGCTGGCGCTCCTGGTCGACGACCCAATGGGCCAGCGTCTCAAACTTGGGGAGCCAGAAGGTGCGAATGGTCGGATGGTCGATGAGGTCGGTCGTGGCAGCATGGAACAGACCGGTCAGCAGATCGACGGCATTGACTGCCGTGACGTCAGGTCGTTCGGACAGAAAGGCCTCCAATGCCCGATGCACGACCGTGCCGAATTCCCTGGGGCCCGGTTCCAGATCGAGGCCATCCAGCGCCCGGAGCCGCAACACGCGTTTGGCGTAGAGCGCGTAGGGATCGCGCATCCAGGTTTCGATGTCGGTGACGGAGAGGGTACGAGGGCGGGCAGCCATCGGCGGGGTTGGTCTGGGCCGCTCGGCGGGTGGGGCCGCGGGGCCTTGGTCCAGCGCTGCTTGCCAGGCGAGCCAGCGAGACCCGGCTGCGGCCAGGCCTTTGGCCGCTTTCTCTCCGATGGTGTTGTCCAGGCGCGTGAGCCATCGGCTCGGGACCGTCGGCGTGCCTTCAACCTTGACGGCCCTGGTCAGGACAATGCGATGTGCGCAAAAAACCTGCACGAAGTCGTGAGCCGACAAGCCGATCCGACGTTCCGGCGGCGGCAGACCGAAGACCGCCATCATGGACCGGCTCAGCCACGGCCCGGGATCCGTACGCGGCGGCCAGGACTCCTCGTTAAGCCCACCCAGGATCATGACGTCAGCCTGCTGCAGTCGCGCCTCCAGCGGTCCCCAGATGAACAAGCGCGGATGCTTCCCCCATTGTGCCCGAACCGGCCGGCCGGCGAGCAGAACCTCCAACACATCCGCATACGCGCTGGCGCTCAAGCCTTCGAAGTCGGAGGCGGCGTCGCTGATCTCCTGCAGGAGACGGTGTGTTTCACTGCCGGTATCGCCCGACCACAGGCGCGCCGCACCGGCCTCCTGGTCCGTTTCCGCCAGGGCCTCAGCGGCCCTGACGTGGGCGTTGAGCCATGTTTCGAGAGGGTGGGCGCCGTCGTCGGCCAGGGTGGTGAGCGGCGCCAACCTTGTGGCAAGCGCCTCGATCAAGGTGTCCAATTCATGGAATGCAGCGGCGGTGGGCTCGTCGACAGGCGCGTCCGCTAGGGCCGAACGCAGGCGTGCCCGCAAGCCCTCCCAACCCGGCGGTGGCCTTAAGCCCCGTATCACGCGGCGCTCCAAACGCCGAACCCTCCGAAGGAAGGCAATCCGACCGATCCCAGCCACGCAGCTGGGATGCTTCAGAAGGGCTAGCAGTGGAACCGGCGTCAACGCTTCGGCGACGGCGCGGGCGATCAGGCACAAAAAGGTGCCGGTGGTTGTTTTGGTCAGCGGGATGCCGGCGGAGTCATCGACCTCGATGGACCAGCGCGTGAGTTCGGCAGCGACGCGGCGGGCCAAGGCGCGGTCCGGCGTGACCAGGGCGGCGGTGCGTTTCGGCTCGGCGGCCACGGATCGCATCACCAGCGCGATCGAGCGCGCTTCTTCCTCCGGTCCTGGCGCGTCGATGCGCTCAATCCCTCGCAAGGCGTCCGTTAGGGTGCTCGGCTCGATCTTCTCGCGTTCACCGCGGAACACCCGTTCCGGCGGCCGCAAGGCCGCCTGGATCAGCCGGGCGCGCGCCCCCGGTTCCCGCAGAACGGAGCGTGCTGCCGGCAACACCTGTACCGCGCTTCGCTCTATCCCAATCCGCGCCAGCAACCGCGCCATGGCGTACTGAGGATGCGACGGTCCGAGCGCATCCCAGGTGGCCTGATCGGCTTCCCGGTCCAGGCCCGGCAACACGACGAGGCCGCGCGGCAAGCACGCAATAGCGGTCAACAACTGGGCCGTGGCCGGAACGCTGCCGGTGGAACCGGCCGCGATCACCCTCTCGGCCGGCGCGTCCCGTCGCCATCTCTCGGCCAAGGCGGTCAGCCGGCGGTTGCGGCGGTCTGCCGCATCGAGCATTTCGTGTTCCTCCAGGATTCTGGGCCACACCTCGGCAATGATGTCCAGAAACTGCACCGTTTTTTGCCAGTGCCGGGCCAGCTCGGCGGCGCGAGGCTGTGGGGCCAAGTCTCCCATGACCAGCTCAGGCAGGTCCTTTAGGCTTAGTCCCTCGATCGTGACCTGGTCGAGCAGTCGCCCGAGGCTTGCGGCCAGCCGGACGGCATGGGCGGGCGAGGTAGCGTCCCGGTCGCGGGCGCGGATCAGCCGGGCCAGAAGCAACTGGCGGCGGAGCGCCGTCATCTCCGGTGGCAGGCTGAATTCGTCGTCGATTGATCCAGGCAGGTCATCATCTGGTGGATCGCTGGCGCCGAATTCCGGGACGCCGTCGTCCTCCTCAACGTCACCGATCGCGGAAATTTTGGGCAGGATCAACGACGTTCCGCCGCTTCGGCGCACCAGCGCCTCGATCAGCGTGCGGCGGCTCCGCCGGGTCGGCACCAACACGCGAACGTCGGTGAGCGCAGCCCAGCCATCGGTCGCACCGCTATCACCCCGCTCCGGCTGCTGAAGGAGGTGGGCCGCCATCGCGTCCACGAACGGCACGCCCGGCGGCACCGTGACCACGTTCGCTCCGGGCACCTCCCGGGGGGCGTGGCCATTGGCTGAGGGCTTCACGTACGCCGCACGCCCGAATGCATGGACGCCATGTAATTCTCGACAGCACCCAGGTCGCCGGGTGTGCCGACGTGGAAGTACTTGCCGTCGTGCAGCAGGCCATAGAGGCGCCCTGCGGCGATCGCCCGGTCGTAAAGGATGTTGAGCGAAAACGGACCATCCGGGAGGTCCGTGAACAGCCTCGGGTGCAAGATCTGAACACCGGTAAAGATGTACGGCGCCTGCTGCAGCTCCGGGCGACGCCCGATCAGGCCTACAGGATCCATGATAAAATCACCGTCGCCCGAGTAGCCGTAGGCCTCCGACGTTGGATGGACGAGCAGGCACGCGTCCATCAGGGTGCTATTCCAGGCTTCGGCCAGACACTCCAACGCCGGCCGCGGTCCGTTCAGCAACAGCGCATCGCCGTTGTGGACGAAGAACGGCTCGCCGCCGAAGTGGGGCAGGGCCTTGGCCACGCCGCCCCCCGTCTCAAGGCGCTGTTCCTCATGGGATAGGACAATGGTCGGCGAGCGTCGACCGGCCACGTGAGCCTCAACCTGGTCGGCCAGGTAATGGACGTTGACGACGACACTGTCGATGTTCACTTCGTTGAAACGGTCCAGGGCATGGTCGAGCAGCGCTTGCCCGGCCACTTGGACAAGCGGTTTCGGTGTTGTGTCGGTGATGGGGCGCATGCGCCGACCGAGGCCCGCCGCCAGCACCATCCCACGACGGATGACGCCGCTTTTCGTCGCGTGCGACGTGTCTCTCATGGCGCTGTCGCTCCGCATTCCGGTATTCGCCGATCGCCCTCAGGGATATGGCTATCCATCCAGGCCCGGACCGGGTCCAGCACCGGATCGGCCAGGGCCGCCGTGAGGAGACGCCAAACTCGCGGGATGTGGCGGAGGTAGGCCGGCTTGCCGTCCCGCACGGCCAAGCGCGTGAAAATCCCGATCACCTTGGCATGGCGTTGCGCGGCCAGGGTGGTGAACGCCTCGCAAAAGGCGCGATCGGAGGCCTCGCTGGCCGCCAGGTTTGGCCGCCCCGCCCGATAACGCGCCGCCATCGCTGTCTTCAACGCAGGCGCAATGTCGCGGCGCGCATCCTCCAACAGCGACATCAGGTCATAGGCCGGATGTCCGGCGACCGCATCCTGGAAGTCGAGGAGACCGCAGGCGGTGAGACCCTTCCGCCCGGCAAGCCGCATTAGGTTGTCCACATGAAAATCACGCATAACCAGCGTTGGCGGCTGAGCCGTGACGGGTTCAAGGACTTCGATCCACGCCGTCGTGTAGGCCGCACGAGCACGCTCGGAGAGCGCGGCTCCGCAGACTGCGGGAACATACCAGTCCGCGAGCAGGAACGCCTCCTCCAACAAAGCGGCGTTGTCGTAAGGCGGCAGCCACGCAGGCACGGTCTCAGCCGGGGGGCGGCTGTGGAGATCAATCAAAACGTCGACTGCCAGCGCGTAGAGCGCCTCCTCATCAGCTCCGGCCGCGAGCAAGCGCGAGAACGTGGCATCACCGAAATCCTCCAACAGCAGAAAACCGTGCTTATCGTCTTCCGCTAGGATCGCGGGCGCGCTGAATCCGAGCCCCAGCAAATGGCGAGATAGGCGGGCGAACGCTTGAACGTCTTCCAGGGGCGGGGGGGCGTCCATGAACACGGCCCGGCGGTCGTGGCCGACAAGCCGGAAGTAGCGGCGGAAGGAGGCGTCGTCCGCGAGCGGGTGCAACTGGCCGCGCTCCCAATCCAAAGCGGCCAGGAACGACTCCATCTGCCGCGTGCGCGGTTCACTAATGTCAGGCACGGTCCCCAACCCCCAATTTGGCGGCGGCGAGCCGCATCGACCACTCCGGTGGGCCGACAAGGCGGAGGGTGCGTCTATCGCCGGCGTGACCGGAACTCTGCTCAAGGACGACGTCGAGGCGACCATCCGGCAGCAACGGGCCCAATCGATCGGGCCATTCGATCACGGCGATGCCCTCGGCAAACGCTTCCTCGATGTCCAGCTCCCATGCCTCATCGGGCGCGCTCAGACGATACAAATCAAAATGCCAGATAGTGCCTCGCGCCGGCGGTATCGCGTCATAGCACTGGACGAGGGTAAACGTTGGGCTTGGCACTTCGTCCTGGTGCTGTCCTCGCGCCTGGATCAAGGCACGGGCAAAGGCCGTCTTGCCGACGCCAAGCCCGCCCCAAAGGGCGACCACATCGCCCGGTTCGAGCAAGGGTGCAATCGCTTGGGCAAGCACCACCGTTGCCTCGAGACTGTCCAAATCGGCAGTGAGGATGGTTTCTGTCTCCGGTTTCGAGGCCGGCCCAAGGATCGGTCGGGCCTTGCGGGCGCTCACATCCCCCGTCATTTCTCTCTCGTTGATCATTGTGCCCTATCATACCGTCCTGGAGACGGGTTTCCATGGCGATAAACGGGCCAAGCACTGTCGCCGAAGTTGGCCATGCAGGTGTCATGCTGCAAAACGTCGTTGGAATAGCAACCTTGCGTAACGCGCGTTGTCATCGCATTGGCGCTATTGGTCTCGCGGGCGTTCGACCGGCCACGTCACGCCCGGAACAGGGGTTTGCTTGAAATGCCCGATCGTGCGTTTTTCCACGACAGATCCGCTCTGGTTCCCGACAGCGCACGCCGCGTTCGGTCGAATCGGCCAATTTGCAACGGCGGTAACGGCGATTGCGGCGCTTGGGGACGCCCGCGGATGGACGGATGACGGACGAAGGTTGGACAAGGCGGCTTCCCGCACCGGTGCGGAATGCTGGTCGATCGCTGCGCGATGTTCGGGCGGCGCTGCCGGTGGCGTGGGGAGCAGGGCGCTGGTCTTCGTGGGCCCGTGCCCTTGGGCTGGGCGACTACCTGAGTGCCGTCAATCTGAGCCGCGCCCGCCTCGCGCGTGGTGATTTTTGGGGCGCGCGGGAGGTGTTGCTTCGGTCGGAACCGCCGCCTGGCGACGCGGAACTCACGCTCGAACAGCGACTGACAACGTTGCTGGTGTACTCTCGGACAGGCCTGGATCCCGGACGCCCGTTTCTCGAAGCGTTGTCTAGCGACCTTCGTCGCCGCCAGAACGACGTGGCTGGCCGGTGGACGGGCTCCGGATTGGTGCGGCTTGGTGATCGCAGTACGCCGCAACGCGTCACCACGCTGTTTGTCAGTGGTGCCGCCCGTTCGGGGACAACAGCGCTGGGACGGTTGTTGAATGCGAGCCCAAGAGTCGCACTGTTCGTGGAACGCTATGAACCGGATTTCGGCTACCATCCCGATATGTTCACGGCTGACGCGGTTTTTTGCCCCGGGTGGGAGCAAGGGCTCCACGCAGCATCTTGGGGAATGCTACAGCGCCGCGTCGGACAGGTCCGCTACATCGGCGATAAAATGCCAAACTTCCTTCTGAGTTGGCACATCACGCGTCACAATTTTCGGCCACGGACAATTCGTATTCTCCATATCATTCGTAACATCTACGATGTTGCCCATTCCTTTAACCAGCGTGCCCAAAACAGCGAAGACAGGTGGAGTCAACGCCGTGACTTTAAATCTGCCTGTGCAGAGTGGAATCTTAACAATCTGATGATCCTCGAGGTGCTGAAAGATCCAAAATTTTCTCGACAAGTGTCGGTTGTACAATATGAAAAGCTCTTTACTGATCGTGATGCAATGATGACGGTATTTTCGACTCTAAATATTGGCAGACCAAAACCAGTGTTGCGGAGAATGGAATCTGAAATGAAGCGTGGTGTGAAAGTTGGAGCCAAAGTACGCACTCTTTCTGAAGAACAAAAGGACTATATTTCTCGTGTTGCTGACTTCAATCTGGAAGAGGAGGTTCGGTCGAATTGCATTTTGGGGCGGGCTTAGGTCGTTTTATTTGGTGTTCCAGCCCATTTTATTGTTGAAAAGCCGCGGTGCCCCCCAAGCGATTGACCACTGCACGATCAGGCTTCCATATCGTTCGCTACAGCGAGGTCAAGCATCAGAGTGACCTGAACCGGCGACCGATGCCGGCTTAAGGCGAAATCGGGCTCGAATTGGATTTGGCGGCGTGCTAGAGGCGCGTGCGCGATTCGAACATCATTAGGGGAGGGGGTGATGAGCGGTCGAACCGCGTCGAATCCGTTTTGCATGATTGAACACCTCGGATTACCCCATGCTTACGCTTCACATCGGTACGCCCAAAACTGCAACGACAAGTTGCCAGCGTTTGTTGGCCGAAGTTGCGCCCCAACTGACAGCTTTTGACGTTTTGTATCCTGAGCAGTTCCGGAACAGAGAGAATATTGCACATCACACGCTGGCTACGGAGTTTCTGGATGTCGGCCTTCACAGTAGTGATATTGTAAAAGAATTTTTCGAATATCTACGATCAAATCGCACAAAAAGCATAATTATTTCAAGTGAAGCATTTTCAAATGCACTTACTCCGGAAAAAATTGAAGAATTCATAGAATTTCTCAAAATATGTCAAAAAATAATGACAATTAAAGTAGTTATTGTATTGAGGCGCATGGATCATTACATCGAATCATTATATCTTCATCAAGTAAAACAAGGCTATCTAGAATACGGGATTGACAAGTTTGTTACAGAACAAAAATTTTGGCCAAACTCCCTATTAGAAAACTTGGCAAATGTTCGCAATTCGCAACACGTCAATTCGCTGTTGTGTTTGAAATATCGCTCCGGCCCACATTTCCAAAACAAGTTGTTGCTCGCAATGGTTCCAGAGCATGCTCATGACTCTATTAAAGGAAAGTCGTTGCGGTCTGGCGAGCGTCTTGGGTTAAAGAGCCAGAGCATACTTTTTGAATTTAATAAAATCCTAAAGAAAGAT
Organism: uncultured Rhodospirillaceae bacterium; assembly: GCA_964619055.1. Taxonomy (GTDB): domain Bacteria; phylum Pseudomonadota; class Alphaproteobacteria; order Rhodospirillales; family Defluviicoccaceae; genus CAYVUM01. The sequence goes on from CAZUDB010000042.1 coordinate 20,441, forward strand.
AATATTGATTACGATCGAAAAAGGTTTATTCGAGATTTATCCAAGAAAAAAATTTCATTTCAAGGCGATCGCACGGATTATCACGTATTGCCCCATGCGGATGCAATCCAGTTCCACGTGAATGCCCTCGCGGCCGCCTATCGCTGGCAGGAATTGGATTATGTGACGTTTTTTGGCGAAACCAACATCCGGCCGCGCCCGGCCATTTCCCTGGGGCTGGAGCACCTGTCACAAGCGGATTTGGACAAGCTGACGAAGTTCTTGAGGCGACAGTCGTCAAAGCTCGGTGTCGACGCCGCTCCGAAAAAGCTCCGGTTTTGGAGCTGGTCGCGCTGATACGGACGGACTGCGCCAGTCATTCCTTGCGCGGCTTGCGGCGTCTGTCAAAGGGAGCTCGTTCGGTCGTGGGTGCATAACGTCACTCGGCAACCAAGCTTTCCAATAGGGCCTGAATCCGCACGGGGTCGCTTTGCGTCAGGATGGTTTGAGCGCACGGCGCCGCCTCCGTCATGTCCGTGGCCAGGATCTGGTGTTTGACCGCGGGAATGCTGGCGGGTGCCATCGAGAGCTCGCGAAATCCGAGGCCAAGCAGAAGGCCGGTCAGGCGCGGATCGCCGGCCATCTCACCGCACACGCTCGCCGGAACCCGCGCCCTTTGGGCCGCAGCGGCAGCATGATGAATCAAGTGCAGAACGGAGGGGTGCAACGGATCGAACAAGTGGGCCACCCACTTGTCATTGCGGTCGATGGCAAGCGTGTACATGGTCAAATCGTTGGAGCCGATAGCGAAGTAGTCGCTGACACGGGCAAGAGACGAAGCGGCCAAGGCGGCCGCCGGCGTTTCGATCATGACGCCGAGCGGCGGTAGTGCCGTCGGAATATTGGCAACCCGGCGGTGCAGACCGCGAGCGGCGCGCGTAAGAATGTCGCGGGCCGCGCGAACCTCCGCGATAGACGTCACCATTGGCAGCAGGATGCGGATCGGGCCTTCAGCGGAGGCGCGCAGGATGGCGCGGAACTGGGTTTCCAGTAGGTCAGGTCGTGCCAGCGACAGGCGAATGCCGCGCATCCCCAACATCGAACTGCCTGAAGGCCCGAACTCACCGGCGATCATGTCAAGGGCAACATCACCGCCGAAGTCCGGGGTTCTGATCGTGACCGGATGGCCTTCGGCCTTGGCTACGATCGCGCGCAGAATCTCGAACTGCTCGTCCTCGTTTGGCGGAACGGTTCGGCCGACAAACAGAAACTCGCTCCGCAGGAGCCCGACGCCGGCGGCGCCGCAATCGGCGACGGCGTCCATTTCGACCGGCAGTTCCACGTTGGCGCGGAGTGCGACGGCAACCCCATCGCGGGTCACGGCCGGCTGCTTGGCAAGGCGGCCGAGCCGGCGGCGTTCGCGGCTTCTTGCGTTGCGCCGACGGCGGAAGGCATTGGCGGTCTCGGTCGTCGGGTTGACCACGACCCGGCCAAGGCCGCCGTCGATCAGAATCCGGTCTCCGCTGGTGACCGCTCCGATCAGGGCCGGAATGCCAAGGACCGCGGGGACGCCCAGCGCGCGGGCCATGATTGCCGTGTGGCTTTGCCGGCCCCCGGTGGCGGTGGCAATGCCGACGACACGGTCCGTATCCAACTGAGCCGCGTCGGCCGGGGTCAGGACATCAGCGACGATGATGCTGCCTTTGCGCAACAGCGTTGTGACTCGCTGCTTGGGGTCGCCGAACTGCTGCAGCAGGCGCCGTCCCACCTCGCGAATGTCGTCGACCCGGGCGGCTAGATAGGGGTCCTCCATGGCATGAAAGCTCTCGCAGATCGCTTGGACCTCGGCCTGAACGGCCGCCTCGGCATTGATGCTATCCTGGGCGATGCGTTCCACTGCACCGCGGACAAGCCGGGAGTCCTTCAACATCTGGATGTAAGCATCCAGGATGTAGACGATTTCATCGCGGCCGTCGCCGCGACCGTTGCCGCTTTCCGCCTGTTTGCGCATGCGGTTGCGCAGGCGCGAGATTTTGCTGCGGGCCCGGGCGGCGGCGGTGCGCAAGCGGGCCTGCTCCGCGTCCGTCTGGGCGGGCGCAATCCGATACTCAGTCACGGCCGAAAGTCCGCTTTCTCGGATGTGCGCAACCCCGACACCGATACCTGGCGACACACCAAAGCCGTCGAACACCAGCTCGCGGGGGTCAGTTTCGGCCATTTCCTCCCATACCTTTGGTTATTGTTGGTTGGCTCGACGACCGTTGGACCGGCTGGCTGATTTGGCGACGATGCGCCTTGAGACCACTCAATCCTCCTCGAATTTGGCAGTGACGATATCGCCGAGGACCATGATCGCCTCCTCGGCTTCGCGTCCGTCGGCGGTGATTTCCAACTCGGCTCCCGGGCCCGCCGCCAGCATCATCAGCCCCAGAATGGATCGGCCGGAGACCGTCTGACCTCGGCTCGATACCGTAACCTCGGCATCGAAACCCGCGGCCAGTTTGACGAACTTAGCCGCCGCGCGGGCGTGCAAGCCGCGTCTATTGGCGATTCGGGTTGTCCGCCGATAGGTGTCGCCATCGCGAAAGTACGGCAGCCCGTCGGCGGTCACGATCGTTCCTGCGTCAACAGCCGGGAGGCAATGTTGATGTACTTACGGCCCGCCTCCTGGGCGCTGTGGGCGGCTTCCTCCAGGCCCTCGGTTTGGCGAACGCTGGCCAGTTTGATGAGCATGGGCAAGTTTACCCCGGCGATGACCTCGACGTTGGCCTTGTCCATGATCGAGATCGCCAAATTGGATGGTGTGCCACCGAACATGTCGGTGAGCAGGATCACGCCATTACCTTCCTCGGCCCGATCGACGCAGTCGAGAATCTGGTTGCGGCGGTTTTCCATGTCATCGTCGGGCCCGATGCAGATGGCCGAGATGTTGACCTGCGGTCCGACAACGTGCTCGAGAGCCGCGATCAGTTCTTCGGCCAGCCGGCCGTGTGTTACCACCACCATTCCTATCATCAGGTGGATCATTCCCTTTCCGAAGGCGCAGACGACCGCTCCGAGATGGCCAGGTCGCGGTGGTTGACACGGACAGCCAAAGATTGCTCGGCGAGCCACGCACCCAGCCGTTCTGCCACATAGACCGACCGATGGCGGCCACCCGAGCAGCCGATCGCTATGGTCAGATAGCTCTTCCCCTCGTCCGTATACCGGGGCAGAAGCGGGGCGAGCATATGTCGGAGCGAAGTCAGAAAGGGCTCCAGACCCGGGTCCTCTTCAATGTGTGCTGCCACGGGTCGATCCTGTCCGCTGAGTGCTCGCAAATCCGCCTGATAAAAAGGATTCTTTAGGAAGCGGACGTCAAAAACCAGATCGGCCTCGCGCGGCAGACCCAACCGAAACGCAAACGATGTCACGAACACACTCAATCTGCGGGTCACGTCAAGTCCGAAATGGCCATCGAGCAAGTGCTTCAGATCGCCCGGCGTGATTCGCGTGGTGTCGATGACGATGTCGGCGTGGCGCTTCAGGTGGGCAATCATCTGCCGTTCCAACGCGATCCCGTCCAGGATTGGGCGGTCATGGGCGAGCGGATGGCGATGGCGGGTGGCCGTATAGCGGCGGCGAAGCTCATCATCATCGCATTCAAGAAAGAGCAGGCGCACGTGGCGGTCACCATCCTCGGCCAGATCATCGACTACGCTCGCAAATCGCTCGACGCTGAAATCCCGCGTGCGAACGTCGACGCCAACGGCCAACGGCGGCCTGGCGGCCGCCTCCTCGTCTTCGCCACCCACGAGCCGCGGCAGCAATGAGATCGGAACATGATCCACGGCATCGTAGCCGGCATCTTCAAGCGCCTTGAGGGCCGATGTCTTGCCGGCACCGGACATTCCCGTCACGACCAAAATCGGCCGAGGGCGCGCCGGCGACTGGTCATCCAGCCGGGTCACGTGCGCCATACGCCGCTCGGGCCCGCAGGGAGCGCTCGGGTCGATCATGGTACCGACAATATACGTCCGGTGGCGAGGCCGACGGCAAGACGAACCTTGGCAACGGCCGAGGCCTCGAACGGTGTCAGATGGAACGTTGGAACCGGGACCGACAACACCATGGTAGAGCTGGAATTGGGTAGCCTTTCCACCTCCTCGGGTGCGACCAGCTCGATCAATGCGGCCACGGAGGCGTGCTCTACGCGAGCGTCGGCATCCATGCACAAGATGCCAAGACCACGAATTTCCAAGAGACCGCGAATCGGCTCCGGACCGGTGGCAACGAGGCGGCCATCCTGGATGTCGATGTCCGTATAGTCGTCGGACACCAGCCGTGCGCCATCGGCGATCAGGCGCAGGGCCAAATCCGACTTGCCGGCCGCGGACGGCCCCTGCAACAGGACTCCGTGGCCATCGACATCGACGCAGGTGGCGTGCAGACGAATCATGCCGGCACCGTGCGGCGAGGCCATCTCATCTGTCAATCTCGTCCGTTGCCAGACGGGAGAATGGGAGTGACGTTTACACCGCCGGCAAGCGGACAACGAAGCGAGCGCCTTCGACGATTGGCGTGTTGCTTTCAGGGCGGCGGTCCGATTTTCTGACGCGGTTCTCGCCATGGATCGAACCAAAGTGGGCGTCTACGATTTGCTTGGAGATGCTGAGGCCGAGGCCCGAGTGTTGGCCGAACGTCTCACCTTTGCGCCGGTGGGAGTAAAAGCGATCGAAGATCTTGGATTCAAAACCGGGCGGAATGCCGGGCCCCTGGTCGTCCACCACAACCTCAATATCATCGCCGTTTCGCCAGGCCATAATGTCAATCCGGCTATCGGGGGGGCTAAAGGATAGGGCGTTGACGACCAGGTTGCTGAACACTTGAAGCAGGCGCTCCTTAAGTCCGTGGACAATCAGCTCACGACGATCGTCCATAGTAAGGCGGAGCCTTACGGGGACATCGTCCGCTGCAGGCCCCATTATTTCGATCAACGTTGTCAGGAGTTCCGCCACATCGATCCGCTCGCCCTGGATCCGGGACAGCTCCGCGTCGAGCCTGGACACATCGGAGATATCGCGGATCAGGCGGTCGATGCGGCTCACATCGCTTTCGACAATGGCAAGCAACCGGTCGCGCTGTTCTGGCTTCTCGACACGCTTCAGCGTATCCAGCGCACTTCTTAAAGAGGCCAACGGGTTCTTGATTTCATGAGAGACATCGGCGGCAAATCGTTCGATGGCATCAAAACGCCATCGCAGGGCGTCGGTCAGATCGTCCAGAGCGATCGATAGCTGACCGATCTCGTTGCGCTTGCTGCTGAAATCGGGCAGCGGATGCTGCAGTGTCCGATCTCTGCGCAACACGTCGGCCGCGTGCGCGAGACGGCGCAGTGGCGTCGCGATCGTTCTCGACAGGTACAGGGACAAAAACACCGTCAAAACCAGCGTGACCAAGAAGGTCTGCAGAATCGCGAGCCGGGCGTTCCAGGCAGCTTGGTCGATCTCGTCGGAATTCTTGGTCAGGTAGACGGCACCCAAGACGGATGTACGCTGGATCGGGGCGGCAACACAGATAACCGTCCGCGAGGATTGCTCAAGCCGGTCCACGTCCACAAGCGACTGTGACTCGGGTGGCAGGACGACCCGGCGGACGGCCGTCGCTTCGTGTCCCGTCAGCGCCACCATCACTTCCTCGTAGTCTTCGGCTGCGGCTTGGGCCCGATCGAGGTAGGGCGGCCGTGCGGGATAGTTCCAGGCCACGGCGACCAGCCAGTCCAGGATACCGTTGACGGCGCGGCCTAAGCGCTCTGTGGTCGAGCGTGGGGGCGAAAGTTCGCGTGCCTGCACAAGCGGCCCCGGGCCGGTCCAGACGCGGCTGTCGGCGACCAGATTACCATCGCGATCGAACACGCGAGCGCGGGACTTGGTTTGTTCGGCCATAACCCGAAGTGTTCGGACGCTGGCCGCCGGTAGCACGAGAGCCCCGGGTGCGAGCACACCGTTGGCCATCTCGTCGCTCGTGGCAACGGCGCCCTGGTCCATGTCATCGCTCAGCGTGTCCGCGATCACGTTGGCCTGAATCAGCAGGATGTCCGTTTGCTGCTGGATCAAGCCTTCGCGAAAATCGGCGACGGACAGCGTGCCCACCACCAGCACGACGAGGGCCAGCACATTGACCGAGAGGATTCGAACCGTGATCGGGATCGTCGGCCGCCGCACGGGGCCCACATCACCCAGCCCGGACACCGACGTGGTCAGTCGGCGCGATACCTGTAACCAACGCCATACAGGGTTTCGATGTGCGCAAAGCTGGGATCAAACTCACGGAATTTCTTGCGGACGCGCTTGACGTGGCTGTCGATGGTGCGGTCATCCACGTAGACGTGCTCGCCGTATGCCGCATCAATGAGCTGATCCCGGCTCTTCACGTGCCCCGGTCTCCGGGCGAGCGTCTGGACCAGCAAAAACTCCGTCACCGTCAGATTAATCTCCCGACCACGCCAACTGCACAGATGGCGGGTCGGGTCCAGGACGAGGTCGCCGCGGCGCAGCACCGACGCGCTTTGGATTTCCTCATCCATCGGAACGCGGCGGCGGAGTACCGCACGAATCCGTTCGATCAGCAGCCGTTGGGAGAACGGCTTGGTAATGTAGTCGTCGGCGCCCATCCGAAGGCCGAGAAGTTCATCGAACTCATCGATCTTGGAGGTTAGGAAAATCACCGGCACATCGGACTTCTGACGAAGTCGGGTGAAAAGCTCCATCCCGTCCAGATCGGGCATCTTGATGTCGAGAACGGCCAAGTCCACCGGCTGGCGAAGCAGGCCGTCCAAGGCCGCCGAGCCTTCCGTATAGGTCTGGACCTCAAAGCCTTCGGCCTCCAGGCCAATGGCCACGGACGCCACGATGTTTTCATCGTCATCTACAAGGGCAATGGTCTGTGTCACGGAGCCTCTCCGAACAGTCCTACACGACGGTTACATCATCGCATGGTTTAGAATGCAAACGAGTAAAAATAATCAACCCAAACATGGCAGAATTGTAATCCACATAGGGGTCTATCCTCTTAAGCGGTTGTCGCGAACATAAGTTGCGTTGACGGCGATATCAGGGCGGGATAAGAAAGTTTCGACGGTTCCCGAGACATGGCGACAGAGCCATCGGGATCAAAAGGGAATACGGATGGGGATGACCCAACTCGGGAACCCCTTGCCGTGGCTGCCCCCGCAACTGTGAGCGGTAGCTCGCCCCGACAGTATGGCCACTGGGTAACCGGGAAGGCCGGGTGTGAGCGACGATCCGCAAGCCAGGAGACCTGCCGTCGGAGCGTTTGTGACCGTCGGGCGGGGTGTACCGGCAGGGGACCGTCGAGGCCATTGCGCCGTATGACCTAACCACGCCCTCCCAAAGCCCCTGGGCACTGCGCTCCTCCTTGTTCTTTATTGTGGAGCGGAGGGCTCAATGAACATGATTAGGATGTGCGTTACGGCCGCCACGGCGGCGATTTTCGCCACTTGGCCGCTTGAGACGGCTTGGTCCCACTTTCAGCTCGTATATACGCCGGACGTTGTGCTGGAGGAACCGGCGGAGCTGCCGATTCGTCTGGTGTTCGCTCACCCGTTCAGCAACGGCTTTACCATGGACATGGGCGAGCCAGAGGACTTCTTCGTAGTCCATCGCGGCGATCGGACGGACCTCAAACCCACGCTGGAGCCGATCACCTGGACCGGTTCGGAGAACACAGCTGCAGCGTACCAGACCCAGTACCGGGTCAAGCGAAACGGCGATTACATTTTTGTCCTTCAGCCGGCACCGTACTTTGAGGAATCAGAGGACAAATTCATTCAGCAGATCACCAAGTCGTTCGTGAACAAGGGCGGAATCCCCACCGACTGGTCCGAACCCATTGGTTTGCCGACGGAGATCGTGCCCCTCAACAAGCCCTATCTCGCCTATGTGGGCAGCACGTTTTCGGGCGTGGTGTTGAGCAATGGCCAGCCCGTGCCGGGGGCCGAGATCGAGATCGAGTATGTCGCGGCGACGCCCGATCTTGCCGCCAACGCCTTTCCGAAGGAAGGTACGGTGCCGGCGCCCAGTGGCGCCGTGGTCGCGGTGACGGATGCCAATGGAACCTTCACCTTCGGTCTTCCGAGGGCGGGGTTTTGGGGGTTTGCCGCCTTGGATGTGGGCCCCGATAAGGAACACGAAGGCAAGCCGCTGTCTCAGGATGCCGTCATCTGGGTCCACGCCGTGGATCTGAAGTAAAATCAAGAACGGGGAGGAGAACGCTCATGCATATCGTCGATGGCGCACTCTCGGCACCGGTGCTGATCGCCGGAGCGGCCGTGACCGTGGGTGGGCTGGCGGTTGGCTTGCGCGCCTTGGACGCGGACCGCATCCCGCAGGTGGGCATGCTGTGCGCCGGCTTCTTTGTCGCCTCGCTGATTCACTTCCCGGTTGGGCCTTCCAGCGTTCATCTGATCCTAGGCGGACTTGTGGGCATCCTTCTCGGCTGGGCCGCCTTTCCGGCCCTCTTCATCGGGCTGTTGCTGCAGGCCGTGTTCTTCGGCTTCGGCGGCATCACGGTCCTGGGCGTCAACACCATGAACATCGCCGTGCCGGCGGTTCTGGCCGGCGTTCTGGTTGGTCCGTTGCTGCGCAAAGCGCCCGAGCGCACGGCCATTGCCTTGGCCGCCGCGGCCGGTGCCGGCACCGTGTTCTTGACCTGCATTCTGGTCAGCCTGTCCCTGGCGCTGAGCGGGGAGGAGTTTATCCCCTCCGCCAAGCTGGTCCTGGTCTCCCATTTGCCCTTGATGGCCGTGGAGGGCGTCGTCACCGGCGCGGTTATTGCCCTCATCCGCAAGGTGAAGCCTGAGATGCTGCCCGCGGCGCCTCCGGCTGCGGCTTGAACAGCCTGGTATGGCACCTCGCAACGCCGTTCGCCGGCTCACCAGTGCCCTTGTCCTGGTCGCCACGCTGTGCGCCGCCGGCAGCGGCCATGCCCACAAGGTGGTGTTGAGCCTGTACGTGACCGGCGGGTTGATCGAGGGCGAGGTCGGCTTCTCCAACGGTGACGTCGCACCGGAAGCACGCATCGATGTCTATGGTCCGGGCGGCGAGCGCCTCGCCGAACTTGCGACCGACGACAGCGGCTTCTTCGCCTATCAGGCTTCCGCGCGGATTGACCACATCTTCAAGGCCGATCTTGGCGCCGGCCACGTGGCCGAGGCGCGCGTGGCGGCCGATGAGCTGTCACCCACGCTCGCGGCTCAAGCGGCACCGACGGGAACCACGCCCGCTCCGGATTCACAGGAAGGGACGGCCGCGGCTGCAGGCGCCGCAAGCCAGGTCCTTACTCAAGCGAACCTGCAGGCGGCGATCCAGGAGGTGGTGGCGAGCCAGGTTCGCCCGCTCCGCCAACAGGTGACCGCCCTTGAGAACCGGATTCGCTTTCAGGATGTGCTGGGCGGGCTCGGCTACATCGCCGGCCTCATGGGGCTGGCTCTCTACATCCAAAGCCGACGTCGGACAAAGGCTGGCGACCAGAACGCGACCTCGAGTTCCGAAGTCGACAGGCAGCCGTGAGCCACGTTCTCGACCGGATTGCGCGGGAGCAGGGGGAGCGGGAGACATCACGCCTGGTCGGCGTCGATCCGAGGGTCCGGATCGTTGTCGCCATCGCCTTTGCCGTCGTGGTCGTGATGCTGGACCGCCTGGGCCCGCTACTGGCCGCCAACGGCCTGGCGGTGCTGGCCGCCGTGGCGGCGACCCTTCCCGTTGGAGCCACGGTACGCCGGCTGGTCACGGTCGATGCCTTCATCATCGCGACCTTGCTGATCCTGCCCTTCAGCATGCCGGGTGAGCCGCTGTTCACGCTGGGCCCGCTGACTGCGACGGAGGAGGGGGTGTGGCGCGCCATCGCCATCGCGCTGAAGGCCAATGCGATCGTGTTGACCGTGATGGCGCTGGTGGGAACGATGGAACCGGCAACGATTGGCCAGGCGCTCGCCCGGCTCGGCGTGCCGTTTGCGTTCGTGCACTTGCTGCTGTTCACGGTTCGCTTCGTCAACGTGCTCGGTGGGGAATACCAGCGCTTGCGGCTGGCCATGCGCGCCCGCGCGTTCCGGCCCCGCAACACCATGCACACCTGGCGCTCACTCGGCTACCTGATGGGGATGGTCCTGGTGCGGAGCGTGGAACGGTCCGAGCGTGTGCTGGCCGCCATGAAATGCCGGGGATACACGGGCCAGCTCTACATCCTGGACACCTTCAGGTTCGGCCGCCTGGACCCAGTCTGCGCGCTCGTCGCCGTGGCCGGGCTCGGTGCTCTGCTGCTGTGGGATGCGGGATGGCCGAGCCCCTGATCGCGCTTGAAGGCACCTCCTTTGCCTATGACGGCGGACAGCCGGTGTTGAGCGAGGTGGACCTGGCTGTCCACGCGGGCGAGCGCGTGGCCGTGACCGGCTCCAACGGTGCGGGTAAGACCACGCTTCTCCACCTGATCGTCGGACTGCTGAAGCCCACCGGCGGGACCATTCGCGCCTTCGGCAAGGTGCGGAAGCGGGAGGCGGATTTCCATGAGGTGCGGGCGCGCGCCGGGCTTTTGTTCCAGGACCCCGATGACCAGCTGTTTTGCCCGACCGTCGCCGAGGACGTGGCGTTCGGCCCCCTCAACCTGGGCCGGAGCCTGGAAGAGTCGCGGGCGATCACCGCCAAGACCCTGGACGACCTGGGCCTGGCCGGGTTCGAGGCGCGGATCACCCACAAGCTCTCCGGCGGCGAGCGGCGCTTGGTTTCATTGGCGGCCGTGCTGGCCATGGCGCCGGAGGTGCTGTTGCTGGACGAGCCCACCAACGCGCTGGACGAGGACGCCGAGGCCCGCCTGCTCGACATTCTGGCGGGCCTGCCCCAGGCGATGATCATCATTTCTCACGACCGCCGGGTGCGCGAGCGCCTTGCCACCCGCGCGCTGCGCCTGGTGGGCGGGCGAATCGCGACGTCGTGAGACGGTTCGAGACCCTTCGGGAAAAATTAGGCTTTTGACTCAGTGTCCTGTTCTTATTCCTAGAGCCATTCTAAAGTGTTTCACGTGAAACAGTTTGGAATGGTTCTAGAAGAAACCGCAACGCCCTCTGATCACGCCTGAAATGAATATCCGTTCCATCCGTACGGTATTTCTTGCGGCCCGATTTCGGGTTTTCGGCCCGACGCCGCTTCCCATGCCGCTTCGGGCGGTTATCCGGTCAAGGTTG
>CAZUDB010000043.1:0-31611 GCA_964619055.1 uncultured Rhodospirillaceae bacterium
GATGAGCGCCGCATGATCACAGCCGTGAATCTGCACGGAGTTTGAGTCAGAGCCCCTTTTGAACGCCGATTGACAACACAACCGCGCAGCGGGTCTTATGAGAGTGATGGTCCTGGCCAGCGGCTCTGAACAAACGTTCAGATGCATAAAATGACCGGCGCTGTGGGATGTGGAGGCTCGATACTTGGTGCTGCTGCCCGGTGGAGGTGAAATCCGCCCTTCCGTCGGTCTTGAATCGGGAGTATTGGGGCGGCGGCCGGTCTTCGGGCGCTTCATGGGCGCGCCTAGCTTTCAGGCCATGTCAACTGGCACCGCCATCAAACGCCGCTTGTTCGATCAATATGGTGCTCGGCTGCCTGTCAGCCCGTTCGGTCGTATCGGAAAAGGGGTTGCACGGAACCTTTCGGCCGGGAACGTTGATTGCTTGCGCGGACGCGCGTCATCGTGGAGGCCAGCGAGGAGATGACCGTCAATGGCGTGAGGATGATTTTTCAGAATACGCCGAGCGTCTTCGCGGCCCTACGAAACTGACCCCAAGAGGTCGCCTGACGCCCGGACCCAAGACTGGGTGAAAGCCCCCGAAGATAGAAAACTCCAATCCGCGATGGATCAAGGATCCGAGGAGAAAGGTCATTGGTTGCGCCGATCAGGCGAATAAATTTGTGGATTATTCCTTTGGTCTAAGGTCCCTATCGAGCCACACGGTTATTCTCTGCCGGTGCGGTACTCCACGAAGAAGGCCTTACCCTCTTTTTTGTTGCCATTGGCATTCCAGTAAAAGCCCTCACGGCTTGGCCAGTAATGCACAGGCCAGAACGGCGTCGATTGTGAGCACGCCGGCTTCTTCGGTGGATTAGTTCGCGTGCCCCCCTGCTTCGCCCAATGCACGTCCCATGCGGCCCAAGCCGTGCGCTTATGGAAGGAGCCGTCGACCCACTGCAAACGATTGAACTGGCACCAGTATCGAAGGCCGATCCACGTTAAACCATCGGGTCTGAAGGTTTGGAGGAGCCAGTTGTGCAGCGCTGGGCTGCGAACGACGGCCAATCGGCCGTTCACCCCCTTGTAGATGCGCTGGCGCGCCTTGGTCTCCGCACGTGTCCAACCGATTTCCCGAACGTCGCCACGGATGCTGTCGCCAGGCATGGCCGGGATCATCTCATAGTAGCTCTTTGTGCCGGAAAAATAGACCTTGGTGTCGTAAACCGGCTCGCCGGCAGCCTTTGCTCCGCCTGCCGACGCGGCAATGAGGAAAACGACCGAAACGAACAACCGAAGCGGCAAGGCCGAGCCGGTGCGGGGGACCGAGCGGTTGGCCCCATCCCGTTCCCATTGCTCGTGACCAGACGTTGATGCCCAATCTGCGAAGGAGTATGCCCGCAGCGCGTCGCCAAGGTTGGTTCGGATTTTACCTATGCGCGTGTTCGTTGCCGCCATCCGTCGACCCTCATCCTCTCAGGGTGGAGCAGCAAAGCTGATCGATTGCTCCGTCGCGGGTCGCCACGCCGTCCACTGCCCGATGGTGACCTAGTTGGATTTCGACCGGAGATCATCAAGCAGCTGCTCCGCCGCATCGCGCCCGACGAAATCGGTCTCGGTCTCCAGTACTTCCTCCAAGATCGACTTTGCCTCTTTGGTGCTGCCCGCGTGCACAAGAGCTTGCGCATAATGGAAGCGAATCTCCGCATTTTCGGGCTCAAGGCGGGCGGCCTCGCTTAGGTAGGACAGGGCACGCTCATGCTCGCCGAGGGCCATGGCAACCAGCCCTGCTGTATCCATGATGCGTGGATCATCGGGGGCGAGTTGTAGCGCCCGATCTGCGTGCGCTTGTGCGTCTTTCGCCTTACCGGTCCGCCAGAGCAGCCAAGCCAAGTTGTTGCGGGCGACGACATTGTCGGGCGACTTCTCGACGACTGCTTGGTACTGCTGAGCCGCGTCTTCATAGGCGCCGTCCACAAGCTGATAATTGCCGAGCAAGAAACGGGCGCTGGCGTCATCGGGGTGGGTTTCTAGCCACGCCTTGAGCGTCTCCGTGCTTGCTGCCGAATCGCCGTTCCGACGTTGCGCCTCGGCCAGTTTTATGGTCAGGCCCGTCGTCGGTACTTGCTCGACGGCTCGGGAGAACAGCGCGACGGCATCCGCCATGCGGTCTTCGCGCACTGCAATCGTGGCCTCCAATTCATCCAGCGCGGCATTTTCCGGCGTGATCTCCCGAACCTCCGCAACGATGACTTTGGCGCGGTCCAAATCACCTTCCTGGGCCATCAAGGCAGCAAGCTGAGTCTGGGCTACTGTGTTGGAGGCGTCCAGTTCAACGGTTTTCTCCAGTGCGGTTCTGAAGCCCGGCGCGTCACCGCTGGAGCGGTACCCCTGAGCAAGCAGGAAGTGGGCGTGCGCCGACTCCGGTTGGGCTGTCGCCAACTCCTCGAAGATTTCCAGGGCGGATACAGCGTCGCCTTGAGCCAGGTGCAGACGGCCAACCAATTCAAGAACCGCAGGATTGGACGGCGCTTCCGCCCGCAGGCGTTCGCTGATCTCAAGGGCCTCATCCGTTTCGCCCTTTTGCGCCAACACTTGGGCAAGCAATAGACGTGCCGCCGGCTCCGGATTTTCGAGCGCGACCAACTCGCGCAGCCGACCCTCCGCCAGGTCGCGCTCACCGGCCCGAACTTCCATTTGTGCGAGGCGAAGCATTAATCGTGGTGCGTTGTTGGTCGCTTCTAGACCAGACCGTAGGGTCTCCATCGCCAGCTCGTTGTTGCCGGCACCGGCCTCAATGGCGGCAAGGTTGATGATGGCATCCTGCGCATCGGGTTTGCGCTCCAGCGCTCTGTTAAAACTTTCGCGGGCAGCGTCTACGTCGCCGAGCCCGGCCTGGGCGATGCCGGCCAAGGTGTCCCCGATGGAGCTTTCGGGATGGTTGACCTGCAGCTTACCCGCCACTTCAATGGCCTTGTCAAACTGGCGGGCGCGCAAGTGGGTTAGGGCTAAGCCGAGCAGGGCACGATCCAGATTGGGATCGGCTTCAACGGCCTGCTCCAGGTCCTCGATACCGGCCTCCGTGTCGCCCAGTCCCAGTTTGATCGCTCCAAGCTGGGCCCGGACCGAGGGGCTGGAAGGATCGGCCTCGGCGGCTTTTTCCAGAAAGCGGCGTCCGCCCTCCAAGTCGCCGCTGCGCACAGCGGCAGCGCCCACGAGCGCGAGCAGGGCGGGGTCGTCAGTCGATTTGTCGCCCAGCGGCTCCAAGGCGCGATAGGCTTTCTCGGCCTCATCCAGGCGAAGGTATGTGGCACCCAGCATACGCCGCGCGGCCTCATGGCCGGGCAGCGCCACAACCACAGTTTCGAGCTGACTTGCCGCTTGCTCGAAATTGCCGAGCGCGAAATTGGCGCCGCCACCGACAAGGTTGCTTTGCACGTGGTTCGGGGCCACGCCGAGAACCGTATCGGCCCGCAGTTTTGCCGTTTCAAAGTCACTTAGCTGATAGGCGGCAAGCGCACGCAGATAGTTCGCGCGCGGATTGCGCGGGCTGGCTTTGATGACGGCTTCCAGGTCATCGATGGCCTCTTCGGGCTTGCCTTGAGCGATCACCGCGTGTGAGAGCGACAAGGTTAGCAGCGGGTTGTCTGGATTGCTTTCGACCACGGATCGATAAGCCGTTTCGGCCTCGGCAAACTCGCCGTTGAGAAAATGCACATCACCCTGAAACGTGCGAGCATCCCGATTATCCGGCGCTGCGGCCCGCGCCTGCTCGCCGTAGGATTTCGCCTGATCGAAGTCGCGCTCGAGGAGCGCGATGCGTCCAAGGCCCACAAGCGCGTCGGACTGGTTCGGGTCGATGGCGAGCGCTTGTTCAAACGCTTTGGTAGCCTCCTCAATCTTGCGCATGCCGAGATAAGCAGCCGCTTGGGCCGAGGTGACGCGGGCGCGCAGCAAGGGAGGATCCGTTTCGGTGACGGTGAATTCATCCAGAACCCGTTGGTTCTGACCTTGGACCATCCAAGACCGGGAGAGTGGCCGAACCAGATCGGCTTGATCAGCGCCAAGGTCGAGAGCGCGCTGAAGCTCTTTCTCCGCGGACAACGGATCACCAAGATCCATATACATCTCGCCCAACGCCAGCCGTGCTTGTGCATTCTCCGGTTCGATCTTCACCGCGTTTCGCAGCTCGATGAGGCCCGCGCGGAACTGTCCCTCAGCCCGGTGCTGTGCTGCCTTTTGGAGGTACTGGTCCGCCGTAAGATCGCCGGACTCATCACAAGCCGTCAGGCCTAAAAGAGAAATGGTTAGAGCAGCCATGAAGACCGCGGCAACCGGCTTCGGCAACGCGAGGACCAACGAGCGGGTCATGAAGCAACCTCATTGGGTTTGCGATCGAAGGAATGGAGGCGCCGTTTTTCGCTTAGGGCCGACCCCAATATGCGAACCGCCGAACGCACAACCGAAAAAATGCGCGCGGATGTACAAACCAAGTACGCAGCGGCGACCATCAGGTATCGATATACAACGTTGCGTCCGGTCACGCTACCCTTCACGCGTTATGGGTTGCGCTCGCTGAGCGTGAACGGCGTTGCTGCGAGCGCGAAGACAGATAGTGTGAGGGCGATGTCTTGCGAAATTGTTATGGCACTGGTGCGGCGGCGTGCGTTTGGCGTGCGACTCTGTTTTTGGGCATTGCTCTTACTGCCGCGCCTGCTCTTCCCTTCGTGAAGCAGGTTGGAGCGGCAGAGCAGTTTTTGCCTGTCTTGATGTATCGCAGCGGCCCGGCGGCGCCTGGTGGCTCCGGCCTAGCCGGCGGTTATATGGACTACCTCACCCTTATCAACAAGCGTGATGGAGGCGTCGGCGGTGTCCGGTTAACGTGGGAACGGTGCGAAACCGCCTTTCAGGTCGAGCGCGGCCTTCGCTGCTACCAGCGCATGAAGGCGCGGGGTGGCATCCTCCATCCCGTCAGCCAGTCCTTGGCCGACCATCTGCTGGCGCGCACCACGATCGACCGCATTCCCATCATCACGCTCGGCTATGGTCGTGCGATCACCGGAGATGGCCGGAAATTCCCGTGGGTTTTCCCGCTTTACGGAACCTCCTGGAGCAACACGTCGACCGCACTCAGCTTCATTGCCCAACGTCAGGACAGCTCGGCATCCTTGCGCGGGTTGTCGATCGTTGATCTTTCCGTGGAAAGCCCGGCAGGCGCTGAGGTGCTGGCGTTGTTAGATCGGCGGGCTCGGCATGACGGGTTTCGCTTGCACCACATTGCCCTCAGAAGACCGGGCCTCGATCAAGCTCGCCCGTGGCGCGAGATAGCCCAGCACATCAAGCCGGACTATGTGCTGCTGCGCAGTTGGGGTGTGATGACATCCGTAGCCTTGCGCGAGGCAGCGCGGGTCGGATTTGACCGTCGCCGCATCGTCGGTGGCTGGTGGGCTGGCTCGGAGGAGGATGTCATTCCGGCCGGCCGGGCGGCCAAGGGCTACGTTGCAGCGGCCTTCCATCCGTCCGGGCGAGAATTGGCCGTTATCGCCGAAATCCTTCGCCACGTTTACGGTGGCTTAGCTGGCAACATCTCGCCACAACGCGTCGGGTCCACCTACTACAACCGCGGTGTCATTGCCGCGATCGTGACCGTTGAGGCCATTCGAACTGCTCAGGCCCAATTCGGTCAGCGTGTCTTGAACGGCGATGAGTTACGCTGGGGGATCGAAAACCTAGACCTGACGACCGGCCGGCTGCGCGAACTCGGTGCTGAAGAATTGATGCCGCCCCTATCCGTATCATGCACGGATCATGAGGGTGGGTCTCAAGTCCGGTATCGGCGGTGGGATGGGGAGCGGTGGATTGACACCTCGGGGTGGTTTCAGCCCGATCGATCAGGACGGGCGACCGTGATCCAGGATACCGTGGATGATTTGCCAAACGTGGGAGGCAGTCGAGTCGGACGCGGCTCGATTGCACGCTGTTGAAGCGCGTGATCCGGGTCGTTCCGATGGCCTGCTTTAGGTGCGGGCCGGCCCTGTCATGGGTCTGACCAACACATAAACTGAAGTAACTCTTATTTGCTCGCCAAATGTCATTCTGACATAAAATCGCCATATTCCGACGCACATATGGGGACCGTTACAGGCCTCCTACGAGACCCGACCGGGAAAACCCCGTTCCCGGTCACCCCGATCGGCAATAGCCTGTTAAGGCGACTGGCCACCCCGCCAGTCGCCTTTTTTTCTTGATGCACTCCGTTTAGGGCGCCGGTCAGGACTCCCCGACATCACCCTCTGCCGCAAGCGCCATAAAGCGATCATGCGTGATCGCGTGTGCAACGATGGGTTCCGCACTGGCGCCGAGGGCCCGGTAGATCCGCTGGGCGGTTTCATTCCAGTCTTTCGTTGCAAACCAAAGGAAAGTTCTCCCCTCCCGGTTTGCTGTGGCTGCAACGGCAGCCACTAGCGCGCGGCCAAGCCCGCGGCCACGGGCTCGTTCAAGCACGAACAAGTCTGCCAAATAGAACCCCCGGGCTGCCCACCCGGTCTCGTAACACGGATGAAACAGGGCATAACCGGAGGGTTCGCCCTTCCACTCGGCCAAGAGCACACGAAATTCAGGATTGAACCTGAAGCCATCGCGGTAAATCGTTTCATTGCTAAAGTGCTCAACGGGATCGCCTTGGTGGATGTTCAACTGGCGTCCGAGCGCCGCAATGATGGGCACATCGTCAACGCTTGCCGGTCGGACCAGGATCGTCACGGCCCGAATCAGCCCACGACCTGTCCGGCCACCAAAGCCGCAAAGATAATCAAACCCACGTCGCGGTTGGACTTGAACACCGCAAGGCAGCGGCGTGGATCGTCCAGATTAACGGTCTTGAGCTGCCATGCGAAGTGCAAGGCTGCCAGTGCCAAGCCAGTCCAGAACGGCCAGCCGATACCGACCATGGCTCCCGCAAGCCCTAGCAGGGCGATGCTGACCGCGTAGAACATCACCAGCCACGATTTCGTTTTGTCGCCGAGCCGAAGAGCCGTTGACTTAACGCCGATGAGGGCGTCGTCGTCCTTATCCTGGTGAGCATAAATCGTGTCATAGCCGAGGGTCCAGGCGATGCCGGCTCCGTAGAGCATCAAGGCCGGCCACGCCAACGCGCCATGGACCGCCGTCCAGCCCAAAAGCGCCCCGTAATTGAACGTTAGTCCCAACCAAGCTTGCGGCCACCAGGTGATCCGTTTCATGAACGGATAGGCTGCCACCAGAGTGAGCGACGCGATGCCAAGCAGGATGGTCGTGCCATTGAACTGGAGTAAGATGACAAGGCCGACAAGGCTGAGTGCCAGGAGCCACACCGTTGCCTGGCGCACGCTAACCTGCCCACTCGGAATGGGGCGGGTTGCCGTGCGGGCAACGGCGGCATCGAACCGTCGGTCGACGATATCGTTAAGGGTACAGCCCGCACCGCGCATGACAATAGCACCTGCCAGAAAAAGCAGTAGCATCAACCCGCTCGGCCAGTTGGGCGTGGCTAGGGCCGTGCTCCACCAACAGGGCAGCAGCAGCAACCACCAGCCAATGGGGCGATCGAACCGGGCCAGGCGCAGGTACGGTCGGCCGAAATCGGGTGCCAGCCGATCAAGCCAACCGTCTGCTGCGATGTCACTGGGGTCGGAGGTCGGTGGCGGGGTCATGGATCGTTCAAGACCGTCTTGGGACCATCGGAGCAAACAAGGATAACGGATCGGCGTGGCAAGACCCAAGGCTCGCCTGCACATTGTTAAGTCTCTTTTCCGCGACGGGCGGCTGACCCTGTCCGGAGGTGCCGCACATTACCTGGTGGCGGTGATGCGCGTTGCTCCCGGGGCCCAAGTGTCGTTGTTCAACGGTGACGATGGTGAGTGGCTTGGCCGGGTCACGTTGGCGGGGCGGAACCAGGTGACCGTCGTCCTGGAGCGGCAGCTGCGCCAATCGGAGGCGGAACCGGGACCCTGGCTCTTGTTTGCCCCGCTCAAGAAGGACGCGCTGGATACGCTCATCGGCAAGGCGACGGAGTTGGGCGCGGAAAGGCTTTTGCCAGTAATGACCGAGCGAACGGTCGTCTCCCGACTCAACCGTGACCGGTTGCAAGCGCAGGCCACCGAGGCCGCGGAGCAGTGCGAGCGCCTTACGATTCCGAGCGTTGCCGATCCGCTGCCACTGACGGCGCTGGCTGCCCATTGGCCCCAAGATCGCATGCTCTTGGTCCTGGACGAGCATGGATCCGGATGGCCGCTCGCACGCGTGCTTGCGGACCTGCAGGCTCAAGACATATCTGCCTCGCGGGAGAGTGGTGTTCCTCTACGGCTTGCTCTTCTCGTGGGTCCCGAGGGCGGCTTCGCGCCGCGAGACCTTGACGCCCTCGCCGACCTGCCGTTTGTTCGTCATGTAACCCTGGGCCCGCGGATTCTTAGAGCCGAAACGGCGGCGATCGCGGCGCTCGCGCTGTGCCAGGCGCTGGCCGGGGACGGAGCGTTGTCGCCGCGTCCCTGGGCTCAACAGGGTTCCGACTGACCGCACGCCGCCGGCGGCGCCGGCCGCCCGTTTCCTCCAAAGCCATCACCGGGACCTCACCGATGTCCTCACCACAATCAGAACAATCCGAACCGATCACCGACCCCCGTGAGCTCGTCGCCTTTCTGGAGGCCGGCAGCAAGCCCAGGGATGCGTGGCGGATCGGAACCGAGCATGAGAAATTCGCCTATACGTTGGAGAATGGACGGCCCCTCCCTTACCATGGCGAACGCTCGATTCGTGCCGTGCTAGAAGGGCTCGCCAGTTTCGGCTGGACGCGGGTGTACGAGGGGGAGCATCTGATAGCCCTCAAGGACGGTGCGGAGTGTTCGATTACGCTGGAGCCGGCGGGGCAGCTTGAATTGTCCGGCGCTCCGCTGACCAGCATCCACAGTACATGTGCGGAGGTGAATCGCCACCTCGACCAGTGTCGCCACGTGGGCCGGGACCTGGGTATCGGATTTCTGGGCCTTGGTTACCATCCGAAATGGCCGCTTGCCGACATGCCGTGGATGCCCAAGGGGCGTTACGACATCATGCGGCGCTACATGCCAACCAGAGGCAAGCTCGGCCTTAACATGATGCAGGCGACATGTACGGTTCAGGTCAACCTGGATTTCTGCTCCGAAGCTACGATGGTGGAGATGTTTCGCATCGGCCTCGCCTTGCAGCCGGTGGCGACTGCGTTGTTCGCCAACTCGCCGTTTGTGGAGGGCCGTCCCTCCGGCTACCTGAGCTATCGCAGCCAAGTTTGGACGGACACCGACCCCGATCGCACGGGCGACCTGCCGTTCGTCTTCGAGGACGGGTTCGGCTTCGAGCAGTATGTCGATTGGGTTCTCGACGTGCCCATGTACTTTGTCCACCGCGGCGGCGACTACATCGATGTTGCCGGGCGATCCTTCCGAGATTTTCTCGCCGGCCGGCTGCAGGGGCTAGAGGGGGAGCGCCCGACATTGGCCGACTGGGCCGATCATTTGACCACGGTGTTTCCGGAAGTCCGGCTAAAGCGCTATTTGGAGATGCGTGGGGCCGATGGAGGACCTTGGGGCCGGCTATGCGCGTTGCCCGCATTGTGGGTTGGCTTGCTCTACGATGATCAAGCGAGGGCTGAGGCCTACGATCTGATCCGTGACTGGAGCGCCGAGGAGCGCGCGCACTTACGCCGTATCGTGCCGCGTCTTGCCCTCAACGCCCATTTCCGCGGCGGGACTGTAGCGGACGTAGCTCTTAAGGTGCTCTCTATTGCCAGCAACGGGTTGGAGCGACGGGGGGTGCTGGATGGACTGTCCCAGAGTGAAGCCAAATTCCTGCAGCCCTTGGAGACGATTGCTGCCACCCGTCGAACACCTGCGGAGGACCTGCTACGCGCGTTCAACGGGCCGTGGGCCGGGTTCGTCGATCCGGCCTTCATCGAGCATGCCTATTGAGGCTGACGCGGAGCGATCTGACCTTAGCAGTTCCCGCAGGCGGCCACCGGTCGGCCTTCACCCAACCAAGCCATCATTCCGCCTTCTGCATTGTAGACCGTGGCATAGCCAATCTGGGTCGTGAGCGCAGTTGCCACCGCGCGCGAGCGCGCCCCAGTCCAGCAAATCAATGCAACTTCGTCATCGGGACCGGCGACGGGTGCGAATGCGCTTGGAAAAGTCTCCACGAATTGGCCGCGGTCGTCGAATGCTGTGATGCGGACGGCACCGGCAATGACGCCCGTCTGCCGCCACTCCTGCGGTGTTCGGAGATCGACCACTGGCACGCCGCGGGCCATCAATTCCGCAAGCGCATCACCATCGACCACGTGATAACGCGTAGTGTCCGTCTCCTCGGCCACCGCAAGCGAGGCAGTTAATAGCGAGCATGCAAACATGCCGATTAAGCCGACCACCTGTCGTCGCGTTAAGAACGCCTTGTAGATATGGCGCATGGAGGCGCCGTCGAAGACGCGTGCCGGCATCGTGATGGTTCCTTTGTTGAATGCCTCGCTATCGCCTGCACGGCGCACGCGAGCCACCAACATTGGGCAGCGTCAGCCGCCGCAAGCGTTTTGGACCGCGCCATAGGCACGCGTGAACCCGGCCAAGGAGTACGTATCAGTGGTCAGCGTGCCACGCTGCGAACGGCCGGACACGACCATGCGGTAGCCGGCCTTCATTGCCTGGATCATGGCCTTGTCGTCCTCATCGGTATGGGTCCAAGCATCGCCCTTGCCGTCGTCGCGGTTGCGGGTAAACAGCGAGAATCGGTGGTCGTCGTCGATGGCAACGTCGACCTCACCGGCATCCTTGTAGGGGTATCCCGCTTCAATCGTAACAACGCCGTGAGGCTTGTCCGAGGGACGCAACGTTACCACCACGTAAGTATTGCCGCGCGTCGTGTAATCGCCCTCTTCTTTTTTCGGTGAGCTGCCCATGTAACAAACGTTGTCGCCATCTTCCGTGCCCCGGTACGCTGTCCATGCGCCGAACACACCGATTACGCTTTCGGCCGTAGCCACCCCGGGCGCAATACCGGCACAAACGCCGCCGAGCCAGAGGATCGCCATCAACCGGGTCAGGATGCTTGAAGCTGTCATCATGGCACTTGATACCCAATGCCAGCCGGCTTTGCCAAGCCACCGAATGCGGAAGCCGGTCCGGCCTATGGCGAGGGTGGCATGATCGCGGCTGCTGATCGGGTCGCAGCACGGCCGCAACCGACGTTGGCAGCCATACCTGCCTATACTGCGGCCGCAAACACGGTCAATTCTGTCCTGATCGAAGTCACGCGTGGCTCTATTGTCGAGAGCCGGCATCGTGGGGCGGCCGTAGTCGCGACAGCGGACGGCTCCCTGTTGATCGCGGTCGGTCGCTTCGGCGATTCGGTGCTGCCGCGCTCCGCGATCAAGCCGCTGCAGGCTATTCCACTTATCGAAACCGGCGCGGCGGACCGCTATGGGATCGCGGCGGAGGAGATCGCGCTCGCCTGCGCCTCCCACTCTGGCGATCCGCGGCACGTGGCATTGGTCAGTGGTCTGCTCAATCGCTTGGGCCTAACGGCCGCCGACCTCGTATGCGGGAGCCATTTGCTCTTACACGGCAACTCTGCTGCCGCCTTGCTCCGATCGGGACGGCATCCAAGCGGCCTCCACAATAACTGCTCCGGCAAGCATGCAGGCTTTCTGGCGACCGCCTGTCACATGGGCGAGCCAATTCTCGGTTACGCGGACCCACAGCATCCTGTGCAGCGCCGGGTGGTGGGGGTTCTGGGCCAGATGTCCTGCATACCCTCCGAGGACCTCGTGAGTGTTGTCGACGGCTGCGGTGCGCCCAACTTCGCGCTACCCTTAAGCGGTCTCGCCATTGCTATGGCACGGCTCGTCGCCCCTGACCGGGGAACGCCAAAACGCGCCACAGCCGCCAGCCGAATCGTCACCGCAATGGTGTCCCATCCGCACTTGGTCGCCGGTACCGAGCGATTCGACACCGCTGTGATGACGGCTGCATCTGGCCGCTTGATTAGCAAGGGTGGCGCCGAAGGAGTTCAGGCCGCCGCGCTTGTGCATGAGGGAATCGGCATTGCCGTCAAGATCGACGACGGCGCCAAGCGCGCGGCCGAATGCGCGATGGCTACTCTGTTGTTGCGGCTCATCGGCCATGACAATGCCGTTGCTGAGGAAGATGAGCTGCTGCGACATGTACTTGGACGATTGAGCACGCGCCCAGTTAGTACGGTAGCTGGCGACCGGGTCGGCGTGATCCAACCGGCTGCCGAGTGGACGGCAGCGCTTTCCGCTGCCTGGACCGCGGGCTAAGAGGCCAGTCTCAGCTTTCGCTCTCCGGAGGTGCGCGGCGAAAGGGGGCCATCTGCGATCGAAAATGGGGACCGCCGTGGATGTGCGGCGCCAGCGGCTCGATCGGACCTCCGGCGGTCACCGGGCGCGGCGCGAAGCGAGCAAGGCTGATCAAACGATCGTACATCACCAAGGCACCGGCCAGACCCAGGTTGATGGAGAAGCGGGTGGGAATCCTGACCACGTGCTCGCAGCGGTCCAGCATTACCGCCGACAGGCGGCCACGTTCCGGCCCCAGCACGTAAGCGGCACAGCGAGGGTGACGAAAGCTGGGAAGCTCAATGGCATCATCGATGATCTCGATCCCCACGAGCGCGCAGCCCCGCGGCAGAACCAGGGCGGCAACGTCCGGCACAGCATAAAACGGGACCTCGGCCTCGGTATTGGAGGTGTCGGCGCGTCGGCCTTCGGCGTTCGGGTAATGGGCCGCCACGGTGAACACGAAGCTGGCGCCGAAGGCATGGGCGGTGCGAAACAAGCTGCCCGCGTTCATCGCCTTGGACACACCCTCCACCCCGATTCCGAAGTACCCACGCATTTCAATGTCGCTTTCCCAATGTGACGCCCAAGCCGCAAAGCCGCTAGAGTGAGGCCGTTGAAGACCGTGGCTACGATCATTGCCACTTGCTGACGAAAGGGAACGACTATTCATGCGCGCTGTTGTCTGCAAGACTTTGGGCGGGCCACTGGAGCTCATGGAGGTGGCGCCGCCGACCCTGGCGGCCGGTCAGGTGCGGATCCGGGTTCGTGCGGCCGGCGTCAACTTCGCCGATACTCTGATCATCGCCGGCAGGTACCAAACCAAGCCACCGCTACCCTTCAGCCCGGGATTCGAGGTGGCCGGGGAGGTCATTGAATGCGGGCCGGACGTGGGTGGCTTGGTTGTCGGCGACCGAGTCCTCGCAGTTTTGGATTGGGGCGGATTTGCCGAGGAGGTGGTGGTACCGGCTGCAACGGCGTTTCGCTTGCCAGACGGTGTGGCCGACGAAATCGCAGCTGGATTTGCCGTTGCGTACGGGACGTCCCATTTGGGGCTTACCTATCGGGCGGGCTTGGCGCCGCGGGAGGTTTTGCTCGTTCATGGGGCTGCAGGCGGCGTCGGCTTAACGGCCGTCGAGATCGGCAAGCGGCTCGGTGCCACTGTGATCGCGGCGGCCGGAGGACCTGAAAAAGTTGCCATCGCTCAAAACCACGGCGCCGATTATGGCATCGACTACCGCGTGGAGGATGTTCGTGAGCGCGTAAAGGCCCTCACCGATGATCGTGGCGCCGATGTTGTTTACGACCCCGTCGGCGGTGACTCCTTCGACGCCTCGTTGCGGTGCACGGCTCGAGGTGGCCGCATCCTGTTGGTCGGATTTGCCAGTGGCACGGTTCCGCAGATCCCCGCCAACATTCTTCTGGTCAAGAATTTGACTGTTATCGGATTTGCCTGGGGGGCATATCGATCGCTCGCGCCAGGGGCGATGGCGGGGTCTTTCGCCATGCTACTGCGATGGCTCGCCGATGGCTTGATCAAGCCTCACGTCTCGAGCGTGCTGCCTTTGGAACGGTTCGAAGACGCACTGGATTTGATTCGGACCCGAAAGGCGACGGGCAAGATCGTGCTCTCCATCAACGCCTAACGCCGGCGGTCATGCGACCGCCGGCGTGCCGGATTTCCCTCGACAGCGGGAGCAGCAAATAGGATCCGGGTGGTTGGCTAGTCGCCATTCGGTGAGAACGGTTACAGTAGCACCGTGTCGCCAGAAGAGTTGGCGAGGTCGAAATCGACCGTCGGATCATCAGCCACCACCGTGAAGGTTAGCGACATCGTATCCAAGACCTCTCCTCTGGCATGCCCACGATCGAACGCGGTCACGGTGAGTGTATAGGTCCCTTCATCGAAGGTCGTCCCGCCTAGGTAGTCGCTCGCCCCGCGGTCGCCGAACAGGGCGAACGGCTTGACGCTTTCCACCTTGGTTGGGCAGCCGTCGACCTCCAGCATGACGCTGCGGACAGCGCGGGCATCCGGGTTATCCGAATTGGTGTTGGCAACGATCGTCGTGAAGTCGTCCGGCAGGTCAGAGGCAAACAGGACCATGTCTGGCTTCAATGTGAAGATTTCCTGATCCGTTTCCGTGTCATAGAAGCCAACCGTCAGAAGCGCTGGAGGCGGTGGCGGCGCGACAGTCAGATCGACATCGACCCATACCGACTCGCCGCCTTGGCCGTCCGACAGAGCATAGCGGAAGCTCGCCGGTCCCTCGCTGTCACCGGTGAACAGGACGCGGCCGCCCACAATTTCGACCGTTCCGCCGACGGCGCCATCGACCATCGCGATGGAAAGCGTATCCTCGTCGGCGTCAAAGTCATTAGCAAGGATTTGGTCTGTCACGTCGGTCGAGATGCCGAACCGGGCCTCCAAGCCGGTGTCCGCAACGGCGACGGGCGCGTCATTGACGGCGTTGACCGTGATAGTGACGGTGGCCGTATCAGCGAGGACGCCGTCAGAGACTTGGTAGGCGAAGGTGTCGGTACCGTGGAAGTCAGCGTTGGGCGTATAGGAGATGGTGCCGTCGGCGTTGACCGTGGCAATGCCGTTGGCCGGGGCTTGAGCCATGGAGACCGCGAGTGGATCGCCATCGGGATCGCTGTCGTTGGCGAGCACCGATATCGAAATGGGGGCTTCCTCGTCAGTGGTGACAGCATCAGACAGCGCCGTGGGTTGCTGGTTGGCGTCGGCGACGGTGAAGGTCAGGGTCATCGTTTCCAGGACGTTGCCTTTGCCGTGGCTGCGATCAAATGCGGTCAGCGTGATCGTATGCTCGCCCTCGTCGAACGTTGTGCCGCCGAGGTAATCGCTGCCGTTGCGGTCGCCGAACAAGGCGTAAGGGCTGACGCTTTCTACCTTGGTTAACCCATTATCGACCTCGATCATGACGCTACCGACCGCTTTGGCGTCAGGATGATCCGAATTGGTCAGCGCGATGATGGAGGTTAAGGCGGCTGGCAGGTCCTCGGACGAGATGACCATGTCCGGGCGCAGTGTGATGATCTCCTGGTCGTTCGCGGTGTTGACGAAGGAAACCTTCATCAGGCTCGGGGAAACGAGCGCGTCCAGGGTCAGATCGACGTCGACCATGTCTGAGATGCCGCCCTGGCCGTCGGAAAGGGCGTAGCGGAAACTAGCTGGCCCGGTGCCGTCATCGGTGAACATTATGCGTCCGTTGACGAGCTCGACCTTACCGCCGACGGCGTCGCCCACCATCTCGATGGTCAACGGGTCGCCATCCGCATCAAAGTCGTTGGCGAGGACCTGGTCGGTAACGTCCGAGGCCAAGCCAAGAATGGCGGAAATACCCACATCGGCCAAGGCGATGGGGGCGTCATTGATCGGATCCACGGTGATCGAGATGGTGGCCGTGTCTGTTAGGTCACCGTCGGAAACCGTGTAACTAAAGCTATCCGTTCCGTGGAAATCGGTGTCGGGTGTGTAGGTATAAGTGCCGTCGGCATTCAACACGACGGTCCCGTTGCCTGCCGCCCAGCCGAGCGCATAGGTCAGCGGATCGTTGTCGACGTCGTTGGCGCTGACTGAGCCCTGCAGCTCCGTGTCTTCGTCGATTGAGACCGCGTCGTCCTCAGCCACCGGTGCGTTGTTGAACGGTTTCACGTTGATGGAGACTGTGGCGGCGTCGGTGAGGGTGCCGTCGGAGACCTGATAGCTGAAGCTATCGGCGCCATAGAAGTTGGCATCCGGCGTGTATGAATAGCTTCCGTCGGCGTTTACGGTAACCGTGCCGTTGGCCGCGTCAGAGGCCAACTCGAAGATGAGCGGATCATTGTCGGGGTCAGTCGCGGTGACGAAGCCATTTTGAACCCCGTTGCCGTTCGTTGAAATGGCCGCATCGACCGCCAGCGGAGCATCGTTGATGGGGGTCACCGTAACTATCACCGTGGCGGTGTCGGAGAAGCCGCCGTCGGAAACCTCGTAAACAAAGCTGTCGGTTCCGCTGAAATCGGCGTTCGGCGTGTAGGTGAAGGTGCCGTCGGCGTTGACGGAGGCGCTCCCGTTGGCCGCGTTTGACGCGAGCGCGAACGTCAGCGGGTCGCCATCTTCGTCCGTGGCGATGACCGAGCCGGTCAGAATCCCGTCCTCGTCGATCGCGGCAGTCTTGTCCTGGGCCACTGGCCGATTGTTGATCCCGTCGAAGAACACGGTGACACTGGCCACGTCGATGGCGAACTCTCCATCGCTGACGACATAGTAGAATGTGTCCGAAGCTGGCGCATCGCCGTCTGCGACGTACGTTATTGTGCCGTCCGCGTTGACCTTGACGGTGCCATGCTCACTGCCGCCGACGGCGAGCACGATCAGGTCCCCAGAGCCATCGCCGTCATTAGCGGTGACGTCCAAGACCACAGCTTGGCCGCGCGCGGCCTGGGCGATGTCATCGACAGCCCCAACCGACGAGATGCCCGTCGCACCCACCTCCGGTTGCTCGGTGCCCAGTTCGACCGCGCCCAAATCCGGTGCCGCACCAGTGAAGTCATCGTTGATCGTTGGTAGGATCAGGCCGGCGTCGACAGCGTTGGACGTCGGCGCCAACGATACGTCGATATCTTCAACATCGCGTTGGACCAAGAAAGGATCGCTGCCGAAATCGTATGATTGGAATACTTCGCCATCGAGAATGATGCTGTGCGGAGATAAGCCAGTGCCGGCTTGATAGCCTGTAAAAGTCTTGTAGTAATCCTGGCCAATACCACTCATCTTGATTTCAAATTTTCCGTCGACTGACCAACCATTATAGTCAAGTTCTTCGCGGTGAAACGTCGTTGTTAAGCTGGCGGTCCGCCCATCCGACTCCCCTACGAACAAGTTGTTCAGTATTTTGAAGTTATCGGCCCGACTCGTTTGGTTTGTCCAAAGTGTACCGCTTTTGATGAATGTGTTGTTGGCAACTACGAAGCCCGTCGGGTCGTTTTTGACCTTGATCGGCCCACGCAAGGTGTTCACGATCACATTATTAAAGGCATAGGCAGGGCCGCCCCAAAGCGGCTGAAAACTAATACCGTTGGCGGCATTGGCAATTAGGTTGTCATGGGCACTGATGTTGCGGTAGCCATAATCGAACTCGACACCATCATCTCCGGTCCACAGGACTTCATTGTGGTGGATTTCAATGCCGATGTTATGGGTCGGCTTGAGGCGGTTCATGCCGAGCGCGTCACCAAAGCCGGACAGTGTGTTGTTGAAAACATCGATGCCCTGTCCGACGACAACAATGCCTTCGTAATCCCAAGTGGAATTGCTAGTATCCCCAAATGGAACACGTCCTTCCAAAACATTGTCGTAGATCGTAGTCTCGAAATTGGACTTCTTTGCTTCAATACCCTTGGTAACGTCCGTGATGACATTGCCGCTGATCGTGGCACCCGTCGTGTCGTTGGCACGAACACCCAACTTGGCATCTGTAATCTTCAAGTTAGAGACCCAGACATGGTCGCCATCGATTTCTACGCCTGAAGAAGCGCCGTCAGCGGCGATGATGGTGCTGTCCCGATCGAGAGCAGTAACGATAATCGGACGATCGGCGGTGCCGCTGTTTTCAATCAGCACCTGACCGTTGTACTCGCCCGGCTTAAGGACAATAATGTCACCTGCATCGGCTTGTTGCAGAGCAGTGCTCAGTTCAACATTGTTGCCGACCATGATCAGGTCGTGGGGTCCGTCCACGGACGGCGCCGAGCGTGTTGTGGCCGTCAGGTATTGGACCTCGTCACCGGCGACGACGCCATCTGGATCCGTGATCTCGAGCCGGATTTCGTAGGTCGTATTCGGGTCTAGACCGAATACGGAGCCACCAAAACCCTCTTCCACCGGCGGTAGAGCGTAATGCTTGGGCTTTGTTTCCGAAATGCGATCCGCGTGGATCCGCATCAGGTCCATACCCTGGGACCAGTCGGTTTCACCCACCTCCCTGAATGACAGATGGACGACGGCATCATTGTTCATGTCGCCGCCGAGATAAGGGATGAAGACACCGACGGAATTCAAGGTTGACGGATCGACAATAGCATCGCCGACTTGAAGTTGATCGATGGCGGTGGAATCTTGTCCTATTTTGTAGAGCCAGATTCCCTCGTCGGCTTCCAGGTCCGTGCCCATCATCACAAAAACATCGGCCTCTTCGATGTATTCAAGTCGATCGTAGAGCCGGTTTACATATTCGGGCTGTTGATTACTCTCGGCATTCCAAACATGTTCAAATGAATTGTCCTTGGGATCCCAGATCAGGACGTCCGGGCTGCCGTCGGTAATCACCCATTTTTCCGCGGCCGTGGAGTAAGCCATGCCGGCTTCGTTCAGGTTCATGATCGAGCTGAATTCACGATCGATGTCGACGGCCTTACTCGCGTCGATGTTGCCCGTGTCGTCGACTTCCAGTCGCCAAATGGAGGAGTTTTCGATCTGATAGACCACTTGATCGACCGGATCGTATTCCGCATTGGCCGGGGGACGTTGATGCCAAATGCGATCCTCGGTGTAGGATCCGTCGGGGTTGATCAGAACCGCATTACCGGAGTTATCGGTGGCGAGGATCTGCTGAGTTTCCGGGATATAGGCGGATGTCCCATAGCGCATGGTCTCGGGTGCATCGTGGGCGGTCCAATCGCCGCTACTTGGGTCAAACTCCCAGAACTGCGGGGGGGAGGCGTGGAAGTAGCCCACATCCTCGTAGGCGAAAGCCGACACGATCATCCATAGCGATTGCGTCGTCGGGTTCCAAATCAGACCGTCATAGGTATGGGGGCTTGGCGGCCCGCTTTCCGGTGCCGAATGGCCGTCCTGGACCCGCGTCAGGGGCGACGGGTCGGTCAGACGTGACCACGTCAGGGTCTCCATATCAAAAGCGTAGACCTCATTGCCGCCGTAGTCGGCGTGGCCACCCCCCATCGTGTACCAGACATTACCAACGTCGTCGTAGGCGGCGCTGTTCCAGGCATTGATAACGGATTTCGAGCCCCCGTAACCCCAGAACGTGTCCCCACCGTGATCGCTTACGATCTGGTCGTGCTCCGCTTTTGTAACGAGCGGGATTGCGGAGTTGGGAATTTGTAGCCACTGGCCTTCTTCCATCGAATCGGCGAGATCGATGAGAGATTGCAGACCGGTGGTGGTCGTATCTACTGGGGGTTGGGAGGTCATGGCGTATCTCCACAGAGTTCCTGATGCCTTCGCGCGCTGTTAGTGCGAGTAAGTCGCATGTCGTGCGCGAAAATCATGAGTAATTTTCACGAATTGCTCCGAATGAGTCGGGCGCTCAACAATCAATTTCGCGCTCAATTACTGGTGCAATATGGATCTTTTCGGTAAATAAGTGTTTAACCGCCTATTTTTACTTTCATTGGCAATTTGTAATTCTTATTACATGCTGATTGTTAAGAGATTTGCGCGCGCTTATTTCTTGATTCTCCCAAAATACTGTCGGGATTCGCGCGGTTTTTTTGTGATTTCCTGATGTCATTCTCTACAATCTGATCGCGCCCAATCAGACGCTGCCGCCATGTTCAGGCCGATCAGAAGGGTGTAGCGTTGCGCCATAGGGGGTAGGAACGCCGCTTCGAGCGGCGCCATTTGGAACGACCTGATGAGGGGAGGGCGACCATGCTCTATGTCATCGATTGCCGCGATAAGCCAGGCACGAGCCAGATCCGCTTAGACACCCGAGCCGACCACCTAGCCTACCTTGCAACGTTGGGTGAACGCCTGTTTGCAGCCGGTCCGACGTTGACTGCCGACGGCCAGGCCATGACCGGCAGCATCCTGATCATCGAGTTTGCGGATGCGGGGGAGGCTGAGGCATTCGCGACCGCTGATCCTTACGCCCGGGCCGGTCTGTTTGAGAGCGTCACAATTCGACCGTGGCGCAAGGTGCTGCCCTGATTGCGATTCTGATCCCGGCTTGGTGCTGCGCCCACATGGCGCCGCGCTCTCAGGCCGGTCGACGGGATTCTGCCACACCGGGCACTTGCCTTGACTTCTCGCAACGGAGCGGCAATCGTGCGCGCCTGAATGAGGCCGCAGCCCATCTAGCAAGGCTAACGGCAACAACGCTCAAGGGGAAACCGGTCCAAGATGGGGGAGGGCATCCCGCTCGGCGATCAATCAGAGATGATGGGCTGTCTTGAATCCCATCCCGTCACGGTTGGTGCAAGTCGCCTGGCGCTCGCTGATCGCGCTTATGACCTTCGCATACCGTTGGTTCCCGCGGCCGGCGCCAAGCCGCGCAACGTCCGGCCCCATCCCCCGACCCCGCCAGCTGAGGACACAACGCCATGATTGACAAGGATAAGCATATCGGACGTGAGACGGCACCCTATTCCGTCGACGTCGAGAAAGGACGGTTGCGGTTTTTTGCAAAAGCAATTGGCGAGACCAACCCAGTCTATAGTGACGAGGATGCAGCAAAGGCTGCTGGTTACCCCTCGATCCCTGCGCCGCCAAGCTTTGGCTTTTGCTTGGAGATGGAATCAAATTCGCTGTGGGACAACTTGGACGCCATGGGTGTTCCCGTCGGCAAGATTCTTCACGGCTCGCAGTCCTTTACCTATCACGAACCCATTTGTGCCGGAGATCGCATCACCTTCGTGACCAAGATTTCCGATATCTATGACAAAAAGGGCGGGCAGTTGGAGTTCGTTGTCGAGGACTCGACCGCCACCAACCAGAACGGCACGCTGGTCGCGGAACTCCAGCGCGTCATCGTTGTCCGGAACTAACCGGGACAGGGGACACAGCACCATGGCGATCCCAAGCTTCACCGACGTCGCCGTCGACGACGTTTGCATCCATTTGGAAGCGGAACCAGTTAGTCGCACGACGCTGGCGCTCTATGCCGGTGCTTCGGGCGATCACAACCCGATGCACATCGATATCGACTATGCCAAGGCCGCCGGCGAAAGTGATGTATTTGCCCACGGCATGCTGGTCATGGCCTATATCGGCCGCGCACTGACTGGCTGGGTGCCGCAATCGCAGGTCCGGAGCTTCATGACCCGCTTCACCTCCATCACCCGAGTCGGTGAGCGGATCACGGTCACCGGCAAGGTTGCTGAAAAAATGGAAGTGGACGGCGAAAAGCGCGTGCGAGTCGAGTTGTCCGCTGCCAATGCCGATGGCGAGATTAAGGGCACGGCCTCGGCCGTGGTCGCCCTCGCTTGAGCCAAGAACACGCCACCGGCGCCGCCGTGAGTGCGCCGTTGGCGCCGAGTGGCCGCCGCCCGATACCCAACGATGCATCGTGGTGGCACGCATCAAGCACCGATGCGTTTTTCTTCGCGCCTGGCCATCGGCGCAGCGGCGAGCACGCATCATATACACACCGGGGAGACGCACGCCCTATTGGGACGTGAGACGAGGAGAACGAGTATGGACTGGACCCAGCAAACCAATCAAATGATGAACGCCTGGACGGAGGCCACCAAGCAGATGTGGTCTGGCTGGATGGGCATGATGCCTGCGCAGATGGGCAACATGATGCCGACCGGTATGCCGTGGGGCGGCATGCCCTGGGGCCAGACGCCATGGCAGGGCATGATGCCGGGAATGCAGGCGTCCATGGGATTGCCTGCATGGATGGATCCTAGCCAGTGGATGAAAATGAATGCGGATGCCTGGTCCGGTCTTCGTGAAAGTGCGGCCCAGCGTGTCGCCGGAAACGTTCTGGGCTCACCGGAGATGATGAATCGCGCGGTCGGCTTGATGATGAAGGCTTGGCAGATCGCGGCTCCCAAGATCGAAGCCGGTCAGCCCTGGCAGCCGGACTTCCAAGCTATGATTAAGCAATGGATGGATGAGGTCCGGAGCGCTCCCGAGCGCGCCAGCGCTGCTGCGAAGGAGTTTCAGGGGCTGTCCCAAACCCTCATGGAGCAGTGGTCGCCGATGACGGGTCCGTGGCTGGCCATGGTCAGTCAGTCGCTGACTTCCGGTCATCCCGCGGCCGCCTTTATGGGTGGAACCCAAGGCCTTTCCCAGATCATGAACGTTCAGGAAGTCTTCCCCATGGCGGGTGGTCTTGGCGAATTGCCGCGCGGCACTGTCATGCGTGAGAAAATGGGCAAATTCCTGAAAGTTGCCGACACCATCGCCGACCTTCGTGAAGTTCAGTCCGAGTACAATCGTGCAATGTCCGACGCGATGGCCAAGACTGTGGAGCGCTGTGTCGATCACCTCGCCAAGCTCGCGGAGAAGGGTGAGAGTATCAACACCGTTCGCGATTTGATGCGCGTGTTCTTCGGCATGGCCGACAAGACCCTGATGGAGTCGTTTGCAACCGAAGAGTTTCTTGATTTGCAAGAGCGCCTCACCAATGCGCTGATGGCCCACAAGATCGCTCAGCGCGATGCCCTTGAAATCATTTACCAAAGTCTCGAGTTGCCGACGCGGAGTGAGATCGATCAAGGCTACGAGGACGTCTACAAGCTGAAGAAGGAAGTTCGGGCGCTCCGCCGGCAGGTTAAGGAGCTGTCCGATACCTCCGGCAAACCAACGCCGCGTCGGGCCGCGAAGAAGGCAGATGCATCCGACGCTGAGGCGTCGGCCCCTGCAGCCGGCGAATAGTCAATCGAGTTTGAAGGCCTCGGAAACGCAAATGGCGCCCACAGAGCAGCGCTAACGTATGTGAGCAGGAGACCCACAAATGAGTCAGTTCCCGATCCAAATTCGCCAGGACGACATCGCCCGTGAGATGGCGGAAATTGAGCAAAAAGTGGCTAACGGCCTCCAGCAACTTGTAAAGCTTACAGATGACGAAGTGGATATTGGCTCCACTCCTAAAGATATTGTTTATGAGCGGGAGACCTTTAAGGTTTATCACTACCATCCGACCTTGGACAAAAAGGACGTCCACAAAGTTCCGATGGTTATTTCAACCCCGCTGATCAACGGTTACGAGGTTGCCGATCTTCAGCCGGATCGCTCGCTTGTGCGCAATTTTCTCAATGCGGGTATGGATGTCTACATGATCAATTGGGGCTATCCCAAGCGATCTGACATGCACAACAACATCGATGATTATGTCACCGATTTTCTCGACGACATTGTCGATGTCGTTCGTGAAGACTCCGGCGTCGATAAGATCAACATGTTCGGCATCTGCATGGGCGGCACGCTTGCCACGTGCTACACGACGCTCCATCCGGAAAAGGTGCGCAACCTGGCCCTGACCGTGACGCCCATCGATTTCGATGACACCTCCGTTAAAGGTCAGCCGCACGTCGGTCAGTTGTTCCAAATGGGCAAGCACGTTAACGTCGATGCCATGGCGGATGCCTTCGGCAACATTCCCGCTGACGTATTGAACGTGTCGTTCCTGATGGCTTCGCCTTTCACGTTGATGTTCGGCAAGTATGCTGACACCATCGATATTCTAGACAATCGCGAGGCCATGTTGAACTTCCTGCGTATGGAGAAGTGGCTGTTCGGCGGGCCGAACGTTCCGGGGGCAGCCTATCGCCAGTTTGTGAAGGAGTTCCTTCAGGACAACGCTCTCGTGAAGGGCACGCTCGAGCTCGGTGGGCAAAAGGTCGATCTCGGCAATCTCAACCTGCCGATTCTCAATGTTTATGCCGAGCGTGACCATCTGGTCCCGCCGCCATCCACGGTGGCACTTGGCAAGCACGTGGGCTCCAAGGCTGATTATTCGGAGATGCCGATCAAGACCGGTCACATCGGGATTTATACGGGCGGTGCATCTCAAAAGCTCGTCGCCCCCGGCGTTGCCGAGTGGTACCAAAAGCACTAGTTGCCGATCAGACTTTACTCTTGCGCGACCGCCGGGGGGATGTTCCTCCGGCGGTTTTCGTATCAACATCGGGGATCGGGACCGGCCAGCGTCCTGCGCTTCGATCGCGCGCCATGACCGTCGTCACCCGCTTTGCGCCCAGCCCGTCCGGAGACTTGCATCTCGGCCACGTCTTCGCGGCACGCTTCGCCCGCGACCGGGCGCGTGCGCGCGATGGCTGTTTCCGGCTTCGCATCGATGACTTGGATGTTAATTGCCGCGCGGAATACGAACAGCGCAATCTGGGGGATCTTCGCTGGCTCGGCTTGGCGTGGGATGGGCCTATTCACCGTCAGTCCGCGCGTGCTGACCGCTACAAAGATGCCCTTGCCCGCTTGGACCGCTTAGGCGTGACGTATCCCTGCTTTTGCACGCGCAAGCAGATCCGGGCCGAAATCGAAGCCTCCGGGCAGGCGCCGCATTCCATCACTGCGGACGGCTCGATGATCTATCCAGGCACGTGCCGTGTGCTTGATCCGGCTCGCCGGGTCGACCTAATGGCCGGAGGTAGGGCCTACGCTGTTCGCCTCGCTGCTGACATAGCACAAACACGCACGGGACCACTGACATGGACCGATAATGGGGTTGGCAGCCACGCGGTCGCCCTCGACCAACTCGGAGACGTGGTGATCGCGCGCAAAGGCGGGCTCGCCAGCTATCACTTGGCCTGTGTGATCGACGACGCCGACCAGGGGGTTACGCTCGTAACACGGGGCGAGGATTTGTTGCCTGTCACCCCCTTGCACCGGACGCTGCAGGCCTTGCTGGACCTGCCGCAGACCCTCTGGCATCACCATGCCTTGTGCGTTGATGGCGCTGGCCGCCGCCTTGCCAAGCGCCACGATGCGTTGTCCGTGCGGATGTTTCGCGATGCCGGCTATACACCTAATCAGGTGTTCGAGTTGGCGGAGGACGCTGTGGCTCGATAAGGACAACCGACGCGAGGCGCAATCCATCTCCAGTGAGGCAATGGGTCGTGTTCGGATCCCGTCGACCGCGGATGCAAGATGGCCGCGCCCAGCCGCCCCGCGGCGGCCTACCCGGCCGGGATGAGCCGGTGTCGAGGGCGGGGTCTTGCGGGGATAGGGGCCTTGGTCTAGCGTGCCGGCTCCCTGGATGGACCCCCGTTCCTCCGGGGACCGTGGTGGGGTGCCGGAGTGGTCGAACGGGGCGGTCTCGAAAACCGTTGTACCTTTGCGGGTACCGTGGGTTCGAATCCCACCCCCACCGCCATCCGCAGCGCGGCGGAGCGACGATCGTCTCCTCGTCCGAGCCAATGGCGCGCTCAAGGCGCAAACCGTTCGCGTCTCGGCAGGCGTAAAGTTAACGCCAGCCCAAAAAGCCAACCTCTCCTTCTGGTTCGGGACAGGCCGCGTGTGGCGGGAATTCCGATGGTGCAACGTTGTTGTTCTTCATCAACATCAACGCCACTCTTATTCTGAAACGATGTTTGTCATCGTGAGAACCAGCGAACGGGAACCAACGGAATGGGCCAGCGTAACGCGACACCAGCGAGCGCCATCGTCGCCGGCTTCGGCTCCGGCTTGGGCGAGGCGATCAGCCGCAGCCTTGTTGGCGCCGGTTACCGCGTGGCGGGCCTGTCGCGTACGGTCGAGCAGGGCACGCGGCTGGCGGCGGAGCTGAATGGCGAGACCGACGTGTTCAAAGTCCTGGCGGCTGACGTCGCCGATGGTGCGGCCGTGAGTGGCGCCATTGATGAGGTTGCCAAGGTATGGGGGCCGCCGGCCGTCTATGTCCACAATGCGTCCCAGATCCTCCTGAGGAGCTTTTTGGAAACGAAACCGGACGAGTTCGAGCAGCTGTGGCGCGTTGCCTGTCTTGGTGCCGCTCACGGGGCTCAAGCCGTGCTGCCTGCCATGCTGGAGCGGGGTAAGGGCACGTTGATCTTTATCGGTGCCACCGCATCGGTCAAAGGCGGGCCGCGCTCTGCGGCATTTTCGTCGGCCAAGTTCGCGCTTCGGGGCTTGAGCCAATCGCTGGCGCGCGCATATGGATCCGAGGGCATTCATGTTGCTCACGTGGTCATTGATGGTGTGATCTGGCGCGACGGTGTGGGCGAGCGTTACGGCATGACCGAAGACCAGTGCTTACGCGCCGATGCCGTAGCCGGCGCGTGCCTCCACCTCATCCAGCAAGAGCGTTCCGCCTGGACGCAGGAGCTGGACATCCGTCCCTATTGCGAGCGGTTTTGAGCGGGAAGAGGGTCACCATGACCGACCAGGAACCGATCTCGATCAACGCCGATTTCAGCATTCCCGTGGTGGTGGACAGTACTGCACTTCCGTGGCTGCCTTCACCACAGGTCGGCGTCGAGCGGCGGATGCTGGAGCGCGTGGGCGGAGAAGTGGCGCGCGCTACCTCCATCGTTCGCTACGCTGCGGGCAGCACCTTTCCAGCCCATGAGCACGGCCTCGGTGAAGAATACCTGGTTCTGCAGGGAACATTCTCCGACGAGAACGGAGATTATCCGTCGGGCACGTATGTCCGCAACCCGCCTGGCTCTCGCCACGCGCCGTTTGCGCGGGAAGGCTGCACGATTTTCGTCAAATTGCGGCAGATGCATGACGTGGGTGAGCCGCACCTCACGATCGAGACCCGCAACGAGGCTTTTCAATCGACTCCAGCGCCGGGTCTCACGCGACTGCCGTTGTTCGAACCGAAAGCTTGGTCAGAACGGGTGGCGATCGAAAAGCTCGCGGCCGGAACCACGATACCTAACTATAAGTGTGACGGCGGGGAGGAGATTCTGGTCCTGGAGGGTGCCGTCTCGGATGGAACCAACACGTTCGGAGCCGGTGTTTGGTTGCGGTTCCCGCATGGTGCCCGTCATGGTTTCCGTAGCAACACTGGTGCCGTGCTGTGGGTAAAGCGAGGTCATTTGGCTGCAGAGACCTAGCGCGCTTCGGCCGCCACGACGTTACCGTCGTGGGCAGCCATATTCCAGGTACGAGTTCGACCGAGAGCGCCTGTTTGTTGCTTGGGGCTATTAGAAGAAGGTTTCCGGGATGATGACTACGTCGCCCGGCAGAACGGCCACATTGGCCTCAACCTCACCTTCCTTCAACAGGTCGTCTAGGCGAACGCGATAGCTGGTTTGACGGCCGTCCACGGTTCGCACCACTGTCGCGCGGTTACCGTCAGCAAACTCGGTCAAGCCGCCGACGGCGATCATGACATCCAACAACGTCATGTTAGCGCGATAGGGAATGGAGCGCGGTTGTTGTGCCTGGCCAACCACCCGGACCTGCTGCTCAAAGGTGCCGACAAAACCGGTGACAATAACGGTGACTAAGGGGTTTTGAATGAAAACCGCCAGTTCCTGTTCAATTTCCCGGCTCAATTCACTGGGTGTTTTTTCGGCCGCCTGCAGGTCTTCCAAAAGAGGAACGGAGATGCGTCCGTCTGGCCGGACCGGCACGGAGGTGGTCAATTCCGGATTGCGCCATACAAAAATGCTCAAGTTATCGCCGGGTCCAATTCGATAGGCCGGCGCCTCATGGGTTTGCAGCGGATCAAGCGGCGGGAGGTTTTTCAGTTTGTCCTGACAGCCTCCCATCAACAAAACGGCCGCCATCGCAAACGCTAGCGCGCCGCATGTACTGGTCCGACATTTAACCACCATGTCACCATCTCCTGTTGCGGCAGCTTCTGCCATACCACGGCCGGCACGTTAGCGGTGTTCGGCTTTCAGAGCAATAATCATTCCGCCAGAGCGTGGCTGCAATTAGTGCTTTGCCTCAGCGAGGTCGCATTTTGTCCGATTAAATCTCACTCAATGCTTAACTCCATACTCCCGGAGTAGCTGGTACAGCGTGGGTCGACTGACGTCGAGGATCTTTGCGGCCCTCGAAACATTGCCGTCCGCTTCTGTCATGGCGCGGCTGATCGCTTGTCGTTCCGCTTTTTCACGCGATTGTTTCAGGGTGGTACGTCGCATCTCCGCACCGTCGATGGGCAGATCGAGATCCTCTAGGCCTACATGTTTGCCGGACGTTGCAACAACGGAGCGTTTAACGCGGTTTTCCAACTCCCGGACGTTACCGGGCCAGTCATAGCTGGAAATTGCCGCCAGGGCGTCGGGCGTGAAGCCCTTGAGGACGCGGCCGTGTTCTTTCGACATCGTGTGCAGGAAATGGTGAGCGATGACCACCGCGTCGTCTGGACGCTCACGAAGCGGTGGGATGTTAATCACGGTTTCTGCCAATCGATAGTACAACTCTTCGCGGAAGGTGCCCTCGGTAATGCGTTTTGGCAGATCCTTGTTGGTGGCGGACACGATCCGAATGTTTACCGAGATTTGGCGTCGGCCGCCCACGCGTTCGATCACCCGCTCCTGCAGGAAACGAAACAGCTTGGCTTGCAGCGGCAATGGCAGGTCGCCGATTTCGTCCAGAAACAGCGTTCCCGTATCCGCCAGTTCGACCTTGCCGGGCGTGGTGCGAACAGCACCCGTGAAGGCCCCTTTTT
The DNA here is from genome assembly GCA_964619055.1 of uncultured Rhodospirillaceae bacterium. Classification (GTDB taxonomy): domain Bacteria; phylum Pseudomonadota; class Alphaproteobacteria; order Rhodospirillales; family Defluviicoccaceae; genus CAYVUM01. The sequence goes on from CAZUDB010000043.1 coordinate 28,678, forward strand.
CGTGACCGAACAGCTCGCTTTCGATGAGATTTTCGGGAATGGCGGCGCAGTTGATGGCGACAAAGGGGGCTTTGCGTCGGTTGCTAAGTTGGTGGACTGCACGGGCCAGCACTTCTTTGCCGGTTCCACTCTCGCCCAGCAGCAGGACAGTCACATCGGTCTCTGCGAACTTCCGCAAGTCCCCACAAATCTGCAACATATCCGAATTGGTCGTGATCAACCCCGGCAGCGGCGTCGTCACCTCGCTGGCCGCCAGGCGACGGTTTTCCTCCTCCAGTGAGTGAACGTGGTAGGCGCGCTGCACGATCAGGTTCAACGTCTCCACTTCGATCGGCTTCTGGTAAAAGTCGTAAGCGCCGCTAGCGACCGCACGGACGGCGTACTCGCGCTGGGTCTGCCCGCTCATGACGATGACCTTTGCGGTCGGATCGTCGCTCAGCAGCGCTTCTAACGTCGCGAGCCCTTCTGTCGGTCCGTGCGGATCGGGCGGCAGGCCCAGGTCCAGGAGCACCACGGGCATGCGATGTTCACGCATTTTCGCAATCGCGCTGGCACGATCCTCCGCTAACACGACTTCGAAATTGTCGAAGGCCCAGCGCAATTGGCGGCGCAGACCGTCGTCGTCGTCCACAATCAAAAGCTGTTTGACGTCGTTGTCCATTACTGCGCCTCGCTTACTGGGGCCAGAGCCGGGTCGCTGGGCCCGTCCGGTCGTTCCGCGGCACTTGAGACGGATATCGACGCCTCCGGTCCGATTGTCGGAAGGGTTACCCGCATGGTAGTGCCCGCGCCCGGGCTCGACACGACCTCAACATCACCACCCAGTTCACGCGCATACTGGCGGCATTGGAACGCGCCTATTCCGAAGCCGCTTTTCTTAGTCGATCGAAACGGCGTGAACAATTCCGTTCGGACGAACGTCGGGTCCATCCCGGGACCATTGTCTGTAATGTCAACGACAACCGTGCCGCTTTCCCGGCTGACGGCCAATTGCACCCAGCCCTGGTCGCCACCAGCATCGATGGCATTTTGCAAGATGTGGTCGAAAATAGCCCGCAAGCGCTCATCGTCCGCCCGGACGGTCAAGCGCTCTGTGTCCGGCCCCGCCGTCAGTCGCACGGGCGCTCCCGGCTTACTGGCGACCAACTCCTCCAACATCGGACGGATTGCGATCGTTTGGTCCGTCTCGCGCGGATCCTGATCGGACCGGATGCGCTCCATTAGGCGATGCATGCGCCCGACGGCTTCGCTTAGAACGTTGGTCATATCTTCTCGGAACTCGGGATTGTCGCCGTGTTTTGCCATGTTCGTCGACACTAACGACAATTGACTCACCAAATTCTTGATATCGTGCATCACAAAGGTTGTACGCCGGCTGAAGCGTTCGAATTGCCGGGTTTCCGCCAATTCCCCGGCGAGTGCTTGTTCGGCGAGATAGCTGCCGGCCTGCCGTCCGAGGAGGCGCAATAGGTCGAAATCTTCCCAGTCGAGGGAGCGGGGGGCTCGCGGTTTGGCCAGGATCACGAACCCAACCACGCGTGCGGAATGTGCGAGCGGCACCAGAATCCAAGCATTTTGGAGATGAGCGAGTGATGGTGGCAACGTGAACCCGTAGGATTGTGGCGTGGCTTGTACATCTTCCAAATCAAGGATCCAATCCCGCTCCTCCAGAAAGTCTATCAGGGTCGCTACTTCTTCGTTGCTGACGCTTGCGGCCGCCATATTCAAAGTGGAAGCCACAGCATACCGTCTGGACAAGCGCATCCAGATGGCGCCGGCGGGGCTGTCGACAGCGTCGGCGATGCCCCGGATGACCCGTGTTTCCAAGGTTTCGGGCTCCCGGCTTTCCGAGACCGTGTTCATGAACCGCATCCAAGCCTCGCGATAATCATACTTATAGTGGTAAAAATGTTTGGAAATAAGAACTTTAAGGTGTGCCCGGAACGTTCCGGATGTAAGGATCACGCCGAGCAGAACGATGCCACCAAACAGGAACACTGCCTGGATGACAGGGCCCCAGGCACCGCCGACCACGCGGATGTAAAACGCGGCCGCGGACATGGCGAGAAGATACACCCCGCTTGCCACCAGCGCCGTTGTATACACGGCAGACTTGTGAGACAGGGCCACCCGGGTTTCCCACATGGTGCTGCGTGCGGCCGCGATCCCGAGCAGGGGTGCCACCAAAGCGTGGACCGCCCCCCGGGCCAGCGACAGCGACTCATCAGCCCGACGAAACAACAGGGCGTCGGCGTAGAAAAACAAGTCATAGGCTAGAATGCCGCCAAGCGCGAAACACAGGAATTTCAACCGCCAAGCGGACTCCCGGGTGGCGTTGCGGGTCAAGTTCTCGATCAAAGCGAAGCCGGCAACGACCAATGCCAGCCGACAGATCTGCAAAACGGTCAGATTCACCTCTGGCGAGAACGGTCGCACGGCCTCGTAACCGACGATAGCCACGGCGGCCGCGACCCCGATGGCGACCCTGCGCCGGCCGTCGCGCGACAGCGGCTCGTCGGACCCGACGCCCAGCAAGCGTGCGAGAAAGACGAGCCAAGCAATGCTGCGCAACTGCTCCAAAATGCCGACGGTCCGACTCAGATCGAAACCGGTGGCGAATTGAACGGCAACCACCGTCAACCAGAGAGTGGTCATGGCAGATGCGGCCACGAACAGTCGTGCTTCAAGCTCCCGACGGCCGTTTATCAGGGAAAACAGCGTGAGGCCCAGGAACGCGGCTGCGCCGAGCCCATAGCTGGCAAGGCCAATGGAAGCAACCGATGCATCCAATGATTTGATCCTTCGTGATTAAGTCCCGAAACCGGGCACCAACCAGCCCGCGGCGTGTTTGGAGCCGCAGCGGCGGCACTATACAACGTCCGGTCGGCCCGGTGCGACCCGATGACGCACCGTTCGGTAGCAAATCATAGGATT
>CAZUDB010000044.1:0-31276 GCA_964619055.1 uncultured Rhodospirillaceae bacterium
CAACCAGCGTGTCATTGTCCTGACGGCCCAACAACCGGTCAGCACCCAAACCACCGTCGAGCAGGTCAGTGCCTTCACCGCCATCCAGCTCGTCACCATCACCCTCACCTTCAAGCACGTCCGAGCCGGCGCCACCATTAAGTGTATCCTCGCCGTCGTCGCCCCTGATGAGATTGTTGCCGGCGTTGCCGGTGAGAACGTTGTCAGCCGCGTTGCCGCCGATGTTCTCATCCGCCGCGCCGAGCAAGGTGATGTTTTCTAGATCAGTCAGCGTGGCGATGCTGACTCCAACAAACGTCACAAGTGTATCGATGCCCGGATCACTGATGCCGAACGAATCCCCACCATCCTCGTCAACGTACGTGTCGTCGTCCATGCCACCAATGAAGGTGTCATTGCCGGCACCGCCGTTGAGCGTATCGTTGTCGCCGTTGCCCACGAGGAAATCGTCACCGTCGGTTCCCGTGATGCTGTCGGCGAAGGCGGACCCGATGATTCCCTCAATGCTAAAGAGAATGTCGCCATCGCCGTGGCCACCGGACACGGACTGAGTCGACAGGTCCGCGACGATAGCGTCCGTCGAGTTGGTGTAATCCGCTAAATCCGTGCCAAGACCGCCGGTGATCTCATCGCCGCCCGAGCCGCCTTCCAAGGTATCGTCGCCCTCACCGCCGTTCAGGGTGTCACTGCCGTTGGCGCCGGTCAGGAAGTTGTTGCCCGTGTTGCCGGTCAGGACGTTGTCCGACGCATTGCCGCCGGCGTTCAAATTGGCGCCGCCGATCAGCGTGATGTTCTCAAGCTCCGGCAGCCCGGAAATACCAACGCTGATGGAGGACAGGAGCGTATCAGTGCCCGGGTCGGTAGCGCTGAAGGCGTCGCCGGCGTCGGCGAGCTCATAAAAATCGTCGCCGAGGCCACCGATGTAGATATCATTGCCGGAACCGCCGATCAGCGTGTCGCTGCCACCGCCACCCTCTAAGGTGTCGTTGCCGCCAAAGCCCTCGATCATGTCGTTCGCACCGCTCGGGATGCCTCCCATGACGCCGCTGGAGACGCCGCTCGGGCGAATGCTGTCGTTGTTGTTCGTCCCAGTAATGTTTGCCATGGACCCCTCGCAGGCATGAGCGGGGAGGCCCATGCTGTCGAGGCACACCCCGGGTTGGTGAACACTGGACGGTGCCGCCAAATGCTGCGAACACGCACAATTGATCCGCTTTTTTGACGCAATTAACCGTTCAGATGTCGCGCAATGGCGATATGGACTGCGGCGCTACAATCACCCGCAAATTTAAAAGGGCTTTCTGCCTAAATCGGCAAACACCCTAGATGTTTAGGGGAATTGAAGCAACCACTGACCGTTTGCCAGCGCACCTGATCGCGCTGCGTATGCGCCTACGTTCCCCCGAGCGGGCGGCTCAACAGGGCTTGCATGACGCGATGGGTGGAATTGCGAAGCGTCTCTCGCTTCGGCTGCGCCCCCTCACAGACCGGGCATTGCCAAGAGGGGCTCAGTCGAGCGCCTTGCCAAAGCGCACAAACTCATCGAAATCGATGACACCGTCGCCGTTGATGTCGATGGCGTCGAAGGCAAGCCAATCCGCCTGATTGAATTCAATGCCAGAAATGAAGCCGTCACCGTCCGTGTCGGTTTTCGCGAACAAAGCGTCGCTGATGCCTGGGAATTCGGCACGGGACAGCTTGCCGTCGCCATTGGCGTCGCGAATAAAAAACGCATCCATGCGCTTCAGGTCGAACTCCGATCGCGTGATCCGGCCATCGCCGTCCGTGTCGATGAGGTTGAATAGCGTCCGATCATCCAGCCGTTTGCCGGGCGGTGTCAGGAGGTTCTGCAAGCGCGGCTGCTCCGGCGTTCCGCCAACGCTCGGCGAAGCGGGTGTCTCGGCCGCCTTGCCAGGTGTTCCGCCTTGTGGCGCCGCTGCCAGGATTGCCACCGCAAGGACCGACAACACATTGCGAACGGAAGCGAAAGCGCCCATAGCTCAGTTTACCTCTTCCCCAAACCCTGACGGTACGCACGAAGCGGGCGATGATGGCGGCGCGATCGCAGTAGTGCAAGGCGATTGGCGCTGATGCCGTCATCGGCACGCCAAACAGACTTGACAGCGCTCTATCGGCGGTCGATCCCAGGACCCTCTGTAAGGGGAAGGATCATGGAAATCGATCTGTATGAGGTGTTCGCCAAGGACACCGTTCTGGTGGTGTTTGCCGCCATCGCGCTCGGATATCTTATCGGCAACATTAAACTGGGCCGCTTTGAGCTTGGCGCCACGGGCGGCGTGCTGCTCTGCGCCCTGGTGTTCGGGCATTACGGCTTTGAGGTCGATCCGGTCGTTCAGTCCATCGGCTTTACCCTGTTTATCTATTCCGTCGGCTGGCAAGCGGGGCCTCAGATCCTGAACGTGTTGGGCCAGGACGGCCTTCGCTACGTGGCCGTGACGCTCTTCATCTCCGTGGGCTCCGTGGCGCTGGTGATTGCGCTGGCGGGTCTCGTCGGTCTCGAGAACAGCCTCGCCGCCGGTTTGCTCGCCGGTGGTCTCACCAGTACGCCGACACTCGTTGGCGCGCAGAATGCCGTGACGTCCGGCATGGCCGCACTTGGGGACGGCGCCACCAGCGAGGATCTGATCCAGGGAATCAGCGTCGCCTATGCCATCACCTACGTGTTCGGAACCGTCGGACTGTTGGTTCTGGTCAAGTTGATGCCGGCGGTGCTGAAGATCGACTTGGCCGCGGAGGCAGCGAAGTTCGCTCGGGAGCGCGGCTTTGGCGGTCGTCGCGCCGCGGCGGCCGTACAACGCCCTATTCTGCGCGCCTACGTTGTCAATCAGGAGCAGTTCATCGGCAAGACACTCAAGCAGATCGAGGCGGAAATCGACGCCAAGGGTGAGCGCAAAGGCACCATCTACAAGTTAAAGCGCGGGAATGAGCTGATTGCCGTCACCCCGGAAACCAAACTAGAGCGCGGCGATCGGGTCTCCGCTTTCGGTACGCCCGGGGAACACGCGAAAATTCGTGAGGAGTTCCAGCTCGGCGCGGAAGTCCTGGATGAAGACCTCATCGATGCCGTCATCGATGTTGCGGAGGTGGTCGTCACCAGCACCAAGGCGATCGACCGCAGCCTGGCCGAAATCGGCGTGCTGCAAAACTACGGTTGCTTCCTGGCCAGGATCACGCGCTCGCAGATCGAGCTGCCCCTGACAGGAGACACCAGGCTGCAAAAGGGAGACGTGGTCACGATCAGTGGTGAGCGCTCGTTTCTGGACCGGCTGATCGCCGATCTCGGCACCGAGGAATTGAAGGTCACCGAAACCGACCTGGTCACCTTTGCCGCTGGTATCGTCTTTGGCCTGTTCCTCGGCCAGATCACGATCAAGCTGGGTGGCGTTGACGTGGGCATCGGCAACGCCGGCGGCCTTTTGGTCTCCGGGATTTTGGTTGGCTTCCTGCGCGCCAACCGTCCCACCTTCGGCCGGATGCCCGCGGCGGCCCGCTTTATCCTGATGGAATTGGGTCTCATGCTGTTCATGGTCGGCGTCGGCTTGAACGCCGGCAGCGGTATCGTCGAGGCGCTTGGCACGGTCGGCCCGGAACTGTTCTTGTGCGGTGTCGCCGTCACCTGTCTGCCGCTCATCGTCGGATATGGCTTTGGCCGTTTAGTCCTGAAGATGAACCCCGCCGTTCTGCTCGGCGCACTGACCGGCGCTATGACCAGCACGCCGGCCCTCGGCATCGTGCAGCAGGCGGCGAAAAGCACCGTACCGGCCCTTGGGTACGCGGGCACCTACGCGCTCGCTAACGTGCTGCTCACCTTTGCTGGGACCGCGATCATGCTGCTCTGACCCACCCTCGGATTCGCACCATCCATAATGTGCCCATCCGCGTAGGGTTTTCTTAAAGTCATCGTCGTTAGGGTGCGCGTCCCGCCCCACCTCGGGCAATACTGCCAACGGACCCGCTTAAATGACGACGGCACGTCAATCCACTCCGCCATCGGTGCCGAAGACCGAACTCGGCCCGCAAAAGCCGGCACGGCGCGCCGCGGCCGCCGCGCGTCCCTTCGCGTTTGCGGAGCTGCCCGCGCCCGAGACCGGCCGGTGGGTGCCGCGCCGCAAGGCCGCCGTCGTGTCCGCGGTCCGGGATGGTCTGATCAGTCTGGAAGAAGCGTGCCAGCGATACGCCTTGTCGGCGGAGGAATTCCGATCCTGGCAACATCGCTTCGATGCCGAGGGCGTTACGGGCCTTCGCGTTCGGCCTCGCCCGAGCCCGCTGCCCGCCGGTGGCAAGCGCTCATAGCCAAAACCTCGGCAAGGTTTGCCTAGTCATTAACCCCTCCTTCACCACACTGTCCCTACTCTGACGTCGACCCCGGGGGGCAACACCGCTCCCCCCGCAGTGGAACGTCCGATGGATCAAGTCTTTCGCATCATTCGCAATCTGGGTGGCGTCCGGCTCGCCATCATCGGCGGCGTCCTGGTTGCCTTGGCTGCAGTGTTCCTGTGGTTGCTGTCCAACCTTTCGTCCAACGAATACGCGCTGCTGTACGGGGATTTGGACCAAGCCGATGCGAGCCGTGTGATCCGTCAGCTCGATGCCGACGGCGTGCCCTATGAGCTGCGGCAGGACGGCACTGCCGTTCATGTTCCTTCTGAACGCGTCGCCGCCGCCCGTCTGGCGTTGGCCAACAAGGGCCTGCCCGCCGGCGGCTCCATGGGTTACGAATTGTTCGACGACGCCGACACGCTTGGCGTCACCAATTTCATGCAGAACGTCAACCTGGTGCGCGCGCTTGAAGGGGAGCTCGCCCGATCCATCCGCACCATCGACGGCGTCAAGACGGCCCGGGTCCACTTGGTTCTGCCGAAGCGCGAGCTGTTTAGCCGCGACCGGGAAGAGCCCAGTGCCTCCGTGGCCCTGGCCATGTCGGGCAACCGGCGGCTTTCCTCCAGTCAGGTCCAGGCGCTTCGCCACTTAATCGCGTCCGCCGTGCCGGGACTGCGCCCGCAACAGATTTCCGTCGTTGACGGGCGCGGCACGCTGCTCGCCGGCGGCTTCGAGGGCGACGATTCGGCGGCTGCGCTTGATCAGAAAGCCGAGGAAAAGCGGCGCGCTTATGAATCCCACTTGGCGCGCACCATTGTGCGGCTGTTGGAACAAACCGTCGGACCTGGCAAGGTCCGCGCCGAAGTCAACGCCGATATGGACTTCGACCGCATCAACACCAGCGAGGAAATCTACGACCCCGAGGGTCAAGTCGTCCGCTCGACCCAGACCGTCGAGGAACAGGCTTCAAGCCGTGAGACGGATTCCGATCCCCCAGTCACCGTTGGCACCAACCTGCCCGATGCCGACCTTGTCACCGGCGATGTGTCCGGCTCCGAGAGCAATGAGGGCAGGGTCGAAGAAACGGTCAACTATGAGATCTCGCGTCGGGTCGTGAACCACGTTCGAGAAGCGGGGGTCGTCAACCGCCTTTCCGTCGCCGTCGTCATCGACGGCAACTACGAAACCGATGACGACGGCAACCGGACCTATGCCGCGCGTACGCAGGAGGAGCTCAACCTGCTGAGCACGCTGGTGCGCGGAGCTATCGGTTTCAATGCCGAACGCGGCGATACGGTCGAGGTTCTCAGCATGCGTTTCGTGGAACCGGATGCGTTCGAGGAGGACGCTTTTGGCTTGGCGCTCGGCCTGGACAAGGCAGACCTGTTGCGCCTCGCCCAATACGTGGTGCTGGTCCTGTTCGCCTTGTTGGTGATCCTCCTGGTTGTCCGCCCACTGCTGACCCGTGCGCTCGAATCCATGCCCGTTCCCGCCACCGGCCCCATGGGCGATCTGCTTGCCCATACATCGGACACGCCGGCGTTGACGGGACCCGACACCACGGCGGCCACCATCGGCAGCGAGAAGACCCCGCCCGATGATGAGCTGGAAGAAATGATCGACCTGGACCGGGTGGAAGGTCGTGTGCGCGCCTCAACGATTAAGAAAGTGGGTGAGATTGTGCAGAAGCATCCCGATGAGGCCATCGCCATCATCCGCAACTGGCTTCACGAAGAAGGCTGAGGGGGAAGGGCCATGGCACGTTTGAAGGACGAGTATCGTCTGCTCAGCGGACCCCAGAAGGCCGCCATTTTCCTGCTCGCCCTGGGGCCCGGAAAGGTGGTCCGGCTGTTCGAGCGCATGGACGACGAGGAGCTTCGCGAACTCACCCAAACCATGGCCAACCTCGGCAATGTTAGCGCGGCCATCGTTGAGCGACTGTTTGTGGAGTTTGCCGACCAGCTCTCCGCCGCCGGCTCCCTGGTCGGCACCTACGACACCACCGAGCGGCTGCTGTCCCAATTCATGGACAAGGACCGCGTCGACAACCTGATGGAAGAGATTCGCGGTCCTGCCGGTCGCACCATGTGGGACAAGCTTGGCAACGTGAACGAGGCCGTCCTCGCCAACTACCTCAAGAACGAGTACCCGCAAACAGTCGCTGTCGTGCTGACCCGGATCAAGCCGGACCACGCAGCGCGCGTGTTGTCGATGCTACCCGAGAACTTCGCCATGGAAGTGATCATGCGGATGTTGCGCATGGAGACCGTGCAAAAGGACATCGTCGACCATGTGGAGCGCACGCTCAGGACGGAATTCATGACGAACCTGGCGCGCACTGCTCGTCGCGACAGTCACGAGGTGATGGCGGATATCTTCAATAACTTGGACCGCAACACAGAAAACCGCTTCATGACGGCACTGGAGGAGCGAAACCAAGATTCGGCGGAGAAAATCAAGCAACTGATGTTCACGTTCGAAGACCTTGTGCGGCTCGATGCCAATGCAGTCCAGCAAGTGTTGCGACGTACGGAGAAGGATCAACTGTGTCTCGCTCTTAAAGGTGCTTCGGACCAAATCAAAGAGCTGTTCTTCAACAATATGTCCGAGCGCGCGGCCAAGATGCTGCGGGAGGACATGGAGGCTCTTGGGCCCGTTCGCCTGCGCGACGTGGACGAAGCGCAAGCCGTGGTCGTCGCCAACGCCAAGACTCTTGCCGATGCCGGCGAGATTACCATCGCCGGCGGCGGCGAGCGGGACGAACTGGTGTACTGAGCGCCGCCATGGCCACGGCAACCACCCCAATACCGTTCCGTTTCGACCGCCGTTTCGAGGTCGACGACGGCGACGCCGCCGCTCCGTCGGAGGCGACCGTCGCCTTTGCCGGCCAAGATGGTGGAGCCGATCCGGCAGAACCCGCAACGCCCGCAGAAGCATCAACGTCGGAGCCAGTGTTCGGAATGGCGGAACTCGAGCAAGCGCGAGCCGAGGCATTCGCTGAAGGTCAGCGCCACGGCGAAGAGGTGGCCGCAGCCGCCGGTGACGCAGCTCTGAGGCAGACTTGCGACCACCTGGCGACGCTCATCGACCAATCCCTGAAGGAGCGAGAAACGTTGCTCGCTCCCGTGGAGCGGGATGCCTCAGCGCTCGCGCTCGCCATTGTGCGCAGGGTCATGCCGTGGCTAGGCGAGCAGGATGTGCTGGCTCCGATCGAGGATGCCGTGCGCCGAACGCTCAGCCAGGTGTGGCAGGAGCCGCGCCTAACCGTGCGTGTCTCGGAGCGCCTTCGCGATGACGCGGCAGAGCGTTTGCAGCCGTTGCTCAAGGCACGAGGGCACGACGGACGCCTCGACGTCATCGCCGACCCGGAGATGAGCGATGGCGATTGCCGGATCGAGTGGGCCGGCGGTTTCGCTGTCCGCGACGCCGAAGCGGTGCTAGGCGAGATCGAATCCGTTATCGAGCAAGCCCTGGCTTGCGGTTCGACACCAGCCGAAACGTCTGACCCCACAAACCCAGGTGCAAGCCATCCCTCGGAAGCCGCGGCACGCCCCACCGCCGCTGACGGTGCGGCTGACGGCACGCGCCAGTAAGGAGACCGCGCCATGGGCGACGATGAAAAGAACTTCGATTTCAACACCCTCGAAGGGGAGGGTAAGCCTGGTGGTGAACCAGCGGTGCCGGCCCCGGACGCAGCACAGAAGGCTGGGGATGGTTCCGACGGACCGCGTGGCAGCCACGACTTGGAGGCTGTCTACAACATCCCGGTCCAGGTCTCGGCGGTGCTTGGCCGGGCGACGATGGAGGTCAGCCAGCTTCTGAAATTGGGCCGCGGTGCCGTGGTCGAGCTGGATCGGCGAGTTGGCGAGGCTATCGACATCTACGTCAACAACCGCCTGGTGGCGCGCGGCGAGGTCGTGGTCGTCGAAGATCGGCTCGGGGTGACGATGACGGAAATAGTCAAAATAGAGCGGAACTGAGGGCGAACCCATGACCGCCGCCGAGCGCGCCGCGACGCCAAAGTCAACATTGGACCCGGCTCCGCTGGGGCATGCGGGCGACCACGCTCGGCCCGGGGCAGGACCGCGGCGCAGGGCACGCCCCCGCAGCGGCGTCGACATCGCAACCGCGTCCGGGCTGGTGCTGGGCTTCGGCTTGATCAGTCTGGCGGTCGTGCTCGGCGGGGCGGCGAACTCATTCATTAACCTGCCGTCCCTGCTAATCGTTGTCGGCGGCACCCTGGCCGCGGTGGCAATTTGTTTTTCGATTAGCGAGGTGCGCCAAGCCCTTTGGGACGGCATCAGCGCCATCCGGGGGCGCAGGCCGCAGCCCGCAGCGGCGGCTATGCGGACGCTCAGCTATGCCGATGTGGCCCGGCGGGCGGGGCCATTCGCCCTTCAAAAACACCTGGAGGACATGGCAGGCGAGCCCATGCTGCAAAAGGGTCTTGGCCTTGTCATCGATGGCCTGGCTGAAGCGGACCTGGAGGCCATCCTCGTCCACGATTTGCAGGCCCGCAGCGAGCGCGGTGACATCGGCGCCGCGGTGTTTGCCCGCGCCGCGGAATTCGCGCCGGCCATGGGCTTGATCGGTACCCTGATCGGCCTCGTTCAGATGCTGGGCCGGCTGGAAGATCCATCTGCCATCGGCCCGGCCATGGCGGTTGCGCTGTTGACCACGCTCTACGGTGCCGTCCTCGCCAACCTCGTGTTCGCCCCGCTTTCGGCCAAGCTCGAGCGCCTGGCGGCTGAACACACGTTGGTCGATCGGCTTTACATCCTCGGCGCCCTGTCGATCGCTCGACAGGAGAACCCGCGGCAGCTTGAGATCCTGCTCAACAGCATGCTGCCGCCCCGCCACCGCGTTCGCTACTTCGACTAACGCCCGTCCCGGAAGGAACAGCACAATGCGCCTTCTCATCGTCGGTACACTCGATGGCCACATCGGTGCAGCAAGCCAGATCGCGGTGCGCCGTGGGGCCACCGTCCTCCACGCCGACACCATTGACGCCGGCCTGGAGACGACACGTGCCGGACGCGGCGTCGACTTGGTCCTGATCGATGTCTGCCAGGACGTGGCTCGCCTGATTGCCAGCCTGCGCAGCGAGCGGATCGCAATCCCTGTCATCGCGTGCGGGATCAACAATGACCCGACGGCGGCCGTAGCGGCCATCCATGCCGGCGCGAAAGAGTACCTGCCGCTGCCGCCCGATCCGGACCTGATTGCCGCCGTGTTGGCAGCCGTCGCTCGAGATGAGCGGACCATCATCCACCGCGATCCGCGCACGGCTGAAGTGCTGACACTCGCGGAACGGATCGCGCCGAGCGACGCCAGCGTCCTTATCTGTGGTCCGTCGGGAACTGGCAAGGAATTGCTGGCCCGCTTTGTCCATGCCCGCAGCCGTCGTGCCACCTGCCGGTTCGTCGCCGTCAACTGTGCGGCGATCCCGGAGCAACTCCTGGAAAGTGAGCTGTTCGGACACGAAAAAGGCGCCTTCACGGGTGCTATCGCCCGTCGCATCGGCCGATTCGAGGAGGCCAACGGCGGTACGCTGCTGCTTGATGAGATCAGCGAGATGGACCCCCGCTTGCAGGCCAAGCTGCTCCGCGTCCTTCAGGAACGGGAAATCGATCGTGTCGGCGGCACGGCTCCGATCCGCGTCGACGTCCGGATCTTGGCGACCTCCAACCGGGACCTGGCAGCCTGCGTCCGCGACGGCCGGTTCCGGGAGGATCTGTTCTTTCGGCTGAACGTCGTCACGCTCACATTGCCGGCGCTGCGCGAGCGACCCCAGGATATTCTGGTCCTCGCCAGCCATTTCATCCGGCGCTATTCGGAGGCCAACCACCGGGCCGCACCCGCCATGACGCGAGACGCGGAGGCAGCTCTCCTGGCCTATCCTTGGCCTGGGAACGTCCGCGAACTGGAAAACACGATCCACCGAGCCGTGTTGCTGGCCGCCGATGACAGCATCGGCCCCGAGGCGATCCTGTTACAGAATGGCGGCTTGGGAGAAAGCTTGAGCGGTGGACCGGGCGGGGGACCGGAGTTAGACGGAACGACACTTCCGGGCATCGGCGCGGGTGTTGTCGAAGCCGGTATCAGTGGTCTGATCGGTCGAACAGTTGCCGATGTGGAACGTGACCTGATCATCGATACGCTCCACCACTGTCTCGGCAACCGAACCCACGCGGCCAACATCCTCGGCATCTCGATCCGCACGCTGCGCAACAAGCTTCGCCAATACTCGACCGAAGGCTTCGCCGTGCCCTTGCCGGGCGAGGGCGAACGGACGCTAGCGTAGCGGCTGACAGCGGCATCAGACGGAAGCAAGAGCGCCATGGCAGAGCCTGCCCAAGCCCAGCCGCAGCCGGCCGCACCGGCAGAGACGACGATGGAGGGCGGCCCCGCCTTCGGATTTGCACAGCGTTGGCTGGACGTCTTCAAGAGCGGGGACCTGGGCCTTGCTCTCGGCGTCGTCATGGTGCTGGTCGTCCTAATCCTGCCGATGCCACGGTGGCTGCTGGACTTCAGCCTGGCGTTTTCGTTGATGTTCTCGGTCTTGATCCTGATGACCGCCCTGCTCATTGAAAAGCCATTGGAGTTCAATGCCTTTCCGACCGTTCTGCTGCTCGCTACGATGGTGCGCCTCGCCCTCAATCTGGCCTCGACTCGACTGATTTTGGCCAACGGGCATGAGGGTCCTGACGCCGCTGGGGAGGTCATCGAGGCGTTCGGCGGTTTCGTTATGGGCAGCAACTTTGTGATCGGGATCATCGTGTTCGCGATCCTGGTCATCGTCAATTTCGTGGTGATCACCAAGGGCTCGGGCCGGATCGCCGAGGTGTCAGCGCGCTTCACCTTGGATGCCATGCCGGGCAAGCAAATGGCGATCGACGCCGATCTGTCCGCCGGCATGATCACCGAGGAGGAGGCACGCGCGCGGCGTCTAGAGCTGGAGAACGAGAGCACGTTTTTCGGGGCCATGGACGGTGCCGCAAAGTTCGTGCGCGGCGATGCCGTCGCCGGCCTGCTCATCACGCTGATCAACGTAACCGGCGGCATCATCATTGGCGTGGCGCAACAGGACCTGTCGTTCGCCCAAGCCGCCGATACCTACACCCGCTTGACCGTGGGCGACGGGCTGGTGTCGCAAATCCCCGCCCTGATCGTCTCGACCGCGGCCGGCATGGTCGTCACCAAGGCCAGCGTGACGGAAGCCACCGAACGCGCCCTGGTCCGCCAGCTCGGCGGTCAACCGAAGGCGTTGGGCCTGAGCGGATTTCTCCTGGCCGCCCTTGCCGCTTTGCCAGGCATCCCGGCCCTGCCGTTTTTGATTTTGGCCGCAATCATGTGCGGCTCGGCCTTTCTGGTCCACCGGACCGCGCGGCGCAAACAAGACACCGCCGACCAGGAGGCCGCAGCGGAACGAGCCGCCGTGCCCGTGGCCGAAGAGCCCATAAGTAGTGCGTTGCAGATTGACTGCGTCCGTCTGGAGCTTGGCTACTCGCTGCTCGCGTTGGTGAACGGTGTGGGACAGGGGCTCGCGCTTACCGATCAGATCAAAGCGCTCCGTCGCCAGCTCGCGGGCGAGGCGGGCTTCGTGATGCCGAGCGTGCGCATCCAGGACAACATGCAGCTGCCGCCAAACGGGTATGTCATCCGCATCAAGGAAATCGAAGCCGCGGCTGGCGAACTGCGCCCGACGATGCTGCTGGTCATGGACCCCCAAGGGGGCGACATGGCCCTTCCCGGCGAGAAAACCAAGGAGCCCACTTTCGGCCTGCCTGCGATGTGGATCGACTCGGCCCATCGCGAGGAGGCCCTGTTCCGGGGCTTTACGGTTGTGGACCCGGCGACCGTGATCACGACCCACCTCACCGAAGTGATCAAGGACAATATGGCCGAACTGCTGTCCTACGCGGAAACCCAGAAGCTCCTGGACGAGCTCGATAAGGACCACCAGAAGCTCATCGCCGACCTGATCCCGAACCGGATCTCCCTTGGCGGGGTGGAACGGATTCTGCAGAATCTTCTGAACGAACGGGTCTCCATTCGCGACCTGCCGACGATCCTGGAGGCGATCGCCGAAGCGTCCGCCGGCTCTCGCAGTGTCATGGCGATCACGGAGCACGTGCGCGCCCGGCTCGCCCGCCAAATCAGCGCCGCCGCCGCCAACGACCAGGGCGTCATCGCGCTGTTGCCGTTGGGGCCGGAGTGGGAAAACGCTTTCGCCGAGAGTCTGGCCGGCAATGGAGAGGAGCGCCAATTGGTGATGGCGCCGAGCCGCCTGCAAGCGTTCATGGCGGCCGTGCGCGGAGCCATGGATCGCCAAGCCGCCCTCAGCGAGTCGCCCGTGCTGCTGACTAGCCCGCACATTCGCCCCTTTGTCCGCTCCGTGGTGGAGCGCTTCCGGCCCTCAACGGTGGTCATGTCCCAGAACGAGATCTTCGCCAAGGTGCGCATCAAGTCCGTCGGCCAGATCTAGAGGCGAAAGCAGGAAGGCCATGCGTATCCGGATTTTCACCGCGCCGACGATGGCTCACGCCATGGAGCAGGTTCGGACCGATCTCGGTGAGGATGCCATCATCGTCGCGACGGGACGCAACGCCGATGGCGCCACGGAAGTGACCGCCGCGGTCGAACCGGACGACGGTTCCGACGGAGTCTTCGACGATGCCGCCTGGGACGACGCCAACTGGAACGACTCCACCGGAGAAGGCCCGACATGGGGCGCCCCGGAGCATGACGTCATGCCCACTGACGCTGGCGGGCTTGACTGGGCCGAGCACCGGCAGGCGGCTCAACAGAGTCTCCTTTCGCATGGCGTCCCGTCGCCGTTGGTGCGCTGTCTCATCGAAGAATGGGAGGCGGCCGGATCGCAGGATCGGCATCAGAATGATCATGATGCGCCGCGCGCGCGAACGTTGGCGGAGGCCATGGCCGCCGTTTTTGCCTTCGCCCCCGTGGCAACCGCGACCGCGCGGAATGTGATGTTCATTGGTCCGCCCGGTGCGGGCAAAACCACCACCGTTGCCAAACTGGCGACACACCACCGCCGCCTTGGTGGCCAGGTCGGCGTGATCAGTGCCGATTCCCGACGCGCGGGCGCCGTAGAACAATTGGCCGCATACACCCGTATTCTGGAAGTGGAGTTAGCGGTCACACGCTCGTCGGCCGACTTGACGTCGGCGCTCGACGCCTGGCGCAGCGTCCAGGATCGAACAGCCTTGATCGACACGCCCGGGATCAACCCCTACAGCGATGATGACCGGGTTTGGCTTGCCGACTTGATCGCCGCCTCGGATGCCGAGGCGGTGCTGGTGTTGCCCGCGGGCGGGGATCCATTCGAGGCAATGGATCTCGCGGCTGCTTTCGCTCCCTTCGGGATCAAGCGGCTGGTGACCACGCGTCTTGACCTGGCGCGCCGCCTGGGCGGGGTCCTGGCCGCCGCCCACAGCGCATCGCTTGCCTTTGCGGAAGCAAGCGTCAGCCACCGCATCTCCGACGACTTAGTCCCCCTGAATGCCCAATCGCTTGCCCACCTGGTCCTGCCGCTTGCGGCGGCCGGAGCCGTGGCAGCACCACCGTGTGAGGCCTTGCCATGATCGCGACCCTGCCCGTGCGTCCCCGCCTCGCCACTGAACGGCGGGGCCGATCGATGCTGGCCGTCGCGTCCGGAAAGGGCGGCGTCGGCAAGACCTGGTTTTCCATCACGCTCGCGCACGCGCTGGCGCGACGGGGGCAGCGGCCCTTGTTGTTCGATGGCGACCTTGGATTGGCCAACGTGGACATTCAGCTCGGCCTGATGCCGTCGGTCGACCTTGCCGCCGTGCTGGCTGGGCGCATGACGCTGGACAGGGCAGTCTGTCACTATGACGCCGGCTGCTTCGATGTCCTCGCCGGTCGGTCGGGCTCCGGGCGCCTTGCAACCGTGCAGGAGTCTCGAATCAATGCCTTGGTCGACGACCTGATCACGCTCTCCGGCGCTTACGACCGGGTGATCCTGGACCTCGGTGCCGGGGTCGAGCGGACGGTCCGCCAGCTCTCCAGAGCCGCGTCCACATGCATCGTCGTGACTACAAATGAGCCAACCGCACTCACGGACGGCTATGCGTTCATCAAGGTGTTGCATAAGGATCGGCCCGACGCGGATATTCGGATCGTGGTCAACGCCGCCGCATCCCGGTCCGAGGGTGAACGCACTTACGCGACCCTCCTGAAGGCCTGCCAGAGCTTTTTGAAGATGTCGCCGCCCCTACTCGGGGTCATCCGACGCGATCCCAAGGTGGCCGACGCGATCCGCAGCCAAAGCTCCCTCCTGACCCGGTTTCCGGGCTGTAACGCCGCTGAGGACGTGGAGGCGATCGCCAACCGCCTGGTGTCAGCGCCCGTCGAGCGGGCCTGACGGCACCGCCACCGAGGTCGCACGTCCGTGCTCCCGATCGCCCCAACTCTGCCGACGGCAAGCGCCCCCAGCGCCGCGGCCGTCACCCTGGTTGCCGAGGCGGTGCCGCCCGCGCTGCAGACGCAAGCGCAGGGAACACCTGTCAGGGCTCACGTGCTGGATCGCCTCGCCGGCGATCGGACTCGCCTGGCAACGCCGTTCGGGACCGTGGTCGTGCGCTCACCCGTCCCGCTGCCGCTCGGGAAGACGCTCGGCCTCACCGTCACCGCTTCCAACGGGACGGTGTCGTTGCGGTGGCTGCCCAGTGCTGCCGGCCCGGACCAGCATGGCGCGTCGGCGCTTGACACGTCCGCGCGCGCCCCTGCGCAACCAGCGGCTCCGACGGCGCCGTCCGTTCCGACACGTGGCACCATCGCGGCCCCGTCCTGGAGTCCCGGTCAAACCGTTACCGCCACGCTCCTGGCCGGAGGCACAGCCGCGCCCAGCGGCTTCGGCCAAACACGACGCGTCGACATCGGCGCCGAGCAGGTAGCCATGCCACAACGGGCAGCCAAGCTCGCCGTCCGGCTATGGGCGACGTCCAATGAGGCCTCGGCCGGGCGTCCGCCCGCCGCCGCTCCGCCGCGGCTCGTCCCGGCCCAGGTCCTGCACAGCCGGGACGGTGGCCGGCCCATGGTCCAAACCCCCACCGGCGTTCTTGCGCTCGACCTGGCAACGCAACCCAGCGCGGGCACGCGGCTGACAATGGAACTGTTGGGTCCCGCGCCTCCAATCGCTCATCCGATCGCTTCCGCCGCAGACGCCGAGGCCAATGGCGCCTCCGCTCTCAACACGCCATTGGCTGCCCTGGACGAAGCTGCGACCCTGATGGCGGCGTCGCGAACGACCAAGAGCGTATCGCCGAAACCTCCCACGGGCCAGCCCGGCGGCCAGCTTGCCGCAACGCTGCTGCTGGCGCTTTCGGCCATCGGCAGCGGTGATTCGCAACGGCCCGTAGGCGAAAAAACGGCGCGCGTCTTGGAGCGGCTTCGGCCCGGCCTCCCTGGCCGACTGGCGGACGATATGGCGGCCGCCATCGCCACCGCCGAGGATCGCCAAGGCGGCCAATGGCGGACCATGGCGGTACCGATCTTCATGGGTGAGCGTCACGAGTTGGTCCAGATCCGCATCCGCGAGCGGTCTTCGCGCGACCAGAAGGGCGGACGATCAGTTCACACGGCGCGTTTTGTCCTGGAGATCGATCTTAGCACGCTCGGCCGCATCCAACTGGACGCCCTGGTCGGGGAGCGGGGCCGTCGCCTTGATCTTCTGGTGCGCGCTCACAGCCGGTTGCCCGATTGGGTCCGCTCCGGTATCGACGCGACGTTTCAGTCGGTTCAAGGGCGGATCGGTCTGTCCGGGTCGGTCGGTTTCAGTGGCGAGCCGGTGGCGTTCGACCTCGTGTCCGATCGCGCGCCGGGCTCCGGCATTATTGTCTAGGTCAACCGCCGCCGCTGCGATGCCGTGCGTGCGTGGCTCTGACTGGCCGCCTCGTCGAGACGGCTCTGCTCCAGCGCGGCCTCGGCCGCCGCCTGGCGTTTCTCCCGCTCGCGCTCGGCGTTCTCCAGGCTCTTTAGGTCTCGGTGCGCGTCGCTCAAGGCCGCCCGGGCCGTCATCGCGGCATCCTCGGCCTGCGCGCGCTCTTCGACAAGCCGACGCTTGCTCTGCAGTTGATCGGCCACGAACACACTCCACAACACGCCGAGCGGCAACCCGACGCCTTCTTCGGAACATAGGCTTAACTCCTCGGCGATGGCGGCAGTCAGCGCCACCTCGCGCCCGCGCAGCTCTGCTTCGCGTTGGTCCGCCGCCACCAGGTCTAACCGGCGATCGTCCACCGCACTTTGAGCCAGCTTGATAAGCACATCCAACCGGCAATGCCGGCTCGCCGATGCCATGATCAAGGCGCCCCGACCGGGTTTGGCCCGTTGGCACTCGCCCCGACGGCATCGGGCGCCCCCAGGATCTCCTCAAGCCCTTGGTAGGTTGCCGCCAGATCAACGGTCTCCGCCTTGGTTTGGCTCAAGTAGGATTCAAGCGCCGGATAAAAGCGAATGGCCTCGTCCACGTCGGCGTCGCTGCCGGCGCGATAGGCGCCAAGGCGGATCAACTCCGCCATGTCCTCGTAAGTGGCGAGCAACCGCCGGGCCCGTTGAATCAGGCCATTCTCGCGGGCGTCATTGCATGCCGGCAACGTTCGCGACACGCTGCGTACGACGTTCACGGCCGGGTAGCGGCCCCGCTCGGCAATGGCTCGGTCGAGGACGATATGCCCATCCAGAATGCTGCGCACGGCATCGGCCACCGGTTCGTTGTGGTCATCGCCCTCCACGAGCACAGTAAACAGACCGGTCATGCTCCCCTCGCCCAACCTGCCGGGACCGGCGCGTTCCAACAACCGCGGCAATTCTGCGAACACCGACGGCGTGTAGCCCCTCGTGGTCGGCGGCTCACCGACCGACAAGCCGATCTCCCGTTGCGCCGTTGCGAACCGGGTGACGCTGTCCATCAAGAGCAACACATCCTTGCCGTCGGCCCGGAACGACTCCGCAATCGTCATTGCGGTGTGGGCCGCCTGGCGGCGAACCAGGGGCGGCTGGTCCGACGTGGCGACCACCACCACGCTGCGGGCCAGGCCCTCAGCACCAAGATCGTCCTCAATGAACTCTCGGGCTTCCCGACCACGCTCGCCCACCAAGGCGATCACGTTGACGTCGGCCGAACTGTGGCGGGCGATCATGGACAACAACGTGGATTTGCCGACGCCGGAGCCGGCAAAAATGCCGAGCCGTTGACCGCGACAACAGGTAACGAACGCATTGAGGGCGCGCACGCCAAGGTCGATTTTGCCCTCGACCCGTTGCCGATCGTGAGCTGACGGCGGATGGGCGCGAACCGTGCGTCGGCGCAAACCCTTCGGCAACGGCCCGCGGCCATCGCAAGCACGTCCGAAGCCATCGACGATCCGCCCCAACCAACCGGACCCTGGCGCGACACTGGGGGCACCGCATCCCACCGCAACGGTGGTGCCGAGACCCACGCCGTCCAGGTCGCCAAACGGCATGGCAAGCACCAAGCGGTCGCGGGCACCGACCACCTCCGCGGGGATTTTCCGCCCGTCCCGCGAGATCAGAGAGCAGTGGTCGCCCACGCACACGTGTCGGTGGAGCCCCTCCACCTCTACCGACAGGCCGACCACGGCGGCGACCCGGCCATACACGGTCAGGTCCGAGACCTGCTCGATGTCATTAGCGACGGCGGCAAGAGCCAAGGTGCGGTCTCCCTTTTTTCCGGCACTCGACCGCAGGCGTCTGGCAGCTCCCGCAATCGAGTAATGCACTTATAAGATGCAAAATTAATAATCATGCACTTTAAACTTGCTATCTGAACGGGGCTCTTATACAACCCATTTGTGGTTAACGAGCACTGAAAACAAACTGGGGTTGCATCATGCGTGTCCTGTTGATCGAAGACGATGGATCTTTGGCACGAGTTGTCGATCTGATGCTCAAGACGTCCAGTATGGTCGTCGATGTGACGGACCAGGGCGAAGAGGGCTACGAACTCGCCAAACTTTATGACTACGACATCATCCTTCTGGATCTGGCGCTCCCGGATATGGACGGGCTGGAGGTGCTGCGGCGCCTGCGCCGGTCGCGGATCACCACACCGGTCCTAATCCTGTCCGGGATGTGCAAGCCCGAGCACAAGGTGAAAGGCCTTGGCGACGGCGCCGACGATTTCCTGAGCAAGCCTTTCGACAAGGCGGAGCTGGTGGCCCGCATTCACGCCATCGTGCGACGCTCGAAGGGCCATGCCCAATCCTTGATCCGCACTGGCAAGCTCACCGTTGATCTGGCGGCCCGCTCCGTGGATGTGGCCGGCGCTCCGGTCCATTTGACGGGCAAGGAGTACGGCATGCTGGAGCTGTTGAGCCTGCGTAAGGGCACCACGCTCACGAAGGAGATGTTCCTCAACCATCTCTATGGCGGCATGGACGAGCCGGAGCTGAAGATTGTGGATGTGTTTATCTGCAAGCTTCGCAAGAAGCTGATGGCCGCCACCGGGGGCGAGAGCTACATCGAAACCGTCTGGGGTCGGGGATACGTCTTGCGCGACCCGCAGGGGTCCAACGGCGCTAGTGTGATGCCCGCCGCCGCGGCCCAGGCCGCCTAACGCTCGGGGGCACGATTTCCGGCGAGCGTGGCGGGGTCGAGGACGACCCAGTCCGCCACGCCAGCCGGTGGGCGGTCAGACCCGCGACGCGTCGCCAGATCACGCCCGCGCCCACGACGAATTGTGCTATGATTATAGGCGAGTACGTCTTTACGGCGCCGTGACGACGAAAGGGCATCGACGGGAGTGACCAGGCGATGGGCGCATCAACCGAGTCGAAACAATCCGAACGCGTGGACGAGGACCTTTGCCCCGACTGCAAGGGCCGGGGCTTGATCCGGCCGCCGGGAGAATGGGCCAATGAGACCTGCCCGCGCTGTGACGGCCGCGGCATGATCGCGAGGACGCCAAAGGCAGCCGACGACGGCTGAGGGTCGCCGCCCGCCGCTGCCGTCCGCCGCTTCGGTAAGTCGCGGAAAAGCCCGCCAGGGTTCAGCCCCGGCGCAAACCGAGCCGATCGGCCAAGGATTCCAGGTAGGCCCGCTCTGCATCCGTGTCGACATCGATGGCCAGCGCCGATGCCGCAAACACTTCGGCCGCTGTCATTCGGTCGTGTACGTCGTTGACCAACCCATCCAAATCCAGCGGCGCTTCCATCTCGGCGGCAACGAAGGCGCGTTCGGTTTCCCCGGCGCCGGCGGCAGCCAGTTTTTCGAGGATTTTACCGCGCTCCTCGGCGTCAATGACACCATCGGCTTTGGCCGCGGCCACCATGGCACGGACCATCAGCATGGCTTTGCCTTCCAGGTCGCTGGGATCGGCCTGCTCTGCCACGCGGACCGCAGCTTCAGGCTCAGGCCGATCGCTGTCGCCCAGCCCTCCAAGAAGCGACGCGGCAAGCCCCGCCAACAGGCCCATGCCACCGGTTTGCCCTGCGCTGCCACCGGCGAGAGAGGCGGCCAGACCGCCGAGACCACTACCTGACAGGCCCTGTGCCATCCCGGACGAGCTGCCGCCGCCCATCAGGCCACTCAACATCGCACCCAAGCCGCCGCCCCACCCGCTCCGATCGCCGCCGCGCCGGAGGCCGCCCAGCACTGCCCCGCCGCCTCCGCTACCGGCCGTGCGGCCTCCGCCCATCAGGCCGCCCAACACCGCACCCAGGCCACCGCCCTGTCCGGACGACAACCCGCTCAACGTTGCCGAAGGCGGACGGCCCCGTACGCCACCGGACAACATGGCATTCAGCAAACTGTTCGCGTCCATTAGTAACCTCCCCGTTTATCGGCTGTGCCGTTATCGGGCCCACCGCGCCGAGTTGACGCCAGTTTAGGCCAAGTCTCTCAATGCACGGAAATTGAGCCGAACGCAATCGCGTCGAACTGGACGTGCGCCGGAAATGTCGATCAACTACTATGCGACGAGGCGGCCGGCGCGGCGAACTGCAAGACACAGGCGCGTCGAGCCCATGGTCGTCACGTCGATATCCGTTCCGAGCGAGCGCGCCAGCCGGCCGGCCACATGGGCATGGATGGTCCGGACATTGGCCTCCCGCAACTCGACGCCGCCGACGAGACCGGCAACAACGGCCGGCGCCAGCCGAACATCCGTTCCTCTGGCCTCAACACGAAAGGCATCCGGCGTGGCATCCATAGCCGGGAGCACCAACACCGAGCCGCGATGCGAGATCGCGCCCACAGCAACCAGGAGCAATAGCAACAGGCAGCGGACCTCGTCGGCCGGCCGCACCCGCTGTTCATCGGCCGACAACTTCCATTCCAGAGCCAGGTTGAGGGCGGCAAAGTACGAACTTGCCAGGCTCTTCGCTTCCGCAAGACTGGCAGTGCCACCCGTGCCACCGCGTAGCCCGAAGGCCAGGCGATAGAAGGCGAGGCGGCTCGCCAGTTCCTGCGCACTCGCCGTCAGCAATCCGTAAGCCGGGTCCGCGTCGTCCTTGGTCTCCATCAATTCGATGGATCCGAGCACGGCCCCGAGTGGCCCGCACAAGTCGTGACAAAGCCGGGAGCATAACAGTTGTCCGATTTGCAGGTCGTCCGTATCCGCCATGTTGATCCCAAGGGTTCGTGGCCGCAGGTGCGGGTGAGGATGGATGCGATGCGGATGAAGCCGTCCGGGTCACAGCACCGCCGGACAGTGAACATAGCCCTTTTGGGTTATTTTGCCCAAGGGAAAAAGGCCGAAGGCCGGAGCCGATAGCTCACGGCTTGGGCCCGGTCCGGCCGGTCAGTAGTCCATTTCCCACTTCAAGCCGAGAAATCCGGAGGCTGCGTCCTCTCCTTGCCCCAGCTCTCCTTCGACCGAAATCTGATCCGTGATGATGACCTCGGCGCGGTAGACGGAGGTGCCAGGCCGGAATCCTTGGCGCGTTTCGATGTAAATGTTGTCGTCGATGTATGTCCCGACGCGAATGCCACTGCCGTCCGCGGTTTCGCCGGTTTCGACCGCCAAGACGTCGACACCCAGCGTATCCCGGAGCGCGAACAGCAGGTCCTCACTGACACCGCCACCGCGGGCAAGTGTGTCAAGCGCCAGCGCAAGTTGCAGCGCTTCCGAAGGCCCAAGCTGATCGGCGCGTTTGCCGAACAGGAGCCGTGGCAGAACCTCGCCTTCCGGCAATCCTTGGTTGGAGGTAATGCTCAGCGATGGATCGGACGCTCGTCCCGTCACCCGGATCACGCCGGTGATGTCGTTGGCCGTCGCCTGGGCTGTGATCGCCAGCTCCGGATCGATATCGCCACCGCCGCGCAGCCTGATTTCTCCTTCCGTCAGCTGGAATGTCTTGCCGGCGAATAGAAGCTCACCGCGAACCAGTGTGATCAGCCCGGAGATGTCCGGCTGGCTGGCGTTGCCGCTGATGCGCAGGTTGCCGCGCCACTCGGAATCGAGCCCACGACCCCGCACGAAGACGCGCGCCGGCAGCTCGATACGAATCGCCAGCACGATCGGTGAGGCCTCTTGCTGGCTTTCCGGCTCTTGGATCTTGCCGATAACCTGGCCGTCGCGGGCGATCTGAACCACGTCCAAATCGACGATCGAAGGTGGCAGCTTGTTGACGAGGCGGATCTCAATTTCCCGGTTTCTGATCCAACCCTCAACCTTGCTCCCGCTGCGATTCTGTACGAACGAAAGGTCAGCGTCGGCGGTTACAGTCGCGTCGTCTCGGCGGATCAGCGTCGCGCCGTTGCTGGTCACGCGCGCTCGAATGCCGAGGTCCTCCCCGGCTAAGTCGATATTGGCCTCGGCTTTAAGCTGTCCCGTCTCGCCGTCGGTGCCAGTCAGCGTGATCAGAAGCGAGCGATCTGCGGCGATGCCCACGTCCATGTCCAAGTCGGCGATAACCGTACCGTAGGTCAGGTGCTCGAGCCTGGCATTCGTGGCCGTGATATCACCGCGGATCTGAGGGTCGTTGAGCGTACCGGAGACGTCCAAGTCGATGCGGCCGCGACCGGTCATTCGGATGTCCGTCACCGGCAGGGTTTCGACCAGCGGCCCCCACTCCCCGGCCCACTGTACGGCACCGGTAATCTGACCGTTTCCGGCATCGCGCGGCTGAAACGTCACTGCATTGATGGCCATCGGAAGAGTGGCCTTTGCGACCAAGTCGCCGCCGCCCAAATCGAATGCGGTCAGGTTGGCGCCGAGCCGGCCGCGATCCAGGCTGGCCGTGAGCTCTGCCGACAGCGGCGGGATCGTCGAGAGGCCAAGCTCGTCGCCGGTTGCTTCGTAGCTCAGGTCACGAATGCCAATGGTCAAGGTTCCGCCCAACAATCCGCCCTGGGGTGCCAGCCGGATGTCGGTATTAAGGGCACCGCCGATCCGAACACCAGAAGCCGCTGCGGCTGCCAGGGAAAGCGGCAGACTTTCGGCGCGAAGCGACACCGTTGGTCCGGCGGCCGCCAGCTCGGCATCGAGGGACAGGGAGCCGGACCCGATGGTGAGATCAAGGCCATCGATCTGCGTCTTCGCCCCAAGGCTCACGCGCGCCGGCGCCGCCAGCGCAACGGGGTGGTCGGCCACGCGTCCGTCCAAAGTCTCCAGCGTCACGACTGGCTCAGCCTGGCGCTGAGCAAATCGGCCACGGGCGGTGAGGTCAAGCGGTGTTCCCTCGGCACCGCGCACATCCACCTCAAACCCCAAATCCGCCAGCGTGCCTTCGAGATCGGCGCGGATCGATCGCAACGCCAGCCCGCCGGCCGCAAAGCCTGTTCCCGACACGTTGGCAGTGAGCCTGGCATCGCCGAGAGCATCGGCCGCTCGTACATCTGCCGAGAGCGCGCTTAGGCGGACCGTCGCCTCGCCCTCAGGCGGCGCCAGCGCCAGGCCATCGACGGTCAAGGTCACAGCACCGTCTTGCCGCCCGTCTGACGGGCTTGCCGCCAGGGTCGCATCGGCCTGACCGGTGATCCGCTGGCCGGCCACAACCAAACCTGCTCTGGGCGGGCGAAACCGAGCCTCCAGGCGGCCTTCGGACAGGCCCGATGACAGCGTGGTCGTGATCCCGCCGTTGACGGACAAGCCCATGGCCGAGGCACTCAAATCAGATACGCTGAGGCGATCCCCATCCGCCAAAGCGAAGGAAAAACCCGCCGCCGCAGGGCCGTTCGGTGTATTTGCGCGCAAATCGATCGTACCACCGGGAGAACTGACGACCTGATCCGCAGCGACGCGGAGGCTCAGTTCCCGGAGTGGCATTCCGTCCACCGTAAGGTCCGGTGACATCAGCGCGATCCGGACATTCGGATCGGCGAGAGCGCCTTCCGCTTCGGCCGATAGCACGAGGCTGCCGGTGCCCGACTGGCCGGCGGCGGCAGCCACCGGCGCCACGTCCGGCAATTCGATCCGAAGGCCACCATCGATGGTCTCGAAATCCTGGGTGACCAGGAAACGCCCATCACCGCGAAGACCGTCCGACGAGAGGGTCAGCGTCGCGCTTGACGTGCCCACTGCCTCACCCGGCCTGATGTCAGCCGCGAGCGTCGCGGCTCCGGCCAAGAGGGCGTCGGCAATGGGGTCGCCCAGCGATGTCGCCTCATCGAGTGCGATCTGCAGGCGGGCGTTCAGATCCTCGCCACTGAAGCTACCGGCGGTCGAGGCGTTGATCGCCGCAGATCCCGTCAGCGGCATGCCGGCCAGACCAGCGAACTGAGAGAGGTCAGATGCCGTGAGATCGAAATCGAGGTCCAACTGTTCCGCATCCAAATCCACATCGCCTGCGGCCGCAGCGGCGAGCGTGCCAATGGTCGCGTTCAGCGAATCAACACGGATCCGGCTGCCATCGCCGGCCGCATTGGCCACAAGCGTTATGGTGGCGCCGCCCGAGATGACAGAGGCGAGCCCACGCTCGGCCAAGGCAAGGTCTGATGCGTCCAGGGTGGCGCGAACATTGAAGCTTTCATCAGCGACGGGACGGACGTCGGCCTTGAGCAACACCGGCCCGGCGGCTGCCTGGCCCGGAACGGCAAGGGTATCGGCCCGAACCGTCAGATCAACGGACGGAGCCGACAGGCTGCCATCGGCCTGCAGATCTGCGCTCACTCCGTCCACGATCACCGGCGCGATCAGCGGTGACAACCGGCTGGTGTCCTGGCCGGCCAGTCGCGCCGAAACGGTTATCTGGTCCGTGTCCAGCGTCAGCTCACCCCTGGCATCCAGGCGCAATGCCGGGGTCTCCAGCGCCAATCGGTCCACCTGCACATCGCTCTCGCCGTCGGTGATCACGGCCAGATCTATCCGCACGGCATCACCGACAAGGGGACGCATGTCCACCGGCAGTAACCCGGCGACGGCCCCACCACCGTGCAGATCGACGCGAATCCGCTCCTCGAGCATGATCCCCAAATCGATCTCCAGATTGAGTTGATCGCCGGCAAGGGCGGTCAACCGTCCGGTCCAATCAGCCAGCGGCCCCGCTCCGCTCAGCCCAAGCTCAATCGGCGGCGCACCCTCAATCCCGAGCATACTGACAATCATGCCACCGGCCGGCTCCGCGGCCGCAACGTCGAGGTCCAGGGTCTCGTGCGCTGGATCAAGGACGGCAGAAACACTGACCGCGCCACCGCTGCCATCGAGCCGGGTCAGGTTCAGCCGGGTGTCGATTGTGGCGCCCGCCGGGGCCGCGATCTGGCCCTGAAGGTTCAAGCGCGCTCGCGCACCCAACAACGCTTCGCCGAGGACGAAATTGTGGATCTCAATGTCATCGACCCGAATGCCGATGGGCAACTCAGGGATCAGCGGACCCGGCTCCTCGTCGACTTCCGGTTCGGAAGACGCGGCCGGGCTTTTCAGCACCTCAATATCGCGGGCGGCGAGACGGTTCACGTGGAGTTCACCGAGCAGCAACGCCGACGGAGACCACGACAAGCCAAAGGAGCCGACCTGCAGCCATCTGCCCTCGTCGTCCGCGAGGCGGAGGCCTTCGATCATGAGTTCCGACGGCAGTCCGGGTCCAAGCTCATCGATCTCTAGCGAAAGCCCACCGAACTCGGCGGCGGCCGTTTCGATCAAGGCGACCAACTGCGGGCGGCCCGCATCGCTGAACAGGTAGATCAGCGCGCCGATGATCACGATCAGCGCGCCAGTCACGACCGTCACCAGCACGCTGGCTAGAATTGACACGCTACGAAGAAATCGCCGCATCGCTCAAAACGCCTGGCCAAGGCTCAAATAAATCTGAAACGCATCGTCAATGCCGATCCGACGGTTGATTGGAAAGGCCATGTCAAAGCGCAGCGGTCCAACGGACG
The DNA here is from genome assembly GCA_964619055.1 of uncultured Rhodospirillaceae bacterium. Classification (GTDB taxonomy): domain Bacteria; phylum Pseudomonadota; class Alphaproteobacteria; order Rhodospirillales; family Defluviicoccaceae; genus CAYVUM01. The sequence goes on from CAZUDB010000044.1 coordinate 25,669, forward strand.
TATAATAGCGGAGGCCGAAGCCGGCCGCCCACCGCAAAGGCTCGCTGAAATCAGGATAGCTGCGATCGAACGTTTGGCCGCCAGCGACAAAGGCGACCACGCCGATATCGCCCCAAACACGGGCACGGATCTCAGATGTGAGCTCAATCTTCGACCGGCCACCGATGGGCGTGTTCGTTCCTTCCTCCAGCGGTCCAACGGATTGGAAGGCATAGCCGCGGATCGAGCCACCGCCGCCGGCGTAGATGCGCTTGTTGGCGGGAATCGCGAGCGTGTTTTCACCCACGATCGAGCCGACAAGGGCGCGCGCCGCCAGAACATAGCGCCGCTCCCGGTCGAACGGTTGATAGCCCGCCACGCTCGATTCCGAGAATAGGAACGTAATGTTGTCGCCTGAGTTGCCGATATAGGGGGTTGCCCGAACGTCGAATCGGATCCCCTCCGTCGGGTTCAAATCGTCGTTTTGACCCCGATAACGGATGACCGCCGGCGAACCAAGCAACCAGGTCCGCTGGTCGCCGGTAACGTCATCCAGGTCACTGTAGTCGAATGCAGCTTCGATCGACGCTTCCCATTTGCCGACGAGCGGCCAGGCAACACCGGCGGAGGACGCCGCTTCAAAGCCTTTGAACGCGTCCGTGTCGCTGTTGATTACGCGGACTCGACCGAAAATCCTCTGGTCGAGCACGCGCCAGTTGGGTCGCTCGTACTCGGCATCCAGGGACTGTTGCAGGAAATCGGCCCGAGCCGAGATCTCCAAATCCTCGTCGTGGCCGAACAAGTTTCGATGGCGCCAAAACACGCGCCCGCCGACGCCGCGGTCCGTCGAATAGCCGAGCACGACACCGACTGACCTTTGGTCAGCTTCGATGACGGTGACCGTAAGATCGCGCTCGCCGTCCGGTTCCACCGGCGCGGAATAGTCCAACGACACGCTGGAGAACAGGCCCGTCGCCAAAAGATCGTTTCGGAAGTCGTCGGCGAGGCGGGCATCAAAGGGATCACCTTGCCGCCAGGTGATCCATTGCCGAGCGTAATCCTCCTTAACCGTTTCCAATCCTTTGAACTGTGTCGGACCAAAGGCCACCGGCGGACCCGGGTCGATCGCCACGTCGACATCGACCTTACGGCCCCAGTGTTCTACGACGACCGTGCGGTCCAACTGGCGCGCAAGTGGTCGCGCTGAGTTTTCGAAGTGAGTGATAACGGCCTGGCCGGCCGCAACGATCTTCGCGCCGCGTGCTGGTTCGCCAAGGGTGACGCCGATGCTCGACAGCGAGGGGATCAGCGGCAGGTTCAGCTCCTTGACCAGCTCAATGTTGTAGGATGACAACCGATAGCGGGGCCCGGGGTCGACGTGGATTCGAACCGCAATTGGCTTGGCTTCAAGATCCACCTTTGGCTCAACGGTTCCGTCCCAATAGCCTTCCGAGCGTAGCACCGTCCGAAACCGTTCCAGGTCCGTGTTGATACGGTTGGCAAGGCCAGCCCGCGAAGATGGCGGATTGTCCCTCAGCGAAATCAGCTGAGAGCTGCGCTCGAGTAGGTCGCGCAACGTGTCGTCCACGGGGCCATCGATCTCGACGGCGTAACTCTCGTCCGAGGCCTCTTCGTCATCGCTAAAAAACCACCATGCAAGCGTGGTCGTGGGCTCCGGCGCGTCTTCTTGCCCCCACAGCTCCGTAGCGGGCAGCAGACAGAGGGATATTATCACGAAGCATCGAAACAGGATGACATTTGGGCCATAGAACAGGCTGCGCTTGGTTCCGTGCCGAGCGTAGTGCAATGATTGCCCGTGCGCGCACAATCGATGTCGCGCCACGGCATGGCGGTCGTCGCCTGGGTTTCGTCTGGTCCGCCGTGGCGGCATTAGCGCCGCCAAGCGTGAAGCGGGTATCAGAAGCGATCCGTCAAAAGGCTCACTTCTCGGGAAGTCCTTGAAGGATGAAAAGCGCGACAAGAAGTTCGCTTGCCTCGGCATCCGGGAACGCTTTCTGATAGATCTCCCAGATCTGACCGCTTCGATAGATGCTCGCTAACGTCTGGTCCGCAACGAGCCGGAAATCGTCATCGTCGCGCCGAATCATCAGGCCATAAGGTTCATAACTGTAGAAGCGACCGGACAGTTCCAATTTGCCTGCATCTTTCGCGACATCGGCAAGCCCAATCAGCAACGTGCGATCGGCAAAGTAAGCGTCGATCTGTTCGGCCTCCAGCGCGGCGATGCCCGCCTCGTGGCGATCGAAGGTGACAACATCGGCGTCGATCAACGATCCGGTGAGCGCTGCGCGTAAGCCCGTCTCCGTGGTTGTTCCACCGAGAACCCCGACCTTGCGACCCGAAAGATCAGGCAAATCGCCAACGCCGGTACCGGTTCGGACCAGCATCTCCGCGCCGTCCACGAACGTGGTCAGCGTGAATCCGACCTTCTGGCGACGATCGATGGTGTGGGTGGAGGAGCCACATTCGATATCGACATCACCAGTCGCCACCATGTCGATGCGGTTCTCCGCCGTTACCGGCTTAAACTCAACCGTGATCGTGCCACTGCCCACGGCCTGTTTGACTGCCGCTGCCACACGCTTGCAAAGGTCGACGCTGTAGCCGGCCGGTGCGCCTGACTCGTCGAGGTACGAGAACGGCTTCGCATCTTCGCGGTAACCGATCACGAAAGTACCCGACTCCTTGACCTTGGTGAGCGTGTCAGCCGCCGTAGCCACGACGGGAACGAGGCCCGCCAGCAACAGGGCGAAGAAGGTAATTGTCCGCAACGCTTGTCCTCCCAATTTGGTGTTCAACTCGGCTACACTAGGACCAAGCGAATTGGCCCGCAAGGCCGTGTCCAGGCCAGATCGGGCCGCGGAGGGGCCCGGGTCGGCATGGTTTTTTTGTTGTGTCGAACGTGTGCGCAGCAGGCCGAGCGACACACCATCCATTGCGGTTCAAATGCAGTTTCTTGTACCGTCGGAAACTGTGAAAAGCCCACAACAAGGTTGTGGACGACACTTGCACGCGTCCAACCTACTTACGGACCATGGAAGTGGACATGGGCATGCTTAAAATGGCCGACAACGCGGTGACACAAAGCAGGAGCTGCTCCGATGGGACTGTCTGACGCCATCATTGATCCCTTCGGCCGCCAGGTTACCTACGTGCGCGTTTCGGTGACGGACCGCTGCGACTTCCGGTGCCAGTACTGCATGGCCGAGGACATGACGTTCTTGTCGAAAGCCGAGCTGTTAACGCTGGAGGAACTCGACCGGCTGTGCGGGGCTTTTATCCGCCGTGGCGTCCGCAAGCTCCGGATCACCGGTGGTGAGCCGCTGGTGCGGCGAAACGTCATGCGGTTGTTTCGGTCTCTGGGCGAGCGCATCACCGAAGGCACCTTGGACGAACTGACACTGACGACAAACGGCAGCCAGCTCGCCCGATTTGCGACGGATCTCCGCGAGGCCGGGGTGCGCCGGATCAACGTATCGGTGGATTCCCTGCGACCAGAGCGGTTCCGGGCCATCACCCGCAGGGGTGACCTTTCGCAAGTTTTGGACGGCGTCATGGCGGCCCGCGAGGCTGGACTTGCCGTCAAGATCAACGCCGTGGCCCTGAAGGGCATCAACGAGGACGAGTTGCACGATTTTGTCCGGTGGACCGGCCGACATGGCCTCGACTTGTGCTTCATCGAAACCATGCCGCTCGGCGAGGTCGACGTCGACCGGATGGATCAGTATCTGCCGTTGACGACGGTGCGCCGTCGGCTAGAGTCCCGCTGGACCCTGACGGACATTGACTACCAAAGTGGCGGTCCCGCCCGCTACGTGCGGGTGCAGGAAACGGGCCGGCGCGTCGGCTTCATCACGCCGCTCACGCACAATTTTTGCGAAAGCTGCAATCGCGTCCGCCTCACCTGCACGGGGACGCTTTACATGTGCCTTGGCCAAAGCGATGCCGCAGATTTGCGAACGCCGCTGCGCGCCAGCGAATCGGACATCCCGCTGCTTGCGGCCATTGATGCCGCCATCGCCCGCAAGCCTAAGGGGCACGACTTCGTTATCGATCGGGCGGCAAGCGTGCCATCCGTGGAGCGGCACATGAGCGTCACGGGCGGCTAAGCCTCGGATCTCTCCGACGATGCAGCCATCGCCGGATCGCCGCGCGATTGACGAACGTGGATCGCTAACGTCGTCTGCAATGTGCGCCCAGCGCCACAAACCCTGCGGGCCTGGCACGGACAGTTCCGGCCTTCCGACTTACAAGCGGGACAGAGATCGAGGGTGGGGCACGCGTCCCGGTGCCGGCTACACAGCTTTCGGTTGTGAGGCGCGTTGCCATTAGTGCGCGGCTATGCTAGTTTCACGATCAAGTAAGCCTGCCGATTAACGGCAGAGTAAGGAAGACCGGGACGACCGTCAGATGACCGATAGCCCAATTCCGCACGACGTCGCGCGAGCGCAGTGCTAGTCTCTCAGCGCCATGGTGGCTGCCGCCGCCTTGGGGATCGGGGGCTCGTTGTAAGCGATGGCCTATGAAATCCTTGTTTATACGTGGGCATATCCGTCATCGAATTACGTCATCGGCGTAGACAACATCGCCGCCCATGCGCCGAACCTGCCGCTGGCGAGCGGCGAAACCTGGAACCTGACGTTTTATGGGCCCCTTGCCGACGAACCGGTGCGTCCGTTCAACAGCCAGGTCGACGAATACCCGTTCGACACGCCGTTCCTGACGTCGGACACACCACCGCTCTTTAGCGACTATGATGCCCTCATCATTCACGGCGGCGAGCCGTTTCGCACGGGGCCGTTCGAAGATCCGGGCGCTTATCCGACGCCGGATTTCTCCGGAGTTCTCGATTTCGAGGCGGAGATCCGGGCGGCGCGTGGCGACCGCACGGTTCTGAGCGCGTCCGATACCTTCTTTCACGCCATCCGCAATGATCGGGGCACGACCTACCCCGCTGTCGAGAACGATTGGGACGACTTCATCGGTGACGATGGATGCGAACTCGGCGATCTCGACGGCGTTTGCGACGACAGCTGGAACGGCGCGCTCGGCCATCTCGTCAGCGCCGTCGAATGGGTCGCCGCCGGCGACGGGCTCGGTATTCTCGCGCTGTACGATGGCGAGCTCGCCGCAGCCGACTGGTGGGAGGACGACAACTCGTTTCTCCAGGACGACGTGTTGAGCGAGGAGGGAGACCATTACGTCGCCTTCGGACGGGACAATTTTCCGATCATCGCGCCCACGGCCTTGGATCATCCGCTGACGCTCGGTATCACCGACATCGGCCTCTCGAACTGGCGGAACTCGTTTCACGGCAAGATCGATCTGTCGATACCTGGCTACGATCCGATCTTCCTCGATAATACGGGCACGAAGGCCGTCGTCGTGGCGCGCGATGCCTCCGTGGCCGATTTCATCGGCGGCGGCGAGGGGGAGGTTTATGAGGGCAATGGCGCCGGCAATCTCGCTTTCGGCAACGGTGGTAGTGATACGCTGGTCGGTAACGGCGGGAACGACACGCTCGACGGCGGTCGTGGCGATGACGCGTTGTCTGGTGGTTTGGGTGCTGACCGGTTGTTGGGCCGTCAGGACAATGACACGCTGGTTG
>CAZUDB010000045.1:0-30999 GCA_964619055.1 uncultured Rhodospirillaceae bacterium
CGTTGACATCGTAGGGGTCACAGGTTCAATCCCTGTCGCGCCCACCATTGTTCTTTCTTGATATCAAATGATTGGATCGAACGCTCGGCGCGTCTCTGTCGTCCTGCGTGAGCAGAAGCGTGCGGCCCAACACAGCAGCACCCGGGTCAGGTCGAAAAAAAATCCCCGGAGCTCGATCGCCATCAACGCCGGAGACTCTTGGCGATGGCGGCCGCAACGCCCATGCCGGCCTTGTTCTTGAACCGCTCCACGTAAGCCTCGATAAAGGTCGAATGCATGTCTTGATCTTCGTTGAGCTTTGCGCGCTCCTGCTCGCTTGGCGACCACTGCACCATCATGACCTTGCCCTTCGCGCGCATTCGAAACAGCGCGTCCGAGGATTCAACGTGAATTCTGACCCCCGGAAACACATCGATCGGGCCGCCCTCCTCCGCCACGAACTCATAAGCATCCCACGAGTTTGGGCCCGTGCGACGAAAATGGCCGACGACAAGGCCGGAAAAGCTCCGCTTGGTCTTGCCATTCGGGTCCAAGACATTGCGGGGGTCGATGACACGGCCGACCATTGCCGAGATCGCATCAACAGTGGTCTTGATAACTCCCATGGCAACATCCCTGTCCGAAAGTTTGGGGCCTAGTCCGCTGGCGTTCGCTCAAGATGCCGGCTTCGAGACTATCGTAGACATCGGTGGGTGTCAGGTTCTGCCAACTGGCGTGGGACCGGTGATGGCTGTTGCGATCGACGGCAGTTAGGGCATCAGCGCCCTGACATGCCGAGTCCAGTAATATCAGCCGCAATCCATTTGTTAGCCCGATGAACGAACATAAAAATTAAAATCAATACTTCACAAAAACTGGGAATTCCAGTAATTTTATTACAATTCATGGCAAATTTATGCCTAATATACTACAGATTATTGTCCGGATATTATTTATTTATACAACCGCCAATCGAGATCAACGTCAAATTTGAAGATTTTTTTGTCATTTACTCGTATTTTAGCTTAGGTGACACTAAGAAACTGGAGCTAATGCCGCGGCAGCCCGGGGAGTCACCCTCCCCTGTCATCAACGATCATAAGGGAGGCTCAAAATTTGCGGCGTGCGTCGTCATGTGCGGACTGGACGGTGCCAATGGGCGCCGGTAGAAACGAGGCAGCTTTGTAGGCATCCTCGCCCGAGACAACGATCTAGAGTGTGCTTCCGTGAGTTATCACATCCAAGGTGAGGTCTGCGACTGGGAGGTTGTTGTGGGCCTTGAGGTCCACGCCCAGATCACCTCCCGCTCGAAGCTGTTTTCCGCCGCACCGACGGACTTCGGCGGCGAACCCAACGCCCACGTTTCCCTGGTCGACGCGGCCTTTCCGGGCATGCTGCCGGTCATCAACGGCACATGCGTCGAGCAGGCGGTTCGCACCGGCCTCGGCCTCAACGCCAAGATCAACATGCGCTCGGTTTTTGAGCGCAAGAACTATTTTTACGCCGATTTGCCGGCCGGATATCAAATCTCACAGTATCAACACCCGATCGTCGGCGAAGGCACAATCGTTCTGGACCTGAAGGACGGCAGTTCGCGGGAGATCGGGATCGAGCGCCTGCATATGGAACAGGATGCGGGCAAATCCATGCACGATCAGGACCCGCGCCGGACGCTGGTGGATTTGAACCGCGCCGGTGTGGCACTGATGGAGATCGTGTCCAAGCCGGATATCCGCAGCCCCGAGGAAGCGGGAGCCTACCTGCGCAAACTGCGCTCCATCCTGCGCTATCTCGGCACCTGCGACGGCAACATGGATCAAGGCTCCATGCGCTGTGACATCAATGTGAGCGTCCGGCCCGTGGGCGAAAACACGCTGCGCACCCGTGCCGAAATCAAGAACGTGAATTCGATCCGGTTCGTTACGCAGGCGATCGAGCACGAAGCGATGCGCCAGGTGGAGCTCTATGACACCGGCGGTCAGGTCATTCAGGAAACTCGCCTGTACGATTCCCAAAAGGGCGAGACCCGATCCATGCGGGCCAAGGAAATGGCCCACGACTACCGCTACTTCCCTGACCCGGACCTGCTGCCGCTCGAGCTCAGATCCGAAGAGGTAGAGCGCATCCGCGCGACACTGCCCGAACTCCCCGATGACAAGAAGCGCCGGTTCATGGTCGATCACGGCCTCACCGCCTATGACGCCAGCGTGCTGGTGGCTGAGCACGAAACCGCCGCCTACTTCGAAGAGGTGGCCGCGGGCCGCGATCCCAAAGCCGCGGCCAACTGGGTGATCACCAATCTGTTCTCGGTTCTTAACCGCGCCGGCCTCGATATCGCGCACTCGCCGATCCCGGCCGGGAATCTCGGTAAGCTGATCGACCTCATCAGCGACGGAACCCTGTCCGGCCGGCTCGCCAAGGACGTGTTCGAGCTGATGGCTGAGACGGGCGACGGGCCGGACACTATTGTGGAAGCGAAGGGCCTGCGCCAGATTACGGACACCAGCGCCATCGAGGCCGCGGTCGATACCGTCATTGCCGCCAATCCCGATCAAGCTGCACAGTTCAAGGCTGGAGAGCAGAAAGTCGTAGGCTGGTTCGTCGGCCAAGTCATGAAGGCAACCCAAGGCAAGGCCAACCCAAAGCAGGTCAACGAGATCCTTCGGCGTCGCCTCAGCCAGTGAGATCACAAAAATGATGCAAGCATTGTTTCGGCGCCGGACACGACGGCCTGCGCACCGTCCGCAAACAGCACGGACGCTGGCCGCCAAGTTGATCGTCGCCTGGCTCGCTGTGTTCGTGTCCTCGAATCTGCCATCGCCAACATCCGCCACGGAAGTGCAATTGCCCTTCGTGGCGGCAGCAGGCGACACCTTCGCCATCCAGCTCCGGCATGAGCGTGAACACTTCAAAAATGGTAGCCGGGAAACCCGCATCGTCTCCACCACACCGGTGACCGCCGAGATTCTTGAGGCCCTGCCCGATGGGTGGGTGTTCGCGTGGAGTTTCGGCACCCCCGTGTTTGAGGAAGGCGACGAAACGGTTGCGCCCGCGGTGCGAGCGCTCACTGGCATCGTTGCGGGACTGCGACTTGAATTCGAGACGGATGCCGCGGGCAAGCCGCTCGGGATTCGCAACATGACGGAGGTCCGCCGCCACCTGCGTCAGTTTTCGGCGCGATTCGTTACCGGTCTTGTCGGGGTGGCCCGCCGCGAAGGCGCCTCATCGGCGGAGTTGGTCCAGCTTCGCTCCAGCCTGCGCGAGCAAGCCATGCCCTACGTACGGATGACCAATGACCAGGTCAATGCGACCTTTCTCGCTGACCCCCGCATGCTCAATCGGGTCACGGGCAACTCCTATAGCACGGAGACTGCGGTCGAGGTGGAGGATCAGATTGTCGATCCCTTAAGTGGCTCGACGATTCCCGCCCTCAACCGCTCGCGGCTGCGCGAGGTGGACGAGCAAAACCAAATCGCCGTCATCGAATGGTCCCAGGACTTAGACCCCGAGGTGGTCACCACTAACCTTGGCGCCGTGATGCCCGGGCTCGGCGAGGAGGTTGCCGCCGAAGATCTGTCGGGTGCCGAAGTCTCGGTCGACTCGACGGCCCTCTACTTGGTCAGTCTGCTCACCGGCCAAGTACAGAGCATGAACGCAGAACGCGTTGTCGAATTCGCGAAGGAGCGGCTGATCGATCGGCGGATCTTCACACAAGGCCGCAGCCGTTGATCGAGACTGGTCACCAGACAACGGCATCACTCGCCGCCGCGATTTAAGCAAAATAGAGGAAGCCGCCCATGAACAAGGCAAAAATACCAACGCCGAGCGCGGTCATTCGCGGGCCCTTGCCCTGGCTTAAATTAAAAATGTGAAACAGCCCCGCCAGGAACAGGGCGGCAGCAACGATCGCAAGCACGTCGAGGCTCCGCTCCATCGGAATCGGTGTGTCCGGCGCTTCCGCAAAGGCCGACCTGGCGGCGATAATGGGCAACGCCGGCCAGGCAAGTGGCAGGGCGTAGGCGATCGTGCGGTATAGCGCCACCATATAGCCCGGCCCGCCAATACCCTTGGCGGCAACCCAGGCAAACAGCACCAATCCGACGTGGACAATGGCGGCGATGATGACGCCCGACAGGATGTTGCCGAGCAGCAGCAACCAAAGCGGAATGTCGGCTACGGCGATTCCCTGGAGCTCAACGCCGGCGGCACGCTGAAACAGCCCGAGGAAGCAGCCGTATGCGGTTCCGGTAGCCACTACGAAGGCGGCCGCATACCAAGGAGCACGCGGACTTTCGATAGCGTGGCGAAAGGGCGTGTCTTTCAAAAGGAACAGATCGAGCAGCAGCATCGATAAGGACTTCATCGCATTAAGACGAAAACGGGGGGCCGCCGGCCCCCCGCTAACGTCGAGTGCACCGACTGCGGTGCCTCGTTCGCGTTGGCCTAGCGGGCCGGCTGAGTGGCTACGACCTCCGTCGTCGGGGCCGCCGGAACCACCTCCGCCTTCTTCGCCGCCCACTCCTCATAAACGGGATCGGGCATGGCCGACCAGACCATCAGCGCAAGCGCAACGGCCGCAACCGCAAGCGGGAAAGCCTTCCCGGAATAGCGGGCCGGATCGTAGGTCTTCCAGCCGTGAATGCGATCGACCTCACGAAGGATCTTCTCGTCCTTCTCACCGCCGGTCAACAAGCTCACCACGACGACCACGAACCAGTTGGCCGAGGCGCTGAAGATGGCACACACCAGATGGCTCAGCGGACCCAGATTAACCAACTGGATGCCGAAGAAGTCACCTTTGTACTGCCAAAGCACGATCGACAGGAAGGCCCCCACGACCATGCCGCAGATGGCCCCGACCTTGTTGGCGCCCTTCCACCAGATGCCCAGAATCAGGACTGGTGTGAACGTGGAGGAGGCCACCACGAATGCCCAGATCACGCTGGTGAGCAGAAAGTCTGGCGGGTCGAGCGCGAGAACGATCGTCACGAGACCGCCGAGGGCCGTGAAGAAGAAGCCGGCCCGTACCTTTGAGCGCTCGGTCGCGTCGGGTTTGAACAGGGAGAAGATGTCGCTCCCCAAGCCCGTTCCGATCACCATGAGCAGGCCCGCGATGGTCGACATGCCGGCGGCAAGGGCGCCGGCCACGGGCAGAGCCGCGATCCAAGACGGCGTGAACACCTGAGACATCACCACGACCAGGAGGTCGGCTTCCCTCTTGGCCACCTGCAGACCCTCGGGATTGAGCACCTGAACGGTGTAGAGCTTGGCGGCGAAACCGATGGCGAACGTGGTAAAGAAGACCAAGCCAATGAAGGCGATACCCCAGAGGACCGAGACTTTCGCATTGTGGACGGACGGTGCCGTGAAGAACCGCATGGCGATGTGCGGCAGACCGATGGTACCGAACGCGATCGAAAGGATGATACCCACGTAGAACTTAAAGCTCATGGGCACACCGCCGCCGGCCGTTACGAACGGATCGAAGTAGGTCGGCAAGGCCTCGATCATGCCTGGAACCAGTTCCGCGTACCCGAACGGTGGGAACAGGCTCGCAGGTCCGGCACCCATCTCCCACAGAATGATCGTTGCGGGAATAAACAGCGCGAAGAACATGATGATGGCCTGGAGCGTTTGGTTATACGACAGGCCATACATGCCACCGATGGTCACATACACGGTCACGATCAAGCCGCCGGCGATGAGGCCGGTGGTGTAATCGATGTGGAACATGACTTGGAAGACGTTACCGACACCCTTCATCTGCCCCATCAGGTAGAGCATGGCGAGCAGGATCATGCAGAGGACGGCGATGATCTTGGCCGCGGGCCCGAACCGCTCCCCAATGAACTGCATGCTCGTGAATTTGCCCCACCGTCGAAGTGAGGGCGCGATCGCGATCGCGATCATCACGAAGCCACCGAGGAAGCTGAGCACGATCGCCACCAGGTACATCTGGAGGCTCCAGATGAGGGCGGTGAAGCCGAGGAAGGTGGCCAGGCTCATATAGTTCGACGTCATCGCTAGGCCGTTGGCGATACCACCCACGTTGCGACCAGCGGCGAAGTAGTCATCGGATGTCGACACCCGCTTCTTCATCAACCAGCCGACGTAGAGGAAGGTAAACACCATCACGACGGTGTAGATAATCCCGAGCGTGGACAGGCCCGACGTCGGCTCGAACACGAAGTCCTTCATTTCGGTTTCTTGCGCCAGCGCCAGCGTCGGCAGGGCAAGCGCAATCAGCGTGGCGATCAGGCGCATCATTGGGCCGCTCCCGGGTTTTGCGCTGGTTGAGCGCTCGCGTCACCCAGTTCGGCGGCGCGGCTGCTGGTTTCCTCGATGTCGGCCTCGATGCGGTCGGTGATGCGGATGTAGAAGTAGTAGAAGGGGATCATCACCAGCCAACCGATGCAGATCGTGAGGAGATAGTGAGCGGGAAAGCCGAAAATCATCACTTCGGTCATTCCCGGAAACAGGAAGTACAAAGGAAAGATGTGTGTCAACAACAACACGATGATGAAGCCGAGCAACGTAACTCGACATTCTTCCTTGTAGGCTTTTTCCATGTTTAGTCTCCCCCAATAGGATAGGGCTATTGTTGGTTTGCGCCCAAGGTGGCATTGCCACTTGAAAGGACCGTCCCAATGCCCGATCTCAATTGGTGCGCTTCGTCGGCCAAACTGCGGATTGCATGGGTCCATGCGTTCGCCGTTAGCCGCCTTGCGCGGTTTATACGAAACACGCCACCTCGTGCGAGGGGATCAACCGACCGTGACCGGTGCGCCGGGCAGGCGTACCAAGCCCCGAAACACAGTTTTACGGTTTTACTGTGCGAAATCTCTAGCCATTCGGTACGGCGATCGTTCCTCCTTCAACCGTTGTGTCATTTTCTTTGCCGCTATTGGATCACGTTCGGTGAAGGCCCGGAACGCGTTTCCTCCTGCCCTTCTTCGAGGACCCTCGGTTAGTAGCGTGTCACAATTCCCAAATCCAGAAGAAATCGCCGTTTGCGCAACCATGAGGCCATGTTTACGGCGGCCGCGGTGCTCAATCGCGACCCGTGTGGGCCAATCGGCCAGTGAAATCCAGCCCTTGTTGTTGAGCGGTTTTTCGAACACCGTTCGCTCTCATCGGCACTGCTAGGTCAAGACATAAACGCTATTCTACTATACGGTGCTGTGGCTCTGCGTTCTGTGAGAGGCTCATCGAGGCCGTCCAGGGATCAGAGATGACGATAACCCGCCGCAAAGATCGACTACGCATCCTGGCCGTTCTGCCCGTTTCCTCTCATTTCCGCGGATACTACCATCAGCCACGGTGTGAATCTGGCGAGCGGGCGAATCGGGCCTGCCCGTGCCCCTTGCTGGCAATCAGCTCAATACTGTTTCCGTCCGCATGATCCGGTGGACGTAGCCGGCCACAAATTTGATGAAGGGTTGCGGTGCGCGAGCAGAATGCTAAAATGCGAAAACCGCAAATGACCATTGCTTACAACGCTGACATACAGCGTCTGTGAGAGGAGAGAAAAACGATGACGAAGCTGATGATCGCCGGACTTCTGCCGGCTCTCGCCCTGGCAGGTTTCGCTTTCACTGCCTCTGCCGAGTCCGATGCTGAAAAGAAGTTTAATGAGGCACTCCAGAACTGCACGATGAAGAGCAACGTCGACGAGCGTAACGATTGCATCGACGAGGCGCAGAAGACGTACACTGAAGCCGTGACGAAACAATAGTGCGTTAGCTCGAAGCTGCCATCACCGGCGGCGACAGCGCTCTTCGATTTAGCCCGTCGCTTCGGGTGGAGAGAGTATCGGCGTCAGAAGTCCCAATCCAATACGGGTTGGGACTTTTTTGTTGCGTGGTTTTGATCTTCGATGAGCTTGTATGAAGCTGCCCTGATTCGCGTTAGAGTAGTTTTGAGGGCTTTGGAGCAGAGCCGCTACCTCCGGCACCGCCTTTCGCCGAACGCGAATTACAGTCGCGCACAAATCCACTATTCGGTTCTTGAGATCTAACCCTTTATTCGATAAGGTCATTGTGGTTAAAGGGTAAAAACCCTGAATAAAAAATGACCCGGCACACTTCTATCGTTTGGTTTTTTGGTCGATAGCAGGAGGTGTAGGTCAAAGAAAGTGCTTTAAAGTCAACGGGCAACCGCGCAGGGCGACTCATGTCCGACTTGATCAATCAGATGGACGTCGACCGGTTCATGCCGGAAGAGAATGCCTCCGCCGTCGATCAGCAGGCCGCCGCTGAAGCGATCGCAAGCCAACTCGCAACCGCAGCGGTCGACGCGATGTCCGCGGCACCGCCATCTTTCATGTTGTTCATGGCACGACGCAACGGCCGAGCCGGCCGCCCGGACTTGGCAGTTAGGCGCGCGTTAGAGCAAGCGCTTTCGCCGGAAGGATTCCGACTCGACATCGTCGATGTGGCCGACAACCCCGACTTGGCCAAGCAGTCCAAGGTCCTGGCCACGCCCACGCTAGTTCGCCGCAATCCCGGGCCCGAAGTTCGGCTGGTGGGTGATGTCAGTGACTATGAAGCGATCATCGAGCGCTTCCAACTCGCGCAGTCTTAAGCGATCCGGTCGGTCGCACACCGCTGTAGGAACGTCAGCGACCGTCATTGCCAGGGCCCACGTACCGGCAACAATTAAAACGGTTGGAAACGAAGGAACCGCAGCGTCGCCGCTGCGGTTCCTGTCGTTGTGTCCAGTGACACGGAGACTAAAACGTCATGGGATCGGACTTAGAAGTCCATGTCCCCCATGCCGCCCATGCCACCACCCATGCCACCGCCACCGCCGGGCATTGGCGCCTTCTTCTCCGGCTTCTCGGCCACCATGGCTTCCGTGGTGACGAGCAAAGCCGCGACGGAGGCAGCGTCCTGCAAAGCCGTCCGAACGACCTTAGTCGGATCGATGATGCCGTTAGCAACCAGGTCCTGGAATTCACCAATCTGGGCGTTGAAGCCCCAGTTCCGGTCGCCCCTGTCGAGCAACTTACCCACGATGACGGCACCGTCCTCGCCGGCATTCTCAACGATCTGGCGAACGGGAGCTTCCAGCGCACGGCGAACGATGTCGATACCCTTGCGCTGGTCGTCATTGGCGGGCTTCAAAGCTTCGAGGGCCGTCTCGGCGTAAAGCAGAGCAACACCACCGCCGGCAACAATGCCCTCCTCGACGGCGGCACGCGTGGCGTGCATGGCGTCGTCGACGCGATCCTTCTTTTCTTTCACTTCGGTCTCGGTGGCACCACCGACGCGAAGCACCGCGACGCCGCCCGCCAGCTTGGCGAGCCGCTCCTGAAGCTTCTCACGATCGTAGTCGGACGTCGTCTCGTCAATCTGACGACGAATCTGCGCGCAACGCCCCTGGATCGATTCGGAATCGCCGGCCCCCTCGACGATCGTTGTCTCCTCCTTGGTGATCATCACCTTTTTGGCGGAGCCGAGCATGTCGATGGTGACGCTTTCGAGCTTGATGCCGATGTCATCGCTGATGACCTGACCCTTGGTCAGGACGGCGATGTCTTCCAGCATGGCCTTCCGGCGGTCGCCGAAGCCCGGGGCCTTCACGGCCGCGACCTTGAGGCCGCCGCGGAGCTTATTGACCACGAGGGTGGCAAGCGCTTCGCCCTCAACGTCCTCGGCAATGATCAGCAGCGGTCGGGATGACTGCACCACCGTCTCCAACACCGGAAGCAGTGGCTGCAGTGCCGAAAGCTTCTTTTCGTGGATGAGGATGAACGGGCTTTCCAGCTCACAGTTCATCTTCTCCGCATTGGTCACGAAGTAGGGCGAGGTGTAGCCGCGGTCGAACTGCATGCCTTCGACCACTTCCAACTCGCTGTGCAAGCTCTTGGCCTCTTCGACCGTAATGACGCCTTCTTTGCCGACCTTTTCCATGGCCTCGGCAATCATGTCGCCCACTTCGCGCTCACCGTTGGCCGAAATCGTGCCCACCTGCGCGATTTCCTCGTTGGTCGAGACAGCCTTGCTGAGCGACTTCAGGTGTTCGACGACGGCGGTAACCGCCATGTCGATTCCCCGCTTCAGATCCATGGGGTTCATGCCGGCGGCGACAGCCTTGACGCCCTCGCGGACAATGCCCTCCGCGAGCACGGTCGCCGTCGTGGTGCCGTCGCCAGCCTCATCGTTGGTCTTGGAGGCCACTTCACGGACCAGTTGCGCACCCATGTTTTCGAACTTGTCGGAAAGCTCGATTTCCTTGGCGACGGTCACGCCGTCCTTTGTAATCCGGGGTGCGCCGAAGCTCTTTTCGAGAACGACATTGCGTCCTTTGGGGCCGAGCGTAACCTTAACGGCCTCGGCCAAAATCTCGACGCCGCGCAGCATCCGCGAGCGCGCGTCGGTGCTGAACTTGACATCCTTAGCAGCCATACGTGCCTATTCCCTTGTAAACGCCGGGCGACAATTGATCGCACCGTTTCTCAGCGTTATGTTCAAAGACCCTTTTGGTGAAGTGTCGTGCCGAGGCCGCTCGCGTTAGCGCTGAACGATGCCAAAGACGTCCGATTCCTTCATGATGACAAGGTCCTCACCGTCAATCTTGACTTCGGTACCAGACCACTTGCCGAATAGAATGCGGTCACCTGCCTTCACGTCCATTGCAATGATCGTCCCATCCTCGCGCTTGGCGCCGGGTCCGGCGGCGATCACTTCGCCTTCTTGCGGCTTCTCCTTGGCGGTATCAGGAATAATGATGCCACCGGAGCTTTTTTCGTCCTGCTCGACCCGCCGAACCAACAGGCGGTCGTGCAACGGCTTGAAATTCATTGCTGTCCTCCGTAATGAACCCGTATCGCAGAGTCCGCCCTGCAGGCTGTTAGCACTCTGCCCAGTCGAGTGCCAGAGGTGGGGGAGACAGCGCAGCGTGTCAAGGGCAGCGCGACAGCCGCGTCGCCGAGGCCAACCACACGCGTCTTCGGCCTGCTTAGCTACGGTCCGGATTCGGGCGAGGATTGGTGTCCGAGCGCTCTGCGGGCTCGTCCAAAACCTCGTCGAGGGCCTCATCAAAGCCCCGCGCTCGCCGATTCCTGCGATAGAGAAAAACGCCGATGGATGCAGAGGCCACGAACAGAGCGATGGCAATGGCCGTGCGTGCCGCCGTGCTTTGCTCGATGCCGGAGCCCACCAGGACGAACACAAGCGTTTGCGGGGTGTAGCCAAGGGCTGAACCGATCAGGAACGGAGCCGCCGCAACACTCGACACGCCGGCAAGCAGATTGGTGGCCACATTGCTGCCCACCGGCATCAGGCGCACGGCGAGCGTGGTCAAGAACGGGTTATCGCTCAAGAACGCATCGATCTTCTTGATCCGACGCGGATAGCGCTCGGCCACCAAGTCCCGGCCAAGCCACCGCGCATACGAGAAGGCGCACAGGCATCCGATCGTGCAGGCCATTACGGTCAGGGCGGCGCCGAGCGCCACGCCGAAGGCATATCCACCGGCGATCGCAAAGGCGTGGCGTGGCAGA
Organism: uncultured Rhodospirillaceae bacterium; assembly: GCA_964619055.1. Classification (GTDB taxonomy): domain Bacteria; phylum Pseudomonadota; class Alphaproteobacteria; order Rhodospirillales; family Defluviicoccaceae; genus CAYVUM01. Next base: position 11,486 of record CAZUDB010000045.1, read on the forward strand.
CCGACAGCGGTACCAGCGGCGGCGATGGCCACGAACACCGCTTCGCCCGCCAACCCCTGGCCACGAACGTGGATGTCAATCCACGACTGAACGTCTTCCAGGCCGTCGGCAAGACCACTTTCTCGCACCACCACGGCGATCACCGCCAGGGAGAGAATCAGTCCGATGCCGCGCGCAAGGGAGCGGATTCTCACGGCTCGGGTCCGCCACCGGGATGGAGCGACCGTCCTGACCCTGGTTCAAGGATATCAACCCGCGCGATGCGGGCCCGCCGGTTAAGCCAAACAACGCCGACCAGGTCAAAAAGCCCAACCATCAGGCGATCGAGCGTGCCGTACTTGGAGGTGCCGCGAACCCGGGGGCGATGATTGACGGGGTGAGAAACGACCTCCCCTCCGGCGCGCAGCATCAGTGCCGGCAAAAACCGGTGCATATGATCGAATGGCGGCATGGCCAAAAACGCAGCCCGCGGAAACACCTTCAGGCCACAGCCGGTGTCCGGCGTGCGATCGCCGAGAATACGGGAGCGAATGCCGTTGGCGATGCGCGAACTGAACCGCTTGATCCACGTGTCCTTCCGCTTCGCCCGCAAACCCGCCAGCATCAGGCGTGCGGGCTCCGGTGCGGCTCCATGAGCCTCCATCAACGGCGGAATATCAGCAGGATCGTTCTGGCCGTCGCCGTCGAGCGTTGCGATCAGGGGGGCAGAGGCCGCCCGAATGCCTGTGGCCAGGGCCGCGCTTTGGCCGGCGCAAACTGTGTGCCGGACGGTCCTAAGCTCCGCATGGCGTCGCGCCAGGTCCGCGAGGCGGTCGGCGGTTCCATCCTGGCTGCCATCGTCCACGAACACCATCTCGAATCGGTAACGGCCCGATAACGCCGCCACAATCTCGGCGATCAGTGGCTCAACGTTCTCAACCTCGTTGTGGACGGGCACCACCACGGCCACGGCCGGCGAGTTGGGAGCCGGCGGCTCATGGAACGGCGGTTCAGATGCGGCGGTTGGCGTCGGCTCGGACATACGATCCCTTTGGGAGGGGCCGCGGCCACGGATTGAGGCGTGTCAGGTTGCTTGATGGATCTGGCGCGGCCAACGCACCGTCGATACCATAGCCACATGAGCGCGCCCACGCCAAACTCTGATCCCCGGCAACCACTCCGTCTGCACGAAGCCACCGTCGAGCCGGCGTGGGTCGATTACAACGGCCACATGAACGTGGCCTACTACGTGCTGATCTTCGATCACGCCACGGATGCGGTGTTGGACCACGTGGGCTTAGGCGCGGACTACCGCGCGGCCTCAACCGGCTCCGTCTTCGTCGCCGAAGCGCACGTTACGTATGAACAAGAGGTGGCTGAGGGGGAGCGTGTTGTGGTGACGAGCCGTGTTCTCGGCTTCGATGGTAAGCGGCTCATTCTGTTCCACGAAATGATGCGAATCGGCGATCCGGGCGTTCTCGCCACCAACGAAGTGCTGTGCCTGCATGTGGACCTGGTAACCCGGCGCACGGCGCCAATCCCGAAAGCCGCGGCCGAAACCCTGGAACGGTTGGCCCAGCACCACGGTACGCTCGCCCACCCATCCCAAGCGGGACGGGCCATCGGCCTCCAATCCCGCAGACCGCCGCGTGCTTGATTGCGCTCGCTACGGTCGCGCGATTAGCGCCCGCCGGGATTGAAGCGATCACACACCCATCGAGATCCGAAGCAACTGTGGTAAGCCGGCGCAGCGATCACGGCATGCTCGGACCCACGATGACCCAAAACGGCCTGGATAGCCGCTCTGCCCTGTTGCTGGCGCTGGCACCGGCGGCGTTGCTGATTTTGGGCTTGATGCTCGCGGATCATCTCGCGCCGGGACCGGGATTGGCAACCCTGACCGCCCTTGTGGGCGGCGCAATCTGGTTCCTGGCCAAGAGCCGAACACGAAAGCCAATGGCCGTGCCGACAACACCGGCACGCGACGCCCTCACGCCAAGCCAGACCCTGGAGCCGCTGCCCGATCCCGTGCTTCTGCTTAACCGTGATCGCCACGTCGTCTCCGCCAACCGGGCAGCTCGCGATCTGATGGGGATCGGCGGGACGGGTGGCCACTTGGCCCGCTCACTCCGCCATCCGGCAGTGCTCGCCGCCGTCGACACCGTCTGTTCCGGCGTTCCGTCAATCTCGGAGGAGATCACACTGCCCGTGCCGGTGCCGCGGACGTTCACGTTGCACACCGCGCTCTTGCCAAAAGTCGCCGATCCAGACCAGCCTACGGTAGCGATTGTCCTTCACGACGAGACTCGGGCCCGCCGCGCTGAACAATCCCGCGCCGATTTCGTGGCCAATGCCAGCCACGAGCTGCGCTCACCGCTGTCCGTATTGATCGGCTTCATCGAAACGTTGCGCGGACCGGCGCGGGAAGATCCGGACGCCCGTGACAAGTTTCTGGAGGTGATGCGGACCGAAGCCCAGCGCATGGCCCGCTTGATCGAAGACCTGTTGTCGCTGTCCCGCGTTGAGATCAATGAGCATGTCCCGCCGCGCGATCTCATCGACTTGTCGGCGCTGCTGCATCGCGTCGCGGAGAGCCTTCAAGGCCGAGCCCTGGAGAAGGGAATGAACATCCGCATCAGCTGTCCGACCGGGCTTCCCGCCCTCTCGGGTGATCGCGACCAGTTAATCCAGGTGTTTCACAATCTCATCGACAACGCCGTGAAGTACGGACGAGCGGACACGACCATCGAGGTGACCGTGCGTCGGCTCGACCGCCTTCCGGGCACCTCTGTACCGGCGGTCGCCGTCGCCGTGTCGGACCAGAGCGATGGCATTGCAGCCGTGCACTTGCCACGGATCACAGAGCGGTTTTACCGCGTGGACGACGGTCGTTCGCGCAAGATGGGCGGCACGGGCCTTGGCCTCGCCATCGTCAAGCACATCGTCAACCGACACCGTGGTCAGCTCAAGATTGAGAGCACGATCGGCGACGGCAGCCGGTTCACGGTAATGCTGCCGGCCCACCCCCCCGAACCTATTGAGCCACAGGAATTCGCGGCTGCCTCAACCGAAGGGCGATGAAGTAACAAAACCGTCAAATTAGTGTCATGGAACTTTCTCAAGTTAGTCATAAGGTTAAAGGAGGTTACATCGCGACCTTGTGCGCGACGGGTTCGCGCGCCCGCTGGGCGGCTCGCGGTGGCCTCAGGGTAGGTATTTTTAAGCCTAGGTTCGGGAGTCCTCCATGAGCACGAAATTTGTGGCGTTAGCTGCGCTGGCGACTGTTGCCGTCGCTGGTGTCGCCGAAGCACGCGACACGATCCGCATCGTCGGATCGTCTACGGTCTACCCGTTTGCAACAACGGTGGCCGAGAACTTTGGAAAAACGACGAAGTTCAACACGCCCGTAATCGAGAGCACCGGCTCCGGCGGCGGTTTGAAACTGTTCTGCGCCGGTGTTGGTGTCGATCATCCGGACATCACCAATGCATCCCGCAAGATTAAGAGTTCCGAGATCGAGGCCTGCAAGAAGAACGGCGTCGAGAGCGTCACCGAGGTCAAAGTCGGCTTCGACGGGATCGTGCTCGCCAACGAAAAATCCGCTCCGCAGCTCGACTTGACCCGCGAGCAGATTTTCCTGGCGCTTGCCAAGCAGATCCCTGACGGCAATGGCGGCTTTAAGGACAACGACAACGTGACGTGGTCCGACGTGGACGCAAAACTCCCCGATGCCAAGATCGAGGTCCTCGGCCCGCCACCGACCTCCGGCACGCGCGATGCGTTTGCCGAACTGGCACTTGAAGGCGGTTGCAAGAGCTTTGAGGAAATTGCCGCCCTCAAAAAGAGCGATAAGGACAAATACAAGGCGATCTGCCACTCGGTCCGCGAAGACGGTGCCTACGTGGAAGCCGGCGAGAATGACAACCTGATCGTGCAAAAGCTGCAAGCCAACAAGGATGCTCTTGGCATCTTCGGTTTCAGCTTCCTGGATCAAAACTCCGACAAGCTCCAGGGTAGCAAGGTCGACGGCGTCGACCCGACGTTTGAGAATATTTCTTCCGGTGATTATCCGGTGTCCCGGTCCCTCTTCTTCTACACCAAGAACGCCCACGTCGGGGTGATCCCGGGCATGGAAGAGTATGTGACCGAGTTCACCGCCGAAAAGGCGTTTGGGCCGGAAGGCTACCTGATTGAAAAGGGTCTGATCCCGCTGTCCGAAGCGGATCGCGAAAAAGTCCGCGAAGACGCAACCAAATTTGTCAGCAACATCATGTAGTTGTTTCGCTGTCAGCCCCGTCGGCGTCCGGTCTCGGGCCCCGACGGGGACTGATCGCAGGGACGTTCCGGGCCCCTCGGCGCCGGTTTCCGATTGCAAACTTGGCTTCGCTCTGACACGGTCGCGTCCGACTATCGTCGAATAACAACGTGAAATAATACCATAACAGATTGGGGATGGATTGGGACGACCACGATGGCCGTGTGGATCATCCTAGCTGCTGTGTTTGTTTTAGCGCTCATTGGTTTTTACCTGGGGCGCTCCCGATCTCTTGCGTCGGCGTCCGGTGAGGTTCGTTCTCTTCACTCCTTGCCCAGCTATTATGGCTATTACGTCGCTGTCTGGTGCGGCATCCCTGCCGTGTTGCTGCTCGGCCTGTGGCTCATGCTGGAGCCGACCATTATCGAGCAACTGCTGATTGCGAGCCTGCCCGAGTCCGTCCGCGACTTGCCCTCCGATCGGCTTGGCCTGATCCTCAACGACATCCGCAACCTCGCCCAAGGCAACATTGTCAGCACCGTTCCAGACGAGGCGATGCGCCAGGCGGCGGAGCGATACAACAGCCTCAATTCCCTCAGTCACTGGACATTGCTGGTGGTGGTGCTGGCAATTGCCATTGCCGGGCTTACGTACGCACTGACGCGGATCACTCCGTCGTTGCGGGCGCGCAATCAGGTGGAGCAGGTCGTCAAGGTGGTGTTGATCGTCAGCTCCACGGTAGCGATCCTGACGACAATCGGCATTGTTTTATCGGTACTCATTGAATCGCTGCGCTTCTTCGCCAAGGTGTCGCCGCTGGAGTTTTTCTTCGGACTGGAATGGAGCCCGCAAATTGCGATCCGGGCCGACCAGGTTGGGGCTTCCGGTGCGTTCGGCGCCATCCCGCTCTTTGTCGGCACCATTCTGATCGCCCTCATAGCCATGTGCGTGGCCGGCCCGATCGGGTTGTTGGCGGCGATTTACATGGCCGAGTATGCACCGTCGAAGGTGCGCACCGTGGTCAAGCCGATCCTGGAGATCCTGGCCGGCGTCCCGACAGTGGTTTACGGGTTCTTCGCCGCACTGACCGTCGCCCCTTTTTTCCGCAACGAGATCGGACCGTTCGCCGCCCTGTTTGGGGGGGACATTTCGTCTGAAAGCGCCTTGGCGGCTGGGATCGTCATGGGCATCATGATCATTCCCTTTGTGTCGTCGCTGTCGGACGATGTCATCAGTGCGGTGCCGCAGTCCATGCGCGAAGGGTCCTATGGTCTTGGCGCCACCAAGTCGGAGACGATCAAGCGGGTGATCTTCCCGGCCGCGCTCCCCGGCATTGTCGGTGGCCTTCTGCTCGCCGTTTCGCGCGCCATTGGTGAGACCATGATTGTCGTCATGGCCGCCGGCCTTGCGGCCAACCTGACGATGAACCCATTGGAGGCCGTCACCACGGTGACGGTGCAAATCGCGACGCTGCTCGTCGGGGACCAGGAGTTTGACAGCGCCAAAACCCTCGCCGCCTTTGCCCTTGGCCTTACGCTTTTCTTCGTGACGTTGTGCCTAAACGTCATCGCGCTGCACATCGTCCGCAAGTATCGAGAGCAGTATGAGTAGCATTATACCCGACAGCGGCACGATCGCGGCCCCCGCGGCGCCGCTCGGCGCGCCTTCAGAGGTGTCGGCGGCCGTCGCCAACAGCCTCTCGCGCCGTTATGCGGCAGAGAAGCGATTCCAGGCCTATGGCATCGTCGCGATCGCGTTCGCGACCTTGTGCTTGGCCATCCTGTTTATCGATACCATCGGAAAATCGCTTCCCGCCTGGACGGAGTCGGTGCTTGAACTGGAGACGACGATCTACCGCCAGGACGTGGACCCGAACAACACGGGCGATCCGGAGGTGATCGGCAACGCCAACTATGGGGCGGTGATCCGCCAGGCGATGCGGGACTTGTTTCCGGACGTGACGAGCCGCCAGGACCGACGTGACCTGATGCGCCTGGTCAGTCCCGGTGCCACCTACGAGATCCGTCAGTTGGTGCTCGACTCTGAGGAGCAGGGAGACTCGATCCTCAATCAGCGCGTGACCCTCAACGTGCACTTGTCGGATTTGGCCGACCAGTATCTGAAGGGCTCGTACGACAAGTCCCTGCCCGAGTCACAACGGCCCATCAACGACAAGCAGATCGCGTGGTTGGAGCGCCTCGAGGAACGGGGCCTGGTTTCCAACCGGTTCAACTGGACGCTGTTCGAGCAGGGTGACTCCCGCTCACCTGAGTTGGCCGGCATTCGCGGCGCGCTCATCGGCTCCTTCTGGACCATGCTGGTCACCTTGATCTTGTCGTTCCCCCTCGCCGTCGGCGCTGCCATCTACCTGGAGGAATTTGCGCCCAAGAACCGCTGGACCGACCTGATCGAGGTCAACATTAACAACCTCGCCGCCGTCCCATCCATCGTGTTCGGGTTGCTTGGCCTTGCGGTCTTCTTGAATTTTTTCGGGATGCCGCGCTCGACGCCGCTGGTGGGCGGGCTGGTGTTAACGCTGATGACACTGCCCACCATCATCATCGCCAGCCGCGCCGCGCTGAAGTCTGTGCCGCCGTCCATTCGCGAAGCGGCGCTTGGCGTGGGGGCGTCCAAGGTCCAGACGGTCTTTCATCATGTCGTGCCCCTTGCTCTGCCGGGCATGCTGACGGGTACGATCATCGGCATGGCCCAAGCACTGGGCGAAACGGCGCCGCTGCTGATGATCGGCATGGTCGCCTTCATTGTTGATATCCCGAGCGGACCGCTGGATGCCTCGACTGTTATGCCGGTTCAAATCTACTTGTGGTCCGATTTGCCGGAGCGCGCCTACGAGGCACGGGCGGCAGCGGCCATTGTCGTCCTGCTTGCATTCCTGATCGCCATGAACACCGCCGCCGTTTTCCTGCGCCGGCGGTTCGAGCGAAAGTGGTAGGAAACCCATTGCGATGAACGAGCAAAGCCACGACAGCAGTGGTGTTCAAGTCCGATCCAAGCCGGAGGCCGTGGGACCGGGCACGGAGCACCCGGTCAAGATGCACACCACCAACGTCAACGTTCACTATGGCAGCAAACAAGCGCTGAAGGAGGTGGACCTGGACATCTACGAGAACCAGGTCACCTCCCTGATCGGCCCGTCCGGGTGCGGCAAGTCCACCTACCTTCGCTGTCTAAACCGCATGAACGACACCATCGACATCTGTCGCGTCGACGGCACCATCGAGCTGGACGGTGAAGACATCTATGGCCGCGAGATGGACGTGGTTCATTTGCGCGCCCGCGTCGGCATGGTCTTTCAGAAGCCCAACCCGTTTCCGAAGTCCATCTACGAAAATGTTGCCTACGGCGCCCGGGTCCACGGCATCACCAAGGACAAGGCCGACCTGGATAGGCTCGTCCACGACAGCCTGCAGCGCGCGGGCCTGCTCGAAGAGGTCAAGGACCGTCTTAACGAACCAGGCACGGGCCTGTCCGGCGGTCAGCAGCAGCGGCTTTGCATTGCCCGCGCCATTGCAGTGCAGCCGGAGGTGATCCTGATGGACGAGCCTTGCTCGGCGCTGGACCCCATCGCCACGGCAAAGATCGAAGAGCTCATTGACGAACTGCGGCAGAATTTCTCCATCGTCATCGTCACCCACTCCATGCAACAGGCTGCGCGCGTGTCACAACGCACCGGCTTCTTCCATCTCGGCTATCTGGTTGAGACGGGGGACACGGAGCAGATCTTCACCGATCCGCAGGATCGGCGAACGCAGGACTACATCACCGGCCGGTTCGGCTGACCACATTGCGCGGGGCACGGGAGGTGGTTTTGTCCGCACAATCGGTGTTGCCGCAGCTCGGACGTGCCAAGGGCGAGGCGAACGCGACAGCGATGGTGAACGATCATACCGTCAAATCCTTCGACGACGCCCTGAACCAGTTGGACAATGCCCTCGCCCAGTTGGGCGGCCTGGTCGAGCATCAGTTGGACGAAGCCGTCAACGCCCTCCTGCGGCGCGACGTGGAGCGGGCCGGACGCATTGCCGTCACCGACAACCGGGTTGATTCCGGTGAGCAGAAGATTGACCAGGACGCCGTTGCCCTGCTCGCGTTGCGCCAGCCCATGGCGGCGGACCTACGCGTCGTCATCAGCGCCCTGAAAACCTCGGCGATCCTGGAGCGGATCGGCGACTATGCCAAAAACGTCGCGAAACGGACGGTCGTGGTGGCAGAGTTGCCGCCAATGCCGCCGGCGCTCACGGTGGCTCGCCTCGGCCGCCTGACCCAACGCATGCTTAAAGATGTGCTGGATGCCTACACAGCACGGGACGTGGAGCAAGCGGAAGAAGTGCGCGCCCGCGATCAGGAGGTGGATGCCCTCTACACCAGCGTGTTCCGCGAGCTCCTGACCTACATGATGGAGGACCCGCGCAACATCACCGCCTGCACCCACCTCCTGTTCATCGCCAAGAACTTCGAGCGGGTCGGCGACCACGCCACCAACATTGCCGAGACCATTCACTTTATCGTCCATGCCCGGCGGCCCATCGGCGACCGGCCCAAGGGCGACGACACCAGCTCTACGCTCATTGCTCCGTCGAGTTCGTAAACGTACAAAGCGGTCCGCGTGATGACGACCACAAAGCCCCGCATCCTGATCGTTGAGGACGACGAGGCCCAAGCCGAGATACTCCATTACAACTTGGAGCGTGAGGGCTTTGATACGGTCATGGCCCGCGACGGCGAGGAAGCGCTGCTCGCCGTTGAAGAACAGCAGCCCGATTTGGTCGTGTTGGACTGGATGCTGCCGGGCGCGTCCGGGCTCACCGTCTGCCAGCGGCTGCGAAAGCGTCGGGAGACCCGGAGCCTGCCGGTGATCATCCTGACCGCGCGCGGGGAGGAGACGGACCGGGTCCGCGGACTAGAGGCCGGCGCTGACGACTATGTGGTCAAGCCCTTCTCCCCCAGTGAGATGATTGCCCGCTGTCGCGCGGTGTTGCGCCGCGCCCGGCCCGCTCTGGCCGACGAGCGCCTGACCTATGCGGACATCATCATGGATCTGGCCGCCCACCGGGTCACCCGCAACGGCAAGGCGATCCGCTTGGGACCCACCGAGTACCGCCTGTTGCAGCTGTTCATGGAGCGGCCCGATCGCGTGTTCAGCCGCGAACAACTGCTCGATAAGGTGTGGGGCCGCGACATCCACGTGGAGCTTCGCACCGTGGATGTGCACATCCGCCGTCTGCGCAAGGCCCTGAACGAGCATGGGGACAACGACGTCATCCGAACCGTGCGCGGCGCCGGCTACGCCCTGGATTCGACCGGTCTTTAGTCCTGGCGGCACGGCGCACCCTCGCGCAATAAATGTTGATGTTTTAGAACAATATAAGTGGCACACCCTCATCGGTTTGGCCGGTGCGATGACACGAAAAATTGCCGTGAGGCGTCGATTCTTTGGTCTTGGACGAATCGTCTCTATTGATGGTCATCGGGTGGAACGCTCCTTTTGGGGTGACCGGGTTGTCAGCATCGGTCCGCACAAAGTCAAACGAAGCTTGCTTGGCGCAATCGTCTCCGTTGGGGCAACAACCGTGCAGCACGGCGTCTTTCGCGTCGTGCGGATCAACGGCATCCCGAGAAACAAGATCGCCAAGGGAACCTGGGAAGCCGCGATCCTGGACCTCATCCGGGATGAGGCCAGGGATCGAAGCGCGCGAAACAATGCGGACTAGATGTAATACTCCGCCATGGGCGCGTAGCCGTTGAAGCCCTTGGAGGCGTAAACGGCCGTGTAGGCGCCGGCCGTCAACAACTCCACCTTGTCACCACCCTTCAGGCCCAAAGGCAGGGTATAGCCCGCCTTTTCGTACAGGATATCGGCGCCGTCGCAGGTCGGCCCAGCCAGCGTCACCGGCCCTTCCGCCTCACCGTCGCGGGCGGTCGTGATGGGATATTGAATGGCCTCGCCCAGGGTTTCGGCGAGACCGCCAAAGGTGCCCACGTCCAGATAGACCCAGCGGCAGTGATCCTCCCGCGACTTGCGGGACACGAGCAGAACTTCCGACTGGATCACGCCCGCCGATGCGGCGATGGAGCGTCCCGGCTCGATGATCATCTCCGGCCAGTTGTTGCCGAAGTGGCGTGCCATGGACGTCATGATCGTGTGCGCGAAATCGCCCACGGGCGGCAGGTCGTCGCCGCGATAGGGGGCCGGAAATCCGCCCCCGAGATTGAGCATGCTCAGCTCCAATCCGGCGTCGCGCAGGTCCGTAAACACCAGCGCCGACCGGCCGATGGCCAGCTCCCACGCGTCCGCGTTGACCTGTTGGGAGCCCACATGAAATGACAGGCCGATGGGGCCAAGGTTGAGGTCCCCGGCCTTGAGCAAAAGCTCCTTGGCCATGTCCAGGTCGCACCCGAACTTGCGGTTCAGCGGCCAGCGGGCATCGGTGTTGTCGGCCAGAATGCGGCAGTACACTTCCGCGCCGGGCGCTTCATCGGCGATCTTCCGGAGCTCCTCCTCGCTGTCGAATGCGAACAGACGCACCCCACGCTCGAAGGCGCGGGCGATGTCGCGCCGGTGCTTGACCGTATTGCCGAAGGAAATGCGCTCGGGCGCGGCGCCGACGGCCAAGCAATCGTCGATTTCCTGGCCGCTGGCGGCATCGAAGCTGGAGCCCAGGTCAACAAGCGTCCTCAGCAATGGGCAGGCCGGGTTGGCCTTGACAGCGTAGTAGATCGTCGCCAGCGGCAACGCCGCCCGCAAGGATCGGTAGTTTTCAGCGATCAGATCCAGATCGACCACAAGACACGGCGTTTCTGGATGTCCCGTTTCCAGAAACCGGGCAATCTTGGGAGTCATGGTGTTGGCACCCTCGTCACAAAAGCAACCTTGAACGAACCCGCCGCGACGCTGTCCGGAGAACCGGACGCCGAGGCGATAACCACAACAATTCGTGAGGTCAGCTCAGACTAGAGTGTGGATTTTTTTGGCCGAGGAGCACGTAGTAGGGGCGGCACACATCGGCGCGGTCATCTCTGACGGTATTCATCTGCCGATTGTTCCCACTGCCCTCTTGCTCGACCATTCCGGCAGCGCAATCGCCGCCAGCCCTTCCGTTATAGTCGCTCATTACCGACGGCGGACGTTGTCGCACGATGTCGACGCCGACCAGCCAGGAGCCCCGCGTATATGGCAAGTGGCCCCCGTGATGCAATGGAAAATCTCGCGACAGGTCCGTGACAGTGTTCGGTCGGGGCCGATCTTGCTCAGATCAACCCCGCCAGTGGCGATGTTGGATCGGCGTAGCGCTTTTTCGCCATGCGCCCGGCCAGGTAGGCCAACCGCCCGGACTGCACGGCAAGGCGCATCGCGTGCGCCATTCGAATCGGATCCTTGGCCTCGGCGATCGCCGTGTTCAGCAACACACCATCGCAGCCCAGTTCCATGGCGACGGTCGCGTCGGAGGCGGTGCCGACCCCGGCATCCACCAACACGGGCACCTTCGACTGCTCGACAATCAGGCGGATGCCGACCGGGTTCTGAATGCCGAGCCCGGAGCCGATGGGAGCGGCCAGCGGCATGATGGCGACGCAACCCATATCCTCCAGCCGCTTGGCCAGGATCGGATCATCGGAGCAGTAGACCATGACCTCGAAGCCCTCTTGGATCAGGGTTTCCGCCGCCACCAGCGTCTCGGTCATGTTGGGATAGAGGGTTTTCTGGTCCCCGAGCACTTCCAGCTTCACCAGCGACCAGCCGCCGGCCTCCCGGGCGAGCCGAAGGGTGCGCACGGCGTCGGCCGCGCTGAAGCAACCGGCCGTATTGGGGAGATAGGTGTATCGCTTCGGGTCCACGTAGTCGACCAGCATGGGCGCGGCCGGGTTGGTGATATTGACGCGCCGGACGGCGACGGTGACGATCTCGGCCCCGGATGCGGCTATGGCCGCGGCGGTTTCCTGAAAGTCCTTATACTTGCCCGTCCCCACCAACAATCGCGAGTGAAACGAGCGGCCCGCCACGATCATCGGTTCGCTTCCGTCGGCCGCCGCGTTCTCCGCTGTGCCCTCTCGGTTCGGGGCGTCAGGCGCACCGCCGCCGATGAAATGGACGATCTCGAGGCGATCACCCTCGGCGACCAGGACCGTGCCGTAGCCCGAGCGCGGCACGATTTCCAAGTTGCGTTCCACCGCCACCTTTCTGGGGTCCAGGCCGATCTCGGTCAGCAACTGTTCCACGGTCCGGGGCGCCGTGAAGCGCTTCTCCTCTCCATTGATCGTCACATTGGGCATTGCCGGTTCTTCCGTTCCTTAGTTGGGCCGCGGGCCCGCGACAGCTCAGACGGCGCACCCCGACGCATACAGGTCTAACGTAGTTCTCGGCGGCAGGGGAGCAACCCGTGCGAGCGGTCACGGCGGTATGCGGGACGCATACGGCCCATCGGCAATGCGGGCGAGGCCCACTCATCACAGCTGCCGGCAGTCCCGATCCAGGGGCCTGTTCCGGCCACGCCCGGTCGTGTACTCTGAGTCTTTGATCATCAACAGCGATCTGAATCAGAATACTCAGCCACCATGCGTCCCATTGGCCAACGGGATCGTTTAAGCCCTGCCCTGCTTCTGAGGGCCTATGCGCTCGGCGTGTTTCCCATGGCCCGGGATCGGGATGATCCGTGTATTCAGTGGGTGGCACCGATGGAACGCGGCATTTTGCCGCTTGAGCGGTTTCGGGTTCCACGCCGGCTGCGGCGAACGGTGCGCCAGGAACGCTTCACAGTCCGTTGTAATTCGGCGTTTGCTGACGTGATCGCGGCCTGCGCAGCCCCAGGAGCCGGCCGAACAGACACCTGGATCAATCGCGAGATCGAACGCGCCTTTGTCGCCCTGCATGACACGGGACATGCCCATAGCGTGGAGGCGTGGCTAGACGACCGTTTGGTCGGGGGTTTGTACGGGGTTTCCTTAGGCTCTGCCTTCTTCGGCGAGAGCATGTTTTCCCTGGCTCCTGACGCCAGCAAGGTCTCCCTCGTCCATCTGGTCGCCCGCATGCGCCTTGGTGGCTACACGCTTCTGGACACGCAGTTCGTAACCCCGCACCTCCGGCAATTCGGGGCCATCGAAATTCCGGCGGCCACCTACCTGGCTCGCCTGGACAGGGCCCTGCGGCAGTCGGCCACGTTCTACTCGACGGCCGAGTCCGCCTCTGCCGCGGCCTCCGCCGCCGCCTCTCGCTCTGCGGCCCTGCGGGCTGCCGTGGCAGGCGTGTTGAGGCAGTCGAGCACCCAAACGTCATAGACCGGGTGATCCATGGCGGAGACGCCGGGCGATGATGCGAACATCCACCCCGTAAACGCCATAACCACGTCGCCGTCAGGACGGTAATCCACCACCTCCAAGAAAGCCGCAGACTCTGGCGGATCCTCCGGAGGCGGCTTGCGGCAGGTACGCACTTTAATCTCCAGAGCTTCGAACCGAACCGATGCGCCGACCGGAATCTCCAGGGTTGAAACCCGGGCCGTGACCTTGTCCAGCCCACGCAGTACGGCGATCTCGTAGGGCTCGAACACTTGTGCCCGGAGCGTCGGCGATCCTGCAGTCAGGGTCGCCGCCATGAACAGCGCGGCCAATCCGAATGGCGTTCTTCGCCGGGGAACCTTAGTCATAACATCCACCGCACCTCGGGAGCCGCCACGGCCCGGTGGCGCAACCGCACATAGTCAACGCGCCAGATCCCATCGGCGCCGCGAAGGCTGCCGGCGCCATCAATGACCTCGTCGATCAGAGAGGCATGGTCCTGTGGATCGACAGCGGCAAGAAACGGCCCCGCAAACACGTTCAACCACTGGGCCAAATCGCCAGGCAAATCCGTGGGCCGCTCAAACGTTTTGACATCGCATGCGGTGAAGCCGTTGTCCCACAGCAGGCGCTCAAACGCAGATGCGCTCGGAAACACCCATGGGTTGAAGGCAGCGGCGTCCACGCCGCGCCTCCAGAGGGCCGCCGTCAGCGCCGAAACAACCGTAGCGACGTTGCCCTCACCACCGAACTCGCCGACGAACCGGCCACCGGGCTTTAACAGTCGGCGAACGCCGCGGGTTACCCGTTCCAAATCCTCCATCCAGTGCAGGGCTGCGTTGCTGAACACCGCATCGAACGCGCCGAACCAGCCCGAGTCGGCGGCCATGGCCTCCAGCCCACGACCGTCGCCTAGGCGAACATCCAGGCCGCGCTGTTGCGCCGCCGCGACCAGATCGGGACTTGCGTCCACGCCAACGACCTCAGCACCGGCTTCCGCCAAGACCAGCGTCAATGCGCCATCCCCACAGCCCAAGTCGAGAATCCGTTCACCAGGCTGCGGGTCGAGCAGATCCGTGGCGGGCAGCCCCAGGGTCGCCACATAATGGGCATCGCGCCGATACCGGACCGGGTCCCAGGTCTGCACCATTACCGCCGCAAGGATGGTGCCGTGGTCTCGGCGTCCGGTGCCGGGGTCGCGGCTGGATCGGGGGCCACGTCGCGGCCCGACTCTGGGGGCGACGTGGCGAGGAAGATGATCTCGCTGATTTGGTCCTCAAGGGAGCGGAAGTCGCGGGTGTTGGCGAACGTCCCGCCCGGTTCCACCAACGCCTCGCCCCGCCCCGGCGTCAGGCGCACGTACTTGCCGCCCAACAAGCCCTCGGTCTCGATCATCACCACCGTGTCGATCGGAAGGCGGATCCGTTCATCGATGTTGAGAGTAACGATGGCGTCAAAGGTGGCCGAATCGAGCTGCACATCCGTCACGGACCCCACCCTAATGCCGTTAAGCCGAACATCGCTGCCCGATTCCAGGCCGCCCACCTGGTAGAATCGAGCCGATACTGGATATCCGGGCACTTGATTGATATCGGCTGTCACCCAAGCGAAGTAGACAAAGGAGGCGGCAACGAGCAACACAACCGCCCCCATGACGGATTCAATCAGATTACGACCCATCAATTCGCCTGCGGCGCCATCTGGTCGCGAACCAGTCGCCCCTGGGTGATGATCAGGTTCAGCACCTCGCTGACCATGAAGGCCTTTTGCGCGTAGGGAATACGGTCGCCGTCCTTGAGAAGCTTGGTCGATCCACCGCCCGGATCGAGGCGAACAAATTTGCTGCCGAATAGACCGTCAGTGTGAATGGCCACGGCCGCATCCGCGAACACTTCGATGCTGGAATCGACAGAAAGGGTCGTCAGAGCCCGGCTGTCGGGCATCAGCGCGAAGTTGGTGACCCGGCCGACGGGAATACCAGCAAGATAAACGGGGTCATCAACGGCCAACCCGTCCACCTGCTCAAAGGCCGCGTCGAACAGCACAGCGTGGTCGCGCCGTTGATCAACGCCGGTGCGTCCATAGGACATGGCAAGCACCACTACCAACGTGGCCACCGCCAACGCTCCAAATGCGATTTCGCGCCGTTCTCGAGAGGATGCCATTGCAGTCACTTTGCCTGTCAGCCCTGTGCCCGTCGGCCAACGACTGTGTGATCGGCCGTCATCGGGCAAAAGTAATCATGATCCGGCGACCGCGTCGTTAACACCAAACCTTGTTGAGCCCGTGAAGCCGATTAGGACGGCACCCAGGGCTCGTAGTCGCCGCTGCCGCGGGCGCGTTGCCCGCCGGCCAAATCGTGCCCCTTGGGTCGAAACGCATCAAGTGTACCCGTGGCATTGGGCAGGTGCGGCTTTTGCCAAGGCCAGCGGCGCACCCGGGTGCCGGTAAGGGGGACGTCGGTCATATGGTGAAGCCAAGCGTGCCATTCCGCAGGAACCGTGCTGGCTTCATTTTTGCCTTTGTAGACAACCCAGCGCCGTTCCCGGCCATAGCGCGACAGCTTCGCGCTTCGGAAGTAGCGATTCCCAAACTCGTCCTCACCGACGGGCTCGCCGAACAAGCGTGTCGTGATCCAGGTGTTCAGTGACATTGAGCGACGCTCGTTGACATAAAGTATCGGTGCCGAGCGGATTGCGATCGAAGTAAGCCGCTCGACGCGCACACTATGGCATCGGGTCCGCATGGCGTCTAGGGGACACCTTTTGGTGATCCGCAACGCTGTTGCGCCGGCGCCACGGTTATCGACTAAATCGCGAGGGGGCCAAATCAATGCCACCCTGAGTAGCAGTTTCTAGCGCGACACATGACCTCACTCAACACTTGAGCTTCTCCCCCTACTCGCGCCTCCTGCCTCGCGAAAACTCACCCATGACCGTTTCGGCAACGTCGCAGCCGCCGGCTCTTATGGCAGATGAAGGCCGACCTCGAAGCCGCCTGTATCCGTCAATATATTGCGTTTTCCACAAGATCATGGGGGCGCTCGCGCTCTACGGTCAAAATGTGGTTGCGACATCGCCGAGCACAAGATACGCTCTCATTCGTTGCCGCCGCTACTGGATTTGGTGTGGATTTGGCAGCGAGGACACGTTTTGCCGGCGGCAGCGGTGGCAGACCGTGGGATGAAAGAGAGTTCCGGCCGGCGCATCTCAAACTTGCGCCGGACCTGGCTCCAGACACGCTTGGAAACGGCACGGAAGGGCGACCCCATCATGCGAATCGAGCGTCTGTTCACCTCCCCCGATACCTGCCCCTACGACCAGTTCGAGTGGCGAATCACATCTAGCGAAATTCGCAACCCCGATGGATCGGCGGTGTTCCGGCAGGACGCCATTGAGGTGCCGGCGGCGTGGTCGCAGGTCGCCTGCGACGTCTTGGCCCAGAAGTACTTCCGCAAGGCCGGTGTGCCGGCGCGGCTCGAGACCGTGGACGAGCCCGGCGTGCCGGACTGGTTGCGCCGCCGCCGCGCCGACGAAGCGGCCCTGGCCACTTTGCCGGAGGGTGAGCGCACGACCGGCGAAACCAGTGCCCGTCAGGTTTTCGATCGGCTGGCCGGCACTTGGACGTTTTGGGGCTTCGCCGGCGGCTACTTCGAGACGGAGGCCGATGCCCGCGCCTTCTACGATGAGATGCGGTTCATGCTAACGGCACAGATGGCCGCGCCGAACTCACCGCAGTGGTTCAACACGGGCCTCTATTGGGCGTACGGCATCGACGGCCCCGCCCAAGGGCACTATCGCGTCGATCCCGCCACGAGCGAGGTGGAGGCCTGCACCACGGCTTATCGCTATCCGCAGCCCCACGCCTGCTTCATCCAGAGCATCACCGATGACCTCGTTAAGGACGGCGGCTTCATGGACCTCTGGTCCCGCGAGGCGCGGCTGTTCAAGTACGGCTCCGGCACGGGCACCAACTTCTCGGCCCTGCGCGGCGCGGAAGAACCGCTGTCCGGTGGCGGCCGTTCCTCGGGTCTGATGAGCTTCCTTAAGATCGGCGATCGCGCCGCCGGTGCCATCAAGTCCGGCGGCACCACCCGACGTGCGGCCAAGATGGTCGTGGTGGATGTTGACCACCCGGACATCGAGGCGTTCATCGACTGGAAAGTCCGCGAGGAGCAGAAGGTTGCAGCCCTGGTCGCCGGCTCTCGCGCCACCAGGGCGTGCCTGGAGCAGGTTCTGGCCGCGTGCGACTGCGCGGCGGACGCCAGCGCCAACCGCCAGCTCGATGACGAAGACCGCTTTGACCCCAAGCGTAATACCGCGCTGAAACGCGCCGTGCGGGCGGCAAAGCGGGCCCACGTTCCCGATGCTTACGTCCAGCGAGTCATCCAGTTGGCGCGCCAGGGTGCCACGAACATCGACTTCCCCACCTTCGATACGGATTGGGATTCGGAAGCCTACCTGACCGTCTCTGGCCAGAACGCCAACAACAGCATTCGTGTCACAAACGATTTCCTGGACCACGTCCGCGAGAACCAGGATTGGGAGCTGATCCGGCGCACCGACCGGACTGTCGCCGCCACTGTTCCGGCGGTGGCGCTGTGGGACCAGATCGCGACGGCCGCTTGGGCCTGCGCCGATCCGGGCCTCCAGTTCGACACCACCATCAACGAGTGGCACACCTGCCCCGAAGGTGGGCGCATCAATGCGTCCAATCCGTGCTCCGAGTACATGTTCCTGGACGACACGGCATGCAATCTGGCCTCCATCAACCTCCTCGCCTTCCAGCGGGAGGACGGCACGCTGAACGTGGCGGCCTTCCGCCACGCGGTCCGGCTGTGGACCGTCGTGCTGGAGATCTCGGTGCTGATGGCGCAGTTCCCGGCCAAGCGCATCGCCGAGCTGTCATATCGCTACCGCACGCTTGGGCTCGGCTTCGCCAACATCGGCGGCTATCTGATGGCCGCCGGTGTTCCATACGACTCGGAAGCGGGGCGCAGCATTTGTGGAGGCATCTCGGCCCTGATGACCGGCACCTCCTACGCCACCTCGGCGGAGATGGCACAGAATCTGGGCGCGTTCCCGGACTACGCCGCCAATCGGGACGCCATGCTGAAGGTCATCCGCAACCACCGGCGCGCCGCTTACGGCCGTTCCAAGGGCTATGAGGGGCTCTCGGTCCTGCCCGTTCCGTTGGCCGCCGCCGCCAACCCCGACCCAGCCCTGATCCAGGGGGCCCGCGCCGCCTGGGACGAGGCGCTTGAGCGGGGCGAGCAGCACGGCTACCGCAACGCCCAGGCCACGGTGGTGGCGCCCACGGGCACCATCGGCCTGGTCATGGACTGCGACACCACCGGCATCGAGCCGGACTTCGCCCTGGTGAAGTTCAAGAAGCTCGCCGGCGGCGGCTACTTCAAGATCATCAACCGGGTCGTCCCGCTGGCCCTCACCCGCCTCGGCTACAAGCAGGACGAAATCGAGGAGATCGTCGCCCACGCCGTCGGCCACGGCAGCCTGGAGGACGCCCCCGCCATCAATCCGGAGAGCCTCAAGGCCAAGGGCTTCACCGATGAGGCCCTCGCCGTCGTCGCCAAGGCCGTGGGGGATGCCTTCGACATCCGCTTCGTTTTCAACAAATGGACGCTTGGCGAGGCCTTCTGCACCGACACGCTGGGTCTGGACCACAAGCGCCTGGACGAGCCCGGCTTCTGCCTGCTCTCGGCCATCGGGTTCAGCCGGGCGGAGATCGATGCCGCCAACACATTCGCCTGCGGTGCCATGACGTTGGAGGGCGCACCTCACCTGAAGCCGGAGCATCTGGCGGTGTTCGACTGTGCGAGCCCGTGCGGGCGCACCGGCACCCGGCACCTGTCCGTGGAGAGCCACATCCGCATGATGGCGGCGTCCCAGCCGTTCATCTCCGGCGCCATCTCCAAGACCATCAACATGCCGGCCACGGCCACCATCGCCGACTGCCGCGGTGCTTA
>CAZUDB010000046.1:0-29712 GCA_964619055.1 uncultured Rhodospirillaceae bacterium
GCGGCCAGCACAACAGCGCTGACCTGTCGTCCTTCTCGCACCAACTGCTGCACCTTTGCCCGCAGGTCTCTCGGGGCCGATGGTGGCACGGTCATCGCTTAAAAACAAAGCTCCGGACCCCTTGAAGGGGCCCGGAGCAAAAAGGAGGGCGGAAAAATCGAAGATTGGTAGGTCAAGCTGTCGCGCGGCGTCTCCACAGGCCGAGCCCGAACAGACCGGTGAGCAAGAGCACCGCCGTCGACGGGACCGGTACGGGAATTTTGAAGGAGGCCACGATCGGATCGTGATCACTGACTAGCGTTTCGAACAGTGTTCCAGCGTTGAGATGGATGAAGTCGACGTCCTCGAAGAACAGGTCGAACAGATTCTCGCTGACGAAGATGTGGTCCAACGCTTGGCTATTGCCTTCAAATTCGAAGGTGAACGCGTCCGTGGGATCATCCAGTTCGAACACTAGGTTGAACAGCACCTGATCATCGTCGGCGACGCCGCTCAGGATTTCCAGAGGCTCAAAGAACTGAAACTCGTTCAGGTCGCCCATGACAATGATGTTGCTGTCCGCATTAAAGGCCAGGATTTCGTCGACCCAGTCGTTGATCAGCTGTGCGATCGCATTGCGCTGTTCGACCTGACCGTTGGCGGCCGGCTGGGTAGACCCGAACAATGGGTCGCTGCCACCCTTGGACGGGAAGTGGTTGTTGACGACGATGATCCTCTCCCCGTTGAAGTCATACTCCACAATGATCGGCAGCCTGGTATCGAAGAACGGGCTCAGCGGGTCGGTTTGCGTGTCGCCGATGTCAGCGGGATCGAAGATGCGGTTGCCGTCCTTATCGAACGTGGACAGGCTGGCGTGATCGACCGCGACCTGGTCGGGATTATAGAGATAGGCCGTGCGGATGTTGCCGCTTGGCTGCCCGCCGCTGGTATTGTCGCCGATGAAGGGGTTGTCCTTAAAGTCATAAGTGGGGCCGCCAGCCGCCTCAATCGCTTCGATCAGCAAGGTCAGCGTTTGATCGGCGCTGGTATCACCGTCATCGTCCGGCCCGGAGTTATCCTGGATTTCCTGCAGGCCGATGATGTCCGGCGATTTCATGTTGTTGACGATTTGCTCCGCCAATTGTTCGAAGCGATTGCGCGGACGGGTCGGATCACGCCCATCGGGTTGCAGGTCCTCGTCACCGGGGTCCAGGTTCAGAACATTATAGGTCGCCACCGTCAGCGTGTGGCTATCGCTCTCTAGCGTCGTGACCTCGTCAGGTCGATCGACCTCCGTTGTCTCGACCTGCTCGATCGGACGGATGCGGTAGTCGTTGAAGCTGAACTGGACTGGACCCGTGATGTCATCGACCTCACCGTCCCCATCCGCATCCGTGCTGCCGACGATGTCGCCCATTTCCGGCGGCGTGTTGGGCCGAACGTCGCCCTCAGACGTGCCGACGATCAGAATCCGCTCAGGGTTCAAGTCGGCGCCGTAGGGGTTGTCGTCCACGCTGTTGACCGTGTCCTCGCTGATTGTGATGCCGCCACGGTCGTTGAGGCCCGTCAGGTTGCCGTCTTCGTTGTCGCCGCTGACGGCATAGAACTCGCCCCGATTGCTGCGGGTATCTTCGTCGCTGACGGCGAGCGCGTTTGGCAGCGTCACGAGCATGCCTTCGAGGCTTTCATAGAAGTCCCGGCCGTCGGTGGCCGGATTGAAGTTGTCGCCGCCGTCGTCGTCGATGATCGTGTTGGGCTGCTGCCGATCGGCGGTGGAGTCCGTGCTGATCACCAGCGGCGTGATCGTTGTTGTTCGGGGCTGTTCACTCTCAAGAGTGTCGAGCGTGATCTGGGTTTCGTTGAAGAACTCGTTCACCGTGCCCGTGATCTGGACCTCGTTGCCGACCGTGACTGTTGGCGCACCTCCAGTGAACACGAAAACAGCGTCGGAGGTGTTGTCGTCACCGTCTCCCGTCGCATCCTGAAGATAGAAGCCATTGTCGGCGAGTGCGGTTACAATGCCTGTCGTGCGCACATCGTTGCCGACCTCGGGGGAGGTGTGCCCCGGACCTTGAATTTCCGGGATGCTTTTGGACATCGGACCACCACCACCGTTGGTGGCGGATTGGAAGATCACGTCATCGACGAAGATGTTCTCACTGCCGGAGTTGGTGTCGACGCTCACCGTGAGCTGCACGT
The DNA here is from genome assembly GCA_964619055.1 of uncultured Rhodospirillaceae bacterium. Classification (GTDB taxonomy): domain Bacteria; phylum Pseudomonadota; class Alphaproteobacteria; order Rhodospirillales; family Defluviicoccaceae; genus CAYVUM01. The sequence goes on from CAZUDB010000046.1 coordinate 2,179, forward strand.
TGGTTTGATCGAGACCGCCGGCGATCAACGGCTCCAGATCGAAGCTGACGTTGGTCCAGGTCGTCTGATTCGGGGCCGCGTTGGCTTCGAGTTCCGTGGGTCCGAACTCGAAAAGAGTTTGGCTGGTGTTGCCGTCGCTGACCCGCGCGAAAAAGCGGTCCGGTCCACCTTCGGATGTCTCGTAGCCAGTGTCGTTGATCCAATAAGAAAAGCTTACAGACCGGTTTGTTTGGGCAGTGCTCACGTCCACCGGGTTAAACACCAGGTCCAACTGCCCGTCGGTGTCATTGAACTGATAATTGTATTCGACGAAAGACTGGACGGACACACCGCTGGGACTGACGTCCGGCGCGTTGCTGCCGCTGAACGAATTGGCCCCGATGAAGTCCGGACCACCTTCATTGTCCGCGACCGGTCCAGTCGTCCACTGCCGTGTCTGAAACCAGAAGGACTGATAGCCGAGACCGAACTGCGTCGGCACGCCCGTGCTGGGGTTGTTGGCGCCGTTGTTTGTGAGTTGACTACCGCTGGGCAGACGGTCGTTGGTCGGCGTTGGGTTGCCGGGGGAGTTGGCTCCCACTTCGTTGAAATTCTGCTCTGCAAAAATCGTCTCGGCGGTGGCTTCCGCGGCGACCAGCAGCGCAAAGGCGCTCGTGCCGGCCAACAACGCACGACGCGGAATTTTCGCGATCATCATGGCAAGTTCTCTTCCCTATCGCAAAACGTTCGGAAACGGGCGTGTTGATGGTTGTCGAGGGTTCGACCCCGGCGCGCGTTGCCAAGACAACGCTGCCGGAGCCGCCCTGAACCGTTGTCGCTTCTTTATTGTTACGCGGCGCGGCGCCGGATAACCCCGAACGCGGCCAAGCCGAGGCCGAACAGCGCGATCGCGGCGGGCACTGGCACCACGTTGGTGATCCGGCCTTCACCGCCTTCCGGATACATCTCGGCCGTGATCTCGCCCTGCAGATTGGCGACGATGAAGTCGAACAGAGCCTGCTGATCAGAAATGCCAAGCGCAGTGAACTCGGCATCGAACGTGCTGAAGTACTGGTCGCCTCCGTTTGCCAGGAAATTCAACGTTGCAATGTTGAGGAGCCGATCACTCACCACCTGACCGTCCTCAATGAGAACCGTGCCGTCGTCCAGCATGACGTTGAGAATACGCTCGCCCTCGACAATGATGTTGCCGTCGACGTCGAGCACCAGCGGCTGCAATCTGGAGTCGAACTCGAAACTGAAACCGGCCACCTGCGCCCAGCGGCCCGTGCCGCTCTGGCCTGTGATGTCCGCTTCCGTACCTGACAAGATGCGGGAGACGGCGTTCTCCAGGACATCCTTGAAGTCCTCGATGGACACGTTTTCGACAACGGTGAGGATGTTGCCGAAGGGCAGAATGTCGAAGGTGTCCAACTCGCTAAGGGTACCTACGGGAATGTTGCTGAAGTTGCGGATGCCGCCACCATTCTGAACGGCGACGTCCACGTTCGTGATGCCGAAATCGGGGGCTAGTTCTTGAGCTTTGGCTAAGAAGGCATCGGCGATCAGGTTACCTTCGTTGGTTTCCGTTGCCCGAATGAACTCCCTACGGCCTTCCAGATCCACGTCAGAGGTCGCGATGATGTTGTTGGCGAGCCCATCAACGAATGCAGCCACCGGGTCGACCACGTTGGCCTGAACGTCCGCATCAGGCGTATAGCCCGTGAAGTCTTCGGGTACCGTGGCACCAGATGTGGGATCGACAACCCGAACGGGGCCGCTGTCCGATACGATGGCATCGTTGCGCAGTGCACCTGTGCCGTCCACCAACTCACCGTTGGCATCAAAGTTCACGACCAGGTTGCCGACGTACTTCAGCTCGCCGGCCGTCGTCACCACCGGGATCTCGCGGCCGTCGGCGTCGGTTACAATCCGCGGATAGGGACCCTGGATGGCATCGCCGGGCACTAACGGATCGCCCGCGTTGGCGAGCACCTCGTCACCGCCTCCGGCGATCGCGACGTCCAAGTCCCGCAGCTGGCCGATCAGGGCTTGATCCTCCGTGATGCCTTGCAAGTGGCTGATCAGGACGATGCGATCGACCGATGCGGCCTTCAGGGCGTCGATTTCGGCCTGCACGGCCGCACGCACATTCTGGTCCACGATCACGTCGCGCGGTGCCGAGATGAACGGCAGGTTCGGTGTGGTGGCGCCAACGATACCGTAGCTTTCGCCGCTCGGACCCGTTGCCACGGTGCTTTTGACGATCCGACCGCTATCCACCAAATCCTGCAGGTTCTGCTCGCCCGTGAAGTCCAGGTTCGCCGACACGTAAGGGATTGACGGGGCACCATTGAAAGTCGGGCCCGTGACATTGTTAATAAAGTCGGCCAGAACGTCGGGACCGGCATCAAAATCATGGTTGCCGATGGCGAGCGCGTCATACTGGATCGCGCTGATCAGGTCGGCGTCGAAATAGGTGCGGGCACCCAGCGGACCTGTCGCCAGGCTTGCGTTGAATTCCGGACCGGGGATGAAGTTGTCGCCGGAAGTTACGGTCAGGGTATCAAAGCCGCTCGAAGTCGCATTGGCGCGCAGAGCCGCGAGAGCGCCCGCGAAACGAGCGGCGCCACCGAAGTCGGGCTGACCGGACGCGTTTACCAACTGCGATTCAGCGTCGTTGTTGTGAAAGATCGAGACGGTCTGGGCCCGAGCGTCGCATGCTGCGATGCCGAGCGCGAGGGCTACCGGGGCAACGCCGGCCAGCCATTTGCGACGAATGTCCATCAACTTCTCCTAACAGCACATCGTTTGTTTCGCGCGTGCAAAGCACACGCCACCTGCAACCGCCAGCCCTCAAGGCCTCGACGTCAACAAACTTGAGTAATGCGGCCCCTGAGCACGGCATTTTGCGCAGCCGTCGCGACAGGTCTGCAAGGACACACAAGATGTCATAAAATTGTAATCTTCCCGCACGCAGCCTCTTTCTTTGGCCTCAATTATGCAAGCAAAATGCCACAACTCTAATATCTTGATTTTCCTTGAATGTTACAGTAATGTGACTTGCGCTAAATGCTACTCTGTAAAGAATGGCGACATTACCTGCAACCGCAGATCAACGACGTCCGATAGAATCACTTGATAATTGAATGCCTTAGCGCGTTTTTGCCGGATTTAATGGTTTGTAAAGAAATCCAACACCTGCGGCTGTGCCGCCGCTGTTGCGGCGCCGCGCATACTCGCGGACATCGATTGTCTATGAAATTTTAGGGTGTTCTGCTCTGGTCGACGGGTCCGTGCCAAAGCAGTCCCGGTACGCAAACAGGGCTGGCGTTCCACCGGTGTGGAGGAACACAACGGTGTCCGTGCGGCTGAACGTGCCGCGCTTGACCAGGTCGATCAAGCCGGCCATTGCTTTGCCGGTGTAGACCGGGTCCAGGATCAAGCCCTCGCTTGCGGCGAGCTGGCGGACGGCTTCCACCATGCCGTCAGTGGCGATACCATAGCCGGGCCCGGCGAACCGGGGCTCAACCCGGACCCGGCTGACAATGGGTTCAGGATCGAAACCCAACATCTCGGCCGTAGCGGCAGCGCAAGTGCGCACGAACTCCGCCGTGTGGTCGGCGTCGCCGTTCACGTCGATACCGATCACGCGGATGTCACTGTTGAGGGCACGAAACCCCACCGACAGCCCTGCCTGGGTTCCGCCGGACCCCGTCGCGTGGACGATTGCGTCGACCAGGATCCCCGCCTCATCACATTGCCGTTCCAACTCGGCTGCACAGTCTACATAGCCGAGCGCCCCGATGGCGTTCGACCCGCCATAGGGCACGACGTAGGGCCGGCGCCCCATTTGCCGAAGCACCTCCGCGCGCTCCGCCATGGCTACGGGCCGGTCTACTTCCGCCGGCAGCATGTGCACGGTGGCGCCGAGCAGGCGGTCGAGCAGAATATTACCTGTCGCCTCGTAGTCGGCCCCCGTATCCGGAACGACCCTTGACAGCAGAACCTCGCAGGCGAGGCCGAAGCGGGCCGCTGCCGCGACTGTCTGGCGCACATGGTTGGATTGCACACCGCCCGTCGTGATCAGTGTGTCCGCGCGCTCCGCCAGCGCCGCCGCGCATAGATATTCCAGCTTTCGGGTTTTGTTGCCGCCAAAGGCGAGCCCTGTCGCATCGTCCCGCTTAACCAGGATGTGCGGGCCGCCCAGTGCCGCCGATAGCCGATCCAGCGGCTCCAACGGAGTCGGCAGATGGGCAAATCGCAGACGAGGGAAACGTGCAAGCTGCACATTAAGGCTCCTGAAGTAGGGTTAGAATCATAGCGCTCAGGCTTGACCGCGCAAGCCGGCGCACGTTCTATCCGCATGGATCTAAGCCGAATGCTTGCCCCTCGGATCGTTTCTCGAACGGGCGTTACGTGCCCGGAGCGTGGGCCCGGCGCGACCTCAAGAATACTTCGGCCTGGGCATGACCGTCGGCCATCAGCTCGGCCACGAACGTATCGCTACGGTCGAACTTGGAAGCCAGGTCGAGCCGCTCAGACAGTCCGGCGCTCATAACGATTTCCTTGATATGAACGTGCTTGGTCACCGCCGCCAAATCCGGATGGCTGGCCCGCCATCCGTTCACGGTGCGAATGAACGCCAACTCCTGCTCGACTGACAGGTTACCCGCCAGCTCATTTCGCCGGTCCTCGATTTCCTCGAGACGGGTCGGAACCGACGAACGGACGACGGGATTGATGCGAATCAACCAGATTTCGTCAGGTCGGTCGGCAAGGGGGGCATCGGTCAGAAACTCGCGCACGGGGGGATTTTGAGAAAACACCCCATCCCAGTAATAGCCCGTGCCAACCCGTCCATCGGAGAATGTGACGGTCTCGATCTCCTCGGCCCGCCGCAGCTCCGGTAGCGTGCCGGAGGCCTGCACGGCCTTCAGGCTGATGTTGCGCCGGCTCGCCGGATCAGCTCGAGAGTCGAACGGACAGAACGTTCCAGTCCGGATTTCGACGGCACCCAGTAGTAGCCGCGGACCGACGGCGCGCTGATCAATGGCGTGGAAATCCGGGGCAAGGGTATCGAGCAGAACACCGAAGTCATAGAACTCCTTGCGGATGCCTACGGCCCTCAAGTTTTGGATGAACAGGTCGTACAACAGCGAGTAGGGGCTGACCTTGACGGATGGAGCACCGCGCCCGTGCGCTTTAAGCGCCTGCAGCACCATGGAATTGAACAAGATCTCGCTAGGCGTTTTGGCTTGAAAGGTCTCCCACAGGCGATGAACCGCGGCGATGGCCTCGCCCGGACTGCCGGACCCGCTGGGCTTCGGCGCGAGTCCATACCACGTCATGAACGCGTTCAGCGCTCCTGCGGACGTCCCGCTTAACCCCGTCACCATGAACGACGGCGTCGAACCGGCATCCATCTCCTCCAGGATGCGACACAGCGCGCCCGCGGTGAAGGCCCCGTGGAATCCCCCGCCCTGGCACACGATCGCAATTTTGGGTGCTGTCATCGATGCTCAATCCCCGACGGGGCGAGGTCTAACCTGTTACCCGCCCATCCCTGTCGGGCGTTCTCGCCACACCCAACTGTTGTACGCTGGGAGTTGTGTTAAGGCGAGGAAAAGCACATCACGCGTCAGACTTGATAGTATTCCCGATACCAAGCTACGAACCGGGGAATACCCTCAGCAATCGTCGTCTTCGGCTCAAAGCCGAAATCCTGGCGCGACCGCTCGATGTCCGCGTAGGTTTCCTTCACGTCGCCCGTTTGCATGGGCATGAACGTGATCTGAGCCTCCTGTCCCACAGCCGTCTCAATCAGTCTAACAAAGTCCATCAGTGTTTCGGACCTATGGTTACCGAGATTGTAGACACGGCATGGTGCACTGGTACCATTGTCCTGAGGCGGAACTTCCAGCACCGACGTTACGCCGGCAACAATGTCATCAATGAACGTAAAATCTCGGCGCATATCGCCGTGGTTGAACACTTCGATGGTTTCGCCGGCCAGAATTTTTCGCGTAAAGATGAATAGAGCCATGTCTGGGCGACCCCATGGCCCATACACTGTAAAGAAACGTAATCCCGTTAGCGGAATGCGATAGACGTGAGCGTAAGCGTGGCTGATTTCCTCCATGGCTTTTTTGGTGGCGCCGTAAAGGGACACGGGGCGATCAACCTGATCGCCAACGGCAAACGGCAAATCCGTGTTGGCGCCGTAGATGGAGGAGGAAGACGCATAGACAAAGTGCTTCAAGTTTTTCAGCCCGCGACATGCTTCGAGCAGAATGACATGCCCATCGACATTGGCTCGGAGATAGGCATAGGGATTGACAAGGGAATAGCGCACGCCAGCCTGCGCAGCGAGATGGATAATACGGTCAATTTCGGAATTGCGGGCAAACAGGTCGAAAATCGCATCTTTGTCGGAAATATCGATCTTCTCGAACGAAAATCCGACTTGGCCCTCGAGGCGCGCCAAACGATTTTTTTTCAGATTGACATCATAATAGTCATTTAGGTTATCGATTCCGATCACCCGCTCGCCGCGGTCCAGCAATCTCTTACTGGTGTGATAGCCAATAAAACCGGCTGCACCGGTCAACAGAATTGTCATCTCTGACAAGCTCCCTAAAGAGCAGCCCTCGCCGCGGTTTGTCGCTTGGATCCGATCCCGGCCGGATGCCCGGGAAAGATGTAGCGGATCTGCTTATCGCATTCGTTAAGGCCGGATGCCACCCTCCACCACCCCACAATCATCAATCGCCTGGCCGACCCAGGCGGGTTTGGGTTCGAACGACCGCCCCAACCACGACCCTGGATTGCAACCAAAACAACACTCGAAACCGATAGGCGTTTTCTGTATTGTCCTGCCCGTCGATCCCACGCAGGAGGGTACGGTGACCGGTGATCGAGAGCCTAGAAGTGCCAACGAAGACCAGGTGTCGGCTGAAACCGCGAGCGGCGTGGCGCTCGACGACCTCTCTTTGAGATTGCATGAGAGGGCGGCTTCGTTGCGGGCCGATGTCCATCGCCTGCGCAAAGCCCTGACGGATATCGACGCGGCCATGGCGACGTCGCTCGAGCGACTCGAACGTGCGAAAACCCGTAGCCAACAGCTTCAGCAGCTTCTAGGAGCGCGCGATCTCGCTCGTCGCGCACTGGGTGTGAACCACGCTCGCGGTGCTGTCGATGCTGAGGTCCTACTCCCGAGCAGCTCGGTCAAAGACGTCGACGACCAGCCGGGGGCCACGGCATCCGACGCGGAACGGCGCAACGGTACCGAGCGCCGCATAAGCCAGGATCGCCGGCGCCCGTCCAGTGATGTGGTCGGGTTGCTACGATGGCTGGAACACTCATCCCTGGATCGTCGGTCGGGGCTCGACCGCCGATCGGGGCATGACCGGCGTGCCGGTAAAACAGCCCTGTTGCCTGCGGGCCGGACGGCAGCGGGCAAGCCGCCCAAGGTTCGCCCCGCCGCAACGGTCGTGTCCCTCGCGGAGTTCCGGGCGGCACGCCGCCATCGTCCGAACCCTAAGTAGCTTTATCGGCCCCTCAGGCTGTCTACGGTGTAAATGGCGAGTGCTGCCCAGATCAGGGCAAAAACGACTAAATTCTCGGCACCGAACGGTTCCCCGAACGCGAACACGGCCAGGGCGAAATGCATGGTCGGCACCAGGTACTGCATGAGGCCAAGTGTCGACAGCCGAATACGGCGGGCGCCGGCCACGAACAATAGCAGGGGCAATGCGGTCACCAGGCCAGCGGCGGCCAACAACGCGGTTGTGGCTGCATTTACGGTCGCAAAATGCCCAGAGCCGGCCTCCCCCAACCAAGCCAGGTAGCCGAGCGCGATGGGTGCCAACACGACCGTTTCGACGAACAAGCCCGGCAGAGAGTCGACAGCGACGACCTTTCGGATCAAGCCGTAGCATCCGAAGCTGAAGGCCAGGGTCAGTGCCACCCAAGGCAGAGTCCCAACAGCAAGCACAGCAAATGCGACGCCGGCGGCTGCGAGACCAAGAGCGGCCCATTGCGCGGTTCGCAACTGTTCGCCCAAAAACACTACACCAAGCAGCACACTGACCAGCGGGTTGATGTAGTAACCGAGACTCGCTTCCAGGACCCGATTTGCCGCGATCGCCCAAATGAACACGCCCCAATTGACCGAGATCACACATGCCGACAACGCTAGTGTCCCCAGCAATCGGGGATGAGTAAACACGCTAGCCACCTCGGGCCAGCGCCGCAATCCCGTCAGCATCAACGCCGTAAACAATCCGGTCCCGGCAACCCGGTGGGCCAACACCTCCAGCGCGGGAATATCTTCCAATGCCTTGAAGTAAAGTGGAAACGCCCCCCAACAGACGAACGCCCCGGCGGCATAGAGTAGGCCGAAGCTGTCGGCGCCGTGGCCGCCTTTCAAGGCTGTCTCACAACACGAACCACAACACGAACGGCAAGGCCACGAACGACATCAAGGTTGAGGCCACAACGACGCCGGCAACGTTCTCCGGCTCGGTGTGGAACTGGGTCGCGAACAGATAGTTGAACACCGCCGACGGCATTGTGGACTGCATGATCAAAACACCCCGGGCCGCCCCGTCCAGGTCAAGCCCCCAGGCCACGGCAAGTCCAATGACGAAACCGCCGCCCAAGCGGAGAGCTGCCAACGCGAGGCTCCGCGGCAGACTTTGAACCTTCAGGCGCGCCAGGGAAACCCCGAGCGCAATCAGCATGAGTGGGATGGTGAGGCCTCCCAAGATCTCTGTGGTAACGGCGATCCATTGGGGCGGCTCAATATCGCTCAACATGAACAGCAATGCCGGCGGCACCGCATAGAGCAGCGGCATACGAGCCAACGTCCGAAGCGAAGCGGAACCTGACGAAATCGCAATGCCGCCTGTAAAGTGGCAGACGGTGTAGACGCAGAACACGGCCACGGCGAGCCCGAGCCCCAATTCACCAAAGGCAAGCAGACTCAGTGGCAAGCCCATATTGCCGGTGTTCGGGAATGTCATGGCAGGGAGGAACGCGCGCAACGATAGGCCCACCAGCCGAAGGAGCACCGCGGACACCAAACCCGTCGCCGCGATCAGAATGAGCGTGCCTACCACCATACGGCCGGCCGCGTCCGTTCCGATGGTGAGCGTCGACAGCGTTGAGAACACCAGACAGGGTGCGCCGATGTTGGAAATCAACGTCGTCATCTGGGTGACGTCGAACTGACCACCCCTCTTCGCCCACAGCCAGCCGAGCCCCGCGCACACCAGGACCGGCGCCATGATCGTAAACAGTTGATCTATCAGGGTCACGGCTCGGCGGCGTCAAGATGATCCGTGTCGCCGATTTGCTCCACCAACAGCAGGTTCGTCGTCCCCGGCGTTGCGAGCGGCACACCGGCGGCGATCACCACCCGATCCCCCTCCTCAGCAAATCCTGTTGCCTTGGCGGCAGCAATAGCCTCGTCAATGACCTGATCGATGTCCTCATAAAACGGCGTCACAATGGGATAGACACCCCAGGCAAGCGCCAATCGACGAGCGACGACCAAATTGTGAGTCATCGCCAAGATTGGCGCGACCGGACGCTCGCGCGCCGCCCGCAGAGTTGTCGATCCGCTGGCCGTGAACGTGATGATGACTGAGGCTTGGACGGTTTCCGCGACCCGCCGGGTGGCAGCGGTAATGGCGTCCGCGGTCGTTGTTTCCGGTACGGTCTGCACCGCTTCCAAGATCGTCCGGTGGATCGGGTCCGACTCGGTCCGTCGGATGATCCGGTCCATGAACTCGACCGTCCGGACCGGGTACTCGCCGATGGATGTCTCCCCGGACAGCATCACCGCATCGGCCCCCTCGTTCACGGCCGTTGCCACGTCAGAGGCCTCAGCACGGGTCGGAATCGGGGCCCGGATCATGGATTCTAGCATCTGGGTGGCAACGATAACGGGCTTGCCAGCCCGGCGGCAGCGACGGACGGTCCGCTTTTGGATCATGGGAACGTCCTCGGGTGGCATTTCGACCCCCAGATCACCTCGCGCGACCATGATCCCGTCCGACTGGGCGATGATCTTGGACAACGCGTCCAAGGACACGGCCGACGGCTTCTCCAGCTTGGAGATCAATCCGGCACGCCCAGCGATCAGCGCTTGGGCCTCGTCCACATCTTCGGGACGCTGCACAAAGGATAGGGCGATCCAGGGAATGCCCAAGTCCAATGCAAAGGCCAAGTCGGCACGGTCCTTGGCCGTCAACGGCGAGAGCTGCAGAAGGGCATCGGGCACATTGACGCCCTTGCGATCGGACAGGTAACCACCAACGATCACCTCGGTGTCGGCGGAGCGATGATCACAACGCGTAACCCGCAACCGCAGCTTTCCATCGTCCAAGAGCAGCGACGTGCCCGGCGCCAGCGCCGCGAAAATCTCAGGATGGGGCAATGGCGCACGCTCTTGGGTGCCCAGCTGATCCTCCAGATCCAAACGGAAGGCGGCTCCGGGCACCAATCGGACTGGCCCCTCGGCAAAGGTGCCGACCCGTAGCTTCGGCCCCTGAAGATCAGCTAGAACCGAAATGGGCCGGCCGATTCGCTTTTCGATGGCAAGGATCTGCTCATAGCGCTCGGCATGCTCATTGTGCGTGCCGTGGCTGAAGTTCAGGCGGAACGCATCGGCGCCCGCGTCAACGAGGGCGGCAATCGTCGCTTCCGTGCTCGTGGCAGGGCCCAGAGTTGCCAGGATTTTGGCATGGCGATCGCGTTTGATCATGACCGGGACTTTAGGCAGGCTCCCACACACCGTCTATGGTTATTCGATCGTCGCTGGCGCCCGCAAACGGTACCACTCAACGCCCACACTGGAGGAACCGCGGCTCAGGACGTCAGAACTGCGGGTCCGCTACCGCGATCGGCTTATTTGACCCGGGTTCCCCGCCCCGCGGCCAACTCGGTATGGCGAAAACAACCCACCATGTGATCGTTAACCATTCCGGTCGCCTGCATGAAGGCATAGCAGACGGTCGGGCCAACGAATCGAAACCCCCTGGACTTTAGCAGCTTAGACATGCGCTCAGACTGCGGCGTATGGGCGGGAACGCCCGCCATATCGATCCAGTGGTTGATCACCGGCTGCCCGCCGACAAAGTCCCAAAGCAGGGCCGAAAAGCTCTCTCGTTCCATGATCGTAAGCCAAGCCTTGGCTCCCGCAATGGCGGCCTCAATCTTGGCGCGGTTACGAACGATGCCAGGATTGGTAAGCAGGCGCTCCACCTCGCCAGCCCCAAACTGCGCGATCCGCTCAGGATCGAAGCCGGCAAATGCGGCCCGAAAGCCCTCCCGCTTGCGCAGGATCACCAGCCATGACAAGCCCGCCTGAAACGAATCGAGGATCAGCTTCTCGAACAAGGCCCGATCGTCCCGTTCGACCGTGCCCCATTCCTCGTCATGATAGGCGACGTAGTCAGGATCCGATCCCGGCCAAGCGCAGCGGTGGCGGCCGTCTTCCGTCATGGTTAGAGATTGAACCGCCATAGGTTGCTCCTCGTGATGCTGACCGGTGATGCCTGCGCTGGTCGTCGGCCTGCCGCTAGACTACCATTCGCGGCCATGACCGAGCGCATTCTGATCGTAGATTTCGGCTCTCAAGTCACCCAGTTGATCGCGAGGCGGGTGCGCGAGGCCGGTGTCTACTCCGAAATACACCCCTACAACCGTGTCGACAGCGCCTTTCTCACGGAGTTCGCGCCGAGAGCTGTGATCCTGTCCGGTGGGCCCGCATCGGTGACCGAGCAGAAGGCGCCGAAGGCTGATCCGTCCCTGTTCGATGCCGGCGTGCCCGTGCTTGGCATCTGCTACGGCCAACAGACCATGGTCGCCGAGATGGGCGGCCGGGTCGACGTGGCCGATCAGCGGGAATTCGGCCGCGCGATCGTCACTGTCGCTGATGACTGCGAGCTGTTTCACGGCGTCTGGGCCGTGGGCGCGCAAGAACCCGTATGGATGAGTCACGGCGACCGCGTGACCGCGCTGCCTCCCGGCTTTCGCGTGGTCGCGGCCTCCGAGGCCGCCCCCTTTGCCGTGATTGCCGATGACACGAGGCGGCTTTACGGCCTGCAATTCCACCCGGAGGTGGTGCACACCCCACACGGAGCGCAGCTTCTGGCCAATTTCGTCCACCGCGTTGCCGGCTGCGGCGGTGACTGGTCCATGGCGGCCTTTCGCACGCGAGCGATCGCCGCCGTTCGCGAGCGCGTGGGGAACGGCCGTGTCATCTGCGGCCTTTCCGGTGGCGTCGACTCTTCCGTTGCCGCCGTGCTGTTGCATGAGGCCATCGGTGACCGTCTCACCTGCGTCTTCATCGACCACGGCCTGCTGCGCGCCGGTGAGGCCGATGAGGTGCTCGCGCTGTTTCGCGGCCACTACAACATCCCGCTGGTCCACCGCGATGCCTCAGGCCTGTTCTTGGATCGCCTTAACGGCATCACTGACCCGGAGGCAAAGCGTAAGGCCATCGGCGCTGCCTTCATCGACGTGTTTGAGGAGGAGGCGGCGCGCGTGGGCCAGGTCGATTTCCTAGCCCAGGGCACACTGTATCCGGATGTTATTGAAAGCGTGTCCGTCACCGGCGGACCCAGCGTCACAATCAAATCCCACCATAACGTGGGGGGCTTGCCGGAACGCATGAACTTGGCTCTGGTGGAGCCGCTGCGCGAGTTGTTCAAGGACGAGGTCCGGTCACTAGGTCGGGAGTTGGGCCTACCTGAGACCCTGATCGGCCGCCACCCGTTCCCTGGCCCGGGTCTTGCCGTTCGTATTCTTGGAACAGTCACGCGGGAGCGCTGTGAGCTGCTGCGTCGCGCTGATGCCATCTACCTGGAGGAAATCAGGTCTGCCGGCCTTTACGATTCCATCTGGCAAGCCTTTGCGGTTCTGCTCCCCGTCCAGGCCGTCGGCGTCATGGGAGACGCCCGCACCTACGAGGCGGTCGTGGCGCTGCGCGCCGTGACCTCAACAGACGGGATGACAGCTGACGTGTTTCCATTTGAAACGTCATTTCTAACACGCGTTGCCAACAGGATCGTCAACGACGTGCGTGGGATCAATCGGGTCACGTACGATGTGACCTCCAAGCCGCCCGGCACGATCGAATGGGAATAGACCTGTCCCGTAGAATCACTCGCCCGCCGCTCGGAAGAACGGCCCAAATCTCCCGGCTAGCGGCTGGTGGCCACCGTCTCTTCGACCACACCCGTGGGGTCCGATTCAACAAGGTCGGCCGCACGTTCATACAGAGAGGCGAACTGGTCGATTCGATCTTCCGACAAGTCGTTGGTGCCGCCGACGTTACGAAAGAGGGTGGCCGCGTCACGCAGCAGTTTTGCCGCTAGTTCGGCATGCGTCATGGACTAATCTCCCCAGTTATTGAGCACACAGTTCTGTGTGCGCGACACCGCGGCTCCGAACAACCGGACCGCGTGTGATTGCACCGGCCCGTTCCACCGACATCGCGAGCAGCGCATCGGAAGGCCCGCGACGGCGCGGTTGGCCGTGGTGATGCAAGGCGTCATCGCTGAATTCATCGCTACTCTTGAACCAAGCGCCGGCCCGGGCGCAACCCACAATCGATGATCGATGTCGGTCACAAACGCACGCATCGATGACCCGAACCAAAATGCTGGCATGCCTCTTGCTTATATCCTTACACCCGCCGGGGATTGTTTGTGTACCCAATTGGGCTGCCTGATTCCCGTAGGGACCAAAGCGCCACCAAGGCGTGTCCTCCAACAAAGCGGCTTTTGGGGATCGTTCGAGTTCGACCGACCGCCACTTATGACGGAGGTATCCAGTGATGCGTTATTCATTCGGAAATCGTCTCGCCAACAGCCAGAACGGTGTTGGCCCTTTGGTCGCAATACTGCTGATTATGGCGTTGCAAACCACACCAGCGACCGCAACGCCGGAAACGCCAACGGACTTGTGCCCGGGCTTAAAGCCCGACGTGCGCGTGGCCGCCCACTCGGAGGCGGACCGCGACGCCGCCTGCCTTGGTGCCAGTCTGGCCCTAGACTTTCTAACCGCTCGTGGCCTCACGACCGAGCAGCCGCTCACCGTCACGGTCACGAAAACCATTGAAGCGATCAACGGCACACCGATTTTCGGCTTTTTCGATCCCAGGACCAACGTCGTCCAGGTGGCATCGTGGGCTGCGCTTACCGAACGGGCACAACCCGCCCAAATGTTCGGCATGCCGCTGGACCGCGCACTCTACGTCAGCGTGTTCGCCCATGAGGTTACGCACGCCATCGTGCATGCCCATGTCGACGGACGCCGCCTGGGTCATGCTGCGCACGAGTATGTTGCGTATGCGGTCCAAATCGCGACCATGGAGGATACTCTGCGCCAGCGTGTGCTGTCCCATCACCCGTGGACGGGTTTTAGCGCCGATACGGAAATCAACGACTTGGTTTTGGCACTGGCCCCATTTCGTTTTGCCGCCCTGTCTTACCACCATCTCCAAGCCAGCGACGACGACAGCGCATTGCTGCGCCGTTTGCTGTTGCCGAGCAGCGAAGGCGGCATCGTGGAGGCCGCGACCGGCCCGCGCTGAGGCGTACACCAGAAAAAAGGGGGAGCCGCCAGCTCCCCCTTTGATTTTTGGTATGCATTTGCCCGAAATGGATCGGGCTTATGCCGTGCCGTGCACTCCTCCGGCACCGATGGCAGCCTGTGCTGCCGCCAACCGCGCGATCGGCACGCGATACGGTGAGCAGGACACATAGTTCAGTCCCACCGAGTGACAAAAGGCAACGGACGCCGGGTCGCCGCCATGCTCGCCGCAAATGCCGAGCTTGATGTCGGGCCGGGTCGCACGGCCCTTTTCTGCTGCGATCTTAACGAGCTGTCCAACACCGTCCGGGTCAATGGTCACGAACGGATCGTTGGGGATAACGTTCAACTCCTGATACTGGACAAGGAAATTGCCAGCATCATCGCGGGACAGGCCATAGGTGGTCTGCGTCAAGTCGTTGGTGCCAAAGCTGAAGAATTGGGCACCGGCCGCGATCTCGTCCGCGGTCAAAGCGGCGCGCGGCAGCTCGATCATGGTTCCGACCATGTACTCGATCGTCACGCCTGTCTTTTCCATCACCTCTTTGGCAACCCGATCGACAACCTCTTTTAGGCGATCGAATTCGGCCTTGGTGGCAATGAGGGGCAGCATCACCTCCGGCAGGATTTCCTTGCCTTTCTGCTTGACCTCGACAGCCGCTTCGAAGATGGCCCGAGCCTGCATCTCGTAGATCTCGGGGTAGGTAATGCCGAGGCGGCAGCCGCGATGGCCCAGCATCGGGTTGGCCTCATGGAGTTGGGCGGCACGGGCTTTGACCGTCGCCACGTCGGTGCCGGCGGCTTTCGCCACTTCGGCCATGTCCGCCTCCGTGTGCGGCAGGAACTCGTGCAGCGGCGGGTCGAGCAGGCGGATGGTCAGTGGCAAGCCGGCCATGATCTCGAAAAGATCGACGAAGTCCTTACGCTGGTAAGGCAGGAGATTGTCGAGCGCAGCCCGCCGGTCGGCTTCGTTTTCCGCCACGATCATCTGCCGCACATGGATGATCCGCTGGGGATCGAAGAACATATGCTCGGTCCGGCACAACCCGATGCCTTCACAGCCGAAGTTGCGCGCCGTGGTGGCATCTAACGGGGTTTCCGCGTTAGCCCGAACCTTGAGCGTCCGAAGCTCATCGGCCCATCCCATCAGCTTGCCGAAATTGCCCGTAAGCTCTGGCTGGATCTTTGGCACATCGCCTTCCAAGATCTCACCGCTGGTGCCGTTCAGGGTGACCCAATCACCTTCCTTCAGCACGGTGGACCCCGCCGTGAGCGTTTTCGCGCCATAGTCGATCCGGAGGTCGCCGGCCCCGGCCACGCATGGCGTGCCCATCCCGCGGGCCACCACCGCGGCGTGACTGGTCATGCCGCCGCGCGTCGTGAGGATGCCCTCGGAGCAGTGCATGCCGCCGATGTCCTCGGGAGATGTTTCGACGCGAGTCAGAATCACTTTTTTGCCCGCCTTGACCCAATCCTCGGCCTCATCGGCGGAGAAGACGATCTGCCCCGAGGCGGCACCGGGAGAGGCAGGCAGGCCTTTGCCGAGCACCGTCTTCGCCGCCTTCGGATCGATCATGGGGTGCAGGAGCTGATCGAGCATGGCCGGATCCATACGCTTGACAGCTTCGGTTTTGTCGATGAGGCCTTCCTCGCACATCTCCACGGCCATGCGCAGCGCCGCCTGGGCCGTGCGCTTGCCGGTACGGGTCTGGAGCATCCAGAGCTTACCCTTCTGGATCGTGAACTCCATGTCCTGCATATCGGTGTAGTGCGTTTCGAGCCGTTCCCGGTTTTGCGCCAACTCCGTATACAGGGTCGGGAGAAGTTCCTCCATGGCCGGCAGGTCCGACTCCATAGTCGCCTTTTCAGCCAAGCTCAGCGGCTGTGGCGTGCGGATACCGGCAACCACGTCCTCACCCTGGGCATTGATCAGATACTCGCCGTAGAAGGCGTTTTCGCCCGTGGACGGATTTCGTGTGAAACACACGCCCGTAGCGGAGTCGTCGCCCATGTTTCCGTAAACCATGGCCTGAACATTGACGGCCGTACCCCAGTCCGCCGGGATACCGTGCAGGCGCCGATAGGTGATGGCGCGCTTGTTCATCCAACTGCCGAACACGGCGCCGACGGCGCCCCAGAGCTGATCTTGCGGATCAAGCGGGAAGCTCTTGCCCAGGTGCTTTTGCACCTCCGCTTTGTATTGATCGACGATGGCCTTCCAGTCATCCGCCGTCATGTCGGTATCAAAGTGCTTGCCGGCTTTGTCCTTGTAGGCCTCCAAAATCTCCTCGAAGTGATCGGTGGTGATGTCAAGGACAACATTGGAGTACATCTGAATGAAGCGACGATAGCTGTCGAACGCGAACCGTTCGTCGCCCGTTTGACGGGCCAGATTGGCGACCGTTTCGTCGTTCAAGCCCAGGTTCAGCACCGTGTCCATCATTCCGGGCATGGAGGCGCGGGCACCAGACCGCACGGACACCAGCAACAGGCTGCCTTCCGTGGCGCCGAACTTGCCGCCCATGACCTCTTCGACCTGGGCCATGGCCGCATTGACCTGATCCCTCAGGTCCTCGGGGTAGGTTTCGTTGTTATCATAGTAATAAGTGCAGACTTCGGTGGTGATGGTAAATCCGGCTGGTACCGGGATACCAAGGTTTGCCATTTCCGCCAGGTTGGCACCTTTGCCACCAAGGAGGTTCTTCATCTTGGCCGCACCTTCGGAGGTGCCGCCGCCGAAGCTATAAACCCACTTTGTCATCGTTATTCCCTACCCTTCGATCAAAGAAAAGTCCGCCACCCCCAGCAGCGCGGAACGAATTTGCGCGAGCAACCGCAGCCGGTTTGCGCGCACGCTGGTCTCCTCGCAATTGACCGTCACACGGTCGAAGAACGCGTCCACCGGTCCGCGAAGGCCGGCGACAACGGCCATGGCCGCCCCAAACTGCTCGTCATGCACGTGTTGGCCGATCCGTCCATGCGCGTCTTCGAGCGCCCGGAACAGCTCCGTTTCCTCCGGCTGCGCCAGCAGCCCGGGTTCCGCCCTCCCGTCATAGGATGTTCGATCCTTCTTTTCTTCAATTCGAACGATATTGCTCGCCCGTTTGTAAGCGATCAGCACGTTAGCACCGTCATCGGTGCCGAGAAAGTCCTCCAAGGCCTTAACCCGAGCGAGCAGCCTAAGAATATCGTTCTCAAGGCCTTCGGCCACAACGGCCGCGATGAGGTCGTGTCGAACACCTTGGCCTCGAAGGTGCACCTTCAAACGATCGATGAAGAAATCCAGCAGCTGCCGGATCAGAACCGCATCCTCGGCCATATCGGCCACATTCTGTTGCCGAAAACCGTCTGCCGCCACCCTGAGCGCACTGCGCAAGCCAATCCGGAGTCGGTTCTCCACGATCAGCCGGATCACGCCAAGCGCGGAACGGCGTAGTGCAAACGGATCGCCCGAGCCGGTGGGTATCTCTCCAATTCCGAAAAACCCAGTTAACGTGTCGAGTTTGTCGGCCACCGCCACAGCCACGGCGATCGGCTGGGACGGGGAGCGATCGGCGGGTCCTTGCGGCGCATAATGCTGACCGATGGCTTCAGCAACAGCGGGATGCTCACCATCGTGGATTGCGTAGTAACGGCCCATAACGCCTTGCAGTTCGGGAAACTCGCCGACCATACCGGTGGTGAGGTCCGCTTTTGCAAGGCGCGCCGCACGGCCAGCCAATTCCGGGTTGGCCTGAACAAAGGGGGCGAGTGTCCGGGCCAGTGCATCCAAGCGCTCCGTTCGCTGCAAGTCGGTTCCGAGACGCGCATGGAAGATCCGCTCGCCTAGACGCGGGACCCGGCTCTCCAGGGTGGCAGACCGGTCCACATCCCAAAAGAACCGGGCGTCAGCCAATCGGGCCCTTAGCACCCGCTCATTGCCGGCCACGATTGCGTGGCCGCCGTCCGAGCCTTCGGTATTGGCGACCACCAAGAAACGGGGCGCTATGTGACCGTTGGCGTCATCCAAGCGAAAGTACTTTTGATGGCTGCGCATAGCCGTTGTCAGTACCTCCGGCGGCACATCCATAAAGGCATCATCGATGCAGCCCATCCTGACCACAGGCCATTCGACCAACCCGGCCACTTCCTCCATCAGATCGGCATCGGTGTGGACGGTCAGGGACTCGGTCATCGCTAAAGCCCGTGCTTGTTCCGCGATCCGTTGCTTTCGCGCTTCACGGTCCAGGATGACGTGGCCTGCCCTCAGCTTGGCTTCATAGTCGGCGAAATTTTCCACCGTAACCGGCTCGGGCGCCAGAAAGCGATGGCCGCGGGATTCTTTGCTCGCTTCTAGCTTTCCAAGTCGCACCGGCACGACCGAGCCGTCGAACAGGCAAAGGATGGACTGCAACGGCCGCACCCAACGGATCGTCTCTTCGCCCCAACGCATGGATTTGGGCCAAGACAGCTTTGTAATCGCCCCGCCAACAACCTCCACAAGCACCTCTGCCGTGAGCCGTCCGGTGCGCATAATCGTGACGAACAAGAAGCGACCTTTGGGTGTGTCGCGTTCTTCCACCATGTCGCGGCCGACACCCGCCCCCCGCAAAAAACCGTTGATAGCCGCCTCGGTGGCGTCGGCCCGGGGGCCGCGACGTTCCTCGGAGACGCTCGGCTGCTCCTCCGGAACGCCGTCCACGACGATGGCGAGTCGGCGCGGCGTGACGAAGGCCTCCGCCCGGTCGTGGGTCAGCCCAGCACCCGTCAAGCCCGCGGTCACCAACCGCAGAAGGTCATCCGCAGCGCGCGCCTGCATGCGGGCCGGGATTTCCTCGGATAACAGCTCAAGCAGGAGTTCGGGCACGAGTGCGATCCTTACCCCGGTTCCTGGTGGCTTTGCAGCCAGGCCTCACAGCAGCCGCGAGCGAGGGCCCGCACCCGCGCGATGTAAGCGGCCCGCTCGGTCACTCCGATAACGCCGCGGGCATCCAAGATGTTGAAGCGGTGGCTGGCCTTGATGCACTGCTCATAGGCAGGCAAGGGCAATCGCGCCGCCAGAAGGGAGGCACACTCCTGCTCCGCATCGGCGAACTGACGAAGCAGCGCCTGCGTGTCCGCGTGCTCGAAATTGTATGCGGATCCCTCTACCTCGTTCTGGTGGAACACATCACCATACGTGACTCGTTTGGCCGGGTCGGTGGCGCCGTTGAAATCCAGATCATAGACGTTCTCGACCCCTTGAATGTACATGGCTAGCCGTTCCAAACCATAGGTGAGCTCCACCGGGACGGGATCACACTCGAAGCCGCCCACCTGCTGAAAGTAGGTGAACTGCGTCACTTCCATGCCGTCGCACCACACCTCCCAGCCGAGGCCGGAGGCACCCAGCGTCGGGCTTTCCCAATCGTCCTCGACGAAACGGATGTCATGGAGGGCCGTGTCGATGCCGAGGCAACGGAGGCTCTCCAAGTACAAGTCTTGCGCGTTCAGCGGGGATGGCTTCAGCAACACCTGAAACTGGTAATAATGCTGGAGCCGGTTGGGGTTATTGCCGTAACGGCCGTCCGTGGGCCGACGCGATGGCTGCACGTAGGCGGTGTTCCATACCCGCGGCCACAACGACCGCAGCGCGGTCGCCGGATGGAACGTTCCCGCGCCTACCTCCATATCGAAAGGTTGCAAAACAACGCATCCCTGGTCGGCCCAGAATGCCTGAAGGGTGAGGATCAATCCTTGAAAGCTGGTTTTGCTGGTTGCCATAGTGCTGGCGGCTGGCGCAAAAAGCCGGGTCCGCGGGGGCCTGGCGTTTGCGCATCGGCTTTGTGGTTGAAAACGGCGGGCAAACGAGCGACGAAACGATGTTAAGGACCATTAGCGGTGCTGCCTCTGCGGGTCAAGCCGAGCTGTTGCAACCCAGATCGTCGTTTGCGCGCTCCGCTGTGCGGTTTCACCCTGGGTACGGACAGTCGCGCCGCCCGCAGGGCTTTACGCTGCCCGTCGCCTGAAACGTGTCGCAAATCGGGCAAGCCTCCGTTTCTTCCACGGTCGTGCCGCGTTTGGGATTGCCCGACGCATTCCGTCCAAGGGCACCGGGGCGTGTCGCCTGCTCGACCTGACGATCGCGCTTTAGCGCGCCGCGCCGCGCCTCCAGCCGTTGCCACAGCCGAAAACCACGCCAGACCAAGACGATCAACGCGATCGTGAACAGGATTTTGGTCAGGCTCAGTCCGAACATGGCCGGTGTGTACGAGTCCGGCCCGGTCCGGTCAAGAGGCCGCGGGGAAAGGAGCACGCCGGGAATTATCCTTGCGCATATAACCCAAATGAGGTATTCAAGATCTCGTTCGTTGCGGCCGCTCTCTCTCCTCTGGGCCTCCGCAACAGCCATCTAAACGACGGGTCATCGAGATCCCGACAGGGTTGCTTCTCCCCCCCTGGCCTTGCCTGTCGGGTGAAGGCGGAGACACGGACCGGCGGCGCTCCCCCCTCCCCACCTGCTAACCGCCGTCCGCGTCTCCGCTGATCCGCCCCGCCCCCGTCCTCCGACGACGGTTTTCCGCCTTTCGACTGGCCTATGCACCGTACCCGGATTGCCGGGCTAGCGGCTTGAGCGAGCCTCGTGTCTTGAGCCATCACCGCGTCTGATGGAACATATCGGACATGCCGGCTGGCTACATCCCGGGCAACATGCACAACGAAAGCTATTTGTGTGGTGCCGCTCACAGACCAGAATTCGGCAGGTCTTGTAATACAGGCGCCACGCCAGACGACTAATTCAGCGAGGACTGTCTTAATGCAGGATTATCACGAACATGTGAGATGCAGCGTCCCGAGCAAACCGCTTTTGTGAAATGCGCTTCGATGCACCTCGTTGCTTAGCGTTTACTAAGACAAAAAATCACTGATTATTTTTTGAGTACTCCCTAAGCTATTTTGATCCCACTAATCAGCCTCGGGCTAGGATACCAAGGTATGTCCAATCCGTTTGACATTTTCGTCTCCTATTGGGGCGACCCGCTTGCATCAAGGAAGCCGGAGGAAATCGCTGGCTTTTATCGCCGATTGGGGCAACACGTGGAGGGTATTGTCGGACAGGGCAAATCTCTCGCCTCGAAATTCCTGCTGCATTGGCTTGGCGCCACGGGCGAGCCGCTGGTCATCGACTCGAGCACCGTCAGCGACGTTCCCTATGTGCGGGACTACCTAGCGAACGAAGTGCGCCCCGTGTTCCTGGGCCAGAAACCGGTGGCACATACCCACCAGATTTCCGGTTTGAGGTCGCGCTTGCTTAAGCTTCCGCCGTTTGACAACAAAAAACCGGAGAAGGACAGCAACGGCAACATTCTCATGGAATACGAAGGGCCGTCCGTTGGAACGATTTCAAAATCGCAAGGCACGCGGATTTTGCAGCGCCATAAGGAAGGCAAACACGTCTCCGAGATGCAAAAGCGTTACATCGATATTTTCTTGTCGTTACATAAGTTTGGCATTTGCTCAAAAGTCGCCGTTACGGTTAGTGAACAGACGACCCAGCGCCTGAACGCCAAGGTCTATAATGTCACTTTCGCAAGGTGGGAAAGCCATGGCTTCGACCGCTATGACTGGAACTATGATCTCGGCTTTCCGGTTCCCAACCCCGACTATAATTCAGAAGCGGAGGGAGCAATCGCCCCCAAGCAGGAAGTGATCGTCATCCGCCACAAGCATGCCAAAAAGATCATCGAAGCGGGCTTGGCGCGAGATTTTGAGATCAAGATCACAAAATGGCATCCCGTTGACAGCCGAATTATCGGGCCCGCCCGGCTGACCTTCGCAGGGGCTTAAAAGGCTTTCCGCACTCGCCGCCGCCGGGCGTTTCGTCTCTACCGGCGGCGCGGGCCACGACTCCGCGGTGGTGAACTGGGTCCCCACAGCTGGCGTTCACAATAGTCCTTCGACGCGGTCTTCATGCACTCTGCCATCCGTTGTTCCTGAGTCAGCCTGGTGTCGCTCGCAGGCCGTGGGGCTTCAGAACTGGTGTCCGGGCTGGTCGAACTCGATTGCGGCGCACACGCCGCTAGCGCTGCCGTCAGACTCATAAGGGCCGCAACAACAAAGCCTGGTCTTAGCGTCATCTTCTCCCGGCGCTTTTTCTGGTTTGGCCTCACTGGAGCGCTATAGCGCACTCAATGCGCTACAAGCCATAGCGGTTCCACATTAGCCGCTCTTCAATCGCGGCGATTAGGCCGTCGGCAACACCAACCATCTGGGCACTCTCCGCCCCCCAACGCAAATCAGTGGTCGCCAAACGCCGTCGCCACCAGGGCATCCGGTCCCCCACCAACCGAAAGCGCACGTCTTCTCCGAAGCGGTCCTTGAGGACCGATTTTAGGTCTCCCAAGCCATCGATCAGGCCAAGGTCCAGCGCTTGCCGACCACTCCACCAGCGCCCGGAGAACAGCTCCATTTCGTCGCCCTGCAGCCGGTCGCCGCGACGCTCTCGAATCGCGGCTCGAAAGGTCTCGTGAATGTCCGCCAAGAACGTATCCAGGTGGGCCACGTCCTCGTCCCGCTGCGGCGCGAACGGATCCAGCGCGTCCTTATGGGTCCCGGCGGTGCGCACCCGGCGTTCGATCCCAAGCCGCTCCAGCACGGCAGGAAACCCAAAACCGCCGGAAATGACACCGATCGACCCAACCACCGATGACGGGTCAGCATAGATTTCGTCCGCCGCCGCCGCCAACCAATAGCCGCCTGAAGCTGCCACATCCTCGGCGAACGCGATCACGGGCACCTCGTGCTCTCCCGCCAAGGCGCGAATCCGCGTTGCGATCAAGGAGGATTGCACCGGGGACCCGCCTGGCGAGTTGACAGCGAGTGCGACCGCAGCCAGGTGTTTTTGCCGAAACGCCCGCTCCAGGCTCGGCGCCACAGCGGCCAGCGACAGGCCGCGGCGAAGTGTCCCACCCACACCGATGACGCCGTTCAGCCGCACGACGGCGACAGTCGGCGCCCTCGACCGCCAGCGGCTTACATTCCACCACGCCTTCTTGCTCTTGCTCATCATCGCTGTCGTGTTCCACCATTTTTGCAGTGGCGAACATGTCGGACCCGGTTCCGCCACCGTCAAGGTGCGGTCGCGGTCCGGCTGCCGGCGTCTTTGCCGCGGAGATCGATGGCGCCCAGGTTACGCAGCACAGCCTCGGCCGCTTTCGTATAGCGCCCATCGCCCTGGTGCAGGATCAACCCAGACAGCAGGCGGAAGGGGGCGCGGCTGCCCTTCTGTCCCGCCACCAGCACTCGCTTGGCGGGCACGCCCGCGCGCGGCCACAGCGGAAACACCGCCACCCCGCCCAGCCGCGATGACAGCGCCACGATCAGCTCGGGCAACCGGTCGCTGCGATGGATCAGGGTCACGGTCCCGCCGGGGCGCACCCGTGCCACGGCGCAGCACACCCAGTCGTCAACGCCTGCGTCGCCCTCCATGGCGGCGGCGGCCCGTCCGGGCTCCGGTGATACACGCTCCCGCGTGGCAACGCCGAATGGCGGATTGGCGAATACATGCTCGAACGTCGCGGACACAATCGCCTTCGGCGGAGCCAGAACGTCCCCGACCACGACCCGAAACGAGCCTTGCCGATCGGCCTCAGCCTCTAAACCGGCCCCTGTAAGCCCGTTGGCGCAGCCGTTGTGCGCGGCCAGTCCTGCGATGTTCGGGTCGCGCTCCAGACCGGTGATATCGAGCCCTCCGACACGTGCGGCGAGCGCCAAGCCCGCTGTGCCGACGCCGCAGCCCAGGTCGAGGACCGAGTCTCCTGGCTGTGCCGGGACGCATGCCGCCAACAGCACGGGGTCGATGGCTGCGCGAAAGCCGCTTGCCGGCTGCAGCAGCCGCACCCGGCCACCGAGAATGCGATCATCCGTGTAGGTTATCTCACTAGCGTCAGACACCGGTCGGAGGGTTGTCGTTGCCGAGGCGCTCCGCTTCGGCCAGAATCAGCCGCGCCCGCGCAATATCTGCCTCGGCGACGAAAAGTCGCTGAGTGATCTGCGCAAGCGCGCCGCCATACAGGGTGGACGTATGCTCGTCAAAGACAAACGTTCTTATTTGGGCCTCCTTCAGGCGGGTTCGCAGCCAAGCGAGACGAATGGGATCATTGGTCCTGGTCAATTCGATCATCGGTTTGTCCCCCGTGGGCGGCGTTTCATGCTTCGGCCACGGCGCACTAACGTGAACACAGGCTCCCGGCGTAGACTTGACCGACGCCACAACCGATACCTATGCTCGGTCGCAGTCACCCGGTCGTCAAGAACTTGGGGTGAGGCGAGGGACAGGGCGCGAGGATTCGTTGGGCATGCACGACGTGGCAGTGGCCGCAAAGGTGGATAACGCCGCCGGAAACAAGCCGTCGCTCGAGCCGCTGATGACCCTTGTCGGCGAAGATCTTCGCGCGACCAACGCGCTAATCCTGGATCGCATGGCGAGCCCCGTGGCCCTGATCCCGCGGCTTGCCGGCCATGTGATCGCCGCCGGCGGCAAACGGCTCCGGCCAATGCTGACGCTCGCCGCGTCGCGGCTGTGCGACTACAACGGGGCACGCCACATCGCCCTGGCCACCTGCGTTGAGTTTATTCACACCGCGACTCTACTGCACGACGATGTAGTCGACGCCAGCGACCTGCGACGCGGGCTCGCCTCGGCAAATGCTGTGTTTGGCAACAAGGCCAGCGTCCTTGTAGGCGATTTTTTGTTCAGCCGTGCCTTCGAGTTGATGGTTGAGGATGGTTCAATCCGCGTTCTGGAGATTCTGTCCCGCGCCTCCTCGGTGATTGCCGAGGGGGAGGTGATGCAGCTTATGACCACGAGCAACACGGACACGACCGAGCAAGATTATCTGGACGTGATCCGGGCCAAGACCGCGGCCCTGTTCGCCGCGGCGTGTGAGATCGGAGCTGTGGTCGCGGACCGGCCCGCCACCGAGGCCCAGGCGCTCCACGACTATGGCCTGAATTTCGGCATCGCCTTTCAGTTGGTGGACGATGTGCTGGACTATTCCGCCAAGCAGGCGGACCTCGGCAAGTCCGTGGGCGATGATTTTCGGGACGGCAAGATCACGCTGCCCATCGTCCTGGCCCATGCCCGTGGCAGCGAGGCGGATCGCGCCTTCTGGCGCCGCACGCTCGGCCAGATGGAGCAAACGGAGGCGGACCTGGAGCTTGCCATATCCCAGCTTCAGCACCATGGCGCCCTCACCGAAACCTTGGCGCGAGCACGCGCCTTTGCTGCCACGGCGGTGCAGGCCTTGGACACGTTTGCGGACAGCCACGAAAAGGCCGTGCTCACGGAACTGGTCGATTTTTGCGTTGAACGAGCCTATTAGCGTCGCCATCGTCGGTGACCCGCGGCGCATTGAGGCGTCGTCGCTACACGTACTCGCCCGACCCGACCCCAACTGAGGAGAAACATCCATGGGAATGCGCAACCGACTCGTCGGCGCGGCCGTTGGCGCCGTGCTCAGCGCCAGCATTGGAGGCGCGGGACATGCCGCCGATCCGGAGAACACCCTCTACATGGATTTGAAGGATGGTCGGGTCACGATCGAGATGCGTCCCGATTTGGCGCCCACGCACGTGGAGCGGATCAAGACCCTCGTTCGTGAAGGATTCTATGATGGCGTCGTGTTCCACCGTGTCATCGACGGCTTTATGGCCCAAACCGGCGACCCCACGGGAACCGGCCGGGGCGGCTCGGGGCAGAAGCTAAACGCGGAATTCAGCGAAGCACCGTTTGTCCGCGGCACCGTCGGCATGGCCCGCTCCAACCTGCCGGACAGTGCCGATTCCCAGTTTTTCATCATGTTCGCACCGTCATCCCACCTCAATGGTCAGTACACCGTTTGGGGGCGGGTTATCGATGGCATGGAGCATGTGGACGCCATCAAGAAAGGCGCGGCTTCGCAAAACGGCCAAGTCGACGACCCGGACAAGATCATCAAGATGCAATTGGCCACCGACGCCGGCTAGCGATGTGATCGAACCGAAACGGTTCTAAGCGGCACAAGCTTCGGCCACCGCGCGTGCGTGTTTATGGCATGCGCGTTGGCGAAAGCCGCAGGGGTCTCTGCCACCGATTGGCGGCGCCTCAAGGCGATCATCGCTGCCCGTGCCAGCGGGTACGACGCGTCAGCGCTAAGGACCAGCATCGCACCCTATGCGGACACCCCCCGCCGCGAAGGTCCGAAGGCCGCTGGTAGCAGGGAGCAGCCATTGGGATGAATTCCGAGAACGTCGTCAATGCACGTCATTGCCAGCGTTCGCCGATTCCGCTCGCTCCCTGGAGATCATTCGGACGTATTGCAACGGTGTGGAGAAGGACGAACTTCGCGACCACTTAGACCTAGCCGGGATTGGAACCAGCGACTGACCAAGGTTCCGGAATGAGCTCATAGACAGTCGAATGAAGACGCTGCGTTTCGTGTCCGAAACGCACGATAACCAAATCATGCTCGGGTATCAGATAGAGCATCTGACCATTGTGCCCCATGAAATAGGAAAACTCTCCCGTCACGATCTCGCCGGCGCGGTCAAGAACGTCATGGCGAAGATGCCAGCCATACGCGCCTTCGCGGCGCTCAGCGGATGGCAAGTCCGGATCGAAAAGCCTTGACCAAAGGTCCGCCGGGAGGAATGGCCTGCCCGGCGTTCCGTTGTTCAAGAGGAAACGGCCGACCCGAAGCCAGTCGACGGGTCGCGCGTAAAGGCAGCAATAGGCAGATACGTCATCGTCACGGGTGTAGGTACGCCAGTACGCATCCGCAGCCCCAGCGGGACGCCAGATGAGCGCGGACATAAGATTGGGCAATGACGTGCCGTACGCCCGGGTAACGGTCTCGCCCAGCAGCGCGGTGTTGACGCTTTGATAGGCGAATTTGCGATAACGTATCGTATTTTTCGCACGATATGGAGTGGGTGGTGGCGCCCGTGTTT